>NZ_DASVSY010000068.1:0-6748 GCF_036387835.1 Hymenobacter sp. | reverse complement strand
GCCACGGCGGGCGAACACCTGCCAGATCAGGTAGGTGTTGGCTTTGTTGTTATAGATCGAGTCGGCTTTGAGGATGGCGTCGCGGCCATCGAGGAAGCCAGGGCGGCAGACTTGCAGCTTCAGGCCGTCGAGCACCAGCTTGAGGGCGATGTTGTTGCCCCCGGTGGCCGCTTTCAAGTCACGGTTGTAGCCGTACCGATCCACCAGCTTCCAGTTCAAATCCCACAGCGTAGCGGCCCACACTGAGCCAATGGCGTGTACGGCCGTGTAAGGAGCCACCCCAATGTTGGCATACGTCTGGTTGTTGACGGCAAAGTCCGTCGAGTAGCGCTGTGGGCGGATGCCGGCGCCCGTAGTGGGCTGATACGATACGTACGTACCAATGCCGCGCGGTGTAGCGCCTTGGTCGCCAGCCTTGGTGGTCATCCAGAGGCCAAAGAAGTCGCTCCAGCCTTCGCCCATCTGCTCGGCGTTGCCGAGGCAGCTCGAGTTGGCCGGGCCGCCGGTGAGGCGGTTGGAGATGCCGTGCCCGTACTCGTGCGCAATCACCCCGTTGTCGAAGTCGCCGTCACGATCAGGTGGGGGCACTTGCCCAATCAGGGAAGCAGCAGGCGCCGCGCCACTACTCAGGTTGTTTTTGAGCGTGGTGCCATCGGCCAAGGAAATCATGATGGACGGAATGCGTACGCCTACCGTGTCGGTGCCACCCATCACAGTGGGGTCGCCGGCCACGTTGTTTACAACAATTACAGCTTTAGCGCCGGCCCTTTGCGCATTGCGCACTTTCACACTAAAGTCGCAGGTACCCCGATCAAGCACGGCAATGTTACCATTGAGGGCAGCCGCATTCTGGAAGCGGGGCGCACAACCCAAGGAACTCGAAAGCGAGTCGATTACCAGTACCAAGTTGCCCGTGACAGGCGTGGTCGAGGAAAGCTTCCGACCGAAGCCAGCAGCCACCCCCGAATAGTTACCAGCTACCGGCGAAGGCTGCGCTACCGTTAGAGAAGCCCGAATAATGCCGGGCCAGAGGTACATCTGCATGCGGGGCCGCGCCCCATCGACGGGGGTCGAGAAGTTGGCGTTGTTGGTGCCGCCGCCATCTTGGGCTTCGGCCCGCACGTCGTCGTTGCCGAGGCCGGTGCCGGTGTAGTTGGTGACCTGGAAGTTGCCGCTCACTTCGTTGAAGCCCTTGTAGGCCATCACGTCGTGCATCAGGTTGTTCCAGTAGAACAGGTTAGTGATGGCCGCGTCCTGACTCACCGATGGCGCCTGGTTGAAGTTAAGCGGGAAATCGAAGCTTAGATCGGTGCCCCCGTCGGGGCTGTAGCCGACGGGGTTGCCGTTGCGGGCGGCGCGGTCTTCGTAGGCGTGCACGTTGTTGCCGCGGGTGATAGTGAATTCAGGGCCCGCCACGCCGTTGGTATCGTGCCAGCCAAAGGGCGAATAAGTGCGGTCGGCCGGGTTTACCACCAATTGCCGACTGCCATGGTTGGGGCTCTCCACCGTGAGGGGAAAAACGTTGTAGCTGTTGGGCGTAGCGGCAGCGCCATTGGGCTGCTGCTGAGGCCAAGCCGCAGTAGCCAACGAGCGTTGCGTTAGCTCCATGAAGTCCACCGGCTCCGAAATGGTGTAATCGGTTTTGTCGACTAGCTGGCCGGTCGAGGCATTGACGCGCACGTTCCAGTAATGGTCGCCCACTTTGGGGGCAATAGTAACGTCCCACACCAGTACCAGTTCCCCGCTAGGCCGGGCCTGGTACATGAGCTTGACGGGGATAGGGTCCAACGAGATACCGCCTTCCGAGAAAGTTAATCCTTCGGCGGGCGTACCAGGCTTCGTGATGGTCAGGCTGCCGGGAGCAGGCAGGTTGAGCACGCGGGCGGCGGCAGCCACCGCTTGCAAAGCCGAAAGCGTGGGCACGGTAGCTGCGCTCCGGGCTGCTGTGGCCACGTTGGCTACGAAGCCGCTGTGCATACTCAGCACCTTCTGGTTGCGGTCGAGGTGCATGTCGGCTTCGGCCCCGTACACTTCAATGCCCTGGTGGCGCTGGCGCAGGTACACGTGCGTAACGTCGGCACCGGCATCGGTATAGGAACTAGTAACGGCCGGATCAGCGACATCTGCTTCGCTTAAACCAAGCTTGGCATGCTGGCTGCTTAGCTGGCGCACAGCACCGCTCAGGGGGGTAGTTTGCGCCGCTACCAAGCCCGGTGTAGCCAGCAGAGCGGCTACAAGCAAAGGACGGCAGATAGTTGGCGTAAAGGATGTTTTCATAGTTTGGTTTGGAGTGAGAAAATCTGTTTAGTGACTACAGGAGATGCAGATTCCCAAACCTATCCATGAATTGTGACAATAAAAAACCTTCTTCTTCACATAATTTCGGCATTTACTACCCATATAGTTCTTTCTGCTACGTCGCTTAATGGCTTTGATACAGCGGTTCTCGGAGCACGAACCCAAGTCTGCCGCGCAATTCTGGCAGCAGCCAAATTGCCTGGTTTGTATAAGTAAGACAAGCCTATTTCAACCACGTTTTTTTGCAATCATCTTCTTATTGCAGCCCCTACACTTATTCTGTTCATCTGCTATATAAGGCTGTTGGTCAAGCCTTGGGGCCCAATAGTCTAGAAGATTTCAAGATTGATAAATCTATAATTATACTGCACTGCGTATATCTGTCCCCACTCAAAAATCCCGCTATGCCTGAAAAACGTCGTCGCCGACGTTCGAAGAAACGGAAGGTAGCCATGAGCACCATGATTGGTTTGCTGCTGGTCGTGCTGGTCTTCTCGTTTCTAACGTACGCCGTGTCCACTTATGGCTGGTAATCGAGCCTTAATTACCGGGTTTCCTTACTCACATTCCTTGAGCCCTGCCCAACCCGGCAGGGCTTTTTCATGTCGCTCTGTCTGGCTAGATAAAGAGTATAGATACTATCGGCTACAAACAAAAACGCCGCTCCCAAACCGGAAGCGGCGTTTTCTGTGGAGCTGCAGGTACTTGTACCGTATCATTTAGCTTACATTTATACTTACTGAAAATACCTACTATATGGGCTGAAAATGCCTATGCTTAATTCAAGTTGTGAGTCTGAGTGAGAACAGCGTAGTATAAATGACGCAATCTGTACCCCTAGCTGTACCCCAGGGGTACAGATTTGAGTAGCTTTAGAGCGGCAACTACTCCCCTCCTACCATGGCTACTGTCTCCTTCCACCTCAAGCGGCCTGACGCCGTTATTCCTACTGCTATTGTAGCTCTGGTAACCTTTGACCGGCAACGGGTAAAGGTGTACTCAGGCCTAAGCATTCTGCCCAAGCAGTGGGTCAAAGATGAGCAGCGGGCTAAGCTCAAAGGCTATCCGCAAAACGGCGCTGTGAACGATGCATTGGATCTATTGGAAGAACGGTTGCTGACTTACTATGATCAGCAGCGGGCGTTAGGACTATTACCCACGCCGGAAGCCTTACGGGGCCTAGCAGAGCCGGAAGCGCCTACGGCTCCAGTTGCTGCCCGCAAATCATTTGCTGATCATTATAGCGAGTGGGTGAAACTGACGCTGGCCAAAGGCAAAGTTGGTACGGCTCGAGCTGGTAATACCACCTTACGCCACCTCAAAGATTTTGAGCAGGCCACTGGCTACGCTGTAGACTTTGATACCATTACTCCTGTATTTGCTGATGCCTACACCTCCTATCTACTCGGGCCGGCCAATCTAACCGATAACACCATTGCCAAGCATATAGACCGGCTACGGCGCTTTATGCGCTTTGCTACCGAGAGAGGGTACACCACAGCCCGCGGCTGGGAGAAAATGAAGTGGAAGCGGCAGGAGCCGGATATTATGACGCTCACTACTGAAGAGGTAGAAGCCCTGGAAGGGCTAGAACTACCCGCTGGCTCCTACCTCGACAACGCCCGGGCCTTATTCCTGCTCAGTTGCTATACTGGCCTCAGATACTCGGACCTTGTAAGTATCCGACCAGAGCACGTACGAGGCAACACGCTGCGTATTACCACGCAGAAAACGAGGGAAACCGTTAGCATCCCCCTACAGGCTAGGGCACTGCTTATTGTGACCCGTTATCTCGCCGGCGGCGTTCGTCTGATCAGCAACCAGAAGCTGAACAACTACCTCAAAGAGCTAGGCCAGTTGGCCCAAATTGATAGCCCTATTGAGATCATCAAATACCGCGGTGGCAACCGGTCAAGTCAGACCATGGCCAAGTGGGAAAAGCTAGGTTGCCATACCGGCCGCCGCACGTTCGTTACACTGAGTCTGGAAAAAGGCTTACGGCCTGAACTTATCATGAAGATAACCGGCCACCGTACCTGGCGCGCCTTCCAGCGCTACGTCAACATTACCGAGCAAACGGTAGAACGTGAATTTGCCAAAGCTTACGAGATGCCTGAGCTGTTGAAAGTGGCTCGGTGAAGCCGATTAGAAAAATTTTATCTTGTTTTTAGCCGTGCACTAGCTGCACTGCGAGCACTCGTAAAATGCTTTAGAATACTGGAAACGCATTTTAGATCAGTGCAGATTGAAAGTAAAGTGCACTTATTGCTAATATTAACGCATGAAAAAGCCCCGGCGAATTGACCGGGGCTTCTTACTTATAAGGAGATGCCTTTGCCTTCTATGAATTGCTTTATGATAGCAAGATCTTTTTTACACTCTTCGATATCTTCCATCTCTTGTTCTCGCATTCCTTGCTCATCTAAAAAGCCTTCATAGCGGGCAGTAATGCTGAAGTCGAACAACTCGTCATACGCGTTGTATACTTTCCAACTAACAGGTATGCTATGCTGTGATTTTTGATTTTGTTTTGGAGCGGGGTGAATCAAATTTCGCATGTCACCATGAGAGCTAAAAGCATGCTTGGGCCGCCCTTGGTTCGATAGCCAAGCGCTTACCCAGTGTAGCCCCACGTAAAACATGACAACTACAATCCAGTCGGGAAAACCATCTTCCCCTTGCTCTTCCAGAAATGCTATCAGTTTTTGATTATGCTTTGCTTTGTTAATGTATCCTTCCCACTCAGGCATTACAACTCAATTTTATTTGAATTGATAACATTAACAGCACGCTTTTCAGGAATGAAGTGAAAAACCAAAGGAGCCAGATCGGCAAACTCGGTATTCTGATAGTCAGTCTTGAAATTGCGGAGCAGGGCACGCTTCTCTAAGGAGTAGTCACTAAGCGCAATGGTATATTCCATTGTGCTATCGCCTTCTTCCCGCTGTACTTCCCAAAAGCCAGCAACTGTAGCGTCCTTGGCAATATTCTGAACATGAGATACCACAATCCTGCGCATAATATCAGCAATGCCTTTACAAGCTGCTTGATGCTGGCTATACAAGAAGGTTAATGGAGTTTTCAGCATTTCATTCACGCGCTGCGCTAGCTCCTGACTGATACCATAATCAGCTAAGAAACTCGCAGCACCTGAGTACTCTCTACCCACTTGAGCAAGGATAGAATGCACACGCTCATCATGCTCAGAAAGACTATGCTTTGCTGCATTTGAAGCGTTCATAGAGGAGGATTGATTAAAATGATTAAAACGGGGCTGCAAAGGTAACACCAAATGGCTTAGTAAAGTGCCAAAAGTTCTGGCATATATTGTATATACGGCTCAAACATAACGATAAGCCGAGAAAAAAAAATAATTATTTGTTTGTTGTGTCTATCCTCTCGGTAAACCCGGCTTTATTCAAGTCGACTGCTTACAGATAATGTCAGCTCAAGTACGTCAAGGTTAAGCCAAGTATGTGCTTTACTATGTCGTCGGCAACAATTGCTATAGGACTGGCAGTGGTGCTACTACTGCACTTCTGTTAGTTCAGCTTTATGAATGATAAGGGGCTCCAGCGCGGACGCTATCTTCTCGAACGAAGCATCTCGAACAGCTTCTGTTAGATAGATGTAACACATAGGCTTAGGGTCGACAGTTCTGATGCAGATACCATACGCTATGTTGCCTTTCTCCCCGTGCAAGGGGAAATCTTTATAAGCATCTAGGGTTAGCTCGTATTCAGTAAGTGTTTGATCTTCCTTCCAGATAGAGTTGATCTGGGAAATATTGAAGATGTGTTCGCCCTTTTCGCCAAAGCGAACAAAGGAAGAAGTGGTCATATAAAAAGTAGTAGAAAGTAAATAAATTAAGCTGGACTAATATAGAAGAAGCTCCTCGGTTGAAGGAGCTTACATTAATTTATAGAGGAGTATATTTTAGGATATACCTAACCGGCGAGCTTCATCGAGTATAAGTAAACGAACGAGACCTGATATACTCAGGCCTCTGGCCGTAGCAACCTTTTCAGCTAGTTCCTTTTCTTCCTTGCTAGCCTTGATGTTTAGCTGCAAATGTTTGTTTGGCTTGGGCGTTTCCATATAGCAAATATAAGGATGAAGGTGTATATAAAAAATATACTTTAGCATTGCCTTGTATACACAAAGTATATACCTTTGATACATCATTAAACAAAAAGAGGCCAGCCCCGGCAAGGGCTGACCTCCGATTTCAGAAACAGGGCGGGCAAGCCCTATCACTAACTTATCTAACCGTAAAGGTATGCAGACAGCAGTCCTTGGCGCAACCCCATTGAAGGTTGGCGCCACCCTCCCCCGTTACACCGGTCCGCTGGGCCGATTCTTGGCCAGACAGGCAGAAGTTAAAGCCAGCGCCGCGATTCTGGCCTCGATGCGGGCTAATGTGTTAGACCTGGTGGAAGATCCAGCCCTC
>NZ_DASVSY010000067.1:0-78066 GCF_036387835.1 Hymenobacter sp. | reverse complement strand
ACCCACCAAGCTGGAGCTTGGTGTTACTTCAATCCGCAACTCCCGGCGCGTCGCTCAACGACTTGATGAAGGCAATGATGGCCTGTTGCTCGGCCGCGCTTAGGTTTAGCCGGTTCTCGGCTAGGGTTTGGTTGGGCACTTCCAGGCCCATGCCCACGCCGCCGCCTTTGTTGTAGAAATCCAGGACCTGCTCCAGCGTCTGGTACACGCCGTTGTGCATGTAGGGCGCGGTGAGAGCCGCGTTGCGGACGGTGGGCGTTTTGAAGGCGTGCTTTTGGTGCATGATGCCGTAGAGCAGAAACTTGCCCTGGTCGGCGTCGAGCTTGGGGTGGAGGGTGTCGGCGGTAGCGGGCACGCCTAGTATTTCGCTTTCGGTTTTGTCGTAGAGGGGCGGCACGGTGCCGTTGAAGAGGGGCATGTAGTGGCAGGTACCGCACTGCGCCTTGCCCATGAACAGGTTGAAACCTAGGATTTCCTGCGAATTCAGTACGGCCGTGTCGCCGCGCAGGTACTGGTCGAAGCGGCTGTTGAGGCGCACCAGGGAGCGGACGTAGGCCGCCACAGCGCGGCGGATGTTGCGCTCCGTTATGGGTTGCTTCTCGGTGGTAAAGGCTAGGGCGAACAGCTTCGGGTAACCACCTTTTCTGCGAAGTAGGGCCGGGGCGGCGTTAAGCTGACCGCCCATTTCGGCTTTGTTGCTCACTACGGCGTGTACCTGGTCTTCCAAGTAGTGCACCCGGCTGTCGTAGAATTGGTCGGGTTGCAGGGCGGCGTTGAGCAGGGTGGGCGTATTGCGTTCCAGCGCGGCATCGGCCAGCAACGAGCTGTTCACCTTCAGGCCATCGGTGTAGGCCCGGCCGGGCACGTGGCAGCTGGCGCATGAGCGGCCTGCTTTGCCGGACAGCACTGGCTCTTTGAACAAGGCCTCGCCCAAAGCCAGCACGGCCGCTGTGGGGGCGGCGGCATCGGCGGGCGCAAAAAAGGCAGGGTCGAAGGCATCGGCTACGAAATAGCCACCCGCATCAGTCCGCACGGCACGCTTAGCGGCGACAAACGGAACATGCAGCTGCAGTTGTGCCTGGCGTAGCATTGCCAGGGTTGGGTTGAAGTAGCGCACAAAGAACCGGGCTCTATCGAAACTGTTGAAGTCCTGGTTGGGGGCAGCAACAACGGTGGCAGAGCGCTCTAGCTGCGCAACTAAAGTCTTCGGCACATCAAACATAACCAGCACTTCCCGGCTGGCTTTCAGCGTGACGGCTGCCTCGGGCAATGAGGCGTGCGCTGCCGGCGAATCGAAACCCGATACGCCCTTGGCAGCCAGTCGGTATAAATTGAGGCGTATAGCGTCGAATACTTCGGCGTCGGAGAAGGTTAGGTAAGGCGCTTGCTGCTCCAGGTGCCGCACTTGGGAGAGGAGGTTGTCGAGTTCCTGATGAACTAGGTCCCGGTTGGCGCGGTCGTCGGGGGTGGCATACACGTATTCTTCCAGCACCTGAAAGCCGGTGGGTGGAACAACTTCGCCGGGCTCGCCGGGCTCGGTTTCGGGTAGCGCCGCACCGTTGATGCGCGAGGCCGCGTGCGGGTAGTAGTACTCCACCGCAAACTCCAGATGCTTGTACTCCAGCCGACACGCCGCAAACTGCGCCCGCAGCGCTATAGTATCAACCTTGTAAGTGGTTTCCTGGAAGCGCGACAGGGTGGCGTGAAGCTGGCGGAGGTGGTTGCTGTAGTAGTCCTTTACTTGCTCGGTGGGCGTTTTGCGCAACGCTGCAAACGAGAACAGCAGCACCGCCAGCCCGAGCAGCAGCGGGCGGCCAACCACCTGAAACCTAAAGAAAGGACTGTTCATTGAAAAAAGAATTTTGCATTCGGTAGCGCAGCTTCTGCTTGCCGACGGGCTTCCGGCGTAAAGGCATTTCGCTTCACAATAACCGTTTTCAGCTTCTTTAGCTTCTCCACCGAACGAGGCAGCGCCGTCAGCTGGTTATCGTTGGCAATCAGCATTTCCAAGTTACCGAGCTTGCCGATGCTCTTGGGCAGGCTTTTCAGCTGGTTGCCCGATAAGATCAAAATCTTCAGCTCCTGACAGTCTCCGATGCTGGCTGGCAATTGCTCTAGCTGGTTGTTGCTGGCGTTTAGCTCCTGTAGCTTACTGAGCGTCCCAAGCTGAGGGGGTAAGGTTTGCAGCTTGTTGTCGTTGAGATACACGTAGCGCAACTCGCGCAGCTTGCTTACCGATGCCGGCAGGAAAAGCAACTGGTTGTGCGAGGTATCGAAGTACTGTAGCTGGGCCAGGTTGCCAAGCTGCTCCGGCAACGAGGCAAAGTTGTTCCAGGCGCACACCAGGTAGCGCATGCTGTCGAGGCCGCCGATGCTAGGGGGTAATTCGGTTAAAGAGTTCTGGTCGATTTGCAGCTGCCCGAGGCGGTGCAGCTTGCCAATGCTGGCTGGCAGATCCAGCAGGCTGTTCTTGTTCAGGAACAACACCCGTAAACTATCCAGCTGCGTGATGTCCTCGGGTAAGTGGCGCAAGTGGTTTTCGTGGGCGTAGAGGCGCCGCAGCCGCGACAGTTGCGCCACGTTAGGCGGCAGTAGCTCCAGGTTCTGGCCCCGTAGGTTTAGTTCCTGAATGCAGCCTGGCCTACTAAGTGCATCCGTTAAAGTAAAGGCCGCTGAAGTAGCACACGAAGCGGATTGGGCCAAACAACTGTTGCCCCGCAAAGCTTGCAGGGCAACAGTCAGCACTACTAGTAGTAGGATGATTCGGCTAGGCCTCACTGCTTAAGGAAAGGGCGAGTGGTGGAAGTGGTAGCGGTTTTGATAACCAGGTTGTAGTGGCCGCTGCGCAGCTTGCTAACGGGCACCTTCAGGTTGTTTTCGCCTTGGTTGAGTACCGCCGACTGCTCCCATACGCGGGCTCCTACGGTGTTGAACACTTGCAGGGTAGCAGCTTCTTTCTGACCATGGGTCAACTGGAGATTTAGCTCAGCACCCACCGGATTCGGATACACATCCGCTTTTGCCACTTCTTTCTGGCCATTTTTGGTGGCCAAAGGAACCCCTAGTACGCCTTTGCGGGCAATAACGATGGTGGTGGACTTATTGAATACAACGGGCTGACCAGCGGCGTCGGTTGTGGCGAGGGTGTTAGCCGGATCCGGGGCCTGAATAGAGATGAACATAAACTTTTCATCGGGCGACAAGGTCATACCGGTCGGCTCGCAGCCAGCGGGTGTTACGGCGAACAACTCTACGGCCGGGTTTGCCTGCGTGTGGCAAGGGCGCACCAGCCACACGTGGTTGCGGCCGCCATCCTGCAGAATATACAGGTTGCCCTGCGAGTCGAAGGTCAGGTTGTCGTTGCCGGTACCCCAGGGCTCCATTATCGTGCCGCTGCCGTAGTTGATAGCGTAGGTGCGGTTGGTGACACCCGGCGAGTTGCCGACGAATACGCCGAAGTTGCTGATGGTGGTGCCCGTCGTACCAGAGTCGGTGAAGCGGTACGTAGTGCCGGGGCCTTTCGCCGTGAAGTATATCTGGCCGGTTAGGGGGTTAATATCAACATCTTCCACACCGTTGAAGCTGGTTGCACCCAAAGCCAAGGCCGCGACAGTGGTGTTGTTGCACTCGGCAGGCGTGCTGTTCGGAACCGGAATCCAGGTGCCGCCAGTAGCCGTGGCAATGGGGCCATTGAGTTGCAGCACGTACAGGGTGCCGTTGGCAAGCTGACCAGCAGTATTAGCCACGTACTTATACACGAAGCTGTTGACGGCTCCATCGTCGGCACCTTCATACACCGTCCGGTTATCGGCGGCTACTACTACGTTTTCGTGCTTCATCCGGCCCATGCGCCAGATTTTGTCCGGCGTACCGTCGCCGTTTTGGTCGCGTACGGAGTGGGTAGCGGGGTTAATTTCCACGTTCCAGCCAAAATCGAAGTAGCCGTCCCCGTTGCTGTCGGTAACCTGACCCGCAGCCGTGGGCGTGTTTTCCTCGCAGGTGATGATGGTGTTCCAAGGCGTAACGCCGCCCGAGCAGTTGTTGTAGGTGCCAACTACAGGGCCGAAGTTTACCGGGTTTTTGGCCGTTACATTCCACAGCCGAGTAGCCGCGTTGAAATTCAAGTTCAACATGCTCACGCCCGAGGTAGCCGCCGAGGAACCTTCATGGTTGATAGACAGGTAGCCGTTGGTGCTGCTCGCATCAATGGGAACATAGCCGGTAAAGTCGAAAGCCTCCTTCACGTTGCCATCGGCTGGCGTCGAATAAGCGTTGCCCCCTTGCACCAACATCTGGAACGTATGGGTCGAGGGAATGCGCAAATCTTGCGGCTGCGTAGAAGGCATCACCGACGTGAACTGGCTGATGTAGTCGTTGGGGAGAGTAGGGCAGGTGGTCTGCGCCAAGGCTTGTCCGCCACCGAGCAAAGCAGCTAAAAGGAGGGTAGGAGTCTGTCTCATAGGATTCTTATGCTGTTAATTTAGGTCGCAATTTCGAGATGTACTATTTCTTCTGGTTTACGTCTATATTAAGGCTATATGAACTCGCGTTCAATAACGTTATCCTGCCAGCCTGCCCACTTTTTCTCCCTAGCTATAAATTGAAAGTTCGCGCTACATTCGCCCTTATGCCCCGCTACTCTTACCTCTTCCTCCTGCTGTTAATAGCTTCTGCCTGCGTTCCGCTTGGTACGCCCATCACCGACCCCAACGCTGCCCGCCGGCCTGCCGGAGCCGGCCAACAGCCCCCCGAGTACTACGCCGACCGTACCCTACGCTACCAAGACTACATCTACGACCCCAATGTGCGCTCTGTGCAGTGCTACGTGGCGTCGGGCAGTACCAATGAAATTTTTACGCCGCCCGTCGTGCCCATCACCCAGGAGCTGCCTATTACACTGGAGTTTGATGTGGTAGGCGAGCAAAGCCAGCGCCTCACGGCCAAGCTCCTGCACTGCGACGTCGACTGGAAACCTTCCATCCTCACGGACATGCAGTTCCTGAGCGAGATAAACGAGTTTCTATTTACCAATTACCGCACCTCCGTCAACACCAAAGTCCCGTATTTCCACTACCGCCTGCAAGTACCGCGGGTGAAGCTCTCGGGCAACTACCTGCTCGTAGTACAAGGCACGGGCGGCACACCGCTGCTGAGCCGGCGGCTACTGGTTTACGAAAACGGCGTGCAGATTTCTATGAAGCAAGGCATCCCGGTAGGCGGCACCGAGCGCTACACGTTGCAGCAAATCGACTTCGGAATTCGCTATAACTCGCAATTGGTAAATCCTGCTCAGGAAGTGAAAGTGGTGTTGCGCCAAAACTTCCGGTGGGACAACGCCAAGTATGGCCTGCGCCCCACCTTTGTGCGCGATGTTGACCGCCAACTCGACTACCAGTATTTCAACTTCGAAAACGCCTTTCCAGCGCTTGGCGAGTTTCGCTTCTTCGACCTCCGTACGTTCCGCTCGCTTGGCATCGGGGTGTCCCAGATCGACGCTACCGCCTCGCCCCGCACCGCGCTGCTCCAACTCGACGCTTCCCGGGGCACCCAGGCGTACTCTCAGTTCGCTGACATCAACGGCCAGCGCGTATTTGAGAGCCGTGAGTACGGCAACGGCGCCACCAACGCCGACTACCTCAACGTCACGTTTCAGCTGAAAGCCGAGCAGCCAGCCCCCGGCCCCGTCTACGTGCTCGGCGCCCTCACCGACTGGCAGTTCAAAGACGAGTTCAAGCTAACTTACAATCCCGAGACGCAGCTCTATACCGGCCAGGCGTTGGTCAAACAAGGCTACTACAACTACATCTACGCCACCCAAACCCCGCTAGGCCCCAACAGTGTCGTATGGGAGGGCAGCCACCAGGAAGCCGAAAATCAATACGATCTGCTCGTGTATTATCGTCCGCCCGGCACCCGCGCCGATTTGCTGATTGGCTACCAGTCCCTGGACGTAAATCAGCGGCCATAAAAGAGGCCGCCAAACGTCAATTTCTAGGTTGTTGCTACCGCCGTGGTATAAGCTGGCACGACAATGGGTATGTAGTTAGGAAGCCAGCAAGCTGGCCGCGTAACCTTTGCGTAGCTGAGGTTCGTTGCAGGCCTAACTATTTCTCGCTCTACTCCCTTTCTTATGCAACTCACTCTCACTCCCGTTCTGCGCATTGGTCTTACCCTAGCGCTTCTGCTGCCGCTGGCTGGTTCGCACTTGGCCGCCACCGAATCCGCGGTACTACCGGCCCCGCCCCCAGTGCAAGGGGCCCAGCCCGACCCGCAGGTAATTGCCCAATTCGGCCTGCTCAACAACACGGGCCTTCAGAGCTACATCGACAACAAAGGCATGCAGATGGGTCGGATTTCCGACCGGCCGGCCGATGTCAAGGGGTTTACCATCGTCGATTCGCCCATCATCAACGCCTTCGCCACCCCCGACGGCCACGTGTACTTTACGCGGGGCATTATGGCGCATTTCAACAACGAGGCGCAGTTCAGCGGGGTGCTCGGCCACGAAATCGGCCACATCACGGCCCGCCACGGCCAGAAGCAGCAAACCCGTTCTACCATTGCCAACGGGGCCATTTTGTTGGGTTCTCTCCTCTCGAAGCGCGTGGCGTCTATTGCCCAGCCCGCCTCCCAGGTGGTAGGCCTAGGTTTGCTTAAGTACGGCCGCGACGACGAAAATGAATCCGACCAGCTAGGGGTGAAATACTCCAGCAAAATCGGGTACGACCCAGCCTCTATGGCCGACTTTTTCCTGACCTTGCAGCGCACCGAGCAAAGCAGCGGCGCCGCCAGCGTACCTTCCTTTCTGTCGTCGCACCCCAACTCCGCCGACCGGTATACGAACGTGAAAAAGCTTGCCCAGCAGGCCGAGCAGCAAGCCGGCCGCCAGTTGGCCACCAACCGCGACCAATACCTACGCATGATTGAGGGCCTGCCCTACGGCGACAATCCGCGCGAAGGCTACGTGGAAAACAGCGTGTTCTACCACCCCGACCTCAAGTTCCAGTTCCCGGTGCCGCAGGGCTGGAAGTCGCAGAACTCACCCAGCCAGTTCCAGATGGCCGAGCCCAACGGCAAGGCTGTGATGATTCTGCTGCCCGCCGGCAACAAGTCCCTCGACGAAACTGCCCAGGCCCTCGCTCAGCAGCTGAAACTACAAAACGCCCAGGCCACCCGCACCACCATCAATAACTTCCCCGCCATTACCATTCAGGGCGACCAGGTAGGGCAGGACCAGCAAACTGGCCAGCAGAGCGTGACGGCCAGCACCTTGTCCTACGTCATCCAGGACGGCCAAACCCTCTATGCCCTCGTGGGTCTCTGCGGCCCCGGTACCACAAACACTTACGGCGGTGCCTTCCAGAATGTAGCGCAGGGTTTCCGCCGCCTCACCGATGCCAGCAAGCTCAACCGCCAGCCCGAGAAAGTCCGCATCAAAACTGCCAAAGCTGGCCAAACGCTAGCCCAAGCGCTGGCCGCCAACGGCATTCCCGCCAAGCGCCATGAGGAGCTGGCCATCTTGAACGGTATGAAAACCACCGATAAGCTGTCTGCCGGAATGCTGTATAAGGTGGTAGGGAAATAAATTATCTTTGGTAAAAGCCTTCTACTATGCAAACTCAGGCCATCGAAGTTATTGAAACCGAGGTTGTACTCGAAGAAGCCATGTCATTCAATCATTCGCGCCTCACTTATCGGCTGAGTGTGCTACTGTCGGCCTATGAAGACAAATACGACATTCTGCCTGAGTTGGAATTTGAGTTGAGCGCGGGCCGTCTCAAACCCGATGTGGCTATCTTGCTCAAGCAGGAATACAACTGGGAGAAAGATGTGATACGTTTTCCTTCGCCACCTATTACCGCCATTGAAATTCTCTCGCCCACTCAGTCGCTGGATTTCTTGATTGCTAAAATTCGAGAAGGTTATTTTCCTAGCGGTACCCAATCAGCGTGGCTAGTAGTACCGAGCTTACGTTCCATCTACCTCTTCCTGCCTAACCAGGCTCCTACCATAGTAACCAGCGGCGTCCTGCGCGACCCGGCTTGCGGCGTGGAAGTGGCAATTGATGCTGTGTTTCGGTAATCTGTTAACAAGTTTTGGTATGATACGAAACCATCTTGCGCTTACGATGCTATTTATTGGGCTGTTACTTAGCGGTTTGTTCTCTTTTGCTCGAAGTGCCCGGAAAAAAACAGAAATTTATAATGACAGCTTTGTCAACGCATCCTACCTGGAGATTGGGCCTTTTCTAAAAAATATCACCCCGTGCTACTTAGCAAGAGAAGGCAGGCAAATGCACATGATCCGAAGCAGACTGACTTTATAATAACTTATGCTTTAGGAACAGACAAGTATATATTCTACCAGACGCCATCAAGGACATTTATCACTTCTTTTTCAACGGGAGCTAACACGCTGCAACTAGCCAGAGGAATACACGTTGGAGCGAGCAAGCAGACATTTGAAAAGGCGTTTAAACAGAAAGTGTCGACTGTTGCTACTGTCGCGGATACAGAACAGTTTCAGGTCTATACTTTCACGTTCACTCAGAATGTAGTGTCGAACATCAAGTACCAATGCAGACTTGACTAAGCTGGATCAGGATAGAGTTCCGCCATTATTCGCTCTATCAGCAAACAAAAACGCCCCGACCGAATCCCGGCCGGGGCATTTAAGTTACTAGCTGCCACTGAAGAAATTGCTGTGTTAGGTTTTCTTCAAAAATTCGGTTCAGAATAAGCACTAATGGACCGTCGTTCCGCGAGTAGTGGCTCTATGAAGCCCTCGGGGCAATTCATAGGACCACCCCAACAGTAATCGTCCACAAAATCCGACCAATCCGAGTTAATCTGTAAAATCCGCGTTCAGACGTTAAAGCGGAAGTGCATAATGTCGCCGTCCTGCACGACGTACTCTTTGCCTTCAACGGCCATTTTACCGGCTTCCTTGATCTTCACTTCTGTCTTGTACTCCTGATAATCGGCTAGTTTGATCACCTCGGCGCGGATAAAGCCTTTCTCGAAATCGGAGTGGATAACGCCAGCCGCTTGGGGAGCCTTGTCGCCCTTGTGGATGGTCCAGGCGCGTACTTCCTGCACGCCCGCCGTGAAGTACGTAATCAAGTTGAGCAGGGAGTAGGAGGCACGGATCAGGCGGTTCAAGCCGGATTCAGTGAGGCCGTATTCGGCCAGGAACATTTCCTTTTCCTCCGGGTCTTCCATCTCCGCAATCTGCGACTCAATGGCGGCCGATACCAGTACTACCTCAGCACCTTCTTGCGCTACGTGAGCTTGTAGCGCGGCCGTATGCGCGTTGCCGTTCGTGATGCTGGCCTCGTCAACATTAGCCACGTAGATAACGGGCTTGATAGTGAGCAGCTGCAAATCCTCTACGGCCTCCAGCTCTTCGGGCGTGGCCTGCACGGCCCGAGCGTTTTGGCCGGCTTCCAAAGCCTCTTTAAAACGTTGCAAGGCCGCTACTTCCTTTTTCGCCTGTGCATCGCCGCTCTTGGCACTGCGCTCCGACTTAGCCAGCTTCTTATCGAGGCTTTCTAAATCTTTGATTTGCAGCTCGGTGTCGATAACGTCTTTATCGAAAACCGGATCGACGCCGCCCGCCACGTGCACGATGTTGGGGTCGTCGAAGCAGCGGATAACGTGAATGATAGCGTCTACCTCCCGGATGTTGGCCAGGAATTTATTGCCAAGTCCTTCGCCTTTCGAAGCACCCTTCACGAGGCCCGCAATGTCCACAAACTCGATGATGGTAGGCAGTACCCGCTTCGGATTTACCAGAGCCTCCAGAATCTGAAGCCGCTCGTCGGGCACGGTAATCACGCCCACGTTTGGCTCGATGGTGCAAAAAGGATAGTTGGCCGATTCGGCTTTGGCGTTGGAAAGAGCGTTGAAAAGCGTGGATTTGCCGACGTTCGGCAGGCCGACGATACCGCAGCGGAGACCCATATAGTGAAGTTGTGAAGTAGTGAAAAGGTGAATCGTGCTAAACCGCCCAATTCGGGTGCAAAGGTACGGCGTTTTAAGCGGCTTTGCTGCGGCAGTTCCCACAAGGATAGATGCCCCAACCATTTGCAACAAGACCTAACTGTAGCAAGAATGGCACGCAACCTGCCTAAGCAATCAGTAAGAAAGGCATTAGAGGCACAAGGAGAGTCTTTAGACGCGGTAGACAGTAAGCTGTAGCGCGAAGTCCACTTAGATCTGAAAGCGGCTGTTGGCTGCATGACCCCACTTACACGGGCAAGCCTAATAGCCATATTATTACCTGATGTACTAGACGCTTACATCACGCTAAAAAAATGGCGCGCACCAACTCGAAGGTCGGTGCGCGCCAAACAGAGAGACTAGATTATTGAGTAAGAATTGTTTCGGTAAAAGTAGATTTAAGGCTTAGTAATGGTCATCGGTGCGGTTGGGATTAACAAACCCATTGTCGCCTTCATGATGGTCGTAGGCAGGCCGCGGACGGTCCAGTTCGGCTACCTCTTCAGGCGTTAGCAGCTCCTCACGCACATATTCCACGGCGTCTTGCAGCGCGTCAACGAATTTCAAAAAGTCTTCCTTGTAGAGGAAGATTTTATGCTTCTCGTAAGAGAAGGTGTCGTCGTCGCGAAGCTTGCGTTTGCTTTCCGTGATAGTCAGGTAGTAATCCTGCCCGCGGGTGGCTTTCACGTCGAAGAAATACGTGCGTTTGCCAGCCTTAATACGTTGCGAATAAATTTCTTCTTGGTCGTGACGGTCTTCCACAGGGCCTTCTATAAAGTTTTATTATTCTAAGATGATTGAAGTTCTCCGAAAAATACGTGCTTCCATTCAGATATAAAAATTTGAAGGGCAGCTTTTTTGAACCACCCTCGGGTATCTTTGTTTAGTAACCTAATTCGTTATCCTCGAAAGCTGCGTTTTTAGACGCAGAACCACGTTTTCGGGATTTCCCGAAGCGAATTCGTAGCTTTAAATATTCCGCTAACCAGGTATTTTTCCGTGTGCTTGGTTTTTGAATCTTCCGCCTATGTCTCAGCCGCTCGACCTGGCCGCCGTTCGTTCCTTCGAAAACCTAGAATTCCTCGCCCGCCAGCTTGTTGAAGGGTTTATCACGGGTCTGCACCAGTCACCCTACCATGGCTTTTCGGTTGAGTTTTCCGAACACCGCCTCTACAACCCCGGCGAGAGCACCCGCCACCTCGACTGGAAGGTGTTTGCCCGTACCGATAAGCTGTTTGTAAAGCGCTACGAAGAAGAAACCAACCTGCGCTGCCACTTACTACTCGATGTAAGCCCGAGTATGTATTACCCCGCGCCTGGCCACGATAAGCTGTGTTTTGCGGTATTATGCGCCGCGGCCATTGCCACTATGCTGCAAAAACAGCGTGATGCCGTGGGCCTAGTCACCTTCGCCGACCAAGTGGAACTACAGACGCAAGTGCGCAGTACCAGCACCCACCGCCATACGCTGTTGCTCACCCTCCAGCAGTTGCTGGAGCGCCCGCCCACACCGCGCCGTGCCACCACCGATGTGTCGGGCGTGATTCATACTATTGCGCAGCAAATCCCGAAACGCTCGTTGGTGGTGCTGTTTTCCGACATGTTAGGCCGGGCCCCCGAAGAGCAGACGGCCACGCTGGCCGCGCTGCAACACCTACGGCACCAGAACCACGAAGTGTTGCTATTCCATATTATGGACCGCGCCACTGAAGCGGATTTCTCGTTCCAGGATCGGCCCTATGTATTTGAAGACCTGGAAACCGGCGAAACCGTAAAACTGCAGCCCTCGCAGGTGCGCGAGCAGTACCGCGCCGCCATGCAAAAGTATGAACACGAACTCGTGCTTAGATGCGGGCAATACAAGATCGACTTCGTGCCAGTTGATATTCGAGAGCCGTTCGATAAGGTGTTGTATGCGTACCTAGTGAAACGAGGAAAAGTACGCTAGAACCAAGATGGTAGCACGAGGTACTGCCTGTGCTGGAAATGGTATTTTCATAACAAAACCCATGACTATATGGTATTGCCGAGTGTGCGGCCTCGATTACGATCAGTCGCCGTGGGGACCAGACGGGAACTCCCCTGACTATAGCATCTGCGAGTGTTGCGGAGTTGAGTTTGGGTACGAAGATTACACCCCCGATAGTGCTCGGCAGTACCGGGCTACGTGGTTGGCTGGCGGCGCCGCTTGGTTTTACCCGAAGTTGAAGCCGGAAGGTTGGCTCCCGGCAAAGCAGTTGCGGCAAATCCCCGACTCATATCAGTAGCCACTCGTTTAATTACCCATTTATGCTAGTTGATATTATCTGCGCCCTGCTTTTCCTGTGCATTCCCTCGGCGCTTATCACCGCCTACATTGCTCACATGAACGACCGGTCGTTGTGGCGGTGGATGGCGTTCGGCTTCTGTGTGCCGTACATGGCCGCCGTAGTGGCCATGGTTGTAACGTATTTCGACCAAAAGCGCTCAGGAGAACTAGACGAGTAGCTGGTCTTAACGCGCCGCAAAAATTGTGGTACAGCTAGGCAGCGGGCTTATTATCTAAAGATTGCCATAAGTACTTGCAAGCCAACGAACGATAGGGACGCCAGGGCTCTGCAATTTCTGTCATACGCCGGAGCAGGGCTTTGCCGGTTTCTTCCAGGCCGTAGTGCTTACGCATGGCATTCTGAACGCCCAAGTCGCCTTCGGCAAATACGTCGGGCTGGTCGAGGGCAAACATTTGAAGCATTTGCGCAGTCCAGCGGCCTACTCCTTTTATTTGAGTAAGGTGGCGAGTGAAGTCGTCCTCGGAAAGCTGACTTAGGTGGGCGTGGTCGAGTTGGTCGCGCTGGGCAAAATCGGCAATGGCGCGCAAGTAGCCGGCTTTCTGACGCGATAGGCCAGCCGTACGCAAGTCTTCATCGGTCATAGCAAGCAGGGCAGCCGGCTCGGGGTAGCCATCGGGCGAAAACAAGGCTTGCACCTTGCGCCAGATAGCCGCCGCCGCTTTAGTTGAAATCTGCTGGCTGACGATAGCCCGGAGCAGCGCCAGGTACAGGTCCTCGTGGGCAGAAGGCTGAATGGGCTGGCCCCGCTCGATTAGGAGAGCCAGCACCGGATCGGCCCGGCGCAGGTGCGCCAGGGCGGCCGCCGAGCTGCTGATTGGCAAAGTAGGTGGGAAAGCAGGCTTACGCGGCGCAGAAGGCATAGGCGAGGGAAAAACGCAGAGAAATAACTACCGAAAGGTAGCGTCCTTGTTCACTATGCGAACAAGACTGCTGCCTAGCAGCATTCAAAATTCCAACCTGTCGTGCTAAGCCCCGCGAAGCATCTCGCTCGAGTAGTAATTGAATTACTTCGGCAAACTCAGCACGCGAAATGCTTCGTGGAGCTTAGCATGACGGTCTTCTGGGAAGAACAAACCAAAAGGATTTTCTAGTACTGCTTAGTTGATATCAATAGGAATAGTTGGAACAAGATACTCATCGAGAAACTCTCCGGTTTGCGAAAGCAGTACGCCCGCAAGTCTTTGCCCTAAGTAAGCGCCGGTATCAACGTTGAGTGCATTCGCTTGGGCATCATAGGTAGGTTCGCCATAGGGGGTAGGGGTGTGCCCAACTACCTGCCGCTTCCCTACATTAAGCAACGGGCCCCGGCGCCACAGAATGCCATCGGGGTGGTCTTCGTCGAGCGGATTGGGGGTGTCGGCGATGCCGGCGTGGCTAATGAGCAGGTGAGTGTTTTCCCAAAGCAGGGGGCGGCGGCCTAGCCACTCCAAGTGCGAGACAAGCAAAGAACGACGCCCGCTATACTGCTGCGCGGTGTAGCGGCCACCCCATTCCAGCCAGGGCGGATAGGGGCCACGCGGGCCAAAGTGGGTGAGCATGGCGGCTTCGTGGTTGCCTTTTAGAAACACGGTGCGGCCCGGAAAGCGCTCCTCCAGTTCCATGGCCAAGCCCACACACTCCGGGGCAAAGTTGCCCCGGTCCACTAAGTCGCCAGTTTGAACCAAGAGTTCTTCGTTGGGCTGCCAGTGCTGAAGCAGCTTCTCGAATGTGTGAAAGCAGCCATGCACATCGCCAATCACAAAAAGGTTCATAAACAGAGGTACAAGAAAAACAGCAGGGTGAAGGTTATGATAAGTAGTACCTCTTAACGACCACTCCCGGAAGGCACCGCGCCTGAAACAATAGGAAGCTCAGCATCACCTGCATCAAAACTGCATGAAAATTGACGACTCGCAACAGTCGGCTAACTATTGTTACCCTAGACGCCCCAATACCCCTTCGCCCAATAGCAAGCAACGACGAAATCAGTATCGGAATCATCAATCCGATTGGGCTAGGTAGCTGTGGAGAGCTATAGTAGCCGAAAAAGGCGGCCATTACTATCAGTAGGCCAAGGATGTTGTATCGTTTCATTAATTGGGGAGAAGGGTATTATGAGCGCAATAGACACAAATCCGTGGAAAGTGTGAAAACACGACGGCAAACCCCTCTCAGTATGAGCAGCAATAATAAGACGAGAGGCCGTCCTCCGGTAAGTTGTGGGAGGCGCTGATAGGTCTCTTCAATCCACCGGAGGGTGCCTGGCCGCAAATGAATGTTCGCAGAGGCAAAATGTTAGCCTCGCGGAAGGAAATATTCCTGCAGAATTTATTGCTCTATAGCCAGCGCCTCATGAAGGCGCGCCATCATGGCATCATCAATATCCAAGTGCGTGACAAAGCGAATCATTTGAGGGCCAAACGAGGCGGCTTTGATGCCGTGCTCTTCTAGCCGCGCCAGAAACTGCTCGGCGGGCATTTCCGGTTTCAGGCGGAAAATCACGAGGTTGGTTTCAACGGGCATCACCCCGGCCACATAGGGCTGCTGGGCCAGCGTAGCGCCTACCTGTTGGGCACGGCGGTGGTCATCGGCCAAGCGGTCGACGTTGTGTTCGAGAGCGTAGAGGCCTGCGGCGGCCAAATAGCCTGCTTGTCGCATGCCACCGCCAAGTACTTTGCGGATGCGCTTGGTTTTTTGAATAAACGCCTTGCTCCCGAGTAGCACCGAGCCCACCGGTGCCCCCAAACCCTTCGACAGACAGACGGAAATAGTGTCGAAAATGCGGCCGTAGTCGGTGGCTTGCTGGCCGGTGGCAATTAGGGCGTTGAAGATGCGGGCGCCATCGAGGTGCAGCGGAATGCGGTGGCGCTGCGCTACTTCGGCAATGGCTTCCAACTCACTTAAATCGTAGCAGCTGCCACCGCCGCGGTTGTGCGTGTTTTCGAGCGAAATCAGGCTGGTGGTAGGATAATGCACATTTACGGGCCGAATGGCGGCTTCCACTTGCGCGGCTGTGAGGCGGCCCCGCTCACCGGGCAGCAACGCCACCGAGGCCCCCGAGTTAAAGGCAATGCCGCCTACTTCCCACAAGTAGATGTGGGAGTTTTGCTCGCATACCACTTCCGACAGCGGCTCGGTGTGCGCCTTAATGGCAATTTGGTTGGTCATGGTGCCGGAAGGGCAGAACAAGCCAGCTTCTAAACCAAACCGGGCGGCGGCTTCCTGTTCCAGGGCCCGCACCGTCGGGTCCTCGTCGTATACGTCGTCGCCGACGGACGCTTTAAACATAGCCTCCAGCATGGCGGGAGTAGGACGCGTGACGGTATCAGAGCGTAAATCAATCAACGAATTCATCATCAGGGGAGAAGGTAAAAAAGGAAAGGTTTTCCGGTTTCAAATTTATGACTTACTTTTGCCCCTCCTTTACAGAAAGACCTTAACCGACCCGGAAAAAATGAGCACTACCCGATTGAAGCGCAAGCACCGCAAGAACATTGCCCGCGCTAATAACAAGCAGACCGTCATCAAGCAATTGCTATTAACTCCCGTTCTTAAGAATGTGGATATCGAGGAGTTGAAAGCTAAATTTCCTACTAAGGACGGGGCGGCTAGCCGGGTTTCTTCTGCTAAAGAGGCTGCCACCTCAACCATTGACAAAGTGAAAGAGGTAGCGGCAGAGGTCGTAGATACCGTCAGCCACAGCGAAGTGGTAGAAAAAGCCAAAGAAGTTGTAGGCGACATTGTTGAGAAAGTGCAGAGCGTAGTAGGCGGTAACGATACTGCTAGCGAAAATGCCGAATCCTTCAATGATGCTGAAGCTGTAACCAAGCCAGTAAACGAAGACAGCCAAGAAGGTGAGCACCCCAAGCCCGAAATTGCCCTCTAAAGTTCAGTCGCCACCGGCGTCGGTCGGCTGATACAGGTAAAAGCGTTTTTCCTACCCTGGAAGAACGCTTTTTTTATTTGCTGGGCTCTAAAGTCTTATAAGGATGACTCCAGCCTAGCCACACGGTTTCTGGCTGACTTCACCGAGGCCGAACTGCTGCGGTATCGTACTAATCAGCCACCTTCTTTCACTCGCGCCAGCTACTTCGGGCCGAGTTCAACCACCTGGAGTTGCTGCACTTTACCGTCGGCCACTGCGAAGCGCAGTAGGGTGCGGACTTTGTGAAAGCCGTGGCGGCCCGCCGCGCCCGGGTTCAGGTGCAGCAAGCCTAGCTTGGCGTCGGGCATGACTTTAAGAATATGGGAATGGCCGCTGATGAACAGGCCAGGCCGCTCCTGCTGAAGCAAGGGCCGGGCAGCCGGGCTGTAGTGGCCGGGGTAGCCGCCAATGTGCGTCATCAACACCCGCAGCCCTTCGATATCGAAGGCTTGCACGAGCGGTTGGGTGTCGCGCACGTCGCGGCCGTCGATGTTGCCGTAGACGCCGCGCAACGGAGCTACCGTTGCGAGCTGTTCGGCTACGGCAGCCGTGCCGAAGTCGCCAGCGTGCCAGATTTCGTTACAGTCTTGCAAGTGGTGCAAGATTCGCTCGTCGAGGTAACTATGCGTGTCGGAGAGCAGACCGATTTTCTTCATCGCGCGAAGGTAAGCGGTGAAACGGTGAATGAGTGAAGAGTGAAGGACTTTACGGCGCGGCTCCTTGCTGGCGTAGGCTACTTCACTCGGTCACCACTTCACTCATTCACTATATTGCCTCCGCCAACAACTCAACTGGCGGGGGGCCGTATCTTGCCCGTTCGCTTTGCTCTTTTGTTTGCCAAGATTTATGTTGTGCTTTGCAGTGGGCCGCGGCCTGCCTTTCTCCTAGTTTGTAGCCCTCCAGTTTACCCCGCGATGAACGTTTTCATCAACGATATTCCGCTGATTATCAAGAAGAACAGCGAGAAAGTATACAAGCACAAGTACGACCTGATTCTGAATCCGGAAGACGAGTTTACTTCCAAAGATTTGGTGGGCGACGTGCTGGTGCGCGACGTTACCGACGTATTTGTGGACCGGCTGTTGCGACTGATGGAAGTAAAAAAGCTGAAGAAACTAACTTCGCTGACCATGCTGGCGCGCAAGAAAAGCCGCCTCATCCTGCACCTAAAGGACCAGTTTCGCATCGTGAAAGCCGCTGGTGGCCTCGTGGTGAAGCAAGGCAAGGTGCTGATGATTTACCGGCTTGGTAAATGGGATTTGCCGAAAGGCAAACTAAAAAAAGATGAAGATCCTGGCCTTGGCGCCTTGCGCGAGGTAGAGGAGGAGTGCAACATCACGGTAGAGCTAGGCGACAAACTACCGAGTACCTGGCATTCCTATGCTTACAACGGCAATAAAATCCTTAAGAAAACCAACTGGTACGTCATGCGCTGCCTCGACGATACATTGATGAAGCCACAGGCCGAAGAATATATCGAAGAAGTACGCTGGATGACGCCGCAAGAAGCCTTAGCCGTTCTGGAGTCGTCTTACGCTAGTATAGCCCTGGTCATGCGCCACTATCTAAGTGAAATGGCAGGGTCATCTTCAGTTAAAAATTAAGAAGTAGGAATTAAAAATGGCCGGTTGTTGAACGACTCATAACGAGGACGTTCAACGACCGGCCATTTTTTATTTCTACTTCTCAGCCCTCAACCGGGGGCAACTGGAAGGGTACGAAGCTGTCCACGTTGCCACCAAAGCGGTGAATTTCCCGGATGATGGTACTGCTGATGGCCGCCAACGTGGGAGAGGTAATCAAGAATACGGTTTCCAACTCGGGGTTAACGTGGCGGTTGGCTTGCGCAATGGTGTTTTCGTACTCGAAGTCGGTGGTGTTGCGTAAGCCGCGCAGCAGGTACCGGGCACCCACTTCCCTGGCGAAGTCGGCCGTCAGACCCTTGTAGGCCCGTACCGACACGCGCGGCTCGTCGCGAAACACTTCCTCTATCATGCCTATCATTTGCTCCACAGGCAGGTAGCGGGTCTTGCTGCTATTGTTGCCAATAGCAATGATGATTTCATCGAACAGAAGCGTGCCCCGCCGCACCACATCCAAGTGGCCATTAGTAAATGGGTCGAAAGAGCCGGGAAACAAGGCGATTTTCATTAATTCTGAATTATGAATGCTGAATTCTGAATTATTCTTGTGAGCATTAGTATTTCGATATTATACCGTGCCGTTTTTGCTGGTGAGTATTATGCTGTTAATTATTTTTAATAATTCTACGCACTCACTATGTAAAGAATCAAAGGCGGTAGATTTAAGATATCCGTTATCATGAAGCAGACGCAGCCAGTAGGATGCCTCACGCGCTTCCTTGGCTGAAATAGATAGCTTATGGATGAAGTCAGCCTTGGAAACTCCCGACAATGCTTCTTCAACATTAGCGCCGATAGAAGTAGCACTACGCAGCAGCTGTTTAGATAATATGTATTCGTTTTGCTCCTTTATTAAATACCTGTACACTTTGACAATTCTCGAAGCGAATGCAAAAGATTTATCACGAATAGCATTCGACTTCATAGCTGATCTATTCAGAATTTAGAATTAATAATTCAGAATTATTCACATAGGTGAAGGCTATAGAGCTCGAAGAAACGATATTCGAACAGCTCGTTGAGGCGGTAGCTGTAGCTTAAGTCGAAGGGGCGGTTGCCGAACTTGATATGGCGGATGTATTTGCGCAGGATGGTGAATAGCTCGGAATCGTGCATTAGGTCGCCCCATACGATGACGGGGTCCTGGTCGGGGTTGAGCTGGAGCTCCTGCATCACCAGAATGGTGTAGTAAATCAGGTCTTCGGGCGAGCTGAAAGCGAAGACGTTGCAAAACTCTGGGCGTTTGTCGCGGATAACGGCTATGGTTAGCTCATGGTGGCCAATGCTAAGGTACAAGCGGCGGGCAGCGGTAGGCTCGCTCTGATGAATGAGGCCTTCAAGCAGCGCGCTGGTCTGGTGCAGCAACGTACCGGCCGGATAAGTGGACCGGAACCAGTTAGCCAGCACATTTTCGGCGGCGAATACACTAGCCAATTCCAGGCTAGCGTGGGTGTACGAGAATACGGTTTCGTGCTGAATGTCTACGGTATGATGCAGGCGCAGGTAAGTAGCCTCGTCGCCGGGGCGCACGAGCGGCGCGGGCAGCAGCGTAAAATGCCGATTCTGGATGGACAGCCGAACATGGTTCCAGCCGGTTTTGCCAACCAAATCATGATGGGCGGCCAGGGCTTGCAGTTGGCCGCCGTAGGAAGTAGCAGCCAGCGGCGCGTAGTCTTCCAGTACCACAAACTTGTTGCGGCGCACATCGGCCACGCCTACCCGCAACCCGGCCGGGCTCACCGTGAGGTACAGGTTGTAAGCGGCCAGGGTAGTGGGGTCCAGCGTTTCGTCGCGGAGGCGGTGCAGGGCCGTTGGGGCCGGCAGTTGCGACGAAGAAACGAACATAGCAGTGGAAACGGAGGAAGTGGAAGCCACGGGCAAATAGGGGTAGGGAAGAGGCCAAAGGTACAAAACCCCACTTCACCCCCTACCCGCCCGCTCAGAATAGGAGGAGCAGCTAGCGTTGAAACCGAATTTGCGGAATGAACACGTCGTCGGTGCTGATGATCTGGCGCAGGACGGGATGTACCTGGCTTGCGGGCAGCCGGATAAGGTGGCGCGGCTCTACGAAGGCAAGCTTAGCGAGCAGCTGCGCATCGGCGGGATGCTCGGGGTCGTGGCCTAGGCGAGGTACTGCGGTGGCGTCTTCGGGGGTGACTTCAAAAAACAGTTCCAGCGCTTGCAAATCGGCGCTACCGTACTCGTGCAGATGCAGAAAGCGGCCTACCAGCACATCTAAACCAGTTTCTTCCCGGAACTCACGCCGCAAGCAGTCCTGAATAGTTTCGCCGAATTGCCAGCCGCCACCCGGCGGCGACCAGAAGGGCGCATCATCGGGAAGAAGGCCGCGGTGAGCAGTCAGGAGCAGCGCGCCTCCCTGCACCAGTAGGCCACACACGCGTACGCGTACAAGGCCAGTATAAGAGTTGATAGGCAGACGGGCAGGAGCAGAATCAGGAGCGGACATTCAGTGGGGTGTAATTCGATAACAAGTTCAGCTTTAAGTAACCGGAGCTGGTTTACGGCCCCTGAGGCGCTGCCGCCACCGCCGCAACCGGGTGGCAATATACAGCACTAGTATCAGCCCCAAACCAGCCGCCAGCAGGGGCAGCAGCAGGGCCAGCACAGTACCGAGCACAGCCAGCGTGTTTTCGACGGTAGCCAGCACCGGATTGCCAAGACCAGCCGTGCCCACCGTTGAGCCGGCGCGCAGCAGCGTAGTGCCCGTTTGGATGATACCCGCCGTGCTGCCACCGACCAGCACGCCCAAACCCCAGCGCACGACAGGGTCGAGGTCGGGAAGGGAGGCGGTCATGAGCACGGTGCCGGCTATAAACGAAGCAGGCGTCGTTATCGTGTCCAGCACGTTGTCAACCACCGGGAAATAGTAGCCCAGAATTTCCAGCACCGTGGCCGTACCCAGGGCACTCACCGCCACCCAGCTTCCTAGCCACGCAAATCCTGACGACGGATGCAGCAGCCCCGTATGATACGCAAGGCTGGCCGCTAGCAACGGCACAAATACCCGAAAGCCACTGCACGCTGCCAGCGCCAGGCCCAGCGCCCCAGTCAAAAGATAGTCCATGGTTGGTATTGGTTGTTCATTATTGATTGTTCGGCAGGTCGCCTTGGGTATCCTGAATATCGAAAAACAAACAACCAAAAACGAATAACGACCTTTGGCTTCCATGACTACACCGACTACGCCCCAGCCCGCCTACGATTCGCTCGAAGCCCGCATCCGCCGCAAACTCACCCGCCAGCATTTCATGCACCTGATTGGCGCCGACCTCACCCGCATTGAGCCCGGCCGGGTGGAGGCCGAACTAATGCTCCAAGAGCAGCACCAGCAGCAGCGCGGCTTCGTGCACGGTGGCCTCACCGCTACCATGGCCGACCTGGCAGCCGGCTTTGCCGCCGTTACGCTCGTGCCCGACAATACCGGCGTGGTAACGGTGGAGCTGAAAACCAGCTACCTGCACCCCGGCGTGGGCCAGAAGCTACGAGCCGTCGGTTGGGTGCTGAAAGCCGGCCGCCGCCTGCATTTCTGCGAGGCCGAAGTCTGGTGTGATGACCTGCTGATTGCCAAGGCTACGGCTACCATGGCCGTAGTAGAGCCGCAGTAACAATTAGGGAAATAGGAATATGAGTAATTTGGGTAGGGAAAAGCCTGAGCAGCTATGAAGATTATTCTTTCAGCGTTATTCATCTTAGCCCTTGCAGGGTGTCAATCAGAGCAAACGGTATCCAGCCAAAATCCGCCTACTGCTGCATCCTCTTCCATGTTGCTGGCCCCGCCGCCTCCGCCCGACGATAGCCTAGTGCTAGCGGGGATTTATCAGCTTCAGCAGCAGGTAGCAGTTGAAAGGTCGGTAGGGGCCTTGCAATTCCTGGATTCCATCTATTGCCAGAGTGATGGGTATCTTACGGATGGCATCAACGAGGCCGCCGCCGCTATTTGGGCGCAGCAGTCCATGCTGACGCTGCGCTACCTGGAGCGACACCCCAAAGCCTGCCTGCGCCAAGCGGTTGTCCAGGGAATCAGCGCCAATATGTCCACAGAAGAAAATTGGGTTCAGGCTTTGGCTAACTTCCGGCAAATGGCCTTGGATAGTGGCCACCGTGCGGGACTTTCTAGGCGCGAAATGCTGTTCTTGCAGCAGTTTATTAGTGAGGTCAATCCAGCCTTGCTTGATTAAAAGGCCCTGCGGCCTGCTTCTTTTTACCTACTCATGCTTTCCGTCAGAACCCCTTCCGTCCGCGACCATTTTCCCTACGAACCTACGCAGGACCAGTCCACGCTATTTCAGAAGCTGGATGGGTTTCTGAAAGATGACTTGCCCGGTCGCAAAGCGTTTGTGCTGCGCGGCTACGCTGGTACCGGCAAAACCACCGTAGTCAGTGCCTTAGTGCAGTGGCTGCACAAGTTGGGGCGCAAGTACGTGCTGATGGCGCCCACTGGCCGGGCAGCCAAGGTGATGAGCGCCTACGCCGGCGTGTCGGCCAGCACGATTCACAAGAAAATTTACCGCCAAACCAGCGGCACGCCGTCCCAGGGGCTTTCGTTTCAGCGCCAGCCCAACCGCGCGCAGGACACGCTCTTCATCGTGGATGAGGCCTCGATGATTTCCGATGAAAAAGCTTTCGGAGAAAATGGCCTGCTCGATGATTTAATGAATTACGTGTTCGAGAAGCCCTCGAACCGCCTGCTGCTCATCGGCGATACAGCCCAGCTGCCCCCGGTGGGCCAGTTGCTGAGCCCCGCCCTCGACCCCGAACTGCTGCGCCACCGTTTCCGGGCCACCGTAGACGGGGTGGAACTGCGCCAGGTGATGCGCCAGGCCGAGCAGTCGGGCATCCTGATGAACGCCACCGTGCTGCGCGAGGAACTGCGGCAAGAGCAGCCCAATATCCAGTTCGTGACGCGCGGCTACCCCGACCTGTTCCAGATGGGCGGCGACAAGCTGGAAGACGGCTTGCGCTGGGCCTACAAGAACTTCGGCCACGAGAATACCACCATCATCTGCCGCTCCAACAAGAACGCCAACCAGTACAACCAAATGATTCGGCGGGTGCTGTTTGAAGCGGAAGACGAAATCGAGTCGGGCGACTACTTGATGGTGGTGCGCAACAACTACTTCTGGCTGCCCAAAGACTCGGAAATGGGCTTTCTAGCCAACGGCGACTTTGTGCAGGTAGTGAAAATCATTCGGCGCACCGAGGAGTTCGGGTTCCGCTTTGCCGATGCCCGCGTACGGCTCGTGGACTACCCCGACGAGCCGGATATGGAAATCAAGCTGCTGCTCGACACCCTGCACACCGAAAGCCCGGCCCTGCCCGTCGACCGTAGCAAAGAGCTATACGAGGCCGTTGGTAAGGACTATGACCACCTCACCACCAAGCGCGACAAAAGTGCGGCCTTGCGCAAAGACCCGTTTCTCAATGCGCTGCAAGTGAAGTTTGCCTACGCCCTTACCTGCCACAAAGCGCAGGGTGGGCAGTGGCAAGCTGTGTTCGTGGACCATGGTTTTCTAAAGGAAGACACGATAAACTCCGAGTTTGCGCGTTGGCTGTACACGGCCGTTACCCGAGCTTCGGAGAAGCTGTTTCTGTTGAATTTCAATCGGAAGTTGTTAGCAGAAAAACCGGAGGATTAGTTTCTTCAGCAAGGCCGGGCACCTTTTTAAATAGCTTAAATAGCTTTTGGAAGAGGTATTCACCTGTCCTGTTTTGTTTTAGGTGCTGTGTCAGGAACAATCCATACAGGCTATATGTCTATCTTCGTGTTGCGTGCACCTGCTGTATAACAAAGCTGGCACTCAACTTGCCACGCCCGTTGAAACCCGTATTTTTGTTTATCTCAACTCATAACGCAGTACCACCTCATGAAAAAAGCATTCGTACTTGCCCTGTCGCTGGCTTGCGCTGGCTTCGCTGCCCAGGCCCAGACGGCCGCCGTTAAGCCTGCCAATGCCCAGGTGAAGCCCGCTGGCCCACAGATTCAGTTCGAAGAAATGAAGTACGATTTCGGTACCGCCAAGCAAGGTGAAGTGGTAACGCACGTCTTCAAGTTCAAGAACACCGGCACTCAGCCGCTTGTAATTTCCAACATTCAGGTAAGCTGCGGCTGCACCACGCCTGAGTGGACTAAGGACCCCGTAATGCCCGGCAAAACCGGCACTATCACCGCCAACTTCAACACGGCCGGCAAAGTGGGCATGCAAAACAAAGTGCTGACAGTGGAGTCGAACTCGGCCGCTGGCAACGCTATGGTATCAGTGGTTGGCGAAGTAAAAGAAAACGCTGCGCCTACCATGTCAATGGAAAAGACTGAGTCTGCCGCCGCTGGCGAAAAGACCAAGCTGAAGGTTGACGACGGCAAAATGAAGGCAAAAAAGAAGTCGTAAGCCTCTTTGCTCTTCCTTGCCAGAAAAAAGAGCGGCCCGCATACAGCGGGCCGCTCTTTTTTCTGGCAAGGAGTATGACAACCCACTTATACCTGCCGGGCTGCAAGTAACAGCGTAATCCAGCCGGCGATGAGCAGCAGGCCGCCGATAGGCGCTACCGCGCCTAGCTTGGTGATGCCCGTGAAGCAGAGCAGGTAGAGTGAGCCGCTGAACACCACCACCCCACCCAGCCACAGCCAAGCGGTAGTACTCAGCAACCGCAACTCGGGCCGGACGTGCAGCAAAATGCCAACTGCCAGCAACCCCAAGGCATGGTAAAATTGGTAGCGCACGGCGGTTTCAAAGGTGTCGAAGCGGCCGGAGGCTTCTAGCATCGGGCGCAGGCCGTGTGCCCCGAAAGCGCCAATACCTACGCCTAATGCGCCGAGCAAAGCGGCAAGTTGCAGAATGATTCGTGCGGTCATGTGTTGGTTTTCTGTTGTTGGTTTTGTTTTGCGTCTATAAAAGTTGGAGGAGTGTGCGACCCGTTTGATAAAAACAACCGTCGAAAACCCAACAACCGAAACGAAGTTACCTTGCCCCAAAAATAGCGCTGCCCACCCGGATGAGCGTGCTGCCTTCGGCAATAGCCAGCCGGTAGTCGGAGCTCATGCCCATGGAAATCTCGCGAAAGGTCTCGTTACCAGTGAAGTACTTAGCTTTAAGAAGCTCGAAGTAGCCGCGTAGCTCCCCAAACTCCCGGCGCAGCTGCGTCTCATCTGGTGTATTGGTAGCAATGGCCATCACGCCGGTTAGGTGCACGTGCTGCAAAGCCTGATAAACATCAGACTGGAAGATTTCTTCTGCTTCCGCGAGCGTGAGGCCGGTTTTGGTTTCCTCGGCAGCAATATGAAACTGCAGCAGCCCATTGATGATGCGGTTGTGCTTGGCCGCTTGCTTTTCCATTTCCAGCAGCAGCTTCAAACTGTCCACGCTCTGAATGGTGTGCACGAAAGGCGCAATGTATTTGACCTTGTTGGTTTGCAGATGCCCAATCAGGTGCCACTCAATATCAGCGGGCAACTTAGGCTGTTTGGCGGCCATTTCCTGCACTTTGTTTTCCCCAAAAAGCCGAGCACCAGCGTCGTAAGCTTCTTGTAAGCGCTCTACGGAGTGCGTTTTCGTGACAGTGACCAAGCGGCAGTTGGTGCCTTCCAGTTGGCTTTCAAAGAAGCGGATATTTTCAGAAATCACGGATTTTTCGGATTAGACGGATGGGGCGGATTTTGTAGATCCTCGAAAAACAGGAAGCATACGTTGTATCAGCTGCTGTTACACATAGCTATGGTATGGGGAAGGGGACGAAGCGAAAGGCAAAGCAGGAACATGCTGGTCTACAAAATCCGATCAATCCGTTCAATCCGAAAAATCCGTGATTCAGTCTTCCAGGGCGTTGGTCAGGAACGTGTTTTTCAGGCCTAACCAGAGCAGCCACAGGCCTACGCACCAAAACAAGTAAATGCGGTAATAGTCCCGGGTGTTGCGGAAGCGAGTCTGCTTGATTTCTGATTTCTCGTAGCGGTTGATGCGCTGGAAAACCTGGCGGAGCGCGGCGTTGTCGGTGGCGCGGAAGAACTGACCTTCAGCTGCTCCGGCAATTTGGCGCATGGTGGTTTCGTCGAGGCGGGTGTTCACGTAGTTGGTCCGGCCGAGGCCATCGGTGCCAAAGGGTACCACGCCGTCTTGCCCCAGCCCGATGGTGTAAATTTTCAACCCGTAGGCATGGGCTAGTTGGGCGGCCGTGAGTGGGTCGAGGCTGCCGGCGGTGTTTTCGCCGTCGGAGAGGAGAATGCACACCCGGCTGCGGCTGTGGGAGTCGCGTAGGCGGTTGGTGGCCACGCCTAGCGCCGTGCCAATGGCCGTGCCGTCGTTGGCAATCATGCCCAGTTTCAAGCCGTCGATGCTTTCGCGCAGCAGCTCGTAATCGGTGGTTAAGGGAGCCAGGGAATAGGCATCACCAGCGAAAACCACCAGCCCAAGCCGGTCGCCGGTGCGGCCATCTACAAACTCGTGCGCCATGCGCTTAGCGGCCTCCAGGCGGTTGGGGCGCAAGTCGCCTAGCTCCATCGACCCTGACACGTCTAGCACCAGCACAATATCAATACCCTCGCCCGACTGCACCACCCGCTCGTCGGTGCGCTGTGGCCGGGCCAGTGCTACAATGCCAAACGCCAAACTCAACGCTAGCACGATGTCGGGAATAAAGCGCAGTACAGCACTCCAGTCGCGGCGGACTTGGCCCTGCACGAACGCTACACCCAGTTTACTGCGCCGGCGATACGCTAGCAGCCAACGCGCCGCAAATAGCAGGGGAATACCCGCAATTAGAAACAGCAGCCGCGGCATTTCCCAGGCATAGCTGGCCAGCGTGGAATAGCGCAGGCTATCCACCATCGGGCCAAGAAACTGTTGCCAAAGCTGCATTGTATGAATTGTGAATTATGCCCTGTTTATCAATTGCTTATCGATCTTATTCCTCATTGGTTCGCCCGGGTTCGTTCGAGTTCGAACCGTCGTTGGGCGAAGTCGCGGAGGAGGTCGAAAGCCAAGTCGGTTTCGGTTTCGTCTTCCGTGAACTGATTGCCATAGATAACGCGGTCGGCGAGGCGTAAGGCGAGACTTACGTCGGTATCATTATCGTAGTGGGCCACAATTTCGCGGGTGGTGAGGCTGTTGATGACGTTGTCTTCGAGGGTGGTAAGGTAGTTTTTCCAGAGGGTGATGGCCCGTTCCATGTTGGTGAGCGAGCGGCTAAGCTTGAAACGCTCGACGTGGCGGGCGTATTGAGCAAGGAAATAAATGTGGTTTTTGCGCAGCTTATACAATTGATATCGCTGCCGCCACCGCCGTCCGAAGCCAAGCGTGACGCCACCGAGCACCAGCACGAACATGCCCAGGCCAGCCAGCCAATAGGGATAGTTGAAAGCCGGCTCGACGGGCAGCAGCGTGGTATTTTGGCGTAGTACGGGTGCCGCTCCCGCTGCAACGGGTGGCACTACCCGTTGCAGTTGCACGGCGGCTACGGTAGTTGGTACCGTTAGCGTATCGTGGCCGCGCAGGATCGTAACGGGCAACGCCAGCCGCTGCACCGAATCGAGGGCGAAGGTGCGCAGGTGGTATACCGTTTCGTCGAGGCTGCGGCCCTGGCGGGTGCGGGTGGGGCGGTAGGTTTTGCCTACGAACTCGAAGGGGGCGTAGGTGGCGGTGGAATCAGGGAAAATAACGTTCAGCCCCGGCGCGTGGCTGTAGCTAAGCTCATAGTCGACAAGTTCGCCAACCCGGACGGAGGGCTGCAGAAACCGACCGCGCGGCGGATCAGCAGGGACCTGCGCGCTGGCTGCAACAGCCAGAAAAAGCAGCAGCAACCCCGCAGCATAGCACAAAGGGCGACTTAGCTGAAAAGCAGAAACCTTATTTCGCACCAACAACAAGCCGGCAACCGCCTGGCGAAGCAACGTACCCCACATAATCTGTACTCCCTTACCCACGACCAGCCCGCAAGTTGCGCCGCCGAAACAGCCGAATAAGCTGCGGTACGTAGTCGGCATCGGTGGCGATGGAAAGATACTCGGTGCGGTGACGACGACAGATTTGCCCGATCTGAGAACGGTTCTGTTCGTAGGTGGCGCGGTAGCGGGCCCGAAAGCCCGCCGACGACGTGTTGGTCCAAACTGTGCGGCCAGACTCTTGATCGTAAAGCGGCACAATGCCCAAGGGCGGAAACTCCTGTTCGCGCTTGTCGAGCAATTGTACTACCACCAAGTCGTGCTTACGGGCCAGCATAGTTAGCTCCCGTTCGTAGGCAGTATCGATGAAGTCGGAAATCAGGAGTATGATGCTGCGTCGTTTCAGTAGCCCCAGGGCCTGCTTGATGCCGGCTCCCACTGCGGTCTGCCTGGATTTGGGCTCCAGGTTGAATAGCTGCTTGATAAGAGCGTAGGCGTGCCGCACGCCCTTGCCGGGCGGCATGTACAGCTCTTTTTGGTCGGAAAAGGCCAGAATCCCAAGTTGTGCGTCTTGCCGGGCGGCGGCGAGGGCCAGAATCCCGCAGATTTCGCGGCCCACATCCAGCTTGCGGCGGTTGGCGGCCCCTACCTGTTGCGAGCCGCTCACGTCGAAAAGCAGCAGCACCTGTTGTTCCCGTTCTTCCTTGTAGGTTTTGATAAAAGTGCCGTGACCTTTACTGGATACGGCCCAGTCGATAGCCCGTACCTCGTCGCCGTATTGGTAGAGCCGGACGTCATCGAATTCGAGACCGGTGCCCTTAAAGACGGAATGAAAATTGCCTTGCAACTGCGCATCCACTGCTTTGAGCATCCGGATTTCCACCTGCCGAAGCTTACGCACGAGCAACTGAAATGGCGTAGGAGTGGGAACGTTCATGGCAGCTAAACTACGTGAATCGAGTTAGTGTTGGCACTCGTAAAGAAAGGAAAACCACGAGATGCCACAGGAATCTGTACGCATCAACCGGGAAGCCATCAGGAAATTGTATTTTTGCGCCGTGAAAAACTTGCTATTACGTGCTTATTGGTTCAGGTTTAGTTTATTGTTAGCTGGCATGCTGTTCGGCTGTAAACACCTTGACGATGCGCCGCCGCCGGAACCTATTATGTCCCGTGAGCAGCTCGTAAACGTATTAGCCGATTTGCATATGCTCGAAGCGCGGGTGGAATATTCCCACCTTTCCCCTGATTCGGCCCGGGCTCTTTATTTGCAGCAGCAGAAAAACATCTTCTGGCGCCGCGAAGTAACCGATTCCTTGTTTCAGCGAAGCTACCGCTACTACGCCAGTCACGGCAAAGACCTCGACGACATCTACGGCGTCGTCCTCGATACCTTGGCCATGCGCCAAACGAAACTAGGCCAGAAAAAGTGAGTTTTGACCTTCAAGCGGCGCAGGAAAGACAAGCTAAACGTTAAAAATTGCCAACTCACCTCATAGCAGCCGGCTGCCATTGGGAACTGGGGCGGCAAGGGTGGCTAGTATAATATCACCTTGTGCGTCGGGGGCGCCAGTCACCAGCACTTCCGACATAAACTTGCCGATTTGCTTGGGTGGGAAATTGACGACACACAGCACCTGGCGCCCTATTAGGTCGGAACACTGATAATGGTGGGTAATCTGAGCACTCGACCGTTTCAGGCCTGTTTCGGGACCTAAGTCGATGAGCAGCTGATAAGCTGGGCGCCGCGCTGCCGGAAATTCGTGCGCTTCGAGAATGGTGCCGACCCGCAAGTCAACTCGTTGGAAATCAGCCCAAGAAATAGTAGAAGACATAATCGGCCCAAAGTGAATTTAAAATGCCGGCTTACTGCGCAAAAGCCACGAGTTGGGCGAGGCGCACCTGCACCTGGGCTTCCCAGAACTTCTGTTTTTCAGCATTGAGGCCATGGTTGGTTTCCTGGTCGTAGCGGGCTTCTTCGCGCTGCCAGGCAGAAAAAGCAGCCTTCGTCAGGTTGCTGAAGGCCGGATTAAGGTGCTGGCAATTCAGCTTTACCAAGGTCAGTTTCTGGCGCAACATGCGGGCGTGCAACTCGGTGATGTCGAAGTGGAGCTGCTCGTGGCGTAGTAGCTCAGGAGAAGCTTTACTGGCATCGCGCACCCACGATTCCTTGGGCAGGAACACGGCTTTCACGCTAGAGCTAAACACGAAGTCGGTGCAGCCTACCTGCACATCGATATTGCCGGAGGTAAGAGCGGCCAGCCGGTCGGCGGGCGTGGGCTTACTCTTGAAATCCGACCAGGTGAGGGGCCGCTGTGTTGACCAAGGAATGCTTTCTTTGGTAGGGGCGGCTTGCGTAGGCGTTTGAGCAGGGGCCGGCTGGGTCTGAGAAAGCAGAAGTAGGAGAAACGAGAAAAAAGTCATTTTCAAAGATAAACGATGAAGAGCCGGCCATGAAGACCAACTGCTTTTCCTGGTACATCAAATTTATAACGTCTCGTTCCCCCGGCTCAACATACGACCCTAACAAGCAGTCTAGCGGCCGGCCAGCACGGCGGAAGGCCGCAGAGGCACGGCACTATGCTGCCGGAAACGCCAAAGCAGCACCCCGGCTACCAGCGTCAGGCCCGTTAGCAGCCCTAGCCACACGCCAATATTCCCCATATTCAATCCAAAGCCCAGCCCGTAGCCGGTTGGCAAGGCAATAACCCAGTAGGCGAGCAAGGCTACCAAGGAAGGTATTTTAACGTCTTCTAACCCCCGCAAGGCGCCCAGGCCTACCACCTGCAAGCCATCGGAGACCTGGAAGGCGGCGGCAATGAGCAACAGGTTGGCTGCCTGCGCTACCACGGCGGGGTCGTGGTTGTAGAAATGCGGCACGTAATGGCGGCCTGCTACCAGCAGCAACCCCATAGAAGCCATAAACAAAAAAGTCAGCAGATAGGCGGCCATCCCCGCTTGTCGGGCGCCGTACGCATCGCCCACACCGCGCAAATTACCCACCCGAATAGTAGCCGCCGCCGCAATACCACTGGCGGCCATATACGTAACCGACGCCACATTGATGGCAATTTGATGAGCCGCCTGCGGCGTAACCCCCAGCCAGCCAATCATAATATTGGAAAAGCTGAAAGCCCCCATTTCAAACATCATCTGCAAGCCAATGGGTGAGCCAATGGCTACCAAGCGGCGTAGCGTGGCACCATCGGGCCGGCGCCAGGAGGATGCCCCTGCCCGGTAAGGGCGCAAGCGTGCGGCCCGCAACATGTACGCGCCCATCAGCAGGGCCATCAAGATGCGGGCAAGCAGCGTGGCCCAGGCCGACCCAATCATGCCGAGGGCGGGAAAACCTAGTTTGCCAAACACCAACACATAGCACAAGCCGGCATTGACGATATTGGCCAGGACCGACAAGTACATGGCCTGCCGCGTGAGTCCCAAACCCTCAGCAAATTGCTTGAAGCCCTGGAATATCATGAGCGGCAGGAAAGACAGGAACATGATTCGTACCCAGGGAGCGGCCAGCGCCACTACCTCGGCGGTTTGGCCAAGGTACCCTAGAAGCGGCGCCACCCCGATGCCGGCAACGGCGAGTAGAACACCGGCCAGCGTACTCAGCCACACGCCAGCCACCAGCAACCGGCCGAGTTGTGGCACGTCGCGCTGTCCGTTGGCGGCGGCTACCAGCGGCGTGATGCCCATCGACAGCCCCAGGCCTAAAATCATGACCACGGTGCTCACGCTTACTCCGACCCCGATGGCGGCCAGTGGCACCTTGCCCGTTTGCCCTACTACCACCGAGTCGCAGACGTTGACCAGCACGTGGCCTAGCTGGCTAAACACGACGGGATAAGCCAGCAGAAAAATGGGTTTGAGGTGGGGGCGAAGGGCAGCGAGCGGCATGAGGGCAAAACAAAAGAAGTTTGCAAAGGTAGCTCAGTTGCCGCCAGCAACCGACTTCAGCCCTGAACTTGCCGCCTAGCTTTCGTGCCTGGAATTATTGTAACTGATGTTACACACCGAATTAGCAGGAACACTAGCAAGGGGCTCTTGCTTCTTTAGAAAAGGCGATTTTCAAGCAATCAGCCGCTGCGGTGCGTAACATCAAATTGTAAAACAACCGAAAGCCTCCAAATTGCCTCCGCCAGTTCCGCCGCCGGCACCGCGTACGACAGCCGCGCAAAACCGGGGGCTCCGCAGGTTGCGCCATCCACTACCACTACGCCGGAAGCTTTGAGTTTCGCTACTAGTTGGGCTGAAGCCTCGGCGGGCGCAACCCCAGACGCGAGAAAGGCGCGCAGGTCGGGGAAGGTATAGTAGGTGCCGCCCGGGCGATGCGGCAAAGAGCCCGGTAAAGTAGCCAGAAAATCGAGCAGGCGCTGGCGGTTGGGGAGTAGCTGCTGGCGGAGGGCGGCCGTGATGGTAGGCTTGGCTTCGGTAGCGGACAGGGCTGCAAACTGGCTGGCTACGGCCACGGCACCGCCGGTAGCAAATTGCTGCAAAGCACAGGCCCGGACCACTGTGTGCGGCGCCACCAGGTACCCAACGTTCCAACCCATTAGCGCCAGTGATTTGGAAAACCCGTTTACTACCAGGTGCTGCCCGTGCGGATCGGGAAAGGAGAGCAGCGAGTGTGCCGGCTCCGATTCAAAGCAAATACCATCATAAATTTCATCGGCCAACACAAAAAGCTGGGGATGCTGGCGCGTGACAGTTAACAGCGCCTCTATTTCGGCGCGCTGGTAGATACGACCCGCTGGATTGTTTGGGTTGGTGAAAATTATCACCCGTGTGTTCGGCGTAATGGCCGCCCGCAACACCTCCGGCGACAACACGTAGTTGTCGGCTACAGACAAGGGCAATTCGCGCATTACGCCTCCTGCCCGTTCAACCAATTCCCAAAACCCAAACCAATTGGGGGTGGGTAGCAATACTTCGTCGCCGGGGCGCAGCACTGCCCGCAGCAAAGCAAACAGAGCGGCTTTGGTGCCGGGGGTAACGACAATGTTGAGGGGCGTTACCGGCGGGCCTTCTTGCCGATGATAACCGGCGGCCAGTGCCTCGCGCAACGCGAGCAGCCCTTCTACCGGACTACCGGGCAAGCGGCCCACACGCAGCAGGTCTATTACGCGGGCAGTGACTTCGGAGGGAGGTAAAAAATTGCCGTAACCAGAGGCGAGGCTGATAGGGGACATGAGAATAAGCCGGTAAGAACAGTCGCCAATAAGGTAGGTAAACTAGACTGGCCCGTGCAAGCCTCAAGTCAACTGTAGTGTTTGCCTCTCGAAAATAGTTGAGAGCAACTTACTGCGACGGTTCTTTGAGGCCATCAGTGCGCAAGGTTAGGCTTCCACTCCACCTGCTTACTGGAGCTCAGCTAAGCCTTCTGCGGCCGAAGCGTAGCGCTAATGCATCCGAAGAGTTGTTGCCTTACTGCAAAGGCCGGAGCACCACATCGGCAAAGTAATCTTGTTCGTCGGTAAAGAACTCCGTGACGCTTAATTCGGCTTCGGCCGCTAATGCTTTGATTTGCGGGCCGGTGAACTTATAGGAGTTTTCGGTGTGAATGGTTTCCCAGGCAGCAAACGGAAAGGTTTGGTTGAGGGCCGTAACGTGCACGGCTTGCGCGCGGGAGCTCACCAGAAAAGAGCGTACCGTGCCGGCTAAGGGGTCGTAGTCGGTGTAATGCTGCCAGTGGGCGAGGTCGAAGTCGGCACCAAGGTCCCGGTTGAGGCGCTTGAGCAGGTTGAGGTTGAAGGCCGCGGTTACGCCCTGCGCATCGTCGTAGGCGGCCCGGATGATGCGCGGGTCTTTTTGCAGGTCGAAGCCAATGAGGAGCCGGTCGTTGAGGCTAAGGGGAGCGGCCAGGTTACGCAGGAACGTGAGGCGGTCGGCGGGCAGAAAGTTGCCGATGTTGGAGCCCAGAAACAGCACCACTTTGCGGCCCGGCCGGGCCGCCATCAGGCGCAGGGCTTCCGAATAGTCGGCTACAATGGGTTCAACCCGCAGCGCGGGTAGCTCGTCCCGTAGGCTAGCCGCCAAACCATCGAGGGCGGCGCCGGAAATATCGACGGGCACGTAGGTGAAATCGGCTTCTGTGTCCAGCAAATGACGCAGCAGAATCTTGGTTTTCAAACCGTCGCCGGCCCCTAGTTCCAGCAGAAAAAACGGCTCTTGCGCAACGGCTGGGCGCAAGGCGGTAGCCAATGCCGACTGGTGCTGCGTGAAAAGCTTGAACTCGGTGCGCGTTGGGTAGTACTCGGGCAGCGCCATGATCAACTGAAACAGCCGGCTTCCCTCATCATCGTAGAAGTACATCGACGACAAGGTCTTCTGCGGGCGGCGCAACCCCTCGGCTACGTGGCGCTTCAAGGTTTCTAGCTCCGGGTTGCTAGTTTCTAGTTGTTCAGAAGACCAGGGTAAGGCGGCAACATCAAGAGCAGAAGCAGAACGTTCCGAGGCAGAAGAAGAAGACATAGACAACACGAAAACAACCGAAAAACTGAAACCGCAAGCCAAGCTTAGGTTACAAAAACAACCAACTAAAAACCAGCAACTCACCTGGCCAGGCGGATACCCGTGAACTGCCAGCGCTTGTCGGCGTGGAAGAAGTTGCGGTAGGAGAGGCGAATATGGCTGACGGGCGTGGCGCAGGAGCCGCCGCGCAGCACCAGTTGGTTGATCATGAACTTGCCATTGTACTCGCCTAGCGCCCCTGGGGCCCGGTTGTAGCCGGGGTAGGGGTGGTACGGCGAGTAGGTCCATTCCCAGGCGTCGCCGAGCAACTGGTGACAGCGGGTCGGGTCGGCATTGGGTGGCAGAGGCTGGGGGTCGAGGAGGTTGCTTTCCAGGAAAGTGCCCCCCTCGGGCGTGGCCTGAAAGTGGCAGGCGGCTACTTCCCACTCCTGCTCGGTGAGCAGGCGCGCACCAACCCAGGTGGCGTAGGCCTGGGCCTCGTAGAAGCTGATGTGCGTAACCGGAGCGGTTGGGTTTACCGGCTGCAAGCCGCGGTGCGTGAAGCGGTGCCACTGCTTGTCTTTCAACACCCAGTACAGCGGGGCCTCCCAGCCCTGACTCTGCACCAAGTCCCAGCCTTCGCCGAGCCAATGCCGGAAATCGTGGTAGCCGCCCGCCGCCACAAACGCTAGGTATTCTCCGTTGGTTACCAAGCGGTTTTGAATTTCAAAATCAGCAGTCAGCACCTCATGTGGGTTCAACTCATTGTCGAAGCAAAACCCGCTGCCCTCGTACCCAATGCGCGAAATACCGCCCGGCACCGGCAGCCAAGTCGCCTTCGACGGGGGGTAATTCTGAATTAGCGGTTCCGAATCGTTCAACTCCGGCTCCACGGTCTTTCTCAATTCTGAATTCTGAATTTCAGATTCTGAGTTGCCCAATTCCAGCTTCTTCGTCTTCCTCGATTCAGAATTCCGAATTCCTAATTCAGAATTAGTAAAATAGGCCGGGGCCAGGGGGCTGGTGCTGAGGATGTACTTGATGTCGGTGGCTAGCAGCTCTTGGTGCTGCTGTTCGTGCTGCAAGCCGAGCTCGAATACTTCGTGGAAAGCTGAAGGCAATGTGTCGGCCAGGGCCAGTAGCTGCGGCATGTGCTGGTCGATGTGGGCGCGGTAGGCGTACACATCAGTTAAAGCAGGGCGCGAGATGGTGCCCCGGTCGGCCCGGTTTACGCGCGAGCCAAGCGAGTTGTAATACGAGTTGAACAGGAACGCGTAGTCGGGGTGAAATACGGAGTAGCCGGGTAGGTGTTCTTTCAGCAGGAATGTCTCCCAAAACCACGTAACGTGGGCCAGATGCCACTTCGGCGGACTCACGTCGAGCATGGGCTGCACCACCGTGTCTTCGGGTAGGAGTGGAGCACACAGCAGCTCCGTACGTTGGCGCACCTCCCGGAAGCGTTGAGCTAAAGAAGGTCCGGCAGTCACCGGTGGGGCAAAGGAGAGAGGGGACGTTGACATAGCAGCAAAAGAGAAAGAAGAGGCTTGGCAAGTAACTGCATTTCTGCAGTTCAGGTTTTGCCTGAGCTTGGAGCAAGCCGTGGTTGAGGCCGCAAGCTCCTCCGTATTTGCCGCAAGCACAGCCGTGTATATCGCGGAAGCTCCTCCGTAGAAAGCGGTATTTTATAGCCTTCGGTCCATTTCTTCCCGGTTTTAGTTAGCCCTGAGTTCGGTAGCTGCGTTTCTTGCTTACAGATACCGACCACTTCAACATTCAACTTCAGACATTCCTTTTCCACAACCCATACGACTATGCAAAACAACTCTCAACCCACGCCAGCATCACGTCCGGCTGCTAAATCAAAAGCAGCTGCCACCGATTCCAAGCCGAAGCGTCCACGGGGCTTTGCTGCCATGGATCCAGAGCAGCAGCGTCGCATTGCCAGCGAAGGCGGACGGGCTTCGCACGAAAGTGGCCGTGGCCACCGCTTCACGGCCGAAGAGGCCCGCGCTGCCGGCCGTAAAGGCGGCCAAGCAACCCGCAAAACCTCATCGGCCAAAGCGTAAGTTGTACCCATCGAAGGCCTACTTCCAACTATGGCCTTTGAAAAGCCGCTTCCGGATCCGTTCCGGAAGCGGCTTTTTTTATGGCCATTTGGGAAGGGCGAAATTGGAAAAGGTGAAGTGGTGAGATGAGGAAAGGTATTTTGCGCACAACTTCACTTTTAACAATTTCACCTTTCCCAAAAGGGCCATGCTTCAGCTTCGCTATTCACAGCGCGTTTTGCGCTTCAACTTTCCGGCCCGTACCTCCCGTGGCGCCCTCACCGAGCACGTGGCCTGGTATCTGCACCTCACCGATGCGCAGCAGCCGGGAGCCACGGGTTTGGGCGAAGCGGCCCCGCTAGCCGGCCTCAGCCCCGATTACCGGGCGGATTTTGAAGCCCGGTTGGCTCGCCTGTGCACTGAGTTCAACAACGCCAAGTTCAGTGCCGAGGCCGCACCGGAAGAAGTGCTGGCGCTGATTGAGCCCGAATGGCCCGCCTTACGCTTCGGCCTCGAAACTGCCCTGCTCGACCTGCACCACGGCGGCCGTCGCCAGCTCTTCGATAACCCGTTCAGCCGCGGCGAGGCCGGAGTGCCCATCAACGGGTTGGTTTGGATGGGCGATGCGGCGTTTATGCGCGAGCAAATCCGGAAGAAGCTCACCGAAGGATATTCCTGCCTGAAACTTAAAATTGGGAGCCTCGATTTTGCCACTGAGTTACAATTGCTGGCCGAAATCAGGGCGGAAGCCGGCCCCACCGAGCTTACGTTGCGCGTGGATGCCAACGGGGCCTTTGCGCCCACCGAGGCCCTGGCAAAGCTAGAGCAGCTGGCGCGGTTTCAACTGCACTCCATCGAGCAGCCCTTAGCAGCCGGGCAATGGGCCGCCATGGCCGAAGTGTGCCGTCATTCGCCGGTGCCCGTGGCCCTGGACGAAGAACTAATCGGCGTTACAAACCCCGCCCTGCAAGAAGCGCTGCTAGAGGAGGTGCAGCCCGCGTACATCATTCTTAAGCCCACGCTGGTGGGCGGCATGGCGGCGGCGGCGGCATGGTGGCAGCTGGCCGAGGAGTGGGGCATTAGCTGGTGGCTGACATCGGCCCTGGAATCAAACATAGGATTGAACGCCATCAGCCAATTAGCCGGCGAGTATGCCCTCCCGAACTTTCCGCAGGGCCTAGGGACCGGCCAACTCTACCACAACAACTTGCAGTCGCCCCTACGCATTGAGGCGGGCCAGCTGCATTACAATCCTCAGGGCGAATGGGAGCTGCCAACCCCTGACGCCTGAGGCAGGTATGGCGTAGAACAGAGAAGGTAGAAGCCGAGGTTTGGTCGTGGGGCCGGTATTGCTCTTGCAAGAATGGCGAAACAGATGGCTTTTGGCTATATTTCCCATCCCGCCCTGCTCCCATATGCCTGCCCACTGGTTCCCTGCGCTTGCTTTGTTGCCCGGCCGCTGGCGGCTGGGGCGGCAGTGGTACAGGCTGTCGGTGCTGATTTTAGGGCTGCTGCCACTGGTTGCGGAAGCGCAATTTCAGCCCCAATCAACTAAAGAGCAGCTGGCATTTCGCTTCGTGAGGCCTGGGCAGCGCAAAGTTCGGATACCGTTCGAGTTTCAGCGCAACCTCATCATTGTGCAGGCTCACCTCAACGGCCAGGGACCTTATAATTTTCTACTCGACTCGGGCGTGGGCATTTCGCTTATCACCGACCCCACCTTGATTGAGCCCCTGAAGCTGCGGCGGGGCGCCAACTACAACGTGATGGGTGCCGGCCAGGAAAAGCCGTTAGAGGCCTTCTTCTCCGACAGCGTACAAGTGAAAATGCCCGGCGTAATAGCGCCTACGCTGCCGTTTTTGGTGCTCTCCGCCGATGTGCTCAACCTCTCGGGCTACGTGGGCATACCCATCCACGGCATCCTCGGCTACGATGTTTTCAACAGCTTTGTGGTGCAGGTAGAGCCCACGGCAGCGCAGCTTTGGTTTCACGCCCCGAATTCGTTTGAGGCGCCAAAGGGCCGCCGCTGGACCAAGATGCTCCTCGATATCGAAGGCCGTAAGTCCTACCTCAACACGGCCGTGAGCATCACCGATTCATTGACCTTGCCCCTCAAGCTCGTGCTCGACACGGGGGCCGGGCACGCCCTTTCGTTGGAAACTTCTTCCGATAAGCGTATGCGAGTGCCCACTGAGCGCCTGCGGGCACAACTGGGCCGCGGCCTCAGCGGCGCCATCAACGGGTATCTGGGGCGGGTGCGCAGCATGCAGCTAGGCCGGTACAAGCTTAACTCTCCCCTTACATCCTTCCCCGATGCCGACAACGGGGCCATGCGCGTGGAGGTACCGCGCAACGGCAACATCGGATTTGAGCTGCTGAAGCGGTTTGAAGTGATAATCGACTACACCCACAACTCGCTTTGGCTGCGCCCAAATGCTTTGTTTCGGGACCCATTTGAACACGACATGTGCGGCCTGGAACTGCTGGCGTCCGGGCCCGAATACCGCCGCTACTTCGTGTTGCGCCTAGAGCCAAACTCACCTGCGGCCGCCGCTGGCCTGCAACCCGACGACGAGTTGGTATCCATCAACCTGATTCCGGTTAAGAGCATGAGTCTCACGCAAATCAGTCGCATTTTTCACTCCGGCGACGGCAAAACACTTTTCCTGATAATAGAGCGTAACGGCCAGTCGGTGGCTGCTTTCGTGCGTTTGAAGCGCCAGATTTAAGGATGCTATAGTGAAATGACGACGCAGTGAGAACACATGCTTGTTGTTCTGTTAATAGAACTTGCAGCGTTGCGCGCTAAGCTTGCTGCCCTACAGGTTGCCATTCCCATACAGCTAAAATTCCTACATTAGAAGCTGGTCCTAGCGGCGCTACTTTTCCCACGCTTTTCTCTGCCCAATCCACCCCAATGCCCACGCCCCCCGTGCTGCCGTCGCCGCCCCCCGCTATCCAGGCCAACCAGCACATCTACACCGATTATTTTCGACGAGATTTTGTTGAGACGCTCGACCGTAACGTTCTGCAGCTGCTTGACCGGGTGTGGTTTCGTTCGCGCTTGATCGGGTTCGAGAATTTTCCGGAGCGCAACAACCCCGCACGCCCGCTCATCTTCGCCTCCAATCACTCGGGCATGGCCTTCCCCTGGGATGCCATTGTGGCGCTAGCCCATATGTGGCGCATTTTGCCGGGGCAGCGCGGCCTGCCCCGACCCTTGTCGGCGCCGTTGCTCTCGCAGTCCACGCTCATGAACCCCTTTCAGGTCAAGAATTTCTGGAAGAAGTGTGGCTGCGTGGATGCCACCACACTCAACTTCGAGACGATGATGTACTATCAGGACATGAACCTGATGCTGTATCCGGAAGGCGTGCCGGGCATCGGCAAAGGGTTCAACAAGAAGTACGAGCTGCAGCGGCTGGCCAGCAGCATGGTGCGCCACAGTATTGCCCACCGCACCGACGTGATGCCGTTTTACACCATCAACGGCGAGTACCTCAATCCTTACGCTTACAGCTGGGAGTGGCTCAACAACCTGAGCAAGAAGGTTGGTATTCCGTTTGTTCCGCTCGGGCCCATTGTGCTGCTGGTGCTGCTCCAGCCCTGGTCGTTTTACATGGCCTATCCGGCCCAGCTCTCGTTCGTGCTCGGTACGCGCATCCGGCCCTACGAAATGATCGACAAAGACCCTGCTGACCTCACCCGCGAAGACTACACGGCGCTTTCCGAAAAGGTCCGGCAACTGATGCAAACCGAAATGGAGGCGGCTGTGGCTAAACATGGCCAGCAGCCCTACCGCTGGCGCGAGCTATGGCAGCGCATGAAAGAAAACTGGCGCTACTTTCCGTTCTTCCTGCCGGTTGCTTGGCCAGCCCTGTTCCGCGAGTTCGAGCGCCTCTACGTCAGCGAAGGCCACCGCGACTTTAAGATGCAGCTTGATAAGCCCGGCGCGTGGCTGCGTATGGTTTGGCGCAACCCCTTTACCATCACCTTTTTCATTCCTATTCTCGGCTGGATTCCTATTGCCATTCGAGGCTACAAAGGCCACAATATAGGCGGAAAGCAGTAACCCAATTAAATCTGTACTCTGGCATTAATGCTTAAGCTACTCCGCCACTTGCGTTAATTATTCTTTAGGGCAATAGTTTCTCGGTGAACGAGATAAAGGTGCTCTTGTTTATGCTCCAATCAGGGGCTGGTATTTTACCCCAGGCCTTAGGATTATCAGCCAGGTTGAAATAGCAAGCTCCTACTATTTCTTGGTGCTTGTTAATTACGTTTGCCGCATCATCCAGCCACTTCATCTGCAAATCCTCGGGGCCTTTCACACCAAATTCAGTTATGAAAATAGGCTTGTGTGTGAAATATAGTCGGTGATGCTTGCGTGCGTAAATTGTACTGAAAGATTCTTGCTTGGTTGGATCAGTGATATTTTTATCGGGTAAGCCGTAAATAGCCATACTCACATAATCTACTACATCGCCACCAGGCCACCATTCAACAGCCCCACGGTCTCCGGCTGGTCCCCATATTCGCTTTATATTATGCAGGTTATTTGGAATAAGCTGCATGAAATGGCGGAAAGCTTTGATATAGGCTATCGGGTCCTGGCTTTGCCAGGCGTAGCGTTCAATCGGAATTTCCATTTCATGCGCGAACCGAAGGTATACTGTTTGGTTGGTAGTGCCCAAAATAGAATAAAGTTTTTTAAATACATCGTCATACTTGCCGCGACTTGTATTCAACAACACGTTGTCATCTTCAGTGTAATTCTTGTCTCTCCAAGGCTCGACGGTTAAAATAACATCATGCTTACGCGCTGTCATAGCAGTGAATTCTTTTAATAGATAACCATTTTCAATATTTCCTAAGTCAATAAATAAATGTTCTAATTTTACAGGCTTAGCCGTCAGTAACAGTCTCTTGGGATCGTAAACGCCTATAATTGGCTTGGTTGTTCTATTAATAAATGGCTTTGCGAGAGGCGATTCAGAAATTGTTGTGGAGTAGATAGTTGTTTGCTCACGCTCAAACTCTTTGAAAACAGTTGGTAGCGATTTGCGAGCAAGAGTATTCGTGCTTGTGTCTGCCGCTCCGAGTATCAAGATTGGCTTATCCATAAATCTCATTCTATGAATTTTTCGCTTGAGTGAAACCGCAATGTCCTTGCTGCGTGGATACCCTTTCGCTTCAAGCTCGGACCTGCTATCTATTGTTACGCTTATTAAATCAACGGCATCATTACCCGGCCAATATTCTTCTGCTCCCGGATAACCGGCTGCTCCCCAAACAATTTTAGCCTTGGGTGAAAACTGTTTAGCTAGTTTCGAAAAGCGACGAAACGCTTCGGCGTAAAGAGCGGAGGATTGGTATTGCCAAGGATAAATAGTTACCGGTACTTCCATCTCCGGATTCCACCGCAAGTAAACAGGTTGTTCAGTTCCCGCTAGCGAACTACAGATAATTTTGATCTTGGCGTCGAAATTACCAGCAACAAATCTTTGCAGAACATTTTCTTTATTGAAATTAAGCGTTTTGATAGTAACCAGATTTGGTTTATTATGCGCTAGGTTGGTAAGCGCTTGCTGAATTTCCTTGTCGTCAGTGTTCTCAAATAGATTAATTATGAAATGCTGAAAATCAAGTTTCTCTATTTCAGTGATTTTATTTTTTCGATTATACAGCCCAATGATAGGTTCTGCAAAATTGTTTGTAGTTGTAGACTTCGATAAGGATTTTTCTGAAGATGACTTGAAATAGCTGGATCCAACTAAGGCTGAGAAGGCAACAAAGAATATAATTAAAACATAGAAAACGGTTTTGTTATTCATGCGGACGGTGTTTAACAGCTTGAACACCATAAGAAGGATGCAAGCTGAAGGTGGGGAGGGCGGAGGATGTAAACTCTGTGACAGAGTTCTTAGGTATGGTTTCAGTAATTGAATGACAGCGAACTAATTACTCGTGACGAACCTAATCTGGCAAGCAGTCGAGTTGATGCTAACCGTGTAACTCGCATTCAATTTATATTAAATCTTGGTATTTTACTGTAATTGCTCTTAAACGCAAGCAACAACTATGGCGGTTGCCATTTGCTGGGCCTTTCTGAATTAGCGGTCTAAAGCGAAGTATTTAGTAAGTCTAGGCAGGGCTATTCTAGCCTCTAATAAAACCATCACGCTACGGAGCAGCTAGGTGCCAGCGGACGGGTTGCAATTGGTATTTTTCAAGCAAACCTCACTGAAATCAGTATCTTACCATTGCTGCTCTGCGTATTCAGCATGCAGCGCATTGTATTTGCGGCCTTGCGCCGTTGTTGCCGTCCTGCTCCCTGCCTAAGTTCCCACGTTTGCTTTCCCAATGCCGTCTTCTCAGCATTTGCTGCTCAAGCAGTTTCTTACTGCCGCGACGGGCCCTTTGGCCCGCCGCCGGCCCCAACTACCTGCCATAAGGCTGGCCGTAGAAGTGGCCGCGCTCTTTCATTTTGTGCCCTGGAATGTATTTCTGGAAGATACTGACGTGGAAGGCATGGCCGCCGAGTGGCTTCGTCCTGTTGGTGCGCATCCTAAACGGGTGCTGCTGTACTTACATGGTGGTGGGTACGTAATTGGCTCCCTGAACACTCACCGGGCGCTAGTGGGTGCTCTGGCTGAAAGCTGCCAGCTCAACACCCTGGCCATCAACTACCGCAAGGCCCCCGAATACCCCTTCCCCGCCGCACTCGAAGATGCCCGACTGGCCTACGACTGGCTACTCAACCAAGGCTACCAAGCCCACGATATTATGGTAGCGGGCGATTCGGCCGGGGGCGGCCTTGCGCTGGCCCTGCTCCTGCATCTGCGCGACGCCAAAGTGCCGCTACCCGCTGCCGCTATCGGCCTCTCCCCCTGGATCGACTTGGCCATGCCCAAAGGGGTAGAACGGCAAGCCTGCTACGAAGAAGCCCGGGTGTTAGAAGCCCTCGAAATGCAGAATTGGGGTAGCTTCTACGCTGCCGATACTCCGCATACGCACCCCTTGCTTTCGCCCGTGAAAGGCAAATTGCACGGCTTGCCACCGCTGCTGGTTCAGATTTCCGATGCCGAAGTACTGCACGATGATGTGGTGGGCTTCTGCCGGAAAGCTCGCTTGACGGGGGTGCCCATTACGTTGCAGGTATTCAATGGCCTGGTGCATTGGTGGCACTTATTCTGGCGTTTTGTGCCTGAGGCTCGGCAGGCACTCAATCAGGTAGGTGAATTTACCCGCAGCATTTGGGCAACTCAGTTGCCTGCCGAGCGGTAAAATAGGATAGCTAGCAAGGCCGCTGGTCATATAGCAAGAAAAAGAGGATGCCTCAGACCGGATTGTGAAACTGCTGCAAAACAAATTTGCCCTTGAAAGCCAATTGCCGATGAATATTTTGTCTTCAGCATCAACTATATAGCGGCCGTTTTGTAGGTTTGTAACATATAGTAGGCTTGCATACTACTTTTCTTGGCCAGCGAGTCCGCAGGCCCATTTTCTACTTCTCTCACTCTCTTTTAATCACTCAGCTTTATGGAAGATTTGTTTAAGAAGTTCATCAACGCAGGCGTTGGCTTCGTTTCCCTTACTACCGATCGGGTGCAAAAAACCATTGATGCGCTGGTACAGGAAAGCAAGCTGTCGGAGCAGGAGGGAGCTAAAATCATGGATGAGCTGAAGCAAAACGGCGAAACCAAGCGCAAGGAGCTGGAAAAGCAGGTGCAGAGCATTGCTTCGCGCGTGATGAAAACCGTAGGCGTAGCTCCTAACTCCGATGTGGAAGAACTGAAACGCACTGTGAAAGGTGGCAGTAAGGCAGCTGCCGCAGCACCAAAAGCTGCCGCGCCAAAGGTGGGTAAGCCTACGGTTAACTCGCTGGTAGGAACCACCAACGTAAGTAGCTCGGCCGGTAGAGCGGCGGCTGCCCAGAAAACCGTCACTACGCCTGCTACCAGCACGGTGGGTAAAGTGAAGAACACCAACGCCAGCGACAGCAAAGAAGAAAAAGCCAACAAAACGGCCGCTAAAAAAGCCATTTCGCCTAACGACAACACGTCGAGCACTGGTAGCACGCTGTCGTAAACTGTTGCTTTTGAAGCTGAAAAACCCCGTTCGGGCTACCCGAACGGGGTTTTCTATATTCCAACTGATAAGATGAGCTATACGCTGCGAGCTATGTTGCGTGAGGCCGGAAGTATGCTGCCAACTGCAGCGCCGGCCGTAGCAGAGAATGTTTGTACCAAGACAGCATTCGTGGAGTTTCTGGAATACAACGAATTTGAACTGGCAATGGAGCAGCTCGAAGGTTTAGGGGAATCTTATAAAATGCCAGTGCGTTTTTGGAGCTTGCTGCTAGCTTGCGCTAAGATTATGGAACTGCAAACCTCCGCAGCGTACTACGAGCGGCAAATCGCCGCTTGTCGAAATAGTTGAGGTCGTTAGTGGCCGGTTTATCTGATACTTGATGTTTAAAAACACGATTTCCAACCTGACTCGCATCCGGCAGGTAGCGGAGGTACTCATCCGCTACGGCTTCGAGGATGCTGTTACCAGTACGCCTCTGCGGCGGCTGGTGCCCCAAAGCCGGCGTATTTCGTGGCAGGAGGGCGAGCAGGCCGTGTTTGAAACCACGCGTTGGCAGCGCATCCGGATGATTATCGAGGAGCTTGGTCCCACCTTCATCAAGTTGGCGCAAGCCATGAGCAACCGCGCCGACCTGCTGCCCCAGCCCCTGATCGACGAGTTCGAGAAGCTGCAAAGCAACGTGCCGCCTTTTGATGTGCAGGTAGCCAAGGCCATTATCGAGCGGGAGATGGGCCAGCCGCTCGATGAGGTGTTTGCCGAGTTTGATGACGTGCCGCTAGGTTCCGCCAGCATCGGGCAGGTGCACCGGGCGCGGCTGCTGTCGGGCGAGGAGGTGGTGGTGAAGGTGCAGCGGCCCGGCGTGCAGGAAAAAGTGCGCTCCGACCTGGCTTTGCTCCACGAGTTGGTTCGGCTGACGGGTAATTTCCTGCGCAAGCAAGGCCTGAGCAATCCACAAGACGTAGTCGATGCCTTTGAGCGGAGCATGACCAAAGAGCTGGACTACACCTCCGAGGCCCGGAGTATGGAGCAGTTTCGCTCGCTCTACGCCAACTACGAAACCTTCTACATTCCCAAGCCCTACCGCGAAATCAGCACGTCCCGGATACTAATAATTGAGTTTGTGAGCGGCTGCAAAATTACCGACAAGCCGCAACTGCTGGCGTGGGGCCTGAGTCCGGAAAAAGTGGCTGAAACGGGCATGGATATCTACCTGACGCAGATATTCGAGTTCGGCATGTTCCACGCCGACCCGCACCCCGGCAACGTGCTGGTCCGCCCCGACGGCACGCTGGTGCTCATCGACTTCGGGATGGTGGGCAAAATGAGCAAGCAGCAGAAGTACGCTTTTGCGGGCGTGTTCATTGGTATGGCCCGCCAAGACGCGCGTGGTATGGCGTTGAGCTTCCGGCGCCTGGCCATTACCTCCGACATCCAGGACATGCGGGCTTTCGAGGCTTCTCTGGGAGAGCTGATAGAAGACTTTGCTAGCCTCGACGTCAAAGACATGAGCATGTCGGATTTGGCGGAGGCGCTGCAGGGCGTCATTTACACCTACAAGCTGCAAGTACCCGGCGCGGTGTTCCTGATTCTGCGGGCGCTCGTGATTCTCGAGGGCATAGGAAAAGTGCTGCACCCGCGCTTCAACACGTTCGAGTTTGTGCGGCCCTACGGCGCGCGCATCGTGGCCGAGCAATACTCGGCCGAGAACATCCTCAGCGAAGCCGAATACACCGGCACGCAACTACTGGCCCTCATCCAAACCCTACCCGCCGACATTCGGCAGATCGTGCGCAAAATTTCGCGCGGCGACCTACGGGTGCGCGTCGAGCTGAGCGGCTACCTGCTGCTGCTGCGCAAAGCCGACCAACTGGTGAGTCGCGCTATCCTGGCGGCGGTGTCGGTGGCTATGATCTTGTTTGCGGGCCTGAGCTTGCTAGGAACCTATCCAGCGGGCCAGATGCCCTACTACCGCGGCCTACCCATCGTGACGTGGTACAGTTTGGGCATCGCGTCGTTCCTGCTGCTGATTCTGTTTATTCTCGGCACCAAGAAGGAGCGTCAGGAGTAGAAAAACGGCCTCGCTGCGAACCGCAAGGTCTCAGGGGTGCTTGGAATTCAAACATATAGAAGCGGCACTAGTCCTTGTGAAGCCAGGCTGTGGCTGGTAATGCTACAAACCTAGTTAACGACCATCGTCATGATGGAATGGGCGCGGCTGGTGGCGGCGGCACCCTGGCCTTTAATCCAAAGCTGAAACGGTTGCTCCTGATCGGTGCTGTTCATGACTACCACGGCTACTTTGCCGTCGGGGTTGAGGAAGGCGGTGGTTTGCAGCACGTCGCGGCTGGCGGCGGTGGCAATGCGCTTGGCGCCAGGGCGGATGAACTTAGAGAAGTGGCCGATGTAGTAGTAGCTGTTGGTGTAGAGAAGCTTGCCGTTGCGCGTATCGCCGATGAGGGGCGCGTAGCAGAAGTTGCCGACGTGGTTGGGGCCACCGGTTTCGTCGAGCAGCACATTCCAGTCGGTCCAGGCCACGGTGCCGGCGTTGAAGTCGTTGATCATCGAGTGGCCGTACCGCTCGCCCAGGGTCCAGTCGTTTAGCTTGTCGAACTTGAAGTTCTCCACGCAGCCCTCGGTGAAGATCAGGTTTTTGTCGGGGTAGGTTTCGTGCACGCGGCGCAGGTTATCGAACTGCATGGCGCTACCGGTCCAGGTTTCGTACCAGTGGAACCCCAGGCCCCAGTAGTACTGGCTGGCTTCGGGGTCGTCGAAGAGGGTGCTGGCGCGCTGGTAGATCAAGTCGCGGTTATGGTCCCAGCCGATGAGCTTTTTATTGCTGAAGCCCGCTTTCTTGAGGGTCGGACCGAGGTAGCCCTTCACGAAGTCGCGCTCTTCCTCGGCCGTGAACAGGCAAGACTCCCACTTCTGCTTGGCCATGGGCTCGTTCTGCACGCTCAGGCCCCAGATGGGAATGCCGGCCTTTTCGTACGCCTGAATGAACCTAACAAAGTAGTCGGCCCAGGCTTGGCGGTATTCGGGGAGTAGCTTGCCGCCTTGCAGCATACTTTGGTTGTCTTTCATCCAGGCCGGTGGGCTCCACGGGCTCACGTACGTGGTTAGCTTGCCTCCGGCCGCGGCCTGTGCCTGCTTAAGGAAGGGGATGCGGTACTGCTCGTCGTGGCGGACGCTGAAGCTTTGCAGGGTCTTATCGTTGTCGGCTACGTAGGTGTAGCTGCCGCTGGAAAAGTCGGTGCTGTGGATGCTGGTGCGGGCCAAAGTGTAGCCGATGCCGGCCGTGGGGCTGTAGTAGGCTCGCAGAAATTCTTGTTGCGTGGCCTTGGGCAGCTTGGCGAAGGTTTCGGCGGCGGCATCAGTGAGGGCGCCCCCAATGCCGAGCATGGTCTGAAACGTGTGCGTGGGGTCCACGAAGACGGTCGGCTGCGTTTCCAGCGGCTGACCCACTTCTTTGAATGGAAGCTTATCGGTGGCCGTCAGGTGCAGCGCCGTATTGCTGGCCGTGGTGTACACCTGCACCTGCTTACCCGCTACCGGGTAGGCCTGGCTGGTTGTAGCACCTTTCTGCGCCTGCGCAGAAGTGGCAAGAATACCAGCCAGCAACGTGAGCAAAGCAGTTTTTGAAAAAAGCATCATGTGGTTTAAAGAGAAGCAGGAGAGGTCAAGCCGTGGCACTTTAGTTATGGCCAGCTGAGCAAGAAGCCTGCATGGCTTCATTGCCGGCATCGGAAGAGGAGGCGAGTAGTGTCTGGAGCCTTTGCAAGGCCTTGCTCACCGTAACCGGGCAAATGGATTTCGCGTGGCCTTTGTCGACGAGGTAGCTGGCTAACTGACGGAGCGTCCAATGGCGGGTCGAGTCGGCGGTGCGGCGCGAAAGTAGGGCCAGAAGGGCCGCTTCCACGGTGGGCGTCAGCTTGGTGGGCGCCCCGCCCTGCGGATGCGTATTCAAATAGGAGGTAAGCCCCTGGCGCTGAAAGGCCCGGCGCAGGGCATACACCCGGCCCTCGGTCATGGTAAGGCGCTGCGCGGTTTCGGCGGCCGAGTAACCGGCGTGCCAGTCCAGTAGCGCTTGCGCCCTATTGATTTGCCGGCGTACCAACTGCTCTTGTTGCAGGTAGTGCTGCACCTCCTGGTGCTCGGCCGCCGACAACCGAAAAAATTGCTTTTGACGGCCCATATACAACGTATAAAAAGTGCATGAAAAGGAAGCCGGACTCTTTGCAGGGCCGTTGCAGTAGGTGCCTAGCAAGATCAGAAGTACCAGCAGTCGAACTTCGCCAAGCGCGTGTTTTTAGCTGCTTGTACTGCTTTGGCTACTCATAGGAAATGTTGGCGGGCAGTGCCCTGGCAGCAGACTAGCTACTGCTGCTTGAGCTTGTAAAAGCGCACGTAGTCCACGAGCATCTGCTGCGGAAAAGCAGTTTCGGCTATGCCCTTCTTGCCACCCCATTCGCCGCCCACCGCCACGTTGAGGAGCAAGTGAAACGGATGGTCCCAGGGCCAGGCCTCCCAGCCGGAGTGCTCGTTGCGGCTAGTGAAATAGGATTTGCCGTCCACTAAAGCCGTAATTGTTTCGGGCGTCCACTCCATGGCGTACACGTGGTAGGCGGTGGTGGCGGTAGGCACGCTAATAGAATCGGTTTTCTGGTTGTTGGTGCGGAAGTAGTATTTCTTGCAGTGTGTGGAAGCCTGCACGATGGCCGGCCGGTAGCCCACGTACTCCATAATGTCGATTTCGCCGTTGGCGGGCCAGCTTTTGTCGCCGTATTTCCAGTCGTCGGGCAGCATCCAGATGGCGGGCCAGGTGCCACGGGCCGCCGGAAGTTGGGCCCGCACTTCTACGCGGCCGTAGGTGAGGCTGCCCCCACCTTTAACCCGTGATACCAGCCGCGTGGAAGTGTACGGATTTGGTGGATTCAACGCCTCGCGCCGGGCCTCAATAATCAGGTGGCCATTCTCGACGCGGGCGTTTTCGCGGCGGGCTTTGGTGTAGAACTGCGCTTCCTTGTTGCCCCAGCCACTGCCGCCCACATCGTAGGTCCATTTCACGGAATCGGGCAAGCCGGTGTAGTTGAACTCGTCGCTCCACAGCAGTTCCTTGAAGGAGTACTTGGGCAACTTGCTGCGTTCCGGAGGGCTGAATCCAGTTGTTCCGGAAGCACAAATCAGCAGCAACAGACCCGCAGTAGCCGAAAGAATAGCCTGGTTTGAAAAGAGCTTCATTGTTGGAGGGAAAAGTTCTGATGGGCAAAGGCAGTAGCGCGAGCCTGCGCTTCGTTGAACAACAGACAATTGCAACGGGGCGGTTTCGGTCGTGCAACAAGGCACTAAGTGCAGACGTGCGCTACTGTTTCCGGACGGTCTAAATCAGCAAATCAGGCTACTAAAGCAGCATAGCCCCTAGCCGACACGGAAGAGGGCCGCCTATTTATACTGGTAGTAACGCACGTAGTCCACCTGCATCTGCTGAGGCAGCACGGTGGAGGCGTCAGGGTTGCCGTCGAAGTCGCCGCCGATGGCCACGTTCAGAATCACGAAGAACGGGTTGTTGAACGGAAACGGGCTGGCGTCGCTGCCCGTGAAAGTGTAGTACTGCTGGCCGTCGAGGAAAAAGCGGAGCTGGTCTTTGCTACGCACCACTGAAAAGATGTGGAAATCGTCGGAAAGGTCGTTGGCTTGCACCTGCGTCGTACCCTTATAGCGGTGGTCGGTGGTGCTGTTGCCGAAGTGCATCGTCGAGAGCAGCTCCTTGGGGCGGCTGCCGCGCAGCTCCATAATATCGATTTCGCCGCAACGAGGCCAGTTGTTCTGGTCGATATCAGCGCCTAGCATCCAGATAGCGGGCCACACGCCTTTGCCTTTGGGTACTTTGGCCCGCACATCGAGGCGTCCGTATTGGAAGCTTTGCTTGCCCTTGGTGATGAGCCGCGCCGAGGTGTACGCATTGCTGCCCGACTGCTGGCGGCGGGCCTGAATCACGAGGTTGCCGCCCGTCAGAAACGCGTTGTCGGGCGAGTTGGTGTAATTCTGCAGCTCGTTGTTGCCCCAGCCGCTGCCGCCTTGCTCGTACACCCATTTGGTTTGGTCGAGGGCGCCCGCGTCGAATTCGTCGCCCCAGGCCAGCGTAGTATACTGGTTGTAGTCGCGCGCTTCCTCGTTGACCACCGGCGTGGTGGGCGTGGGGTTCGGGGTGGGAACGTTCTTCTTTTTCTCTTCGGTGCAGGACCCTAAGCTCAGGGCCAGCAACAGGCCAACCCCGAGTCGATAAGTCTGCCCTTTGCTGATGGACAAGATTTTCATTTCCGCTGATGTTGCTTGTTCGGCAGCGGCGAAATGCAGCTGCCCTTTACCTAATAAAACACAAGTGCTTAATAGAAAGCCGATTCAGGATAGGTTGTTTGTCGAACCCTCAAGCCGCTACTTACCACTCAGCCCTTGTGTCTCGTCACTTATTTCACCACCATCTTGACGGTGAACACCGTGCCGCCGTTTTGCCCGCTACCCGCGCGCAGCGTCATCTTCTGGTTGTCGATGGATAAGATGCGGTAAACCCGCTCCGTAGGAGAAGCATCGGTGGCGGCAATGAAGGCCCCGGCCCGTGAAAGCGTAAACTGCGCTAACCCTGCGCCGGCGGCGGGCCCAAATACCATGGGCGAAGTGCCCGACTGCGGTGCCTGACAAGAATAGCCGTTGGCGGAGAAGGTTTCGGCCAGGGCATTGTAGGTGAAGACGTTGGCCGTCGAGAATGTGTACTCGTCGTCGGACTGGCAGGCGGGCAATTGCCCCGGCATCACGCCCGCGAAATACTCGAGCGGATTTGCTTCGGTGCCCACCGTGATGGGGGCGTCGGTGGCGTTGTCTAGTTTCCAGGTTCTCGACGAGCCGCCCGTCAGCAACAACTTGATGGGGGCGGTAGCGTCGTAGATGGCCAGCGTTACGGTGGTGCGGGTGCCGTCGGGGTTGGTGCCGCGCAGGCGCAGGCGGGTATCGGTGGCTTCCAGAATGTCGTAGGTTTTGTTGACCACCGAATCGGGCAGGCCGATGAAGGCCCCCTTGCCCTTTAGCACAAGCTGCGGGTTGCCGCTGCTGTTGGGCCGAAAGCTGAAGGCCCCGGAGTTGTTGCGGGAAGTGCTGCAGGCGCCGTTCTGATAGGTTTCACCGCCGCTTTCGTAGTTGAGCGTAAAGCCATTGCTAAACGAAAACTGGTCGTCGAGCTGGCAGGCGGGCAGGGTGGTAGAGGTGGAAAGCACCGTGCCCGTCGCCGATTCGCGCACGATGGCGCCGGGCGTATTGGCGAAGGCCCACACGCGGGTGCCACTGCCGACGCAGTCTACGAGCTTGCTGAAGGCCGCACTGCTGCAAGCGTCCGGAACGGTTACGGCTTGCTTGGCCGAAATGCCCGTGCCGCCGCGGCCGGCCGTCACCAGCTCCACCTGGTAAGCACCGGCCCGCGGGTAAGTGTGCTGCACCGTGTTGCCGGATGCAATGGCGTTGTCGCCGAAGCTCCACTGGTAGAGGAAACCGTCCTGGCTGGTGCTAGTGAAGGCCACCACCGTCGGGAATTCAGTTTGATTGACTTGGAACGTGAAGCTCGACTGCGGTACTGGCCCTTCCAGCTCGTTGTCGTCGCCTTCTTTCTCGCAGGAGGAGAAAAGCAGCGGGGCCGATGCAAGCCCCCATACTGCCAAGCGTACTATATTTTTCATGGGAATTCAAAAGAAGGTAAAGTGGGAAGCACCTCAACCCACCAGCCCAAGGCCTAGCCCCAGGCTGGTGGGCAGGCGGTTAGTAGCCAGGATTTTGCGTAAGGGCCGGATTCACGTCACGCTCCGACTGCGGAATGGGCAGCAGCACGTTGAAAGGCTTCACGCCCTTGGCGCGCAGCTGCGGCGAGGTGAGCAGCTCACCGGTGCGCTTCATATCAAACCACCGGTCCATCTCAAACGCCAGCTCGTACTTCCGCTCGCGCCAAACAACTTCTTTGAAGGCCGTAGCGCTGATACCCGCCGCAATGTCGCGGGCGCTCGGTGTGTTGATTGGCAACCCGAAGGCGCGGCGGCGCACCTTGTTGATGGCCTCCAGCCCTTCGGGCGTTGGCCCAACGGCCTCGGCCAAAATCAGGTACGTCTCGGCCAGGCGCAACACCGCAATATTGAGCTCCGAATCCCAGATGTTGGTGTTCACTTTGCCCACAAACCACTTTTTCACGCCGTAGCCGTTGGGTGAGCCAGGTAAGGAATTAGGCTGCTTGCGGCCATCAGGATACAAGTCGCCGGGCTTCCAGATGGTTACGTCGCGGCGCAGGTCGCCGGCCTCGTAGCCCGCCACAAAGTCGGGCTCCGGAATGTTGAAGCCGTAGCCGCCCTGCGGTACGATGCCCTGCCCCCGCGGGCCCATAAACTCGTTGCCGCTCCAGCCCGGACCGTCTTGGGTGTACTGGTTGCGGCCCGCCACAAACTGCACTTCAAACAGCGACTCCTTGCCGTTCTCGTTGGCTACCTTAAAGTTGTCGGCGTAATTGTCCCACAAGGCTTTGCCGCTGCTCGGGGCTAGCACTTCGCGGGCTCGTTGGGCGGCCCCGGCCGTGTTGCCCTGCGTGAGATACACCTTAGCCAGCAAACCCGTAGCGGCCCATTTGGTGGCCCGCCCAATCTCGTCGCCGCTGTAGGAGGCAGGGAGTTTGGTGATGGCGTCGGTGAGGTCGGTTACAATTTGGGCATACACCTGGTCGGCCGGGGTGCGCGGCACATTCACTTCCGCCAGCGTGAGCGGCGGCGTAGTCAGCAAGGGCACATCCCCGAAAGCCCGTACCAGATCGAAGTAGTACTTGGCCCGCAGGAATTCAGCTTCGCCAATGCAGCGCTGCTGAATAGCCGGATCGATCGACATGGCTGGTACTTTCTGCAGCACCACGTTGGCGCGGCCGACGGCCACGTAGCAGCTGCCCCACAAGCGGCTAGTCAGCGGGTTGGTAGCCGGAATGTTGAAGTTGTCGAGCTGCTGCTGCTCGATACCGTCGCCGCCCCCACCGCCCCCGGTGTTCGAAAGGTCGGAGCCAATGTCGCCGATGCCCCATAAGGCCGAATTATACTGGCCCAGCGTGGCCAGCTCGCTGTAAACCGCGTTGGTGGCTTGAATAGCATCGGTAGTTGTTTTGTAGAAGTTGGCGTCGGTTACTTGGTCGGTGGGGGCTTCGTCCAGAAATTTCTCTCCGCACCCTGTCAGCAGGCCCAGCGTCAGTAGCCAAGCGCCGCAAGTGTATTTATTGAAAGTCGACATTTGTCTGAAAGAGTAAAGGGGAAGATTAGAAGCCGATGTTGAGGCCGGCCAGGAATACACGCGCCTGCGGATAGACGCCCAGGTCCACGCCGCGGGAGCCCACCTCGGGGTCGAAGCCCGTGTATTTGGTTACCGTCAGCAGGTTTTGGCCACTCACGTACACGCGCAGCTGTTTGGCGGAAAGCCGGTCCAGTACGCTCTTGGGCAGGGTGTAGCCCAGCGTCAGGGTCTTGATGCGCATATAAGAGCCGTCTTCCAAGAAGTAGGTCGAAACACGCAGGTTGGTGTTCGGGTCGCCGGCAATAGCGCGGGGCACTTCGTTGCTGGTACCGGGGCCGGTCCAGCGGTCCAGCACGCGGGCACTGCCGCTGCTGTTGCCAAACAAGGTGCCTTCCAGCAGGTAACGGTTCTGGTTGTAGATCTGGTTGCCCTGCGAGCCCTGGATAAACACGTTCAAGTCAAAGCCCATGTAGCTCAGCGTGTTGTTCACGCCGTAGGTGAAGTCCGGGTTCGGGTTGCCGATAAACGTGCGGTCGTCGGCGTTGATGATGTTGTCGCCGTTCAGGTCCTTGAAGCGAATATCACCGGGCGCTGTACCGTTGTTCTGCGTGGCGTGGTTCCGCACGTCTTCCTGCGTCTGAAACAAGCCGTCGGCCACGTAGCCGTAAAACGAGCCGAAGGGCTGGCCTTCATCGTAGCGCACAATTACGCCGCTCAACGCACTCAAACCATTATACGGCTGCCCCACACCCAACGACTCCAGTTGCGTTTTGTAGGCCGACAGGTTCAGCGTGGTCGTCCAGTTCAGGCTCTGCCCCGTGCCCTGCACATTGCGCGACGTAAACGAGAAGTCGATGCCCCGGTTGTAGGCCGAAGCCGCGTTGCGGTTCACACTCTCGAACGTGCCCGATACCAACGACACCGGCACCGGGGCAATCAGGTTCGGCGATGTACGGTCGTACACGTCGATGGTGGCTTCGAGGCGGTTTTCCAGGAAGCCCAAGTCCAGGCCGATGTTGGTTTGGTTGTTGGTTTCCCACCGCAGATCGGGGTTGGCCAGGCGCGTAGGCGCAGCGCCGGTTTGCAAGGTGCCGCTAGGCCCGAAGGGGTACTGAATGGCCGAGTTAACCGAGAACAAGTAAGCAAAGCGGCCCGCATTGTTGGGGTTGCCCACCTTCCCGTAGCCCGCGCGCAGCTTCAGGTTGCTCAGCACCCGGTTGTCTTTCATAAAGTCTTCCTCCGAGATGCGCCAGCCCGCCGATATGCCCGGGAAGAAGCCGAACTGCTCGCCGGGAGGGAAGTTGCCGGAGCCATCGTAGCGGGCAATGGCCGAGAACAGGTATTTGCCGGCAAACTCGTAGTTGAGGCGGCTGAAATAGCTGGCCAGGTGCGACGTAGGCCGAATAATGCCCGCATTGGCTAACGACGTGTTCAGCGGCCCCGTGTTGATTACCTGCAAGTCGTTGCGCAGGTAGCCGGTGCGGTAGGCTTCCACATTGCTGTAGTCGAAGGCCTGCGCCGACTGACCAACCAGAAAGGTTACCTGGTGCTTGTCGGCAAACAGGTGGTCGTAGGTGATGGTGTTTTCAATCAGGTAGCTCGGCGCATACGACGAAGTGGCCGAGGCGCCCGCCAGGTTGTAGCGGGTGTTGTACACCTCGTTGCCCACGCGCAGTTCGGGCACCGAAGGCCGGAACGAGTTGAAGTTGTCGAAGATGAAGTCGGCCCCCACGTTGGTGCGGAGCCGCAGGCCTTTCACGGCCTCCAACTCGGCAAACAGCGTGGTCAGGGCCCGGTTGCGTGAGAACTTCTGGTTGTTGAGCGTAGCCGCCGCCAGTGGGTTTTCTTCTACGAAGTTGTCCTGCTGGCCACGGGGCTCATAGTAGTAGCCATCGGGCCGGTACACCGGCATGATGGCCGGAATACGCAGCGTCTGCTGCACCGTGCCGTACTCGCCGTCGTTGGACGTAATCTGCCGGTCTTCTAAGTGGGTAAGGGAAATACTGTTGCCGAGCTTCAGAATCTTGTTGACCTGCACGTCGCCGTTGGCCCGCAACGTGAAGCGCTCGAACTTCGACCCGACAATGGTGCCATCCTGCTGAAAATAGCTGCCCGATACCGCATACCGGGCTTTCTCGCTGCCCCCGCTGGTCGAGAGGGAATAGTTCTGGATGACGGCCCGGCGAAATACTTCGTTCTGCCAGTCGGTGCCTTCGCCCAGGGCCTGCGGGTCGCGCAGCCGGTCCACCACAATGGGTTGCCCGGCCGCCAAGCGGTTTTCGTTGTTGATAACGGCGTACTCTTCGGCATTCAGCAAGTTAAGCTTGCGCCACACCTGTTGCACGCCGCGGTAAACATCAAGGTTAATGGTTGAAACGCCGGCCTTGCCGCGCTTGGTGGTAATGATGACTACCCCGTTGGCGGCTCGCACGCCGTAGATAGCGGTAGCCGAGGCATCCTTCAGAATATCAATGGTTTCAATGTCGTTGGGGCTGATGGCGTTCAACTGGTTTTCCCCGCCCTCGGGCAGCGGAAAGCCGTCTATCACATACAGCGGGTTGTTGTTGCCGGCCGACGTGATGCCGCGCACCCGAATAGACGTACCCGCCGCGCCCCCCGGCGACCCCCCATTCGACGTAACGGTTACGCCCGCGGCCCGGCCCTGCAGCGCCTGCGTCGCATCGGCTACCGGCTGCGTCGCAATGTCCCGCCCCGACACCGACGATACGGCCCCCGTTACACTCGTGCGTTCCTGCGTGCCGTAGCCCACCACTACCACCTCGTTGAGGGCGCGGGTGTCCTCTACTAAGCTCACCGTCAGGCTGGTAGTAGCTCCCGAGATGGTTACTTCTTTGCGGGCAAACCCAACGTAGCTGAATACCAGCGTAGATCCTTCCGGCGCATTGAGACTAAAGGCACCATCGGCATTGGTGGTGATGCCTTGCGTGGTACCCTTCACAATGATGGTAACGCCCGGTAGAGGTGCGCCGTCTTCTTGCGTAACCCGGCCCGAAACCGGTACATCGGTTACAGAGTTCAGGTTGGGGGCTGCCGCGGCGCTACGTGCTTCCGCGAGGGGTGCGGCTAGCGTCAGTAACCCGCAGGCCGCCAGTGGCACTACGCGCCGGAATCCCAAATACGAGTAATAGGTGCGATTCATATGGTGAAAAGAAGAGTGTGGGAATTAAATAGCGTCTGGCTTTGCCTCCCTGAAAGCAAAAGCCAGTTGTAAAAGGAGGGAGGAGGTAAAAAGCAGCCGGCCTGCGCTTACCACTACCAAGGGAAAACAAGCCGTCAGGCAGGTGCAGCAATCGACTATGGATTGAAAAGGGAGTTGACTGCTGCCATCTCGCAACTCAGGCTGCACCGCCGCCCAAGTGAATTACCAGTAGGGCAAAGCAGTAGCTACCGCAGGCCGGATTCAAATCCGCAACCCGGGGAGGCATGCTAGTAGAGCAGGTATTGTTCTGCGGTTGGTCTGCCGGCTATGTGCAATATGGGCGCGGCAGGTGCAGGGGGCGGTTCTGTTGTGCGAGAGGTGAGAGCTTACTCACGGCACAACGTTGGCGGGGGGAGGTGGAGTGAGACATAAGGGCGAAAGGATGCCTCAAATATACCCGGCATTATTTTTAAAAGTCAAGTAAAAACCCCACCCCAAACGTTTGCAAAGGGCGTTTTCGCTTAAGTCGTACAAAGGTGTGTACGCTTACAGCACACGCAGAAAGAGCTGTTTTTACGGCCATTATTCTAGAATGTCACATCAGGCCGCCGGGAGGCTGACGGGTAAAAAACAAGTAAAAAAATAGAGATTTAATCCACTTTTTTTTCTTGTCTTCAACTCAATTACATCGAGCTCGCAACTAATGGGCGCTACCCGCCGCCAAGGTGGTGGTTTCGTCGGGGCTCTCCTCTGCATCATTGCCGGAGTCGTCTAGCAGCAAACGGGTCCAGTTTTCTTCTTCCGGATGTTCGGCGGCCTGGCGGCGGATGGCATCGGCTACCTTCTGGCTAAAGCTCCAGCAAGTAGCGCGGCGCAGATCCAGGACTCGCGAAAGCTCCTGAGTTGAATAGTTGCCTTTGTGGGTGTGCAACAAAAACACCGCATAAAATGCCTTTACAATCGAAAACTTGCACTTCTGCAGCAAGGTGTAGGCCGTAGCCGATTCTACGTAGCGGCAGCGGGTACAGCGCCGAGAATGAGGCTCGCGGCCTTCGCAGTAGTTGTCGTGGCCGCACTTGCGGCAGTGGTAGCCCTGCGCCCATTTCAGGTCGGCGAGGTAGGTCAGGCACGCCTCTTTGTCGGGGTAAATCTGGCTGAACTCGCCGAAGTCCACTTCCTGAGAAAGTACGCGCGCCGTTTGGGCCTTTTGCAAGTCGAGCTGCAAATCAGCATTCAGCTTCTCGATGGCCGCCGACTGTAGCGCCAGCAACCCGTTGGCTTGCAGCAGCTCCCGGTTTTGGGTGGCAATGGTTTCGCCTTGCTGCTGAAGCTCCTGCGTGCGTTGGGCTACCAGGTTTTCCAGTTCGGAGTTCAGCTGATCTTTCAGCTCCTCGTTCTGGCGCAGTTGCTCCACTAGCTGCTCCTGCACCTGGTGCTTTTTGCGCAATTGCTTTACCAGGTGGTGTTGCGCCCTAAGGGTAGACTCCTGAATCGCCTTGATTTTGCTGCCTAGCGCGTACGAGAGCACTACCACTTCCAGCACGAAAGCCGCATTCATACTGTACACGGTGTAGGTGTTGGTGAACGTATGGATACCGAGCTTGCGCAAAAGCAGAAACAGCACACTCACTGCCACCAGCGTGTGGGAAAGCAGAATAAAGCGGGCGGGCTCGAAACCGCGCTGCCATACCCGCAACGCCGCATAAAGCAGCATCCCGTAGGGCAAGATGTAGAGCCCGATGCCAACACCTGTTTTCAACCAGAGTGCATCGGCTAGCAGCGCCAATACGCTAACCAAAACAACGGCCCGCAGCCAAAAATCGTACTGCGGCAGACGCTGTGGCGTATCCAGGAACTGGCGGGCATAATAGCCGAACGTAAGCAGCAGCAGCGGCGCCGACCCTACTTCCACCACCTTGTTGAGCCACGGATACTCGGGCCACAAATACTGAAAGCCCAAGCCGTCTTCCGACAAAAATACAAGGCTGCAACTCAGCACGTACCCCACGTAGCGCAGGTAGGTTTGCTCGCCGGTAAAGAAGAACAAACAGAAGTTATACACCACCATGATCAGCAGGATGCCATAGAAGCCCCCAAGCAGCCCGTATTCGGTCTGGAAGTGTTCGGCAATGCCCTGCTCGGTCCGCAGCCGCGACAGAAAACTGGTCTTGGAGCCAGACTGAAGCCGCAAATAGTAGATTTGCGCCTCGTTGGTGCCAAGCGGCAAGCGCATCAGGAAGTTCTTGTAGCTGTAAGGCCGCGACGTGAACGGCCAGTCGGCGCCGGTGCGCACCTGCCCTTGCGCGGAAGCGGCATCGGGGTAGAAAACAACGTTGTTGAGGTGGGAATCAAACAGCTCCAGGTACCAGTGCTGCGGCTGCAAACCAGTGGCCAGCACGCGCAGGCGGAGCCAGTAGGCGGAGCCCGGGTGCTCCATGTTGGTAGCCGTGCGCGAGCCTAACACAAAGCGTGCGGCGTGCGGCGGCGTCTGCACATCCTGTAGCGTTAAGCGCCCGGTGGGGTCCTCCAGCACACTGTAGTTGTAGGGCTCAATGAAGAGCTCGGCTCGGCTGGCCTCTACCCGCAAAGGCTGTTCGGGGCCAATGAGGGGCGCGCCAACGCTGAAGGTGGCGGAAAAAAAGGCCATGAGCAAAAGCCACAGCCACTGCCGGGCGCGTAGCCGACAGTAAGGTTTGGGGGAATTGGTGGTGAGGAGCATGGGGAATTCCAAGATAAAGAAAGTCCCGCACTAGTAGCAGTTGGTTTATTGCTTTTGGTTTGTGGTTGCCTAAAACCGTCTAAACCAGAAACTAACCGCGTAAAAGCAGGTAGCAAATGCTATTGACCGCCCTGTAAAGCGGTGCCGGCGGTAGTAAACCGTAGCCAACTGATAACTGCCCCCGGCTGCTCCACATACAGCTGCAAGGTGTGCTTGCCGGCGGGCAAGGCCACCGAGCCCCCTGATACGGTTTGCCAAGCGGCCCCCGGCGGTGCCGTAATGGTCGCAACGGCCTGTTTGCCGTCTAGCTTAAGGGCAAGCTTGGCCTCCGACTTTGCTGTGTTCATCACGCGGGCCTGTAAAGTGAAAGTACCGGCTTTGGGCATGGTTACGGTGTAGGTTAACCACTCGCCGGCAGTGGTGTGGCCGACGGCAAAGCCGCTGGAAGCAGCGTCTGTCACCGCTAACACATCTACCCCATCGTTGCGGTAGGCGCCGCCTTGGTTGTGCGGGTCGTGCTTCGCGAAATCGGTGCGGGCGGCGTAGTCATCGAAGTAGGCTGTGCCGTTGCGGCCGAGGTCGTAGTCAGCGGCCTGGATAGTGCCCGGTAGCGTGTGCGCCACGAACGGCTGCGCCACATTCGGCTGCGTGAGGGCGGCTATTACATCCTTATTAACCGTGCAGTAACGGAATTGGCTGTTGCGCAGCAGCGCTGTGCGGCCGGCGGCCGTCAGGACACTGCCATAGGCCGGTACTCGAAGTAGGCTGGTGAGGCCGGCTACCCGTTTTAGGGTCCAGTGGCACCAGCCGATGTTGCGGGCGTTCAGTTCCTGCACCGCGGCCGCAAACCATTCGTTGGAGTTTTCGCCGGTTTCGCCCACCCACACGGGTACTTTCCACTGGTCGCGGAAGGCGGCCAGGTTGCGGATCAGGTTGATTTGGAGTGGATTCGGGTCGCTGGTTTGCGGGTCGTTGGGGCACCAATAGCGGTGAGCGTTGTATACCAGGTTACGCTTGTCTTTGCTTTGCAGCTTGTTGGGCGTGAGGTTGGTGTACTCGTTGCCGTAGCCATTGCCTTCCAGCATCAGCAGGTGCTGGTCGCCTTGAGCTCGTACGGCATCAATCAAGCGGCTGTATAAGGCATTGAGCTCGGAATTGTTGCCGGTGAGGCCGTTGGCGGTGGTCATACCATTAGGCTCGTTTATGAAATCGTACATCGCCACTCGCGGATCAGCTTTGTAGCGGCCCGCTAGCTTCTCCCACAAGCGCACCGTCAGGTCCTGGTAGATCAGGCGGCCTTTGGCGTCGCGGCGTTTCCAGAGGTCCAGCGGTACCAGACAGTCGCTGATGTTGCGGTCGGCACCTTGGCCACCGGGGGCCGCGTGCAGGTCCAGAATAACGTAGAGCTTGTTGGCGGCGCACCAGTTCAGCACGTCATCGATGAGGCGGAAGCCATCCAGCTTTTTGGAGTCGGTGAAAAGCTGGTTCTGGTCGTACCATGCACTGAGGGCTTGCACGTAGTCATTCACGTTCTTCGGGCCCTGGAAGGCCTTGGTGCGGACACGGCGCTGCTCGGCAGTCAAAAACAGGTCGTAGTGAAAAGGCAGACGCACGCAGTTGAAACCCTGTTTGGCAATGAAATCAATATCAGCCTTACTGATGAAGTTGGTGCGGTACTGGCGGTAAAAATCTTCCACCGCAGCCTCCGGCATGGTGCGCAACATGGCTTGCTGAATGCGCCACTGCGAATTAAGCGAATCGGTTTCCAGAATGTAGCTTTCCTGAAGCAGCCAGCCGCCCACGTTCACCCCACGCAGTACCACCGGCCGGTTGCTTGCATCCACTATAGTGGCCCCATCAGCCCGCAGCATGTCCAACGCCTGCGCCGCTACACCAGAAATCCGGAGGCTGCAGCACACCAAAAGTAACACGCGCAACAGCTGCCGCGCATTGCCGGAAAGCATCTGCTTACTCATAGAAAAAGAGAAGAGTATAAGCGAAAAACAGCGTGCGAAGGCCGCATCCTATTGCACCCACTTTTACTGGAATAGCATGTAATAAGGTCTGATGACCTATGGGTTCAAGCAGTGCTAGAAGGTAGGCTTTCCGCCCAATAGTAGAGCGGCTTTTTGCGATGAGGCCAGTAAAAACCTGCTGCTTCCGGAGCTTGATCAGGTTGCCGCTGCATCCAAATCTAGGAGAGCAAGGCCTGAAATACAAACGAAAGATAGGCCTCTAGCTGCTGAAGAACAGCTTTTTATAGGGTGCTGTACGCTTACTGCACACGAATCCGAGCTATTTTCTTCGCAAGGAAACAGGTAAGGCTACCTACTTAGGCGGGGCTTGGCAGCTAACAAACACGCATAAACTGAAAATTTATATCACTCTGATAGGAGTAGCTTAAAGTGCTTGCAACCCACGGCAGGAAAAGCAGCAGCATACAAGCATAGAACTTAAGAAGAAGCTTGCACCAGCCAACACAACTTTACAGCTCGAAGCTTCAACTTCCTGTATCATACTGGTCTGTTGATAACGGCTGAATTCAACCATTTGCAGCTGTAAGATGCTTTCTGCCTGACAGGCAATAGGCACCGCATCCTGGTAGTTAGAATGCCGAAAAAGAACAAAGCCTTGTGAGGCGTTCAATACAGAAATCAGAACTGTTATATGTACTCCGCGCTTTTGTGGGGCTCTTCGCCGCCTTCGGTGATAGTAACGTTGTATTCAGAAAAAAGCGGACGACAACGCGTTGTGTTTCAGGTAGTGGCCATACCAAAGCAGTATAAAAAATGCGGCCCGCCCTGACTATCAGGGCGGGCCGCATAAAATAGCGGAAAGAAAAGCTTACTTCAGCTGCATGTCTTCGATAATGGCGGCAATCCGCTCGTTGAGCTGCTGTTCGCCTTTCTCGAAATCAGCGGCGGCGGCCAGTGGCGCTTTCATGCTGAAGTAGAACTTGATTTTGGGTTCGGTGCCAGACGGACGAGCCGAAATTTTGCTGCCATCGGCGGTGATAAACTGGAGCACGTTGCTGGCTTCGAGGCCCGTGGGGGTTGACTGGCCGGTGCGCAGATCCCGGAGTTCACCGGTCTGGTAGTCGCGTAGCTCCACCACTTCCGAGCCGGCAATGGTAGCCGGCGGGTTGGCGCGCAGCTCGCGCATCATCTCTTGAATTTCTTCGGCGCCGCGCTGCCCTTTCTTGGTGAGCGAAATCAGGTGCTCACGGTACAGGCCGTAGGTGGCGTACATCTCGGTCATTTCCTCGTAGAGGGTGCGGCCATTGTCTTTGGCTACGGCGGCCATTTCGGCTATCATGGCGCAGGCCGAAACGGCGTCTTTGTCGCGCACAAAGTCTCCAATCATGAAGCCGTAGCTTTCCTCGCCGCCGCCAATGTAGGTTTCCTTGCCTTCCAGCTCGCGGATCAAACCGGCAATGTACTTGAAGCCCGTCAGGGTCTGGTAGGACTTCACGCCGTAAGCTTTGGCAATGTCGCCGAGCACTTCACTGGTTACAATAGTGTACACAATGAAGTCCTGGTCGGTCATTTTGCCGGCTTGCTTGCGGGCCGAGAGCAGGTAGTACGTCAGGAGCGCCGCCGTTTGGTTGCCGTTGACCAGCACCCATTCGCCGGCCGTATTTTTAACGGCTATGCCCACCCGGTCGGCGTCGGGGTCAGTGGCCAGCACGATGTCGGCATCCAGGGCCTTGGCTTGGTCAAGGGCCATTTGCATGGCTACCTTCTCCTCAGGGTTGGGCGACTGTACCGTGGGGAAATTGCCATCGGGCGTGGCCTGGCCTTCTACAACCTGCACATTAGTGAACCCCAACTGCTCCAGCGCCTTCGGTACCAGCGTGATACCTGTGCCGTGGATGGGCGTATACACGATTTTCAGGTCGTGCTGGCGCTGAATGACGTCTGGATTGATGCTAAGCGCCTTCACCTTAGCCAGGTACTTCGCGTCGAGGTCGGCGCCAATGATGTGCACCTTGGACTCGTCGGCCTGGAACTTCACTTCATCTACGGAGTGAATCGCTTCCACTTCTCGGATGATGTTCTTGTCGTGAGGCGCTACCACTTGGGCACCGTCGTTCCAGTACACTTTAAAGCCGTTGTACTCCTTGGGGTTGTGCGAGGCCGTCACAACGCAGCCGCTCTGGCAGCCCAACTCCCGAATGGTAAACGACAGTTCGGGCGTGGGCCGTAACGCCTCAAAAAGGTACACCGTAATGCCATTGGCCGAGAAAATATCGGCCGCAATGCGGGCAAACTCCTTGCTGTTATTGCGCGAGTCGTGGGCCACGGCCACCTTGATTTCCTGCCCGGCAAACTGTTGCAATAAGTAGTTGCACAGGCCTTGCGTGGCCATGCCCAGCGTGTAGCGGTTCATGCGGTTAGAGCCCGCCCCCATGATGCCGCGCAGTCCGCCCGTGCCGAATTCCAGGTCCCGGTAGAAGGCATCGGACAGCAAATCCTCCTGATTTTGAGCTTGTAACTGACGAATCTCGTCTTTGGTAGCTGCGTCGTAGTTGCCGGTAAGCCAAGTGTTTATTTTCTGTTGAACTGCGTCGGTAAGGGCCATAAGAGGGAAGTTGAGAGAACAGAGGGCAAGAGTGGCGGTAAAGAAAGAGGATTTATGTTAAAATTGAACAAGCTACTTACTACCCAATCTGGCGTTTGCAAGTACTCCGGTTCTTGCCGCGGGGTTTATTGATTTGCAATTTATCTTGGAAAGTGCCTGCGTCAGATGTACTGCCCGGTAAGTACGTGCCCGCGTAGGGGCTGTCCTTTCGACGCAGGAGAAATCTGAGTTCAATGGTTAAACCTCTTTCCTCAGATTCCTCTTGCGTCGGAAGGACACCCGCCGCTTACGGAGTAAGCATTGCAGCTTACCTAGCCATGCTCTAAACCTAAAACGCAGTGGTGTCACGACCCTGAAGTCGTAGCACCACTGCGTATTGTCTCGTCCACAGAATCCGTGAACCGGAGGTTGGCGAAGCTAACTCGAAAGAAACCCGCGGCTACAGATTGCCGCGCAAACCTTGTTCCCGCTCAATGGCTTCGAACAGGGCTTTGAAGTTGCCTTTGCCGAAGCTCTTGGCTCCCTTGCGCTGAATAATTTCGAAGAACACGGTCGGCCGGTCCTCCACGGGCTTGGTGAAAATCTGGAGCAGGTAGCCTTCCTCGTCGCGGTCTACAAGCAGGTTCAGGTCCCGCACGCTGTCCAGGTCCTCGTCGATGTGGCCGACGCGGTCCAGCAGGTCGTCGTAGTAGGAGTTCGGTACGGTCAGGAACTCCACGCCGCGGCGGCGCAACTCCGTGACGGTAGCCCGGATGTCGTGGGTGATGAGGGCCATGTGCTGCACACCAGGCGAGTGGTAAAAGTCGAGGTACTCCTCGATCTGGCTTTTCTTTTTGCCTTCGGCGGGCTCGTTGATGGGAAATTTCACGAAGCCATTGCCGTTGCTTACCACCTTGCTCATCAGGGCCGAATACTCGGTGCTGATGTCGTCGTCGTCGAAAGTGATGAGCAGCTTGAAGCCCATTACGTCTTCGTAGAACTTCACCCACTGGTTCATCTCGCCCCAGCCCACGTTGCCCACGCAGTGGTCGACAAATTGCAAACCTACCGGCGCGCCCTGCGGAATAGCGCTGGTACGGGCCACAAAGCCGGGCAGGAACGGGCCGCTGTAGTTGCTGCGCTCCACGAAGGTGTGCACGGTTTCGCCATAGGTATAAATGCCAGCCAGCGTCACGGAACCGTGCTCGTCCTCGATGGTATACGGCTCGAAGGCGACTTTAGCGCCGCGCTTGGTGGTTTCCTCGAACGAGCGGCGGGCGTCGTCCACCCACAGCGCCATCACCTTCACGCCGTCGCCGTGCTGGGCTACGTGCCGCGTAATATCGGAGTCGGGTAAGAGAGAAGTGGTGAGTACGTAGCGAATTTTATTCTGCTGGAGCACGTAGCTGGCCCGGTCGCGCAGCCCGGTTTCGGGGCCGGCATAAGCTACCAGCTCGAAGCCGAAAGCGGCCTGATAGAAATAAGCCGACTGCTTGGCATTGCCAACGTAGAATTCCAGGTAGTCGGTACCGTTGAGCGGCAGGAAATCCTGGGCGGAGTGGGCCTGTACGGCCGGGGAGGTCATGGTTTGCATACTCTAGGCGGGAATGGGTGGGTGTAGGGCGGTAAAAATAGTTGATTGTTGCTTGCTGATAGTTGATGCCCAATTATCGGACTGCGGCGGTGAGCGGTAAACACCAACAACAAACAATCAACAACCAGCAATCAACAAGTAATCCTTGCACTATTCTTCGTAAAATTGTGGCACGGTAGGGGCTCTTCACGGAAATCAGTAAAAGCTCCCCACCTTTGTTGCCTAACCTATTGCCATACGCTTATGAATCTAGAAGAGCTAAACCGCGCCCTCGTCACTCTCATCGAGAAAAAGCAAGTGCTACACGACATGAAGTACGACGACGCCCGCTACGACGACGTAGAAGAAGAGCTGCACGACCTAGAAGACGATTTCAATGAGGAGTACGGCACTTTCCTGGAAGCTGCCCTCGATAAGGTCCACACCGACCTTAGCTCCGATACCGATGTATTGCTGCCCACGGCCTACCTGCCTTCCAGCACCGGAGGCACGCCCTCACCCAAAGAAGGCGTGTGGGTTGACTCGGAAAAATATCCCGGCAAGGAAGCCCGCATCACCCTCGTGCCCAACCCCACGCGCATCATGCTAACCGTTGGCAAAGCCGTACAGCAGGAGCTGTGGAAAGCGGTGTAACTGATTTCAATTACGAAGTATGAAGTGAAAATTGGCTGTTCCGACCCTTTCTGCAAGGTCGTTGGACGGCCAATTTTTACTTCATGCTTTTTAGTTTTTTAATTCCAAAAATGCTTTACCGCATAGCTGAACCACAAGACTGGCAGCACGCCCAGTTGACCGGGTTCTTTACCAGCGCCGATTTAAAGGCCGAAGGATTTATCCATAGCTCTGAACGCAGTCAGATTCTGGAAACTGCGCGTCGCTACTACCCCGGTCGCCTCGACCTGGTGCTGTTGGAGTGGGACGAAGATGCTTTGATTGCCGCTGGCGTGCGGGTGGAGCGGGAATGGGTGGAAAGCCGGCAAGAGTTTTTCGCCCACGTTTTCGGTCCGGTTCCACTCACGGCTATTCGCCGCCATTGGGTTTTTGCCCCCGATGCTACGGGCCAGTTTCGCTTGCCAGAGGAGCTGTAAAAGAAGAATATACTCATACAACCATAGGCGAGCTTGTTGGCTCTATTAGCTTGAAAAAAGCTAATCAGAGATAGTATGCGTCTATTTGTACTAGTAGCGAGTTGCTTCTTGGGGTTAACGAGCTGCGGCTCTACCTCCTTCTTGTCCATAACTCCTGCTCTGGTCAATGGGCCGGCCATGGATGGCCGCCCCACCAGCATCAGCTACCACCCCGACAGCGTGGAAGTGCAAGTAAGCTTTGTGCGCTACGAGCCCACGGAGTTAGTATTTGAGGTGGAAATCGGGAATGACTCCCGCCGGCCCGTACTGGTAACCCCTGAAACGTTTTTCTACGCTCCGGTCGATACGGCATCAACCACTACCGCAGCGGCGCTACAACCCCGCGTAGCGGCCCTCAACCCGGAATTGCGCATGAAACTGCTGGCGGCCCGCCTCGAAAAGGAGGCCGCCAAGGCCGAGAAAGTGAGTTGGTTTGAAATACTAACCAGCGTTTCGCACGTGGCCGAAGACATATCCAGCATCAAGAAGAAAGAAACCGACGAGCAGGTGGCCGAACGAGAGGAGCGCCACCAAACCGACAATGCTTATTTCAACAATCAGCGCGAGCAGCACGCCCAGGAAGCCGATGCCCTTTACGCCCAACACCACAGTAGGAAGTCGGTGGCGCTGCGCAGAACCGAACTCAAGCCCGGCGAATATGTTCGGGGCCAGGTCTATTTCCCTCGCACCGACGCGGCTCGGCGGCTGCGCGTAGTGGTATTCTTTGATGCACAGCCCGTTCCCTTCGATTTCAAGCAACAAGCCGGCCCCTACTACAGCAACGCCACAGCGACAGCTATTCCCACTCGTTGAGTGCCCTTGCAAGAGAATAACAATTGAATTTATTTTATAATAAATAAAAGCATGATGTTGTCTCATGCTTAATAATGAGGTGCTTAGCACTAGACTTTTGCTGGTTTCATAAATATTTATTATATTATTCCGATTATGTTTGAATTTATCGTAACAACCCGCCGAGTTGCTGGTGGTTTGGCTTGTGGGTTGCTGCTAACTGCCTGTGGTCCATCGTACTTTATAACTCTGGCCCCAAGCGCACGTAGCGGCTTATGGTCGAGCGGATATGCTCGCAGCGAAGGCCGTCGCGCCGACAGCGTGGTAGTGCGGTTGGGTTTTGTACGCTATGAAAACCAGGAGTTGGTGTTCGAGGCGGATATTCGCAACCAGTCCAGCCGAAATGTGCTGGTCGCCCCTGAGACCTTCTATTACCTGCCCCTATCTACCACGCCCGTGGTTTCGGCGGTGCCTGCCTCAGCGTTTCCAACGCGTATTGGCGCCATCGACCCAGAGTCGCGGCTAGAGCAACTGACTACCCGCTTGGCCGAAGAAACCGATAAGGCCACGAAGGTGAGCTTATGGGAGTTGTTTACCCTGGTAAGCAACATGGCAGAAGATGCTGCTAGCCTCAAGAAGAAAGAAACTGAGCAGCAGGTATTTAAGCGTGAGCAGCGCCACAGCGCCGAAAAGGCCTATTTCAACGAGCAGCGCGAACAACACGCCGTGCAGGCCGACAAACTCTACGAGCAGAAACAAGGCTTGGAATACCGCCTGCTCCGCAAAAGCACGCTGGAACCGGGGCAGCGTATGCGGGGCTACGTATACTTCCCCCGCACCGACGCGGCCAATCTGCTCCGAGTAGTGGCGTTTCCCAATAAGCAGCCCAGCACGTTTGACTTCACGCAAAAAATCAACGTTCAGCACAGCCAAGCAAGTAGCCTTGCTACCAAATAAACTTCCAAAGTGAAAGCAACAAAGGCAAGCCGACCGTCGGTTTTACATCCTGTAGTGAAGCTGCTAGACCTAGCTTCTAGCTCCAAGATTGGCGCCAGCGTCGGCGCATTTCCAAGAAGCACACGAGTCACCCTCTAAACGACGCAGGGCCCCGGTAGTCACCGGGGCCCTGCGTCGTTCTAAATAAGTGCAGACGACTAAGCGTTTACACAAAGTCCGCCAGTTCCAGCCACCTTTCGCCTTTGGCGTCTAGGTCGGCGTCGGTGCGCTTGAGTTGGGCGGCCCAGTCGGCTAGTTCGGTGTGGGAGCCGGTGCCGGAGTTCAGCTTTTCGATGAGCTGTTGCTTGGAGGCCTCCAGCTGTTCCAGCTCTTTTTCCAAGGTTTCATATTCCTTCTTCTCGGCGAAGCTGGCTTTGCGCTTGGCCGAAGCCGCCGCTGGTGCGGATGCCGGGGTTGCCGTTTGGTTCACTGAGTTCAGCGCCTTCTCGGCGTCGCGGGCGCCAGTATTGGCGGGTTGCTCTTGCAGCCACTCGCGGTAGTCGGTGTAGTTGCCGGGGAACTGCCGGATTTTGCCGCCGGGTTCCAGCGCAAACACCTGCTCCACCAGCGCGTCCATAAAGTACCGGTCGTGCGACACAATGATCAGGCAGCCCGCAAACTGGAGAAGGAAGTCTTCCAGAATGTTGAGCGTGATGATGTCGAGGTCGTTGGTTGGCTCGTCGAGAATCAGGAAGTTGGGGTTCTTGATGAGCACGCGCAAAAGCTGCAAACGGCGTTTTTCGCCCCCGCTCAGCTTGTTAACCAGGGTGTACTGCTGCGCCGGTGGAAACTGGAAGTGCTGCAAAAACTGCGAAGCCGTAACAATGCTGCCATCGGCCATTTCTATTACCTCGGCCACTTCCTTCACAATATCAATCACGCGCTGCGTGGGGTCGAAGGTCAGCTCGCTTTGGGTGTAGTAACCGAATACGGTGGTCTGGCCGGCATCTACGGTGCCCGAGTCGGGAGCCAGCTGCTTGGTGAGCATGTTGAGCAGCGTGGTTTTGCCCGCGCCGTTAGGACCCACCAGGCCAATCCGGTCCTTCTTCTTGAACACGTAGCTGAAGTTATCGAGCACCACTTTGTCGCCGAACCGCTTGCTTAAGTGCTGCACTTCGATGATTTTGCCGCCCTGCCGGGTGGTTTTCACCGACAGCTCCATTTCGGGCCCCTTGATTTTGGTCTTGGCCTTTTCCTGCGTTTCGTAGAAGGCATCGATGCGGGCTTTTTGCTTGGTGCCGCGGGCCTGCGGTTGACGCCGCATCCACTCCAGCTCTTTGCGTAGCAGGTTGCGGGCCTTTTCCACTTCGGCGGTTTCCATCTGCTCACGCTCGGCCTTCTTCTCCACGAAATAGGCGTAGTTGCCCTGGTAGCGGTGCACGCGGCCCTGGTCCAGCTCCACGATTTCATTGGCTACCCGGTCCAGGAAATATCGGTCGTGGGTTACCATCAGCAAAGTCAGGGAAGGGGAGGCCAGCCGGTTTTCCAGCCACTCAATGGTGGCCAGGTCCAGATGGTTGGTGGGCTCGTCAAGAATCAGTACATCGGGCTCCTCAATCAGCACCCGGGCCAGCGCCACGCGCTTGCGCTGCCCGCCCGAAAGCTTGCTCACGTTGCGCTGCAACAGCTCCCCCAGGATGCCCAGCTTACCCAGAATCTGCTGCACCTGCGACTCGTAGTCCCAGGCGTTGTACGAATCCATCAGCTCCATTACGCGCTGCAAGTCGGCCGGCTTGTGGTTGGGGTCGTTTACTACGTGCTCATAGTCGCGGATGGCAGCCAGCGTATCGTTCTGGCTGGCGAAGATGGTTTCCTCCACCGTCAGCGTCTCATCGAACACCGGCTGCTGACCCAGGAAAGCCACGCGGGTGTCTTTGCGGGTGCTCAGGCTGCCCGTATCCGGTGGTTCGAGGCCGGCCAGAATGCGCAGCAAGGTGGTTTTGCCGGAGCCGTTGATGCCCACCAAGCCTACGCGTTGGCCTTGTTGCAAACCAAAATTCAATTCCCGGAAAAGCCACCGGTCGGCATAATTCTTCGAAAGGTTCTCAGCAGAAAGCAGATTCATAGTGCAAAGGTAGCCAGGGCTAGGTAGCCAGGAAGTATAAGGGGATAATTCCTCTGGTTTGTTCCCGAAAATAAGGCCTCCAAGCATTTTGTGTGTCTAGCTTGCGGTTTTACCTGCGCTTGGAAAGGCTGCGTTATCCACCCTGCTGGAGGCCCGTATCTAGCTTGCCTAAGTAATTGCGAAATCTTTCGCGTGCCGCTATTCAAACTAAGACGGCCAACTAGTTCAACCACACGAGTACGCTAGAGGCAACGACTAAGCGTAACATAACGGCTGCTCCAACGAGCAGCACCACTTTTTCTCTACCGACAGTCCTATAGCCTCTTCGCTACTTTGCTAGAGAGGTCAACTAACATCTGCTCGATTGTTTGCCGAAGTTGCTCCATGACATCTTGAATGAGAGGCGTCAATGTTTGCGCATCAAAGGCACTATCCCACTTGTCTAAATACTCCACCAGCGGAAGAAGTTGGTGCATATGCAGGTGGTCGAGGCTAGGTTTGAGCTTGTGGGTGGCGGCGCGTAGGAGCTTAACATCGAAGGTGCGCAGTGCCTCGTCTAGGTCGTGCACAGTTTCCTGGCAGCTTTCAATGAAGGATTCGAGCATGACAACCACAAAGCCTTCGTCGCCCTGCCCGATTTGGTACAAGAGGTCGAGCTTATAGAGTGCCGGCGCTACGGAGGTGGCCACTGCGACTGGTGTTGCCAGCGGCGTGTTTAAGTCTAGTTGATGCGTGCCTAGTACCCAGTCGCCAATTAGTTTCAGTAACTCGTCTTCCTGGAAAGGCTTGGCCAGGTAATCGTTCATTCCGGCCGCCAGACACTTCTCCCGCTCGCCTTTGATGGCGTTAGCTGTCAAGGCGATGATGGGAGTGGGAAGAACTAGCTCTTGGCGCAAAACCATAGTGGCCTCCAGTCCATTCATCACCGGCATCTGTACATCCATCAAAATCAGGTCGTAACGATGATTACGGGCCATTTCCACCGCCAGAGCCCCGTTCTCGGCTTCTGCTACTTCAATATGGGCATTGGTGAGCAGGGCCTTGGCAATCTGGCGGTTGAACTTGTTGTCTTCCACCAGCAACACTTCTTTGCCCCGAAGCTTTTCGCGGAATCGATGATCCGTTACTTCCTTGCGGGGCATATCTGCTTCCGAACCCTCCACCAGTACCAGGGAGAAGGTACTGGCTGTGCCTTTGTTTTTCTCGCTGCTGATTTGCAGTTCACCGCCCATCAGGTTCACCAGGCTTTTGCTGATGCTTAAGCCCAGGCCGGTGCCTCCAAATTTCCGGGTTACCGACGAATCCTCCTGGCTAAATTCTTTGAAAATATCGTTTAAATAGGCAGGGTCAATACCGATGCCGGTATCAGCCACCGTGAACTTGATTTCCACGCCGTTTGCTGCGTGGCCTATCAGTTCGCAGGAAATAGCAACATGGCCTTTCTCTGTGAACTTGATGGCATTGCCGGCTAGGTTCAGCAGCACTTGCGTGAGGCGGTACGGGTCGCCAAGCAGCACTTGCGGCAGTTCGGGCGCGGCTTCTGATACGAAGGATAACCCTTTTTCCTCGGCTTTGTAGAGCAGCGTTTTTTCGATCTGCGCCATCAATTGGTTGGCATTAAAGCCAATCCGCTCGACTTGCAGCTGCCCTGCTTCGATCTTGGAAAGATCAAGAATATCGTTGATGATGACCAACAGGTTCTCGCCTGAGGTGGCAATGGCCTGCAAGTACTCGTCCTGGTCTGGCCGCAACGGCGTTTTGGCCAGGAGCTGACTCATACCCAAAATGGCGTTCATGGGCGTGCGAATCTCGTGGCTCATGTTAGCCAAAAACAGCTCCTTGGCCTTCGACGATTCCTCGGCGTGTTCTTTGGCCCTGCGCAGCTTATTTTCCAGCTCTTTCTGGTGCGTGATATCAAGTGTGATGCGTATCGTGCCGATAATCTGCTTGTCGTCGTCGTATACGGGGGCCCGGCTGACCAGCAGCCACTTCTGGCTGCCGTCCTTGCTGCGCGCCGACAGCTCGTAGGCGTCTTCTCCTTCGCGGGCCACTTGCGTAAGCTCCTGCGTAAGCAGAGGCTGCAGAAAATCGTGGCTGGTAATTTCGGTGCTGGAATAGCCGAGGGTGTCGCAGAAAACCTGATTGACATACATTACCTCGTCGGTCAGATTGGTTTCCATCAACCCGAGCTTCATTTGCTCGATGATGCCCCGGTACTTCTCTTCCCGCCGTTTCAGCGCCTCCTCGGCATCTTTCTGCTCGGTTACGTCCTGAAACTTCCAGAGGTAGCCCAAAGAAGACTCATTGCTGAAGATGGGGATAAAGTCGCGCTGAAACACTTGGCCGTTTTTGCGCGGTAGTAACTCGCCGATTACGGCTTGCTGCTTCAGGGTTCGACCGTTGCTGCCAGCCAGCCAGTTGGGCTCGGTTTTCGTGCCTTGCTTGGTAGCAGCCAGCAGCCCTATCGTCTCAACTCCAACTAACTGATCGGGGGTAGCCGCCAGGTTGAGCATGCGGCAGAAGGCCTCGTTTACCAGCACCACCCGGCGGTTTTCGTCTTCGAGCAAGATACCTTCCTGGAAATTGGCGATGGTTGTTGACAAGCGCCGAGTGGAGGCTTCGATGGCTAGGTTGGCCTGTTTTATTTCGGAAATATCGGTATGTACTCCCGTCATAATCAACGGGTTGCCGTCGGCATCGTACTTAGTTATGAGGCCGCGGGCCAGCACCCACTTGTACTCGCCGTTGCGGCACAACAAGCGGCGCTCCACCGAATAGATGGGTACATCGCCCCGCAAATACGCGTTGGCGGCTTCGAGGCTAGGTGCTTGGTCATCGGGATGGACGTGGTTGTACCAGGCTTGAAAGCCATCCGGCAAGTCTCCGTCCGGGTACCCCAGCATTGCCCGATAAGCATTGGAAAAATAATCGTCGCCGGTTTGATAATTAAACTCCCAGCCGCCATCGCCGAAACGCTCGATGGCCAACAGCCAGCGCTGCTCGTTGTCTTGAATGGCTTCTTCGGCTGTCTTCAGCGGCGTATCGTCCATGAGGATGCCACTGTACAAGATGCCGTCGGCGTCGCAGGCCGATAGTTGGTATTTGGCGCTGCACCAGCGTTGCGGCTGCCCTGGCACAAGCAGACGTCCTTCAAACTGAAAAGTGTCTTTTGCGTCGTCGGAGGGACACAAAAATTCATCCCACTCCTTGCGGTCATCGGGGTGAATAACCTGCTGTAGGTCGTCTAGATGCGTTGGCAAGAAGCCGAAGATTTCCTGCGAAGTAGTGCTGATAAACGTTAGGCGCGAGGTGCCATCGTGGTTGGCGCGCCATTGAAACAGCACACCTGGTACCTGCTCGTTGAGATACCGCAATTGAGCCTCCAGCGCTATATCAGCAGCCCTGGCAGCTTTTTCACGGGTAATATCTTCTAGCAGCGCGAAAAACAGCGCCGGATGCTCGGGAGTAGGTTGGGTAGCAGGTTGCAGCTTTACGCGGGCCCAACGGGCCCGGCTTTCGCCAGCTCTTGCCAGCCCTTCATATTGCCAGGAAGACCGAGAAGCCAAACTTGCGGGCGGCGCAAAGGGCCGGCCTCCAACACTTGATTCGGGAGGTAGCACCGTCCAAAGTGCCTGCCCTATTACATCGCTCGGGTTGAGGCCAAGTAGCCTGGTAAATCCTTCATTCACCCAAGTAAGCCGGCCCTGCGCGTCAAGAATTGCTACCGCTGCGAAGGCGTGCTGCACAAGTAATAACGCCTGTTCTAATTGGCTAGGTAAAGAACTGATTGGTGAAGAAACTTCAGCCTGTTCCTCCGGCCACGCCGGCGGATTCGATGAAGATGTATGAACACCGGCTTGTTCCATATGCAGAATTGCACATTTCTCTTTTGTATAAAGCTGGCTAGCCAACTTTATACATATTTAGAATAGAGTGCAAGTTTAACTATTTACTGTTCAATCGAGACGTATACTATACTCTAAGCTAAGGAAATTTAAATTTCCGGTAACGTAAATCCTCTAACAACTTTGTTTGATTGCGTTTGATTATTGCACCTGCTGTAGTTAGTATTAATTCAATTGCTTGTAATAAAGCCGTAGCTCTCAAGCAGCTTAGCACTAAATACTCTACCAAACAGTGGGGCCAACCCTAGATCACGCGCACCCGATCGACGTGTATATCATCGCGCAAGATTTCCAGGCCTTTATAGGCTAAGGGACGGCCCGTGTTATGGGTTAGCTCACCGCCGGCGGCGTGCAAGTGTGCCACGTCGAGGATGAGCTGGGTGTACTTTCGCTCGCCTAGCTCGATGGCAATCGGGCGGCCCTGGGTGGAATCGAAGGCAGCCAAGGCTTGGTTGATTTCGGCCAGAATAGTGCTCATAGAATCGATGACTTTTCAGTGGGCAATTAACAATTAATATTCAAGCAACAAGGGTGAATTCAACATGAGTTATTAGAAAACGACAACTTTGTAGAGTTGATCGTTCTCTAAGCTTAACGGTAGCGCCGTAATTGGCTGCTCTCTACTAATCCTTCACTCGTCACCTTTACCATGAACCTTTCCACTCGGCCCATCGGCGTATTCGACAGCGGTATCGGCGGGCTTACGGTGGCGCGCGCCGTGGCCCGGGAGCTGCCGCACGAGCGGCTCGTATATTTCGGTGACACAGCCCACCTGCCCTACGGCGATAAGTCGACGGCCGCTATTCAGGCTTACTCAGTTAAAATCTGTGACTTGCTGCTCAAGCAGCAGTGCAAAGTCATTCTGATTGCTTGCAACTCGGCTTCAGCAGCGGCCTACGAGTTGGTGCGCGAGTACGTCGGCTCGAAGGCGCGGGTGCTGAATGTTATCGACCCCATTGTGGCGCACGTAGGCGCTGCCTACGCCGGGCGCACGGTAGGCCTCATCGGCACCAAGCAAACCGTGAACAGCAATGTGTACCGCAAGAAGATCGACGATCTGGATGCGGGGGTGCAGCTCCAAAGCCTGGCTACGCCGTTGCTGGCTCCCATGATAGAGGAAGGGTTCTTCGCCAATACCATTTCCGACAGCATCATTCGATCGTACCTGACCAATCCTGCGCTGGCTGATATCGAGGCGTTGGTGCTGGCTTGCACTCACTATCCACTCATCAAGCGGCAGATTGCTGATTATTACCAGGGCGGGGTGGAAGTACTGGACGCTTCCGACGTTGTGGCGGCCCATGTGAAAAAGTACTTAGAGGAACACCAGTTGGCGGCCTTGCCTGGTGCTACGCCACCCGCTCATCATTTCTACGTTTCCGACTTCACTCGCTCGTTCGAGGAAAGCACCCGCATCTTCTTCGAGCGGGAAGTGCACTTAGAGCATTATCCGCTGTGGGAGTAACGTTATATACTATGTTCAAGCTAATAAACACACTTCTCACGCAGTATAAAGGCCTTTTTTGCTTCTGACGCTGTACTTTATTTTTGCTTTGTATTTGCAATTACCGGGTCGTTTTCGCCCCACTGGCTGCCCCACTAAACCATGAAAGTTTCATACATTCTTCGCGCTGATAAGATGAGCGCTGCCGGACTTGCGCCGGTTCATGTAGTTATTCATTACGATGGCAAGCGGCTGAAAGCCGGTATCGGGGAGAAGTGCAAGCCGGCGAACTGGAACCAGAAAAGCCAGAAGTTTTGCGGTCAGTTCGAGGGCAAAAGTGAGGCCAACGAATACCTGAAAAAACTGTCGGAGCGGCTGAATCAGCTGGACCGGAAGCTGCGTGGTGACGGGGTGCCGGTGACCAAAGAAGCGCTGTTGGCGGTGGTGCAGCCGGTGGTGGCGGCGGAGCAGCCAGCGCCCAAAGCGGAGCCGCCGATGGTGGGGCGGTTTGAGGAGTTCATGGTGACGATGCGGGGAATGGGGTACGCGCCCAACACGCTCAACCACTATGGCACAGTGCGCAACACCCTGAGCCGGTTTCTGGACTCGGTAGGAAAGCCGAAGCTGCCGGTATCGGAGTGGGATATGGCCTATCATCAGCAGTTCGTGGGCTACCTGCGGGAAGTACAAGGGCTGGCGAATAACGCGGTGTTTTCAACCATTAAAGACATGAAGGCGTTTTTCCGGCATCTGGAAAGTGAGCAGGGCGAAAAGCTGGGTCTGGACTTGTCGAAAATACAGCTGCGCTACTCGGACCCGGTTAAAATCTATCTGAGCGCTGACGACCTGGCGGTGCTGGCCTCGGCGATGCTGCCGGCCTGGATGGTGCCGGTGCGGGACGTGTTTCTGTTCTGCTGCTACACCGGCTTGCGGTACTCGGACGTAGCGGCGCTGCATGGGGGTAATCTGCACGCGCTGGGCGCGGACGGGCGTGGGGGCCGGGTGCTGCGGTTGACGCAGACTAAGACGCGCACGGCCATTAGCATTTACCTGACCTCGGCGGCTTCGGCGCTGCTCGATAAGTACGCGGGGCCTACCCGGTCAGGGGCTGGCGCCAAACTGATGCCGGTGCGCGTGAATACGGCTATGAACCGGGCACTGAAACGGGTAGGGGAGCTGGCAGGGCTCAACCGGCTGGTAGAAGTGGTGAGCACGCCGGGCGGGCGGGTAGAAAAGCAGGCGGTGCCATTGTACGAGCTGCTATCCATGCACACGGCCCGGCACACCTTCGCGGTGCAAAGCCTGATGCGCGGGGTGCCGGTGGTGGTACTGCAGAAGGTGCTAGGCCACGCCCATATTCAAACGACCATGCGTTACGCCCATGTGGTGGAAGAAATGCAGCACGACGTGATGCGGGCGGCCTGGGACGGTCCGGCCATACCAGCTCAGCGGGCAACGGCTAATGCGGCGGCCTTATCGGGTATTATTTGTGCGGTGGAGACAGAAGCCGCCTGAATCCTGCCCTTTGTCGTAGAAGTTCTGGTAAGCGCGGGTCGTATTAGTGTGGCGCTGGGAACGGCCGTGACTACTATTTTGGGCGTTGCCGCCGCCCGCGAGGGGCAGCGGCTCATACCCCTGACACGGGAAAGCCATACCTAAGCCATACTCAAGCTATGCTATAGCTTTTGTTGAGGGCCTTGCTGACCTCGTCTTCGGAGAGGTGGGTGTACTGGCAAAATTCGCGCACCGACACGTAGGCCCGCGGGGGCTTACCGAACTCGGCACGGATGCGCTGCAAGAGCACCTTGGCGGTGCTGTATTTCGTGCCAGTTAGCTGGGCCGCCTCCTTGGGATAGATGCACACCTGGGGCATTTTGGGCTAGATATGGTTAGTTATGGTAAGGCAAGATAATACAATTACGGGTACCGCGTAGGTTTGGCCTATGCTATTTACTCTGCTTTTCCGTCCTACTCTGCTGCTCTTGGTTTTCGGTTGCTTTTTGTCCGGCTGTATCAGTCTGGGAGAGGTGGACGTGCCGGTGTCC
>NZ_DASVSY010000066.1:0-47578 GCF_036387835.1 Hymenobacter sp. | reverse complement strand
GCCGTGTTGGCCTACACCAAACTGGAGGCCCTCAAGCTCAAGTGCGGCATCGGGCATTTTCGCCTCAAAGCTCAACTCTATGCCGTCGGCCTAAAAGCCATGTACCGGCAACTCGGGCAACTCCGTGCGTAACATCAGTAAATAAGACGGCAATCAAACACTTACTTATCCTGGAATCTACTGATGATCAGCTATTTCCTCACGCAGTTTGCGGGGCAGCGCACTCAAAACCAGGTCATAGGAATGATCGATCCACTCTTGCAACTGAAAGTCGGAGGCGCCAGTGCCGATGAGCACGGTGTTCCAGTGCTTTTTATTCATGTGAAAGCCTGGCAGCACATAGTCGTACTGTTCGCGCAGCTCCACGGCGCGCTCCGGGTCGCACTTCAAGTTGATGCTACCAAACGTATCGATGCTCGTAAGGGCGAAGACTTTGCCGCCAACTTTAAACACCAAGGTGTCGGGACCAAAAGGAGTTTCTTCGGTCACGCCTGCTTTCAGCAGGCAATAATCCCGGAAGTCTTCAATGTTCATACGGTGCTCCAGCTATAGGGCCTAAACGAAAAAACGCCAACTCTGTGCTAGTGGCGCTTCCTGAGAGCACACCAGGTGCCGTCGAGTGAAGCGTCACCAACAAAGAGTTGGCGTTACAAAGAAGGAAGAATCTAGCGAAGAAACCAGCGGTAAAGCAGCACTAGAAAGCCAACCAGGAACATAGCCATGGAGAGCTTATTGATGAAGTGCATAGTCCGCAGGTTGAAGTTGGTGGTGCGGTTTGGGTCGTTTTTACGGAAGAAGTAACCGAAAACGGGACCAAGGTTAAACAGGCCTTTCATACGCATAATACAAGTCTTGCTGGTGTGCTGATATAACACTCCGGGCCCCGGAATGATTTACTTTTCTCGCTATATTTCTGAATAATAAGATAAATTTTTCGAGCGGAAATTCCTGCGTAATCGGTTGATTATCAACTGTTTTTCACTCGTCATAAATACTTCATACTCCCATTGCATTACTTTTTTTATTACCGATAAAGTGCTGCAATCCGCTGCTCATTGTTCTGGCTGATGATTTTGCGCTTCACCTTCAGCGTCGGGGTTAGCTCACCCGATTCTACGCTCCAAAGCGCTGGCAGTAAGGCTACTTTCTTGATTTGCTCCCACTGCGCAAAGGCGCCCGTTGCTTGCTGCACGAGCTGCTCGTAGAGCTGCTGCACCTGCGCGTGCGCCGCCAAGGCAGCATCCGATAAGTCGGCAGGCAGGTTGTGGCTTTGGGCCCAGGCACGCAACTCCGCGAAGGCCGGTACCAGCAAACACGCCGCGTATTTCTGCCCCTCGCCCACCACCATCACCTGCTCCACCAGCGGCGACTCCGACAGCCGCGACTCCAGCGGCTGCGGGGCGATGTACTTGCCGTTGGAGGTTTTGAACATCTCTTTTTTACGGTCCATGATTTTCAGAAACCGTCCCTGCACCAGCTCGCCAATGTCGCCGGTGTGCAGCCAACCGTCGGCATCGATGGTTTCGGCCGTGAGGTCGGGGCGGTTGTAGTAGCCTTGCATGACGGACGGTGAGCGGGTCAGGATTTCACCGTCGGGCGCCAGTTTCACTTCCACGCCGGGTATTACCGGCCCCACGGCGCCAATGAGGTTGCCGCTGGCCTCCGGACGACTGGCGGCAACAACGGGCGAGGTTTCGGTCATGCCGTAGCCTTCCATCACCCGGATACCGGCCGCCCAGAACACCCGCGCCAGCCGCGGCTGTAACGCCCCGCCCCCGCTCACGATGTAGCGCACCTGCCCGCCCATGGCTTCCCGCCACTTGCTAAAGATAAGCTTGTTGGCCAGAGCTAGCTGCGCGTTGTACCAAGCGCCCTGGTTTTGCTGCGTGTCGTAGCGCAAGCCAAGTTTCAGCGCCCAGAAAAACAGCTTTTTCTTGGTGCCAGTCAGCTCTTGCCCTTTGGCAACTATTTTATCGTAGATTTTTTCCAGCAGGCGCGGCACGGTGGTAAACACCTGTGGCTGCACCTCGCGCAGGTTGTCGGCAATCAGCTCCACGCTCTCGGCGTACCAGATGCTGAAGCCTAGCATCAGGTAGAGGTAGGTGGCGGAGCGCTCGAAAATATGGCTGAGGGGCAGGAAGCTCAGCGCTTTCTGGCCGGGCGGCAGCGGCAGGTAGCTGGTCAGGTTTTCACAGTTGTAGAGAATATTACGGTGGCTGAGCATTACGCCCTTGGGCCGCCCGGTGGTGCCCGAGGTATAAATCAGCGTCAGCAAATCGTCGGGCAACACGGCGGCTTTTAGCGCGGTGAGGCTAGCCGGATCAGCGGATTGCCCTAAGACAAGCAGTTGTGCAAAGGAGTGGCTGCCCTCTAGCTCCTCGAACGTGATGATGTGCTCGGGACCTTGGGGCAGCGTTGCAACGGCCTCCTGCACCCGAGCCAGCAGCTTTTCGTTTTCCACTAATACCACCCGCACGCCGGCATCCTGGAAGATGTGGCGGTAATCTTCCACCGTGATGGTGGGGTACATTGGCACACTTACAGCGCCGAGCTGCGCAATACCAAAGTCAGCTATTACCCACTCGGGGCTGTTGGCTGAAATGATGGCTACTTTGTCGCCGTGCCCGATGCCGAGCTGCCGCAACCCCAGGCTTACCAGGTTGCTTTGCTTCTGCACCTGCGCGGCACTCAGCGGCTGCCAAGTACCGGCCTTCTTTTCCACCAGGCAATCCGCCTGAGGCGCAGTAGTGGCCAAACGAGCCAATAAATCAAAGGTGCGACGAATTTCCATGGGTGGGCAGAACAAGCGGCAACTGGTGCAACGACAAAAGTAGCCGGCCGCGTGCCAATAGCTGAGCTACCCCATAATATTATTGATAACAACCCTTGCGCAGTAGTGGTGGGGTCAGTGAAGCTGTTTGGAAAGTCCACCAAACATGTCGGGAACGTCCTGCAGAGGCGCAGCCGAAGCATCTCGCGTGCTGAGGTTGCCAAAGTAACCGTCATGTTAACCACCTAAAGCATAGGTACTCTGTTTGTTGATGCTACTACACGAGTGAAATGCTTCGACAAGCGGACGCCAGATAAGGCATAGTATAGTAACTTCCTAAACAGCTTCGTTGACTAGGGTGTGCGGACAGTTAGGATCTTGTAGCGCGGAAATCCGTTCCGCGACGAGCAAAGCGAGTATTCGGTACCGCACCATATGATCCTGACGCGTAGGAACTCGCGCTGCTCGTCGCGGAACGGATTTCCGCGCTACAAGATCCTAACTGTCCACACAGCCTAAATTGACTACAACAGCCCACTCTATTATGAAGCGCCACTTTGTGCTACAGCGCAACAATGTGCTAGGGCTGGTGTCATTGCTCCAGCTTAACTTCCTGCCCATGCACTACCTACTACTCTCCGCGTTCCTGGTATCGGCCACTTGTGCCACCGCGCAAACAACAGCCGCCGCCACCGCTGAACCCGAAGCCGTCAAGAAAACCATCCAGACTTTTTTCGAGGGGATGCGCAAAGGCGACAGCACGCTGGTACGCTCCACCTTTGCTCCCGGCGCCGTCTTCCACACCATTGCCAATCGCAACGGCACCACCGAACTTCGTTCCGAAAACCCGTCGGAGTTTGTGAAAGCAGTAGGCAAGCCCCACAAGGAAATATGGGACGAGCGCATCACTTTCGATAAAGTACTGATTGACGCCAACCTGGCCAGCGTCTGGACGCCCTACGAATTCTACCTCGGCAGCACCTTCAGCCACTGCGGCTATAATTCCTTTCAACTAGTGAAGCTAGCCGGCGGCTGGAAAATTGCCCACGTCATCGATACCCGCCGCAAAGAGAAGTGCAAGTAGATTGTTGATTGCGGGAAGTTGATTGCTGCTTGTTCAGCAAAGCGCCGGAACGACGAAACAATCAGCATCCCGCAATCAACAACTAAAAAGCCGGTATGCGCAGCAATGCGCTGTCGGCAGTTTTCCAGTAATCTAGCTCGTATAGCTCACCTTCCTGATCTAGGTACAGCGAAGCAAATACCATTACGCCGTCTTCGTCCAGAAATTGAGTGTTAGCAATTCGCTCGCCTAACCTGCGGTTGGCTTGGCTACTGGTAAAGCGTAAGCCGCCCGTTTCGCCAGCTTTCAGCTCTGCTACCTCAACCCGGTGCAGCAGCCCCAACAGGCGTTCGGTGCCGGGTTTGCCGCGAAGCATGAAAATGAGTAAGCCCAGCTCTGGCAGTTTAAGCGAGCGTTTGATCATAGTTCAGAAGCTGCCACAGCTACGCCACCTGCGGGAGCAACGAGCTAGTTATACGGCTCCAACGGAGTCGGTAGCGCCCGGAAAGGCCAGAATCGTGGCCGCGTCAAGCTCCGCCAGGTTGGACACAACGCGGTCGGCATGGTGCAAATCCTGGCCTTGCGAATGCTCGCTGCTGTAACCAATGCAGTACATACCAGCTGCTTTGGCCGCGGCTACGCCGTTGGCGGCATCCTCCACTACCAGACACTCAGTCGGCGGCGTGCTCGTTAGTTCGGCCGCTCGCAGAAAGATAGCCGGGTCGGGCTTCGACTTAGTGAAGTCTTCGCCACTGACGATGTGCGCGAAAAACGGGTACAGCGCAAAGCGGGTAAATACCCGGTCGATAGTACCCCTGGAAGCGGAGGAAGCTACTACCAGCGGCACGCCGTGTTCGTGTAAGTCTTCCACCAACTGCCGGGCGCCAGGAATCAGATCTAACTCCTTGGACTCGTTGAAGGCTTTGGCAAACAACTCTCGCTTCCGGTCCATCAGTTCGTCCAGATCCTGAGGTAGCTTAAACCGCTCTTTGACCTGCTGGTACACGTTGCGGGTAGAAGCCCCCAGAAAAGTGCCGTATTCTTCGGGAGAAACTGTAACGCCTAACTCGGTGAAGTGGCGAAAAAAGGCGTCGTGGTGCAGTGGCTCGGTGTCAACCAAGACCCCGTCCATATCGAAAATGACAGTGCGAATCATGTGGAAATAGAAATAGTAGGTGCGAGGTAAAGTGTCTTTATTGGAATGAGAAACTGCGTACTCCTTCTAATTTCAGGCGTTATCTCCCGAGAGGAATTCATTCATCACATCATGCCCAACTCCGCAAACATCAATTGGAATTTCGGCAAACTCTTCGACGTCAGTAAAGCAAATCCCTCCTTCACATTTTAATTCTCCATACTTCTCAGCTACGGCACGTAATTTTAGCTTTTCCAATTGCTCCCAATCGCTCAGCAGGGTATGTGCCCGAAAGAAGGATTGATACTCTATAAAGTAGATATAAAGTATACCAAAGTCGGATGTAGGTTTCCGCCAATCACACCCATTGAGGCATCAATAACCTTAGCCTCAATCCAGTCTAATTCAGCTGCGCCGGCAAATAAGAATATTTTCATTATCACTACTTGCTTGTCACACTCCCACCGGCTCTTCCAGTACCTCTTTTTCAATCCAGCGGCCGTCTTCGCGCATTAGCTCGATGAGCTCATCGACGGCTTGGCCTTCGGGCACGGCTTTCTTGATGACTTCCTGGCCGCGGTAGAGGGCAATTTTGCCTTTGCCCACGCCCACGTAGCCGTAGTCGGCGTCGGCCATTTCGCCGGGGCCGTTCACGATGCAGCCCATGATACCGATTTTAACGCCCTTGAGGTGGTCGGTGCGCTTGCGGATCATGGCGGTGGTTTCCTGAAGGTCGAACAGGGTACGGCCGCAGCTTGGGCAGCTGATGTATTCAGTTTTGGACATGCGGGTGCGGGCCGCCTGCAGGATGCCGAAAGACAGTTGGTTGAGCTGGTCGATGTCGTGCAGCCAGGCTTCCTGCTCTTGCTCGGGCAGCAGGTCGGTGCAGAGGGCAATACCGTCGCCGAGGCCGTCGATGAGTAGGCCGCCCACGTCGGTGGCGGCGTCGAGTTGGGTTTGGGGCATGTCGTGCACGGTGTACACGCGACGTATCACCACGGGGCAGGTAACGCCATATTCGAGCAGGTCGAAGAAGGCCCGCCGCAATTCGGGCATGGCGTGGGCGTTGGTTGTATTTAAGGCTAGCACCACGCGGGTCTCGGTGCGCAAGCGCGCCAGCAGCTCGACATCCAGCGTACCCAATTCCACTACCAGGAAGTTGAGTTGTGGGTGGAGCTTAGCGAAATCCGACAAATAGGTATCGGCCGTGAGCAGGGGGAAATGGTCGAGGCGCTGGCCGCCATCCACCCAAGCACTGTGCGTCACGATTTCTTTGAGGCCATTGGGCAGCATAAACGGCACGGGCCGCTCGCCGGTATAGATGAAGTCGGCACCTAAGTCGCTCATCTGAAACTTGTCGAGGAACGAGGAATACAGGTGGCCAGCGGCGCGCAGATCAGCATATTCGAGGCGCGGCAGGCGCGAAAGGTCGGCCACCACACGCGGCACGTTCAGGCCCCCAAAAGTGCCCACTTCATGCGTGAGGCGGCGGTGGTACTGGAACGGGTCCAGTGGCTCTTCCTCGAGCAGCGGCCGAATGGGCTGCGCTTCCGAAGCGCGGTTGGTATACCGATCAATCAGGGCTTTGGCAACGGGCGCTTCGGCTTCGGGGGCTTCGGTGAGGCTCACGCGCACGGTGTCGCCGAGGCCGTCTTCAAGCAGCGTGCCGATGCCGACGGCCGATTTGATGCGGCCGTCTTCGGCTTCGCCGGCTTCGGTTACGCCGAGGTGCAGCGGGTAGGGTTGCAGGCCTTCTTCGTCGAGCTTTTGCACTAGCAGGCGGTAGGCTTGCACCATCACCTGCGTGTTGGAGGCCTTCATGCTGAGCACCACATCGTAGTAATTTTCCTCTTCGCATAGGCGCAGAAACTCCAGCGCCGATTCCACCATGCCAAGTGGCGTGTCGCCGTAGCGGCTCAGAATACGGTCGGACAAGGAGCCGTGGTTGGTGCCGATGCGCATGGCGGTGCCGTACTGCTTGCAGATTTGCACCAGCGGCCGGAACCGCTCCCGGATCCGCTCCACCTCGGCGTGGTAGGTGGCATCGGTGTACTCGATGAAGTCGAATTTCTTTTTGTCGGCGTAGTTGCCGGGGTTGACGCGCACTTTCTCCACGATGCGGGCGGCTAGCTCGGCGGCGTTGGGCGTGAAGTGAATATCCGCAATCAGGGGTACGGTGCAGCCGCGCTTGCGCAGCTCCTTCTTGATTTCGAGCAGGTTTTGGGCCTCCTTCACGCTCGGCGCCGTGATGCGCACGTACTCGCAGCCGGCCTCCACCATGCGCAGCGTCTGCTCCACCGAGCCCAAAGTGTCCATGGTGTCGACGGTGGTCATGCTTTGCACCCGAATGGGGTTGAGCCCACCCATCGGCAGGTCTCCAATTTTTACTTCGCGGGAGAGGCGGCGCTTGTACTCGGTGAGGCTAGGGCAATAGGTCTTATTCATAACCCGGAGGGGAGCTGTTTCTTAGTGATAACAAAGGTACGGAAGGTTCGTTGTTGGCTGTGTATATGAAAGCCTTGCTACCGTATGCTGTAGCGCGAAGCCGGCGCTTCGCGTGTCGTTAAGCAACTGGCACTGCTACCGCAACAACGAGTATCGTTCAACGATACGCAAAGCCAAGCTTCGCGCTACACCAGACAAAACGCAACTTCTGGCGGTGCTGATTGTCTATAGAAAACTCACGCTTCCTTTTCCTTTACATGACTCGATTGAAATACCTCTTTCTGGTGGTTGCCATGCTTCTGATACTACCGAGCCAGGCCCAACAAGTAGCCTTAATCAAGCTGCCAGAGCTGCAAAAGCGCCTCAACCGCAAAACCGATACCACCTACGTCATCAACTTTTGGGCCACGTGGTGCGCGCCCTGCGTGAAAGAGTTGCCGTATTTCGAGCAGGTAAACGCCACGTATGCTCGGCAGAAAGTGAAAGTGCTGCTGGTGAGCATGGACTACGCCTCGCAGCTCGACAAGAAAGTGAAGCCCTTCGTGCTGAAGCGCGGCCTGAAATCGGAAGTGGTGCTGCTCAACGAAACCGACCCCAACACCTGGATGGACAAGGTAGATGGCAAATGGTCGGGGGCGCTGCCCTTTACGCTGATGATCAACAACAGCAAGCAGAAGCGTATGGCCTACGAGAAGGAATTCACGCAGCCCGAGCTAACGGCTGCCCTGCAAAAGTTTCTTCAGTAGCTTCCGTTGAGTACAGAGTACCAAGTATTAATTTTAATTAATATATATGCATACCCCCCTAGAACGACGTAGCAGGTTACTGCTTCTGGTAATTTTATTTAGCATCTCCTTAATTGCAAGAGGACAACAAAACAATATAGATTACCGGTTGCAACTTATCAATGACGCCTTTCATCAGCGGCTGGAAAGCACCTATAAGTACCAACAGGCAGTAGTGCCAGGGGGCTACACAGCCGTGGAACGCTCCCTGCAGATAGGCAACAAAAAGTACTTGCTCGAATATGCGATAAACGACCGGAAAACCGGCCAGCAGATGCGGGAAAACTACTCGTTGCGCTTCATCAACCACGATACGGTGCGGGTGGGAAAGGCTCATTATGTGACGAGTAGCAAACACCCTACGGAATCCGTGCAAGGATCTATTGCTCTCTCCAGCGAGTACCTGAATGATTCGTATTTTGAAGCTACTAACCTACTCATTACCCAAAATTTTGACCCGCTCGCGGTGTGGGGCCTACACCCCAGCTCGTTCCGGAGCGGCCAGTGGCTGTATGCCCGGTCAATGCAGCCGACGGAGCGGGGCGATACGGTGGCGAGCTACTATCTACTCCGTTCGCGTACGGGCGATACCTGCCAAGTGCAGCTACGCGAGCGGATGAATAGGCAGCGTCCTTGGCGGTATACGAACCGCTTGGCTTGCAGTTGGGTAGTTGAACTGACGCACCGCCGTCTGACAGCTGAGCAGTCAATAGGGTCAGAAGGAAATAATCAGAGCCTCCATTGGGTACGCACTTACCGCACGGCTACGGACTTTGTGGAGACCCTCACGCTCCATTACAGAAGCGGTGATGGTGGCCCCCCGGTTTCTCAAACAGATTTAGTATACAAAAGGAATTTTAAACAGGTTACTACTCATCAATCGATTGATACGTTCACGATCAAGGACGGCAGCGCAGGCGCGAAAGGACCACTGACGTTCAACATTGTTTCCACTTACTATTGAAGGACAATGAGTATTCAAATCCGTAGAGGACTCCGCAACTCAGATTAAATAACAAGTTCTCATTTTCATTCAACCAATCGTACTCCTATGAAAAAGCTAGTTCCTTTCCTGGCGGCCTGCCTGATGCTGGTGCTGAGCAGCTACGTTCGTCCGCTGGCCGGCTACCAGGTCGGCGACAAAGCCGCTGATTTCAAGCTCAAGAATGTAGACGGCAAGGTGGTATCCTTGGCTGATAACAAGACCGCCAAGGGCTACATCGTGGTATTTACCTGCAATACCTGCCCCTACGCCAAAGCCTACGAAAGCCGCATCATCGCGCTGCACCAGAAGTACGCTAGCCAAGGCTACCCGGTAGTGGCCATCAACCCCAACGACCCCGCTATTGCCCCCGGCGACTCGTTTGCGGCCATGCAGGCCCAAGCCAAAAACAAGAGCTACCCTTTCCCCTACCTCTTCGATGAAACTCAACAAGTAGCCCAAACCTACGGCGCTACCCGCACGCCCCACCTCTACGTGCTCACTCGCCAGGGCGCCGGCAACGAGTTCAAAGTAAGCTACATCGGTGCCATCGACGACAACTCGGAAGACCCTAAACTGGTAAAAACCAAGTACGTGGAAAACGCCATGACTGAAATTCTGGCCGGCAAACCCGCCTCTACCAACTCCACCAAGGCCATCGGCTGCGGCATCAAGTGGCGTAAAGCGTAGCTTAGAAAGTAACGCGAAGCTCCGGCTTCCGCGAACGAGCGAAGCGAGTAGCTGGTACCGCGCCACTTGCGCCAACGCCAGCTACTCGCTTCGCTCGTTCGCGGAAGCCGGAGCTTCGCGTTACTGCCTTTTGCTGGCTCGCTTAAATACACCTTCCAGGGTATCGGTTTGCACGCCGAGCTTCTCGTCGAGGGCGGCGTTGATCATGGCTTGCGCCACTTCCCGGCCGTGGATGGGCCGGAACGGGGCCAGACCGGGAATGTAGGCCACCATGGCGGCTAGTGGCAGCGCAATGCGCTCGGCCAGCCGGGGCTCCCGGCGGTTTCCAGTCAGCATGCCGGGCTGAACGATGCGGATGCGCTGAAACGGGAGCCGCTTGATTGACCGCTCCAACTCGCCTTTCATGCGGGTGTAGAACACAAACGCATCGGGGTCGGCCGAGGCCGAAGAAACCAGCACGTAGGTTACCACGCCGTTTTGGGCCGCCGCTTCGGCCGCCCGGTACTGATAGTTATAGTCTACTTTGTATTGGGCGCTCTGGCTGCCCGCTTGCCGTAACGTGGTGCCTAAGGTTGAGAATAGCACGTCGCCCGTCAAGTGGTGCTGCCACATCTCGGGCTCATCGAAATCCACGAGATGCTCTTCCAGTTTCTCTGGATTTTGGTAGCCAGTCGGCCGGCGCGTGAATACTTTGATGGTCGAAAACCGGTTGTCGGAAAGCAATTGACGCAATAGGTAGTCGCCAACGAGGCCAGTGGCCCCAATGAGTAAAGCAGTTTTCATGAAGCGCACGAGGAGTGTGGAGCAAGGAAGGGCAAGCGTTTTAAAGTAACGCAAAAATCACATTCCTGTTGAGCTTTTACGCAAACCGATTATTTACGGGTAGTTCTTGGAATTTAATTGGTATTTAATTCCGCTTATTCCGTTGCCTAAGCTGCTTGTTGCGCTAGCGGTTACCCGGTCACAGCCTTATTCGCCTACAGTCAGCACAATCTTGCCTATATGCTCGCTGCTCTCCAGAAGCTGATGAGCGGCAACTGCCTCGCTCAGCGGGAACGTGCGGTAGAGCACCGGCCGAAACCTGCCCTCGCCCAGCAGCGGCCACACGTGGCCCTCGACCTCGGCCGCCAGCGCCGCCTTGAAGTCAGCGGAACGTGGCCGCAAGGTACTACCGCTGATGGTGAGGCGGCGGCGCATCACGTCCAGCGCGTTGAAGTCGGCGGGGCCGCCCCGCATGGCGTTGATGAACACCAAGCGGCCATCGTCGCGGAGCAGGCGCAGGTTTTTAGGCGTGTAGTCGCCGCCTATCATGTCCAGCACCACATCGGCGCCTCCTATGGCCCTGACCACTTCCTCGAAATCGTCTTCTTGGTAGTTAACCACTACCTCGGCACCCAAGGCCCGAACGGCCTCGGCTTTGGCGGCACTGCCCACCGTGGCAGCTACCCGGCAACCTAGCGCGTGGGCCAGCTGCACGGCCGTAATACCGATGCCGCTGCTGCCTCCGTGCACGAGCAGCGTTTCGCCGGGTTGCAGCTGCCCCCGCTGAAATACGTTATGCCACACCGTAAACACGGTTTCGGGCAAACTGGCCGCTTCCGTAAAGCTCCAACCGGCCGGTACCGGCAAGCAGTGCCGGGCATCTACCACGGCGTATTCGGCGTAGCCCCCGGCCGCTAACAAAGCACATACCTGGTCGCCCACCTGCCAGCGCGACACGTCGGGGCCGCACTGCTCCACGGTGCCTGCTATTTCGAGGCCCGGCACTGTACCGCTTACGTCGCCGGAACCGGCGTATTTTCCTTGTCGCAGGAGCACATCAGGACGGTTGACCCCGGCGGCGTGTACCCGGACCAGCACTTCGTGGGCCGCTGATTGGGGCGTGGGTTGTGTTTGCAGACCCAGGACCTCGGGGCCGCCAGCAGCGGAAATAACAATGGCGTTCATGGCAGGAAAGTGGCGTGAGAAGGTAATAGTGCGCAGAGTACTACGCGAAGCGGAAGCGCCGCGCTGCTTTCCTGGTGCATTTTCCGTTTCTTGCTTGCCATGAAGAAGCTGAGCCTACTCCCGCAAATCCTTCGAACCGCCGGCCAACTCACGGGCATGGCCGCCTGGCAAACCGGCCGCCTGTTCCGCAAAACCGCCGCCTCGGCCCTCGATTCCATTCAGGAAGTGTTGCGGGCCGAAGTCAAGAAAGGCAACGCCAAGCTCGTTGCCGACTTCCTAACCGATAAGGCCTTGCCCGCCGCCCGCGCGCTGCTGCTAGAGCGCATGGCGGCCCGGCTGCTGATCCGCCTCGGGCTGCGCGGAGCCCTGGCGTCCAGCGTTATCGGCTGGATTCTGCCTTTCGTGCTGGAGCAAATGGTGAAAGTCGGGCAGCGCACCGGCCTCTTCGATAAGCTCCGCGCCAACCCCACCGTGCAGGAAAGCCTTGTTCGTCTGGAAGAACTAAAGCAGGGCGTCTGGAAACGCCTCTTCCCCGACCATGGCACCAGCGCCCACCTTTTAGAGGACAACGAGGCAGAACCGCCCCGTGAGCTGCCAGCCTAAGTAACTCAAGTGGCGGAGTAGCCGCGTAGCGGCTTCAGGTTTGTAGAAACTAGCGCCTTACGTGGTGCAGCGCCGCGTAGCGGTGCCAGAAACGCCTGCCCGTCTGGCACCGCTACGCGGCTAATTCGCAAATTGGATTAAGTAGAACGGCACTATTTCGAGCAACTAAACCCGTGTTGCATAAAAAAGACACCAGCTAGAGCTAAGGCAAAGAAGCTGGTTTTCCTTCTTAGCTGAGGAGGGAAACCAGCTTCTTTGCCTTAGCTCTAATCAAGTGGCGCATTTAATATCAGCATAGTGCAGCAGGACAGGAAGCTTTTCAGATGTTCCCAACATGATTCCTCTACTGACTATTTGCCACCCTGCGTAAAGTCGGAAGTAACGAACAAGAACATGGGCGAAGGAATGGTGATGGACTGGCCGGTGGGGCGCAGTTTGCCCGACTGCTTGTCGATGTAGTAGGTGAAGACGTTGTTGGTATTCTGGTTGCCTACCAGCAGCAAGCGGCCGGCCGGATCGAGGGTGAAATTGCGCGGCGTTTTGCCTTGGGTGCTTTCGTGCTGAATCAGCGTCAGGTTGCTGCGGCTATCAATGGCGAATACGGCAATGCTGTTGTGGCCCCGGTTGGAAGCGTACAGGAACTTGCCGTCGGGCGAGACGTGAATATCGGCGCAGGAATTTTCGCCCACAAAATCTGCCGGCAAGGTGGAGAGCGTCTGTATTTCACTGAACGTACCTTGTGCGGCATCGTAAGTCAGGGCCGTTACCGTGGAGTTCAGCTCGTTGATGAGGTAGGCGTTGCGGCCGTTCGGGTGGAACGTGAGGTGGCGGGGGCCCGCACCGGGCTTGGCGGTAAAGGCCGGGGCCGGCTGGTTGGTGAGCTTGCCCGAGGCGGGGTCGAGCTGGTAGCTGTACACTTTATCGGTGCCGAGGTCCACGGCGAAGTCGTACTTATTGGCCGGGTCCGGGAGGAAACAATGGGCGTGCGGGGCCGTTTGGTTTTTGTGCGGCCCGCTGCCTTGGTGCTGGTCCATGGCGGTGGGGGTTCCCACCCGCCCATCGGCCTGCACGGGCAGCACGCTCACGTTGCCGCCCATATAATTGGCCACCAGCACTGCTTTTTCGGTGCGGTCTAGGCTGATGTAGCACGGCGAAGCGCCCTGCGACGACTCTTGGCTTAGCAGCGTTAGCCCCCCGGTTTTGGGGTCGATTGTGAAAGCACTAACGGCCCCGCTTGGCGCCCCCCGAAACGTGTTGGTTTCGTTGACGGCGTACAAGTGCTGCCGCTTGGCATCCAGGGTCAGGTAGGTCGGACTCGCGCCGCCTTTCAGGCCGCTTACCTGCGTCAGCGCCCCGGTAGTAGGGTTGAGTCGGTACAAGAAAATCGTATTCTCGGTTTCCGCACTCACGTTGGTACCGATATACACCAGATACCCCGGCGCGTCGGGGCCGGGCACAACCCGCGCACAGCCTACTACCGAGAAAGAAGCCAGCACCAAGCCAAGCCCGACGTTTCCAAGAAAACTGCGGCGCGAATACGATGGTCGAGTCATTAGAGCAGATAAAGCAGTGAGAAGTTGTCGAGTCGTGCCACCAGAACACCCAGAACAACCCGGATTTCGCTGACGACGAGGCAAACTACAAAAATCCTTCTCCTACCTCCTATTGCTCAAAGCCCCCATTGGAATCTGAATTGGCCTCGGGGCGGCGCTGGTTCTTGTTTTCCGCCCCGTTTTGGCCGAACCGGTAAGTAAATCCAAGAAATGCAATGCGGGTTTCGCGCTTGTTGCCACTCACCGATTCCAGCCCGGGCCCGTAAGCCGTAAAGTTGAAGCGCTGCGTGTTAAAAATATCTGACACCCGCAGCGTGATACTTCCCCGGTCTTTCAGCACGCTTTGCTTGACCGCCACGTCGGTATTGAACGACGTTTGGCGGCGACCCTGCGCCGTAACCACCGGCGAGCGGTAATTGACCGACACCTGCATGTCCAGCTTCTTGGTCGGCGAAACCGTGGAGTTGATACGGGCCGTGTACACGAAGTTGCTGTTGTTGATTTCGGTTTGCGGGCCGCTGAACTTGATGATGCGCCGAAAAGCCGACCCGTTGGCGTTCAACTTCCAAATTGAAGTCAACTCGGTGGCCCCCACCAGTTCCAGGCCATAATTGATTTCGTCGCCAAGGTTTACCTCGCTGGTGTTGGTAACCTGATTGCCGGTGAGCGGATCGGTGATGACTTCGCGCAGGCGCTTGATGGTTTGGGTTTCCACACTATAAAATGCGGTGGAACTTAAGGTGGTCGCCTTACCGAAAGTTTTTTGGTGGCCTAGCTCCACCAAATGAATGTATTCGGGCAGCAGCAGCGGGTTGCCCGTGCTCAAGTTCAGCGGGTCCGACCGATCGGTAAAAGGGTTCAGATCATCGTCGTCGGGACGGTTGACGCGGCGCGAATACGCAAGCTGTAGCCGCTGCTCCTCGGCCAGGTCATAGGCCAGTACCGCGCTCGGAAACAGATTCAGGTAGCTGCGCGTGAACTGCTCGCCGGTGGCGCGCTGCTCGCCACGGGTGTTGGTTTGCTCTACGCGCAAGCCGCCCTGGTAGCTGAATTTACCTGCCGCGTTGCCATACGTGCCGTAAGCCGCCTGCACAAGTTCTTTATACACAAAGCGGTTGGAGGGGTCGAAAATCAACTGCTCGGAACTGCTAAACTGATAGTCACTGTCATACTGCCGCCACACACTTTTCGCGCCGGTTTCCAGCCGGCCTTTCTCACCGAAAGGCCGCACGTAATCCACTTGCCCCGAACCCTGGTCGATACGGTCGCGGAATGCCTGCTGCTGCGTGGGCGACTGTCCGTCGAGCAGGTAATAGAGGTTGGAATTCAGGTTGTTTCCACTGCTGATGGGCGTGTAGAGCACGTTGGCCGTTAGCTCCCGGCCTTTGTGCTCGGTCCAGGTGTGGCGGTAATCCAGCGAAATATCGGCGGAGCGGTTACTACCACCCGATGTGTTGTAGCGGTTATTGGTCCCCAAGTACATGGGCGCGTCGCTGGCCGAGCGGTTGGTTTGGCGCGAGATAATGTCTTCAATAGCCGACTGCTCGTTGTAGCGCGGCTGCACCAGAAACGTCAGCGTTTGGGTGGGCGTAAAACTGTAGTCCACCCCAAGGCGCACGGCGTGCGAGGTGTTGTAGTTGACGCCGCTACGGTTCTGCACCAGATCCAGGGTGCGCGTTTCCCCCGTCAGCTCCTGCGTAAGTGAGTCGCGCAGGGCATCGACGGTAGTTTGGCGCAAGCTGCCGTAGCCGGTGCGCCGGTCTTGCCGGAAGTCGTAGCTCCCAAACACGTTCCAGTTGCCCTTGTGGTAGTTTAAACTCACCGACGTGTTGTACTTGTCTTTGGTGCCCACGTTCGCGCTGGCTAGCCCGTTGAGGCCGTCTTTTCGTTCTTTTTTGAGAATGATGTTGATGATACCCGCCGAGCCTTCGGCATCGTAGCGCGAGCTAGGATTGGTAATCACTTCAATGCTTTCGATGGAGCTGGCCGGTATCTGGTCGAGCGAGGTGCTCTGCCCGCCCCCGGCGGCGCCCGTTGGCTTGCCATCAATAAAGATGGTGACGCTGCCCGAGCCGCGCAAACTCACTGAGCCGCTCTGGTCAACGGTGATGGAAGGCACGTTTTGCAGCACGTCGGTGGCCGTGCCGCCCACGGCCGTCAGGTCTTTGGCCACGTTTACCACTTTCTTATCAAGGTTGGCCGTTACCGGCGCCCGCTCGCCTTCCACCTTCACTTCCTTGAGCTGCGTGGCCGTGGAGCGCAGCCGCAACGTACCTAACTGCGCTACGGGCGCGGCGGCGGTCAGCGTTACTACGCGCCGCCCGCTACGGTAGCCTATCACCGTGGCCTGCATGGTGTAAGTGCCTACGGCCAGCTTCTCCAAAGCAAAAGCCCCGCTCTCGGTGGTTTGCGCACCTGCTACAAAACTAGAATCCTGCGTCCGCAGCAATACCACGTTGGCAAACGGCAGCGGCTGGTTGGTAGCAGCGTCGAACAAAGTGCCGCGCACCGCCCCCGATTGCGCCCGCCCGGCTAGCGGCCAGCTTATCAGCATTACCAGTAGGCAAACAAGAGAGCAGGAAATAGTACGTTTTTTGATCATGAAACAGGATAATACGACACAAATGCTACCAACTCGGCCAGCTTTTCTTTTACCCAGCCAATGAGCAGGGTTAATAAACAATAATTAACTGCTAAATGCTTTTAGCTAACACCAGAAACCTCCGCAACTGCGCAGATGCGCTTATTCAAGACATTAATTAACAGAAGCTTACAGGGGCTTAGATTTGCTTACGTCAATTCTTGAAAACCCGTTCGGCTACGAAGCTAAAGAACACCGAATGCAGCGCCTAGTTGCCTACGTACAGGGAATTGAGATAAGCCGGAGCTGATAACTGTTGGAGCGAACTGGCTTACGAATGCCAATGGCATTGCGGGCAACAACGGCGGTTGTGCTTATTGCATGGTAGGTTTGCACGCACTTCGTCTACTTCAATCAGTTTATGAAAGCTTTCATTTTCGATCTTAATGGTACCATGATCCATGATATGGAATATCATACCAGGGCTTGGCAACATCTACTCAACCACGACTTAGGTGGCAATTTCAGTTGGGACGAAATCAAGCCCCAGATGTACGGGAAAAATCAGGAAGTGCTGGTGAGGCTGTTTGGCTCCGATAAATTCACGGAAGAGGAAATGGAGCGCCTAGCCATTGAAAAGGAAAAGCGTTATCAGGAAGAGTTTCTGCCGCATCTGCAGCTTCTGCCCGGCCTCCACGACTTCCTGGAAAGTGCTTACCAGCGTCAAATTCCGATGGCTATTGGTTCGGCCGCCATTCCTTTCAACATCGACTTTGTGCTCGACAATTTGAATATCCGGCACTACTTCACCGCCGTTGTCAGTGCTGATGATGTAGTATTAAGCAAACCCCACCCCGAAACTTTCCTTAAAGCTGCCGCCCAACTACACGTACCGCCCGCCGATTGCATCGTTTTCGAAGATGTGCCCAAAGGAGCCGAGGCCGCTCAAAATGCCGGTATGCAAGCCGTTGTGTTAACCACCACGCACCAGCCGCCCGAATTTATTCATCTGCCAAACGTGCTGCATTTTGCCAACGACTTCACTGATGAATTTATGAACAGCTTGCTGTAGCGTGTTTCCCCAATAAGCCATATGTTTTGCATAAGCATTTAAACAAAGGCTGTTTAAAAAGTTCGGCAAACTCCTTTACAACGTCCTGCAGAGGCGCAGCCGAAGCATCTTGCATGCTGATGCGGGAGTGGTAATTACCACCATGGCGGGATGCTCCGCCTCTGCAGGACGTTCGAGTAACTTCCTGGATAGCTTCGTAATTACCTTCTTGCTTCGTGCAAATCAGTTACTCGAAAGCAGAATTAAGCGTTAGATTTTTACCCATAATTATAACTTAAATCACAACAGCTTGCACGTATTGGGAATTGTTCGTATATACCTTTGTGTTTCGCGCTATAGTTGCTTTAATTTTTTAAATACGCCTCACTCATGGAAAATGCAGTTGCAGTAGCTAATTACTTCGTTAGGAAGTCATTGGATTCCGGCATTCCTGTCACGCCCATGAAACTCGTGAAGCTCGTTTATGTAGCCCACGGCTGGTACTTGGGTTTGACCGGGGAGCCTCTGATTGCCGAAGCTGTACAAGCCTGGAAATACGGTCCGGTGGTTCCTTCCGTCTACGACCATTTCAAAGTGTACGGGGGAGCTCCCATTTCCGAACCAGCCGGTACGCTCAGTGCCAACGGCCAGAGCATCTACTACACCATCAGCAAGCCCGAGCTGGCCGCTTTTCTCGACAAAATTTGGGAAGAGTACAAAGATTATTCAGCCGTTGAATTATCGGCCCTGACGCACCAGGAGCGGACGCCTTGGTTCGACACCTGGCACAACAAGGGCGGCAAAGCCAGCCGGGCCGTACCCATTGCCAACGATGCCATTCAGTCGCACTACCAGGTTTTAGCGAGTGCCAACGCCGCCTAGTCCCAAACCCACGCCCGACCTCAACGCCATCCAGGCCGAGAAGCGCCCAACCCGCCGCGGAGCACTGCAAGCTGCCGAGCAGGAAAAAGATTGGTTTGAGGAAGATAAGCGCAAAGGCAAACACCGCCGCGACCAGCAGGCCCGCAACCTGCTGCACTGGGTTCTGCTGGTTTTGCTGGTTGCGGCCGGCATCCTGCTATTGGTTGCCCTGGTCATTCGGGCCTGCCACGTTTTCCTGCCTCCCGACCAGTTCTGGCTCAACAAAGAGCAACTGGACTTTATCGACCACCTGTTTCAGTTGGCCGGCTCCGGCTTTTTAGGCGGTTTGATGACTCGGTATTTAACCCGCACGATAGAAGAGTGAGGGAACAGTTGCCGTGGTATTTCCCAAGCTAGAGCTAGCTGAGCCAAGGAAGCCACTCCGGACCTGATAGAAGCAGACAGCTTCAGGAATTCTCGATTCACCTACCGTTGTGGTAGGTATCGTGAAACTATTATACGCTTTGCGTATGATTCATCACGCATAATTCCTTCTGTAACTTTAATCCCACGCCCGTGTTATATATTACTTACTATATTATTACTTCCACCAAAAGACAGTAAGTACAACCTGGTTAGCAATGCAAGTGATGGTAGCCAATTGCCGGGGCTGATACCTTGGTACGGTCCTACAAAGCTATTGCACTTCTTGCTACCTGCCACTACCGGCGCATGATTGACTTGTAGTATGAAAACGGAAATACGCAACACCTTCGGCGAGGTCTACCTTACTATTGAGTTTCACGAAGCAATCAATGTAGTTTATAATAATTGGTTTGGCTATCAAACCTATCCCGGCGTTGTAGGGGGCGCCAACACTAGTCTGAAGATCAGCAAGGAGCATAATTGTCCTTATATGCTAAACGATAACAGCAAAGTGGTCGGCCCATGGGACCATTCGCTGGACTGGATTACCAACGATTGGGCACCGCGGGCCATACAAGCCGGGCTTACTCATTTTGCCCACATAGTGAGTGTAGAGTCCTTCGCTGCTTTTTCAGCTCACAACCTGCACAACGAGATTAGTGGGAAGTTGCAAATGAGCATCTTCGACAGTGTTATTGAAGGCCTGGAATGGCTACGAGCCGCTCAGCAAGCATAAGGTTCTGGTCGGACAACGGTGGTGGATTAACCCCTAAAGGGCAACTGTGGCATCGTGCTTTCTAGGCACGATGCCACAGTTGCCAACACCTACCTACAAACTAGGCCTTGGCTATGGCATAAGAAACGACAAAGTCTAGAACGCATAGAATGGGATTAGGCGCCACACCGCGCAAGACATTCAAAGCTTGGTGACGAGTCTGACAAACACCCTAACAGCGAAGACTAAATCACCTAGTGACTTCTGGTACTGCAGCTAGAATGCCACAACTGTAGCAAAACAGAATCCTTGACTTTGCCAACCTCTCCCGGTGGTCTTGATGCGGGCATTCTGCATTAGAACTTTATAATTATACAATTATCTAGTTATAAGTCAGGTATTTATATATAATATCTGACAAAGGCGGTCATCAAGTAATGGTAACGAAAGTGCTTCTACGGAAAGTAATTAGCCAGCACTCTTACTCAGGGTAATCAGACCACTACAGCAGCTGCTAAAAAGTAAAGCGCACAAAAAAAGCCGCCCCCACCCGGAAACGGCTTTTTTGAAATCGATGCGCGGAGAAAATTCCCACCCAACTCCGGCCCGATTCTGTACCCTGCGTTTAGTGCCGGAACAAAAGCTCGCGGTACTTAACTAGGGGCCAGTCCTCATCGGCCACCAATAGCTCCAGTTTGTCAACTGAGCGGCGAATGGTGTCGAAATGTGCTTTGACGATGTCGCAATAGGCTACAGCCCGCTCGCGCGTGTCTTCAATTTTGTTGGCTACTTTGCGTGCATTGATCATCTCGTCCACGGTGGTCTTGATGATGGTAATGTGGCGCGAAATAGTTTTGATAGTATCTACGGTTACCTGCGAGTCAGCATCGTCGAGGCCTAGTTCGCGCAGGCCGCGCACGTTGGTAATCAGCTTGGTTTGGTAGGCTACCGCGGTTGGAATGATATGGTTGATGGCCAAATCACCCATCACGCGGCTTTCAATTTGAATCTTTTTGATGTACTCTTCGAGCAGAATCTCATGCCGGGCGTGCAGCTCGACGTGAGAGAAAATCTTGTGGCGCTCAAACAAAGATAATGCTTCTTTCGTCACCAGCGCATCCAATGCTTGCGGCGTAGTAGGCACGTTGGCAAGGCCCCGTCTAGCTGCCTCCTCTTTCCATTCATCGGAGTAGCCATTGCCCTCAAAACGAATGTTTTTCGAGCTGATAACGTACTCACGCAACACTTCCACAATCGCTACTTCCTTCTTCTTGCCCTGATCGATGAGCTTGTCTACCGACGTTTTGAAGTCAATAAGCTGCTCTGCTACAATGGCATTCAGCGTGGTCATAGCTGACGAGCAGTTCGCTGATGAACCTACGGCGCGCAACTCGAATTTGTTGCCGGTGAAAGCGAAAGGCGAGGTACGGTTTCGGTCGGTATTGTCGAGTAAAATAGCGGGAATCTTGTCGATTCCGAGCTTGAGGTAGATGTTGTCGCCTTTGTCGAGCGGCAGCTTAGCCGTGCGCTCCAGCTCATCCAGCACCGAATCCAGCATCGAGCCTACGAACACCGACATAATAGCCGGCGGAGCTTCGTTGGCGCCGAGGCGGTGGTCGTTCGAGGCCGAAGCAATGCTAGAGCGCAGTAACTCGCCGTAGGTATGCACTGCCTTGATGGTGCTGATGAAGAACGCCAGGAACTGAAGATTCTCTTTCGGACGACGACCGGGAGCCAACAGGTTCACCCCGGTGTCGGTGCTCATTGCCCAGTTGTTGTGCTTGCCCGAGCCATTGACGCCGGCAAAAGGCTTCTCGTGCAGCAACGCCCGGAAGTTGTGCTTGTCGGCCGTCCGCTCCATCAGATCCATCAGGAGCTGATTGTGGTCGACAGCCAGGTTGGCATCTTCGAAGGTAGGAGCGCACTCGAACTGGTGCGGTGCCACCTCGTTGTGGCGAGTGCGCAACGGAATGCCAAGCTTGGTAGCCTCTTCCTCGAAGTCGAGCATGAAGGCGTGTACCCGAGCCGGAATCGAGCCGAAGTAGTGGTCTTCCAACTGCTGACCTTTGGCCGGCGCGTGGCCGAACAGCGTGCGACCAGTCATTACCAAGTCAGGACGCGCGGCGTACAGCGCTCTATCAACCAGGAAATACTCCTGCTCAATTCCTAACGTTGTGTGTACGCGGTTTACGTCTTTGTCGAAATAGTGGCACACGTCCACAGCAGCCTTTTCCAGCGACGCCAACGACTTCAGCAGAGGCGCCTTATAATCTAGCGCTTCACCGGTGTAGGCCACAAAAATAGTGGGAATACACAGGGTTTTGGCACCTGCCGTTTCGATGATGAAAGCCGGCGAAGTTGGGTCCCAGGCCGTGTAGCCACGCGCCTCAAAGGTGTTACGGATGCCACCGTTCGGGAACGAAGAAGCATCCGGCTCCTGCTGAACCAGCGCAGAACCCTTGAAGTTTTCAATCGGACGACCGTCCGAGTTTAAGTCAAAGAACGAATCGTGCTTTTCGGCTGTGGCACCGGTCAGCGGCTGAAACCAGTGCGTATAGTGCGTAGCACCTTTGGCCATGGCCCAGGTTTTCATAGCCGAAGCTACGGCGTCGGCTACGCTGTGCTCTACAGGAGAGCTTTGTTTGATAGCGGCCTGCAGTTTCTTGAAGTACTCGCCGGGCATTGTCGCCCGCATAGCCTCCAGGTTGAAAACATTTTTGCCGTATGTGTCAGAGCGACGCTCACCATTGCCCTCTATTATCAGCGGTTTACGCTGGTCAACTAACTCGAGTGCTTTGAAGCGAAGAATTGCCATGTAAGGGTGAGAGGGTTAGAATGGGCCGTTTTGATGATGGCAAATGTGAAGCGCATTTTTTGTTTTTCCAAACTCGCCCTTCAAAAATCAAAACTTAATTTTCAAATAATGCTTTTTTCGCCCTCACCCCCCTTTCAAATCGAGGTATCACTTGAAATTTTTGTAAAATTATAGCTGACAGGGGTATTTCGGAATCGATTGCGCAACCGGCAGAAAGCAAGTTAGTGGCTTCTACCGCAAGCACGACAGTAGTAAAAGTTGAATCAAAAGAGAAACCCTTCGTTCCGGCGGCAGGCGCGTTACCTTTGCCGCGTGAAAAACCGATTTCAATTTCAGTGGCGTTACTTCCTGTTCTGGCTCCTTTTTTTTGTGGTAGCCAAGGCCCTGTTTTTACTCTACCATTACTCGAAAACAGCGGCGTTATCAGGTACTACGTTTGCTGGCATATTCGGCTACGGCTTGCGGCTGGACGCTTCCACAACCGCCTACTTGAGTGTAGTACCGTTCGTGCTGTTTGTTTTGGGCTCCTTGTTTGGCCCCCAATTTCCGTTTGGGTCGCTTGTTAAAGGCTACACGGCCGTAGTAGGGTTGTTGGTAGCGTTACTGAGCGTAGCCGATCTGGAACTGTACCGGGTTTGGGGCTTCCGCCTCGATGCGACTCCCCTACAATATATAACCTCTCCTACTGAAATGGCAGCGTCGGCGGGCAGTGCGCCGCTGGTGGTACTCGGATTGGGATTGGTGGGGCTCCTGCTCGTGGGGGTATTCCTATATAATAAGGTAGTAGGAAAAATACCGGCGCTACCAAGGGGCTTCGGGCGCGGGCGAGCTGCATTGGCAGGCTTGCTTTACACAGCCCTGCTTGTGGTTCCGCTACGGGGCGGCGTACAGCAGATTCCGGTCAACCAGAGCGACGTATACTTCTCTGCCGTTCCGTTTGCCAATCATGCCGCCGTAAACTTACCCTGGAACGTAGCCAACTCGCTGCGACTGCGCGATACCGACGCCGGTCGTTACCGCTTCCTGCCCGACTCAACCGCCACTCGTTTGGTACGGCCGCTCTACACTTATACCAAGCCCACTCCTGATTCAGTGAGCCACCATTTACTGCGCTCCAAGCGGCCTAATGTGGTATTCATTATTTTGGAGAGCTTCACGTCTAAACTAGTAGGCAGCGTGGGCGGCGAGAAAGGAGTAACCCCGAATTTGGATAGTCTGGCCCGTACGGGGGTATTGTTCAACAACATCTATGCGGCTGGCGACCGGAGCCAGAAGGGTTTAGTGGCGCTGTTATCGGGTTTCCCGAATCAACCCAACAACAGTATTATCAAGTATCCGCGCAAAACCGAGCAACTGGCCCATCTGTGCCGGTCGTTGAAGGAAGTGGGCTATAGCTCTCATTATTATTACGGAGGAGAGTTAGCCTTTGCTAACATGAAAAGCTACCTCATAACGGCCGGTTACGATAAGCTAACCGAGCGAGCCGACTTCCCTAAAAGCCAGCAAAACTCGAAGTGGGGCGCCCACGACCATGTGGTGTTCGACCGGGTACTGCAGGACCTTCAGTCGCAGCCGCAGCCTTTCTTTAGCACCTTCTTCACGCTAAGCAGCCACGAGCCATTTGAGATTCCCGTTCGGCGCAAGTTCAAAGGCACCGATGAGACGGCGCTTTTCCGCAACTCAGTGTACTACACCGACTGGGCGCTAGGCCGGTTTTTGCAGGAGGCCCGTCGCCAGCCTTGGTACGATAATACCTTGCTCGTGCTGGTAGCCGACCACGGCCATCAACTGCCCGGCGACAATTCGGTGGAAGATCCGGCTAAGTTTCGCATCCCACTGGTGCTGGCGGGCGGGGCACTACGCCCCGAAGCGCGGGGCCGCGTAGTGACGGGCTTAGGCTCCCAAACCGATGTAGCCGCTACGCTGCTGGCGCAGCTGCAACTCCCCTCCACGTCTTACCGCTGGAGCCGCGACTTATTGCGCCCCGTGCTGGAGCCCTCGGCGTTTTACTGCTACACCGACGGCTTCGGGTTCTTCACGCCCGCTGGCTTAGTGCTTTTCGATAACATCTCCCGTCGCGAAATAAGTCGCGACGCAGGCGTACCAGCCACGCAGCTACAGCAGGGCCAAGCTTATGAGCAATTGACGTACGCAGATTATCTGGCAAAATAATTTCGCAAGCAGGACAAGCCTCATTGGGTTTGCGACGCTTGCTAGTTGACACCGAAGCTGTTTAGGACGTTACTCGCCTGTCATGCAGAGCGCAGTCGAAGTAGCCTGCGTGCTGACGTAGGAGTAGTAAATGACTGATGTTACGCACCGAATTAGTAGGAACACTAGCAAGGGGCTCTCGCTTCTTTAGAAAAGGCGATTTTAAAGCAATCAGCCGCTGCGGTGCGTAACATCAGTAAATGAGTTTACTACCCTAGCGAGATGCTTCGGCTCCGCCTCTGCAGGACATTCTTTTTATCTGTTTGGATAGCTCCCACTATTTCAAGCAGTAACCTTCTCCTTGTCCTTCTATTGCTATGGCGCCGCTTAACTTAGCGGTAGTTTAGGCGCGCCTAGCTCTTCTGTTTATGACTGAATTATTGTTTGTCTATAATGCGGACTCTGGCCTGGCAAACGGGCTGCTGGATATGTTCCACAAAATTCTGTCGCCCAAGACATATCCCTGCTCACTGTGCGGCGTTACGTACGGCAACACCAGTATGCGGGTTGAATGGAAACAGTATATCCATGCCTTGCCGGTGAAAACTCGGTTTCTGCACCGGGACGAGTTTTTAACTGAACTTCCTCAACTACGAAATTATCCATTGCCGGCAGCCTTCAATAAATCAAACAAAGGATGGCAGCTTTTCTTATCAAAAACAGAGCTCGACAGCCTAGATTTGCCGAATTTGATGGAAACCGTAACCGCACGTCTTGCCTTGTTATCGGAATAAAGATGTCACCAATCGAGGTCCTATAAGGGAAGCACAACAGCCTGAGCGAAGGTTTTTTCGTATGGATGACCTTGAACATGTAGCTGCATCTGCCGACCAACGCTTGCCTGTTTCCTAGAAAGTATTGATTTACTCCGGGAAACTTTACTGCGTAACGGGTCCGAGCAGCGCGCCAGAACCTACTGCTCGGTTATGCCCACTACTTCTCCTAACCTTACCTGCGTCATCATCGACGACAACGAAATGAACCGCCTGACGCTGGAGCACTTCGTGGAACTAACAGACTCGCTCACCTAACTGCCTCGCTGGCCTATAGTGTGCAAGCACTGGCTTTTATCAAAGCCAACCCATCGGTGGATGTGCTACTGCTCGACATTAAAATGCCGCACCTGTCGGGTCTGGATTTGGTGAAGATCCTACCTCACCCTCAACTGGAAGTCGTGCTCGTCACGTCTCACCGCGACTTTGCCGTGGAGGCCTGAACTGCGAGTAGCCGACTATCTGGTGAAGCCCGTGAAATATGCGCGCTTTCACCAAGCCATGACCTTGGCTGCCGCTCGGCGGGCCACCGCCAAAACAACTACTCCCGAGTTGAATGCTGAGGCACAAGTGCCGGCCCACGGCTCGGAGCTATTCGTAAAAATAAACAACAAGTTGGTGCGTCTCAACTTCGACGAAGTACTCTACATCGAAGCCATGTCGACCTATTCGGTGATTGTGACGCCCACTCAAAAACACATTGTGTACGCCACACTCAAGGCCCTGGAGGAGCGGCTACCGTTTGCTCACTTTCGGCGGGTACACCGCTCCTACATTGTAAATACGCAACGCATTGCTTCCATCGAGGACAACATGCTGCAGCTAGGTTCTTACGAGGTGCCCGTGGGTAAATCGTATCAGGAAGAATTCTTTCGGAGCTTGCCCAACTTATAGGTCTGCTACCGACCAAAAGCCCCTGACTCCTTATTCAAAAACGAATAGGGGCCGGGGGCTTTTAATGAAATCAACCGATAGATTACCTTGGCTTTTCCAGACGAGCTTTACACAACTGGCGGCTGCGCAAAGCAAGAGCAATACATAGAATATGTACGGCTCTTGCAAAGCTAGTAGAGCGTTCCGGCGCTAGCAGAGGCATTGCTTAGCAGCAGTAGCACCGTCAGCAGCACGACGAGGAAACCGGCTAAATAGAAACGGGAGTACCGGCGAAGGTTGTCAAACAGTCTTGAAGAGAAAGTAGAGGTTGTTAGCATAGCAAGAGGGCGCTCTGAGGAGTAGGACTTGATTTGTAATTCTGGGTACAAATCTAAGCAACTGTAGCTCATCAGTATAAGGATTTCACTAAACAATAGACCATCCTACGCGAATGAATGGTTTGGCTATCCGAATGAGTGGTATTAAGGCATGATTTGTTTGTCAGCCTTACAGTAATATCGATAAAGCAAGATTTCAACGAGAGTTCCCGTAAAGCATTGATACACTGCCATGAGGATACTAAGAAGAAGGTGGCCCCCTGCTTCCTCGCTTCAGCAACTGCTACTCTCTGAAAGATAGGCTGACCTCAAGACTAACTTCCTACCGCCGGCAGTTCGGATGGCAACTCTTGTAAGGCCTGCTCTACGGCCTTAAGCAACTGCTCTAAAGCCTTTTTCATTGTTTCCGGCTGAGGCTGGTCTTCATCCGCAGCAACCTGATGCACCCGCTCCAGCAAAGCCATGGGCTCATCGGTGTTAGCCACCGCCAAGGCCATTAGGTTGGGGCTTGATGTGGTGCACGACGCGGGCTACCTCGCGCCAATCGGCGGCGGCGGCAGCGGTGCGTAGCTGCTGTACGTTGGTGGGGATGTTGGCGAGAAAAGAACGAATGAACCGCTCCACAAACACGGTACGGCCCTGGGCTAGCTCCTGCAAGTGCGTAAGGTCATAGGCCTTGCCAGCACCCTTGCCTAGCAGCGCTTCCATTTTCCAGTAAAGCTCGTCTTCGTCGAAGAGCTTGGCCAGGTAGTCGTTGAAGCCACCGGCAAGGTAGCGCTCTACATCCGCGCGGAAGGCGTTGGCCGTAACGGCAATGACGGGCGTGGCTGCCCGCTCGGCGTTGGGCATTTCGCGTAGGCGCTGCGTGACTTCCACCCCACTCATACCGGGCATCTGAATGTCCATCAGCACTACGTCGTAGGGTTGTTGCTCCAGCATAGCCAAGGCCTCCGGGCCACTCGTTGCCTCCTTTAGTACCACTCCCCACGGCTCCAGCATCATGCGGGCCACCGTACGGTTGATATGATTGTCTTCGACGAGCAGCACCCGCACCCCCGCAAGGCTGCCCGTGTCCACGGTTTCTTCGATGGGAGCCGGCAGGGCCTCGGCGGGCGCTTTAGGCAACGTCAGCGTGAAGGCAAAGGTGCTTCCCTTGCCGACTTCGCTCGCCAGTGTCAGCTGGCCACCCATCTGCTCGACCAGACCCCGGGAAATGGTGAGCCCCAGGCCCGTGCCGCCGTGCTGCCGGGCCGTGTCGGCGTAAGCCTGCGTGAAACTCTCGAATATATACGCCTGCTTTTCGGGCGCAATACCGGGCCCGGTGTCTTGCACGCTGAATCGGACAGTGAGGGTGTCTTCGGTTTCGCTGAGCATCTCCCCCTTGATGGTAATTTGTCCTTGCGTGGTGAGTTTGACGGCGTTGCCAACCAGGTTGATCAGGATTTGGTTGAGCCGGTGGGCGTCGCCTACTATCCAGGGCGCGGGGCAAGAGTCGCGCAACCGAACTCCTACTACTTCCAGCCCTTTTTCCTGGGCTTGCAGGGCCAGCGGCTGCACGGCCGTTTCCATAGAATGGCAGAGGTTGAAGGGCAATTGCTCGAGTTCCAGCTTGCCCGCCGTGATTTTCGCCATTTCCAGCACATCATTCAGCACAGACAACAGGTGCTGCCCCGACGAGCGAATGATGCGCACCAGTTCCTGCTGGCGGGCGTCAAGGCGGGTTTTGGCGAGTTGGGCAGTCATGCCGAGTACCCCGTTCATCGGGATCCGAATTTCGTGGCTCATATTGGCCAGGAAGTTTTCCCGAGCCCGGACGGTGGCGTCGGCACGGGCGTAGTGAGCCTGCTCGCGGGCTTCCAGGCCCTCGGGGTCAGCGGCTGCCCGAACTGCCCGATTGCCTAGGGCTTGCTGCAAGTCTCGCATGGCGCGGTTAGCAAACGTAACCTGGGCCTCCGCATCGCGCACGTAAATAAGGTTGAGCGACGTATCCAGCACCAGCTGCGTGAATTGCTGCTGCTCCCGCAGGCGGGTTTCGCTGGCCCGCAGACGTTCTTCCGCCTGCACCCGCGCCGTAACGTCGGCCAGATAAATGTTCACGCAGTCTTCCTTCTCAAAGGGCACTACGTAGGCCTGCAAGTAAAATACTGGCTCGTTCGCACTTCGGCTTGCTGGGGCTGCCCAAGCCGCAAGCTACGCCGGGTAAGGCTCCCAAGCCGAGTTTGCAGGCTCAGGAGGTCGGTATCGGAAAGTAGGTCACGGAGGCGCTGGGCCGCCGGATTGGCATACACTTGTTCGCCTGCCAGGTTCAGACGCAGGAGCGGATTAGGATTCAACTCGGGAATGCGGGCCAGCAGGCGCAGTTGCTGTTCGTCGGGACTCTTAACGGACGGGGTAGGCGAAGCGGCTTGGGCTTGCTCTAATTCCTGAATGCGTTGCCGGGCTTGGGTTAGCTCATGCAGCAATTCTTCAGGGGAGGCAGTTTGAGACGACGGGAACGCATTCATAGGACGAGGAACAGCTTTCTAGTACTTCGCCTAACAAAACATAATGCAAGGCCCGTGCATCAGAAACACCAATCAAACAAAATACAACACAAAAGCTCGCCCTATCACGCTTCTGCTTGGCTTGTCGTGATAGGGCGAGCTTTTGTGCTACTTACGCAGCTTCAGAAAGAGCAACCGCTCTGAAAAGTTGGGTAAGAAGTGTTTAGCGCAACGCCAGTGCCGCTGGTGCAACGGCCTCTCCTTCCCAGGCTTGGGTTAGCACTCGGTCGCGGCCGTAGATGTCGGTCAGTTCCCGGAGCCGGTCGCCATCGGCTTCACAGGTAAGGTAACGAACCATCAGCGGCACGGGGGCCTGCAAGCCAAACCCTTTGGTTTCGCTGCGGTTGAGGCTGGTTTGCAAGTCCCAGGCCAGGTCGTCGGCGCGCGCAGGGTTGTCGTGTTGCAAGAGGAAGCGGGCTAGTTCCAGCGGCTTTTCACCCCGAATGCAGCCGTGGCTCAAGGCGCGGCTGGTAGCCCGGAAAGCGGCCTTGGCGGGCGTGTCGTGCAGATAGATGGCGTAGGGATTGGCGAACCGAAACACCACGTTGCCCAATGCATTGTCGGCCGATGGCAGTTGGCGGATCTGGTACGTGAACGTCTCGGGTTGCACCTTTTTCCAATTCACGCGGTACGGATTCACGCGCTTACCGGCCGCGTTGAACATCTCGAAGCCTCTTTCGGTCAGGCAACCTGGGTCGCGCCGGAGCTTGGGCAGCATTTCGTTGGCGCTGATGCTTTGCGGCACGTTCCATGCTGGCGCCGCCTGGAAAAAGGTGAGCCGGCTGAAGAGTTCGGGTGTCGGCGTTGTGGTTTTGCCCACTACCACCCGGTGCGTGGCCACTACTTTAGCGCCCTGTACCACTTGCAGGCTATAGGCGGGAATGTTAACGGCCAGGTACAGAGAATCCGTGCGAGTCTCCCAACGCAAACGCTCCAGGTTCAGCGCCACGGGCAAAGCCAGACGCTTGGCCGGCCGCGCTATCAGTTTGCAGCAAGCGCTGCCAGGCCCACACCAACCGCACGTAGCTCCGCGAGGTAGGCTGCGCCGTGAGCATGGCTTCGGCAAAGTGGCCGCTGCGCACAGCCTGTTGCAGGTGCGCTACGGCATCGAAAACCCGCTCTCCGGCGGGCTGAGCCGGCCGAAGGTTAGGGTCGGTTATGCGCCCATCGTGCAAGTGGTACGCGAAGCGCAACAGAGCGGCCGTAAGCTGCTGCTCGGTCCGCACGCGCAACTGCACCGACTCGGCGCCGCCTTCACTCACGGAATCCAGCATGGCCTGCAGGGTCACTACATTATATTCGGTGGGTTTGAGGCCGTAGCGCTGCGCCTGACTCAGCAATTGCAAGGCGGCCTGTGCTTCTGGCGTGGGGCCCTCTGGCTGGGTCCAAACCGGAGCATAGTTGAGGCGGGTATAAAAGGCGTCAATCAAGTTGGCACCGGCCTTCGTTGCCTGCAGGCGCAGATCAGCGGCCACGCTGGCATTGAGTGGCCCGATGTTCCGGCCCATCCCCAAGGCTCCTGCACTCACCGCCGCCAGCATCAGCACCAAGGCCCCGGTATTGCGCACGTTAGCCCAAGCGACTACTGGCACCACCTCAGTCCTATAATACTCTTTAAACAAGTGGAATTTGTCGTTAAACGTTTGGATGATTTTCTAATGCATACCTACCCAAAAGGCATGTGTATCAACTACGATCAAGCAGTCGGGGCGGAGTGACCCTGCGAATTCTGCGCAGCGGCTCGTAGAGGCATTATTCGTAGAACAAGGCGTTGCGGAGTTATTTAAGGAGTAATGGTTCCATGAAGCCCTTCAAATAATTCGTAGGACCATTCCGCCGCTGGTGCATAACCACTACAGATTAGGTGGGCTTCTGCTCTATAACGCCAGAGGGCCAAGTCAGTAATACGTTCAAAATAACTCTGGTTGTACACGCCGGCTTGTACTCCAGGAAAGAGTAGCGTTGTGAAACTTTCACAGCCTACTAAGCTGTATCTTTGCAGCCTTATTATGGAAACCAAGAAAGTTGCCTTTTACACGCTGGGCTGCAAGCTCAACTTCTCGGAGACGTCGGCCATTGGTCGGCAATTCGAGGAACATGGCTTCGAGAAAGTAGCCTTCGAAGATGCGGCCGACATCTACGTCATCAATACTTGCTCCGTCACCGACCATGCCGACCGAAAGTGCCGGAAGGTAGTGAAAGAGGCGTTGAAACACAATTCAGAGGCTTTTGTAGCTATTGTAGGCTGCTACGCGCAGCTCAAGCCGCAGGAAATTGCCGAGATTCCCGGCGTACATGCCGTATTGGGTGCCGCCGAGAAGTTTCAGTTGGTTGAGACGCTGGCGGGCTTCCGTAAACCCGAAGCTGGCACGCCCGGCCGGGTGTACGCCTCTCCTATTTCAACTGCCACTGAATTTCATGCCGCCCACTCCTACGGCGAGCGGACGCGCACTTTCCTGAAAGTCCAGGACGGCTGCGACTACTCTTGCTCGTTCTGCACCATCCCGCTGGCCCGCGGCAACAGCCGCTCCAGCTCCGTGCAGAGCGTAGTGGACCGGGTAAATGAGTTAGCCGCCACTGGCGTCAAAGAAATTGTGCTAACCGGCGTCAATCTTGGCGACTTTGGCTTACAGGGGCCCGCCCGAGAGCGGAAAGAGAACTTCTACGACCTGGTACAAGCCTTAGACGAAGTAGAAGGCATCGAGCGGTTCCGCATTAGCAGCTGCGAGCCCAACCTGCTTTCCGACGATATTATTCGGTTTGTGGCGCGCTCCAAGCGCTTTATGCCCCACTTTCACATCCCGTTGCAGTCGGGCTCCAACAAGCTACTGGGGCTCATGCGCCGCCGCTACCGCCGTGAGCTGTACGTAGAGCGAGTACAACTCATCAAGGAAGTGATGCCCCACGCCTGCATCGGGGTCGATGTGATAGTAGGCTTTCCAGGTGAAACGGAGATTGATTTTTTAGAAACCTACCAGTTCCTCAACGACCTAGACGTGAGCTATCTGCACGTATTTCCGTATTCAGAGCGCGAAAACACACTGGCGCCCACCTTGCCCGGCCGCGTGCAGGACCGCCACCGCCACGAGCGTACCACGCAGCTGCGCAGCCTATCGGAAAAGAAAAAGCGCTATTTCTACGAGCAACATGTGGGCGCAGAAACGGCCGTACTCTTCGAGGACGACATAAACAACGGCCATATGGAGGGCTTCACGCCCAATTATATCCGGGTTACGGCCAAATACGACCCGCTGCTGGTAGGGGAGTTGAAGCGCCTGCGCCTAGCAGCCGTGAACCCGCGTAATCTCATGGAGGCGGAAGAGCTAGGCATAGAGGTTTTTCAGCACTAAGCTATAGCCATAGAAGTATACGTTAGTCGAAAGGCCAGGCTCCAATGAGTGGAGCCTGGCCTTTTTCATTTCTATTGACAAAGGATATTAGCGTACCAATTGCCGCTGCATCAAATCCAGCATCTGCTGCATGAGGCGCTGCTGTTCCTGCAAGTGTTGGTTACGCAATTCTGCCATAGCCAATTGGTGGGCCATTTGCTGCGTATACAGCGCCGTTTGCCAGCTGGTATCAGCAGCAGGAGTTGTGCTAGGCGCGGCCGGTACTGTCGCGGGGTCAGGTATTACTGGAGTAACTGAGGGCGCAGTTGGCAGCGGCAGCGGTGCAGTTGGAGTGGCAGCAACTGGGCTAGGTTGTTCCTCGGCTGGAACTAGCTTCTCAAGCTCAATGGTAGCCGCTGTTGGTACCGTTGATTCTGCTGCCATGGCTGGTGTTGGCTTGGGTTCCGCCTTCTTTTTTTCGGGAGCAGGACTGGGGTAAGCTTCTAGAGGTCGGCTGCTATCCGCTTGCTCTGGCTTGGAAGCATCCTTCATCATTGGCCCATTTCCTAGCAACAACCAATCTGCTGAAACATTAGGATATACTTCAAGAACCTTACTCATAAGGTCAAATCCTGGCTTATTCCGCTCATCAACCAAATGTTGCACAACAGTGGCTGTTCTCTCCAGAGAAGCCGCGAAGGCGTTCTTTGATATATTCAAATATGAAATAAGCTGCGCGAAACGCTGCCCTACTGTTTCTGCTCCGGACATATTCAAATGTTTATTACCCTACTGCAAATGTATACATACACAGCAATCCTTTACGAGTTGTGTGCTTTATTTTTCCAGGTAATGCAGCGTCAATAAAGCGGGGTGCATTTAGGCTTGTAGCTTCACTCACTTGATAAGGAATACCTGCACTCCAGCGAGGTAGACTTGAATTCATAGCTTCGCCCACTATAAGGAAGACAGCAATGGCGCGTGCGGGATGCAGAGCGAAGTCGTTCGAATGGGCCTTGTCATTGCCAGCGGTGGCGAGCTATGCCATGGACAAAGCTATGCCATGGACAAAATAGGCACAGATAGGCGCGGCTGCACACTGCACTACGTGCGCGTAATTTCGAGTGGAGTTGTCGTTAAGTAACCACCCTGGCCTCTCCCGCAGACGACGGCTAAGTTTAAGTAGGCAACTCGGTTATGGAGTCGCAGCGGCTTTTGGTTGGCAGAAAACCGTATTCATTACACATGTGCGCCGCGTAGCGGTATCAGGATGGTAGAGGCGTCTCTAATACCACTACGCGGCGCAAAGCACCCATCCTCTTTTTGCTACTAACCTGAAGCTGCTACGCGGCAACTGGCATTAAATAGACCGGCTACTAATTTCTTCAATGTGGCCTATCGTGTGCTGATTACAAGTGAGGAACAGTAAGGCACAAACCCTTAGAAGCTGTTTGCGTTAGTTAAAAACCGGTTCGAACGGTGTAGAGACGCATCTTTGTGTCTCGGCGCCCGCCCCAACCCGCCGATTTTGTTCAACGACGAGACGCAAAGATGCGTCTCTACATCGTTCACTGATTTCGAAAACGTAACGCAAACAGCCTCTTAGTATTCATCCTGGAACTGAAAAGACAGAAGGTGGTGCTGATTCAAGAACACTTCACGAGGATAAAAACAGCAGGCCATAGCCTCCGGTCCGCTAGCTTTTCAACTCCTCATCGTAGCAACACTGCCGCACCGCTTGGTATAGCTGTAGCTGTCACCAAAGCTTGTTTGAGTCCGGCAAGCTGCATTTTCAGACTCAGCAAAGCAGTTGCTGCTTGATGCCACAAGCCACAGCACAGCACAGCACACCGCCGGATTGCCACGCCTGTGACGCTTAGAAGCTTTACTTTGCTAGGTGGTAGCCACCCTACGGTGTACCTGCTACCTATACCTGCGGCTATCTGTTGGCCTTGTCTTACCTGGCAGCCGGTTCGTAAGTTGCTCTAGCGGCCTATGCTCCCCTTCCCTCCTACCCTTATTCGTAGCGCAGGCTCTCGATAGGGTCGAGGCTGGCGGCCTTGCTGGCGGGGTAATACCCGGAGGCCAGCCCAACGGTCACGCAGATAACTAGTCCTAAGATCATCCAGAACCACGGTACTAAGAAGGTGCCTTCGCCCACGAACAACGATACCGCATTGCCCATCGATACGCCAAGGATAATGCCTAGTGTCCCGCCCATGAGGCAGATAACAATGGCTTCGATCAGGAACTGCTGCCGAATCTGGAAGGCGGTTGCCCCGAGTGCTTTGCGAATGCCAATCTCGCGCGTACGCTCCGTCACCGATACCATCATGATGTTCATCAGGGCGATGCTGGCGCCAAGCAGGGTAATAAAGCCCACCAGGAAACCACCCATTTTCAGCCCCCCCGACAGCTCATCGAGCTTGGCCGCCATGGAGTCGGAGCGTTCTACGTCGAAGCTGTCTTCTTGCCCTAAAGGGTCGTGGCGCACGGCCCGCATCACGCCGGTGGCCTGGCCAGTGAGATAAGTCAGCTCCTCGGGCCGCGGGGTAGCCGTCTTCACGTCGAAGGTGAGGGCGCGCTGGCGCGGGAGCTGGCTACCGGTTTCCAAGGGGATAAGCACGAGACGGTCGGCGCCGCCACCTTGGCCGGTGCTACCGCTTTTTTCGAGCATGCCCACTACCAAAAACCGGCGGCCTAACAAGTACACGTATTTGCCAAGGGGGCTTTCGGCGGGGTAGAGTTTATCTTTTATTTCAGCGCCGATGATGGCCACATTGGTACCATTCTCCAACTCCAGCGGCGAAAATGCGCGACCTATCCCGAGGTTGTAGCTTTGAATCTGAAGGTAGTTTTCGTCGCCGGCAACTACTTGCACGTTGGGATTGGTTTTCTGGCCGTTGGCTTTCACTTCGGTGGCTCCGGAAATGAAAGCGGAAATGCCAACCTGGGCCTCGTCGCCGAGAGCTTGTTTATACTTCTTGGCTTGCAGCAAACTAATGGGCGGGTAGATCCGGCCCTGTACCCCACCCCGCCGGAACCGATTGGTGTAGCCTTTCGCCTTCATCTCGAAGGAATTAGCTCCTAAGCTGGCGAAGGTTTGGTTCAGGGAATACTTCATGGCATCAATAGCCGTTAGAATCCCGACCAGCGCCATGATGCCGATGCTTACGATAAGAGCCGTTAGAACGGTGCGCAGCAAATTGCTTTGAATGGAACGGAAAGCCTCCTTGATGTTTTCTAGCAGATGCATAACGACAGAACAAAAAGGCGCGAACGGCGCAAAATCCAGCTTAACTTACCATGCAAAATAGCCGTTCAAGAAGCGGATGGGGCACGCAATGTAGCGGGTTTCCGGCAGATTCAGACGCCAACTAACTGCCCTTGACAGTAGCCTATGATATTTGATTATTTTAATTTTATACAATCTAAATTAGGTCCAAGTTTCAAGTATAATTCAGTAAATTAGTTTTCACTGAAGACCTATGCTTTCTTTTCGCATAGGCCTATATTCAGCTTGCTAAGCGCCTGTAATGGTGTTTTGGTGTTTGGTTTTCAACTTCTGCTCTATGACTTTCTCTCGTTTTCTTCTGCTAGTGCTGCTGGCAACCGGCTTGGCGGCTCCCCTGACGGCCCGTGCCAATCATGTTCTTATTCCGATGGATCAGACGCAGAAAGAGCACCTCAAGGCGTATGGTATTGCCTACTGGCTGCTTACCAAGCAAGTAGAGGTCGACTGGCTGCTCAACTACCGCGGGGGCTCTTTTGCCTGCGAAGTAGCGGCGGGCGTAGAAAACGAAATGGCCGTGCGCAACGTTTCCTACCAAGTCATTAGTGAGGCGCAGTACACCAGCATTCTTTCGGAAATAGCCGACCCCAACGCCAACATGGACGTGATGAAACTGGAGAAGGTGCCCAAAATTGCGGTGTACACGCCCAAGGGAAAGCAGCCGTGGGACGACGCCGTAACTATGGTGCTAGGCTACGCCGAAATTCCCTACGACCAGATCTACGACGACGATGTGCTGGACGGTAAGCTGCCCAAGTACGACTGGCTGCACCTGCACCATGAAGATTTTACGGGCCAAAACGGAAAGTTCTACTCTATGTACCGCAACCGGCCCTGGTACCAGCAGCAAATCCGGGAAGCCGAAGCAGCGGCCAAGCGTCACGGCTTCACCAAAACCTCGCAGATGAAAGCGGCCGTGGTAACCAAGATGCAGGAGTTTATTGCCGGCGGTGGCTTCCAGTTTGCCATGTGCTCGGCCACCGATACCTACGATATTGCCCTGGCGGGTTTGGGCGTAGATATGGCCGAAAGCATGTACGATGGCGACCCCGCTGACCCCGCCGCCCAAAGCAAGCTCAACTTCAACCGCACCCTGGCTTTCAAAGACTTCCAGATCGTGCGCGACCCGTACCAGTACGAGTTCAGCAACATCGACATGGATCCGCGTGAACGGGGCGTGTACGAAGACAACGACTACTTCCAGCTCTTCACCTTCTCGGCTAAGTACGACCCCGTGCCCACCATGCTCACGCAGGACCACGAGAAAACCATCAAGGGCTTTATGGGCCAGACCACCGCTTTCCGCAAGAGCCTCATCAAGTCGGATGTGGTGGTGATGGGTGACAACAAGGCCTCGGGCGAGGTGCGCTACATGCACGGCACGCTTGGCAAAGGCACCTGGACCTTCTACGGCGGCCACGACCCCGAAGACTACCAGCACCTGGTAGAGGAAGAGCCAACCGATCTGGCTTTACACCCCAACTCGCCCGGCTACCGCCTGATTTTGAACAACGTCCTGTTCCCGGCCGCTAAGAAAAAGAAGCAGAAGACCTGATCTATAAGCTTGTTATTTCTGCGTATCAAGCGGCAAGAGCAAGTAGCATAGTGTAACGCGGAAATCCGTTCCGCGACGAGCGGAGCGAGTATCCGGTATTGCGCCATAAGTGCTTACGCGTAGGAACTCGCTCCGCTCGTTGCGGAACGGATTTCCGCGCTACACTGCATTACGTACTTCAATACTATTGCTAATTGGTGTCAAGCTCAATGACCAGCCGGGCCGGTTCGAGCAGGGCGTCGGTGTGGCGACACGTCCATTTAGCGCCGCGTGGAAGGCCTGCTATGGTGTTGCCGTCCTCTATTACGAGGCCATTTTCGAAAAGATAGTAGCCATAGCTGGTCAGCAAGCCTACTACCTTATTAGGGTCTAGTCCCGCGAAACGAATCTGGAAGTCGGGCAGGCCGAGCGTATCGAGCAGCATCTCTTGATTGGGACTGTCGGCGATGGTGTAAAAGCGCACGTTCATCAGGCCTTCCAAGAGGGCTCTTCCCCTTTCCAGATACGCTTGGGGTTCTACCAGCTTGCTGCTGCCTACAAAGTAGAGCGCCCGTGGCTGTAACGCCCGCACGAAGCAGTCGAGGGCTTTCTGAAACAGCTCCACCCGTACTTTATAGGGCAGGGTGCGGGTCATAAAATCCGTCACGATGACCTCGTGCCGACAGTCGGCGATGAAGGTGGCGGCTTCCTGCCAGTGCCAGGTTTGTTGCAAAGCTGCCGCGAGGGTATTGGTGCCGGAGGGCCGCTCGGCGCTGGTTAGCATCAACGACGCGGACACTTGCTTGCCGTCGGCGAAAGTGACGGGATAATCGGGAAAAAGATAGGTGTGCGAGTTGTCGGCATTATCTACCTGGCTGAAGCTACGGCGTAGCGCGGCGGCCAGCGCGTCAGTAGCTAGTGCAGGTTTATTGGCAAAAAGCAACTTAGCTGCTAACAATTCGGGCGCATTAGCGTCTTTCATGGATACGCGTATTGTTTGAGGTAGCTAATAAGCTAATAGCAGGCTGCTTCCTTGAATTAAGGGCAGCATAAACAGCTTTTCTCACGTACTTTCCAAAAGCCCGACAGCAACCCTGTTGCTGACCGGTTTTATTTTGCAAAGTAAGAACGGTATCGGCCACCTCTTACGTGCGCTATTTTCTTCTAAACCAAACTCTATGAATTCCGAGCAAACCAATTACGGCTTGTCTATCAGCCAGGAAGAGCTGAACGTTCCGGAACCATTTAGCAACCCGCTACCCCGCGCCGTCCTGCGCCTCAACACCCACGTTCTACTCGACGGCGACTGGCGTTTTGCTCTTGACACCGAAGATACCGGCCTGCGCGACGGCTGGCACCTAGGCCACTACTACGAGCATCGGGCCCAGTGGCCGGGCTCCGTGGAAGAGCACATAGCCCAGGCCCACGGCCAGCACGAACCTACCACCTGGCACGACAGCGTGGTGGCCTGGTATGAGCGCGAGTTCACGCTGCCGGAAGTAGCCGAGCCGCTCAACCGCTCGATGCTGCAGCTCACTTTCGGGGCTTGTGGCTACGAAACCCGGGTTTGGCTTAACGGCCGCCTGCTTCGCACCATTGAAGGCGAGGAAATTCATTACGGGGAATACACCTCCTTCTCCTACGAGCTACAAGCCGAATACCTGCGGCCCGTAAACCGCCTCACCGTGCGCGTGGCTGACACATTGGATGCCGAAACGCCCCGCGGTAAGCAAGAGTCGCACGTATACAAGCGCGGCGGCATCTGGTACCAAACCTCCACCGGGGCCGTGCGCAGCATTTGGCTGGAAATGGTGGAGCGCAACCGGCTCCGCTCGCGCGTGGGCGTGGTAAGCGTGGTGGAAGACCAATTGGTGCGCTTCACCCTCACGCCCCGCATCCACGACCCGGGCCAATACATCTTACGCCTCCAGGTGTTCGAGCGCAACGCCCAACCAGCAACGGCGCCCCTGGCTACTTCCGATTTTCCGTTGCGGCTGGAAGCTGGCCAGAAGCAGCAGCGCGTGGTGATGGAGCTACCCGACGCCCAGCTTTGGTCGCCGGAGGCGCCTCGCCTCTACCGTCTGGTGGCCCAGCTCATTGACCAAGACGGCTACGTGGCGCAGATTGAAACCTATTTCGGCCTTCGCAAGATTGAAGCCCGTGGCCGGTACGTGTACCTCAACAACCAGCCAATATATTTGGATGGCATTCTGTATCAGCCTGGTACAGCTACATACGCCGAAATCCGGCGACACATGTACGCCATGAAAGAGCTAGGCTGCAACTTGGTGCGTGTGCACATTGCCGGCGTCGACCCGCGCATCTACAACCTGGCCGACGAGCTAGGTTTGTTGCTGTGGGTGGAAGTACCTAGTCCGCACAGCTCCACGGCCCGCAGCCGCGAAAACCACAAAGCCGAGTTGCTGCGCATGGTCACGTTGATCGAAACGCACCCCTCAGTGATTATCTGGAGCCTCTACAACGAAGATTGGGGCGCCCAGGACATTGCCACCAACCCCGAAACGCGGCGCTACATCGTGGACATGTACCACTTCATGCAGATTGCCCACCCCCAATTTCTGGTGGTCGACAATGATGGATGGCACCACATTTCTTATGAGGGCCGCCTGAAATCCGACTTGCTCACGGCCCACCTCTACACGCCTGACCTGCGCCGCTGGCAAGAATTACTCGACCGGTTGGTGCAGGGCGAGTTGGAGGGCACCGCTGCCTTCCCGCTAGTGGTCGGTGACCCCTTCTTCTATCGCAAGCAAGTACCGCTGCTGGTGAGTGAATGGGGTGGATTCGGCTTCTCCGACTACGGCGGCCCCAAAGACGCCGAGAGCCGCACCGAAGACATTCGTCGGTTCAAGCAAGAGCTACGCGCCCGCCCCATCGCCGGCGACGTCTACACACAAGCCACCAACATCGAAGACGAGCGCAACGGTTTGATTGATCCTCACTCAGGCGCCTTATCGGTGCCGCCGGGCCTGCTCAACTCACGCAGTGCCAGCGAGGCTGGCCAGCCAGAGCCGGAGCAATAACTTATCTTCTCTCTATTCCGTCACCACAAGAATGCCGCACTACAACTAACTGTAGTGCGGCATTTTAATTATCCTGTATTCAACCTAGTATTTAGCTGGCAAATACTAGTGGCAGTCAAGAGTAAGCGCCCATCCGCACAGAGACTGTCCTTCCGACGCAGAAGGAATCTGAGTTAAGGTCTTTCAACGGCTTTGTCCAGATTCCTCCTGCGTCGGAAGGACAGTCTCTGTGCGGGTTAGCTCCAGGTAGATCTAGGATAATAGAAGCCTAACTCAGATTCGCAACCTCTAGTGCATTCGGTCGTCGCGGACGGGCAGGTTGGTTACGATTTCGCCTTCCAGCTTCAGCAATTCCTGCAAGCGCGTTTCCACTTCCTTGGGGTCGCAGTATTCTTTGGCGAGGTCGACATAGCTCACGAAGTGGCCGGCCTCCGACACCATGAGCTCGTAATAGAATTTGCTAAGGTCGGGGTCGGGAATGTGTTTCCAGAGCAGCTTGAACCGCTCGCAGCTACGAGCTTCGATGAGGGCCGACACCAGGAGCTGATCCAGGAGTTGCCGCTCGCGGGGGCCGCCTTTGCGCACGTGGGTTAGCAGCTGCACCACGTATTCATCGCGGCGGGGGCGGCCGAGTTGGTAGCCGCGCTTGCGCAGTTCCAGCAGCACCCGCTCGAAATGGCTCCACTCCTCGGCTACTAAGTCGGTCAGCTCATCTACCAGCCGGGTTTTCTCGGGGTAGTGAATGATCATGCTGATGCCGGTGCTGGCTGCTTTCTGCTCGCACCAGGCATGGTCAACCAGAATATCCTCGATATTCTTGCTGGCGATGTCCACCCACCGCGGGTCGGTGTTGAGCTTGAGCTTAAGGATAGTTTTTTCTTTGTCCAATCGAGTGGTTGTTGATAGTTGATGGTTGATTATTGAAATAGGTCTTCACTACTCAGCAATTCAGCAACCAACAATTTAACAGTCAAAATAAAATCAATCGAAAAACTGCCAGCGAATACCTAGCTCAAATCGGCGAGGCAAGCTGGTGTAGTAAGGCGTTACGAAATAACCGTCGCGCAGCAGCCCCTGGTTGATGTAGGCCATCTTCAGGAAAACTGCTACTGTGCGAATATCACCGGTCACAAACGCATCAGCAACCGCAAAATTACCGGCCGTGAAGCTGTTTTGCAGGTAGAACTGCTGCGTGTCTGGGTTGTAGTCGTAGGGCTTCCAGCTCGACTGATAATACACTTCGGCGCCAATTTGCCCGAACAGCGCTTTCTTGAACAGGTAGCCCTGATAATATATCTTGCTGTTCGTAATCAGGTCGGGAATGCGAATTTCATTTTCCTTGCCGCCCCTGGTTACGTGCACTTGGTTGTCGAAAAACAAGTTACCCACGTTGAATCGGTGCCGCACTGAAGCAGTAAGCAACTGCCGGGGCTGGTTTGACTGGACCGGCTCGGCAAACTCGTCGTAATACACAAGGTTAGTTATGTTTATAAGAGCGGCTGACGCTTCAAATCGGTGCTTCCCCAAGGTCTGGTCCAGGCGGACGGTAAGTTGGTTTACTTGGGTATTATCAAGGCCAAGGTCCGCACCGTAAGTCGATTTTAGCGGATCAAAGTTTTTACCCCAGCGGTAGTGGTTGCCACTGAACCGCTGCTGCGTAAGCGTGGGCGAATAGCTGGTGCTCAACACTTCGCCGGTAAGCGGCCCAAGCCGGGCAAGGCCACGCGCCCAGTACTCACCCGGAAAGGCGTATTCTCCGGCCGTTTCGATAGCAAATATTTTGTAGCGAAAATCGGCCGTACCGCCTACAAAGGCATTGCCGTCCTTTGTGTCGCTTAGTAAACCATACCGCTCGACCTCAGGGGGAACTGTAATGCCCGGCTCGCCGACGCGCCGCCGCGTAGTCAGCGAGGCACTTCGGAGGCGGCCATAGAGACGATACGTTACTGTTTCGGAGCGGCCCAACACGCCCACCGTATTCTCCACCTGCTGCAGCTCGGCGCGGTCGTCGGTGGCCGTGCGGCTGAGCAGCACCACCGGGAAGAAATTTATATCGTCGGTACCAGAGGGATTATTACCGATGAGTCCAAAAATATCCTGAAAGCGGTTCATCTGCCGGCGCCAGTCCACAATGTGGTAGGCCGTGAGGCCGCGGCCAAGCAGCCGGTACGTTTGCACGAAGCGCAGGCCGTCGCGGTGCTCGATGTTGGTAGCCTGAAACAAGCGCGGCGCTTCGTCGCCGTAGCCGAACAGCTGCTCGGGTACGGTATCGGCAGGGATGGTGACGGGGCCGTTCTGTCTTTCCGGCTGGGGCTGAATCCCGCCTTGCTCAACGGACCGATGGCGCACGTTGTTGTAATTGAACAGCGCGTGGTAGCGCCCGTCGGTGCTCTGAAAACGGGCAAAAAACAGGAAGTTAGTGTGCTCCACCAAACCGGTGCGCGAGTTGGTGGCGTACAGCTGATTGGCCGCAAACCGCTCGTAAGCCAATCCTACGCTGGCGTTTTTGTTTATGCTGCGCGTGTACGACAGCTCAAACACCTGCTCGCCGTAGGCGCCCTGAATAAACCGGAAAAACGTGTAAGGCGACTTGGTATCGTAGTACGGAATGGTGGCCGGGTCGCGGGCGTACCGGTCGAAAACGTTGCGGCCCAGGCGGGTGCCTAATTGGGTGTTGGTGCGCCACAGCAGCGGCCGGGCGGCCGTGCCTACGTGGCCCAGATCCTGATGGAAGGTGCTGTCGTGGTACCAGTTGCGAGCCGACGGAAAGTTGGTGAGCGTGGTATCGATGATGCGCCCCTCGGTTCGGTCGCGCAGCACGTCTTCCTCCCGGATAATGCGGGTAGTGCGAGCCCCGTAGATGTTCTTGGTAGAATCGTCGAGAATCTGCGCTTGTACCGAAGTGGCACTAGCCACCAGCACAAGCAGCAGAACGGGCAGCAACACCAACCGGGAGCTCCCAAACCGGGCTACAAAAACTAGGAGGCGGCGCAACGGCCAGTTGGAAACAAACACGGAGAGCAAGGAATCAGACAACAGCTTGGGGCTGAATAACGGCCGGGAGCAACTGGCGCAGGCGGTTTGCCCCGTCAGCCAGAAACTCCACGGTAATTGGAATGTAGAAAACGGACAGACCCACTATTTCCGTATGCAGCACGGAATCGAGCAAACGGGTAGCGTCTTTTTGCGTGGTAAAAATACGGCGCCCTGGTTGGTAATACGCCTTCAGCGCTGCAATTTCCTGAAGCGTAAACGCGTGGTGGTCGCCGAACTGAGCGTGGTAAACGATGTGGTAGCCACTTGCCCGCAGATATTCCCGCAAAGGTCCGGGCTGAGCAATACCTGTCAGCAGCACAATTTCCGAAGAGTAAGAGCCGCCAGCGGGCGTGGCTAAGGCCGCAGACCCTGGCAGTGGTATCGGCTCCCCGTACCTGTACGCACTAAAAAGCACCGGCACGCCCGGCCGACTGTAGCGTTGAACGCGCTGCTCTATTGCAAGCTGTTGCGCAACCGTTAAGGCGGGGTCGCACTTCGTGACGATCACCACATCGGCCCGGACAGCTCCAGAGCGGCTTTCGCGTAGGCGGCCTGCGGGCAACACCTTGTCATCATAAAACGGCCGTTGCTGCTCGGTAAGCAACACGCTAAAGTCGGGGCGCACCCGGCGGTGCTGGTAGGCATCGTCGAGAACCACTGTGCTAACCGTTGGCTGTAACCGCAGCAACTCATGCAGACCCGCCTGCCGGTCTTCGCACACTGCCACGGGCACCTGGCGCCGGAAGTGTTCGAACTGTTGCAACGGCTCGTCGCCGAGGGTGGCGGCCGTTTCAGTGGGACTGGCGAGGCGGAAGCCGCGGGTGCGACGGCCGTAGCCCCGGCTCAGCATAGCCGGGTGCTGCCCCTGTCGGCGCAGCTCCTGCACCAGCCAAGCTACGTGCGGCGTTTTGCCGGTGCCTCCCACCCGCAGGTTGCCCACGCTGATGACAGGCACCTTACCGAACCGTGCCGATGCCTTCCAGCCTCTATCGTATAACCAGTTGCGCACGGCCATGACGCCAGCGTAGAGCCAAGCAAAAGGCAAGAGCAACCAGGAGAGCAGACGGGGCATGCAAGCAAAGTTAGCGGACCAAACCCATCAGGTCTTCGTACTCGGTACATTGTCACTCAGATTCCTCTCCATGCTCTCCTTTGCCGACCGGCTGTTGCACTTCCTCACCACTTTTCCGGTGCCGCCTGCTCTCCTGGATGAAGTGGAGGCTTACAACCCCTATCAAGATGCTACTGTGGCGAGCCTAATGACGCAGTTCAACACAAAATATTACGCTGACAATGGTCCTCGCGTGGCTCTGTTCGGTATCAATCCGGGTCGTTTTGGAGCCGGCCGCACGGGCGTAGCCTTCACCGACCCGGCCACGCTGGCTGGCGTATGCGGCATCCCGAACGACCTGCCGCAACACCCGGAGCTAAGCAGCCAGTTTGTGTACCGGGTGGTAGCCGCCTTGGGCGGCCCCGCGGCGTTTTACCAAGATTTCTACGTGGGCTCCCTCTATCCGCTGGTGTTGCTGCGCCATGGCAAAAACTACAACTATTACGATTCAACAGCCCTCACTACCGCTCTAGAACCCGATATTCGCGCCTCCTTACAGCGACAAGTAGACGAGCTAGGCTTGATTCGCACCGCAGCCGTTTGCCTAGGCCGCCGCAATGGACTGCTGTTTGAAAAGCTGAATCAGGAATTAGGCCTGTTCGATAAAATTCACGTACTCGACCACCCACGCTACCTGATGCAATACAAGCGCCGCGAGCTGCCGCTCCATGTGGCCCGCTATGCGGAAGTGCTTATGTCAATTATAAATTGATAATAAGAATTAGAAACTTTTAAGGCTACTTCCCTGACTTTGGCGATGAAGCTGTCTAGGAAGTTGCTCGACCGTCCTGCTTGATCTGGCGGCAGCTTGTCGAAGCATCTCGCTAGGGTGGCAGAATCATTCGCCTTGGCAACGTCAGCACGCGAGATGCTTCCTTCGTCAGCATGACAGTTAGTTTGGCAGCCTCAGCACGCAAGATGCTTCGACAAGCCGCCGGATCAAGCAGGACGGGCTAGAGGAGTTAGCGGACTTCCTAAACGGCTTCGATATCTGTAATTGCGTCAAGACACACCGACATTACTAATCTCGGCAGCACTCAATTTTTAATCTGCACTTCTTAATTTCTAATTGAAAATGCCTACGGTTCAGGACCTTGCTCGCGTATTGGAAGCTGCTGCTCCCCTCGCCTACCAGGAATCATATGATAATGCCGGTTTGCAGTGCGGCGACCCGCAGATGGAAGTGCGAGGCGTTCTTATTGCTCTCGACTGTACTCCGGCCGTGGTGGACGAGGCCCTACGCCGGGGCTGCAACGTGGTGGTAGCGCACCATCCGCTGATATTTCGGCCTCTTAAGCGCCTTACCGGCGTCAATGAAGTCGAGCAGACGTTGCTGAAGGCCATCAAGAACGATGTGGCCCTCTACGCCGCCCATACCAACCTCGACAACGTCCGCCACGGAGTGAACCGTAAGCTGGCCGAGAAACTAGGCCTCGTAAACCTGCGAATTCTCGACCCCAAGCCTGGTCTGCTGGCCAAACTCGTTACCTACGTACCTGCCACCCATACCGAAACCGTGCTGGCCGCTCTTTATGCGGCCGGCGCCGGTCAGGTTGGCGACTACTCAGCTTGCAGCTTTCGGATGGAAGGCACCGGCACCTTCACGCCCGGCGCGGGCACCAATCCGTTTCAGGGGGAAGTTGGGTTGCCCGAAACGACAACTGAGGAGCGCGTGGAAGTACTGCTGCCCCTGCACCTGCAAAGCGTCGCCTTGCGGGCGTTGCGGCAGGCACATCCCTACGAGGAAGTGGCGTATGAAATCATTAAGCTGGAAAACAGCAACCAGGAGGTGGGCTCCGGCATGGTAGGCGAATTGCCAGTGGCCCTAAGCCCGCAGGAATTTCGCGCAAATCTGAAACAAGCCTTGCTGGTGCCGGTGGTGAAGTATACAGCCTTCGAGAAGCCTATAAAAAGAGTAGCCCTCTGTGGCGGCGCTGGCAGTTTTTTGATTGGCCGGGCCCGCGCCGCCGGTGCCGACGCTTACGTAACCGGCGACTTGAAGTACCACGAGTATTTTCAGGCTGAAAAACAACTAATGCTCTGCGACGTAGGTCATTTTGAGAGCGAACAATTTACCGGCGAAATATTCCAGGATTTGCTTGCCGAGAAGTTTGGAGGTACTTTTGCGCTCTTCATTGCCGAGACCCATACCAACCCCGTCCATTATGACTTCTAATAACGTCGCTACTGCCCCGGCCGATGTACCCGTTGCCAGCAAGCTGGAAGCCCTGCTCAACCTGCAACGCATTGACTCGCAGCTCGACGAAATCCGGCGCGTGCGGGGCGACTTGCCCGAAGAAGTGCGCGACCTGGAAGACGAAATTGCTGGCTACGAGGTACGCGTAAGCAAATTCGATGAGGAGATAGCCGCCCTCAACGACCAGATCAAGCAACGCAAGCAAAACGCCAAAGACGCCGAAGGCCTCATCAAGCGCTACGAAGACCAGCAGCAGAACGTCCGCAACAACCGCGAGTACGAGGCTATTGCCAAGGAAATCGAGTTGCAGAAGCTGGAAATCCAGATTTCTGATAAGAAAATCAAGGAAGCGCAGTACCAGATCGAGTTGAAGAACTCCGACATCGCCGGTACCAAGCAGCGGTTGGAAGAGCGCAAGAAAGACCTCACCAACAAAAAAACCGAGTTGGATGTCATCGTTGGCGAAAGCGAAGCCGATGAGAAAAAACTCATGGAAGAGCGCTCTACGGCCACGCAGCCCGTGGAAGACCGCCTACTGACTGCCTACACCCGCATCCGCGGCAACGTGCGCAACGGCTTGGCCGTGGTAACGGTGAAGCGCGATGCCTGCGGTGGCTGCTTCAACACGGTGCCCCCACAACGTCAGGCCGACATCATCTCGCACAAAAAAATCATCGTGTGCGAGCACTGCGGCCGGGTACTAGCTGATGTGGAAGCCCGCATTTCCTAAACTCTTCGTTCAGTGACTTTGAAAAAGAACGGCCTTAGTGCCGTTCTTTTTTTGCCTATGAAATTTCCCGTAGAGGTGCGCCGAGGGTTCCGCAGAGGCACGCAGCGAGTAGCTGTCTTACTGGCGCTTTTCTCTGCGTTTCTTG
>NZ_DASVSY010000065.1:0-83050 GCF_036387835.1 Hymenobacter sp. | reverse complement strand
CACCCGTTCGACTTGCATGTATTAGGCCTGCCGCTAGCGTTCATCCTGAGCCAGGATCAAACTCTCCATTGTATAATGTACTACTTATCTCTCCCGAAGAAGAAACGATGTCGAGGGCTGATCCGACTCGTATAACGAGTTTAATCGTTTTGTTACGCTTGTCTGCTTCGAAGTAGCGTGCTGCTAATTCAAAGCCTTACCGATTTGTCTTTTCCAAACATTCAAAGAACGTATGTCAGTCCCTTTTGGACTAACTTGGTGGCTGCCGAAGCAGCCTCTTCTTGCGGCCTTATTACTGACCGACTTTTGATAAACAGCTGCGAGAAGGTATTTCGTTCACGCTGCTGTAACTTTCTTTTTGCTACTGCTTCAGCCGTTGTTTTGAAGCGGGGTGCAAAGGTAGAAGTTTTTCTTAGCTCGCCAAAGAATTTGTAAAACTTTTTTTGGCTGGATTTTGCTAAATCCCTCAAGGAGAAATTTGTAAACAAGTGCTTATAGCCCACTTCCTCTGCTATTTCTTCCCATCAGTCAGCCACCGATTGTGGCGTTGTTGTGAAGCGGGGTGCAAAGATAAGAAAGCTTTTTCTTGATCCAAATAAGATTCGATTCTTTTTAGCTTTGGCTTCCAACTTTTGTTCCTTAGCTAGCCTTAGCGAGAGGTAAGACAACTAGGCAGGTAATACAGTTCCAACGAGACCACTTTTTGATAGGCAGTTTTCAGTTAATCTGTTTGGGAGGCCCACAAGATTCACTAAGCCACCATACTAAGCTTGCTAAAGCACCAAGCTCAATGCAAAGCTGTGACCAACTAACAAGGGTGAAATACTTCCGGTTGTGTGTAGCATGGCGTTTAGCTGAAATACTAAATAGCTGCACTATTATGCTCCCTCCTTTAATAGTCTGATGATAAAACTACAGATAGCTATTGCTCATTCCGCTAATCACGATAGTTGAGAGCTGGTTTACGGTCACCTAGCAAGGGCTTGTATGCGTAAGTGCCCACATCCTTCTTGAATTCCTCTTTTGCTTGACGTAGCAAATCGGGCGTGGTGAATAGATCAATTGCTGTTAGGATCATGATTTTAGCTGCAACTAGCATGCCTTTAGTACCGACTTCGGTACCGTCGCAGGCTACGGCTTGCCAGCTATGGGCTGGCGTGCCGGGCACCCAAGTGGCGGCTTCCAGACCTACGGTAGGTACCACGTAGCTGACGTCGCCTACATCAGTGCTACCGCCGCCCTCGCGAGTTTCAAACTTGCCTACAGTGGCAGCTGCGGTTAACGGAGGGACTGCAAAGCCTAAGGAAGCCTGAATTTTCTGGCCAAACTCAGTTTCTTGGGCTGAGTAGGACACTCCCCCTACTTGGTCGAGGTTAAGTTGTAAGGCGCGGGCTAGGGTTTCATTGAGTAGTAAGTCGTGAGTACCTCCTATGATTTCATAGTCCATGGTAGTACCAGTGCCAAGGGCGGCTCCTTCAGCCGCTTTAACTACTCGCGCGAAAATTTGCTTGACGTCATCTTTCTTGGGATGCCGCACATAGTAGTATACCTCGGCGTAATCAGGTACCACGTTAGGAGCTTTGCCGCCGCTGGTGATGACGTAATGGATACGGGTTTCTTGTGGTACGTGCTCACGCATCAGGTTTACCATGTGGTTCATGGCTTCTACCGCATCAAGGGCACTTCGGCCGCGCTCTGGTGCCATGGCCGCGTGCGACGAGATGCCGTGGAAACGAAATTTAGCGGAGGAGTTTGCTAGATAGTTGTTCATCATCGCTCGGTTTTCGCTACCTGGATGCCAATGCACAACGGCATCAACGCCCTCAAATAAACCGGCTCGCACCATATATACTTTACCACTGCCACCCTCTTCAGCAGGCGTGCCATAGACTTTAATGGTGCCTTTGATCTTACCGGCTTCCATTAACTTTTTCAGCTCGATACCAGTGGCCACACTCGCAGTCCCGAACAGGTTATGCCCGCAGCCATGGCCCGCGTCTTTGCCAGCAACCGGTTTTTTCTCTGGCACTGCTTGCTGCGATAAACCCGGCAAGGCATCAAATTCAGCCAAAATGCCGATGACAGGCTTGCCGCTGCCGTAGGTCGCGACGAAAGCAGTTGGGATATCAGCTACGCCTGCCTGCACAGCAAAGCCTTGCTGACGTAGAGTTTGCTGCAACAAAGAGGAGCTTTGGGTTTCCTTGTAGCCGACCTCGGCGTATTCCCAAATTTGCAGGGCAATTTTGCTATAAGCAGCATAGCTCGCATTGATGTCCTTAAGAGCTTGCTGTTTTGTAGGATTAGTCCGGCCTGGTTTATCCTTGGCTGCAGGCACGGCAGATGGGCACAAAACGGCAAGCAGCAAGCAAGTAAGAATTTGTTTCATAGCGTGTTTCAAGGATTACAAAGGTTAAACGGATCGGCTGTTTGCTGAAATACATCTGCTCCATTAACGCTCAAAATCGAGTTTTTAGAAAGATTTATTGAGGTTTGGAAGTGAAATGGATTGAAACTCACGCAGAGAAATTTTATCAGTTAATGGACCAATTTGTTTTTTCGGTCTATAAACTGTGAACAATACTACAAGCACTTTGTATCTATCAACCTCGAAGCAGGTTTTCGACCGTTTAACTATTCTGGTCTAAATTTTAGGTTTACAATTATGAAAAGCCATCATTCCTGTTTATCCTTGAAGTATTGCAGCTAACCAAGATAAGGTTGGATTCCGTTTGTAGCTCAACATCGAATGGACCAACTTCTTACCGCTTTAATACTTACCGCGTGGTTTGCTGCTACTTGTGTATAGCTGCTTTAATTTATTTGAACTGCAATTCAATCATTTTTTCACTTAAGCCGACTACGCATAAATACAACTGCTTTACAACCTGACTGACCAAATGCCCCTGGTAGCTCTTCAACCGGTCAACCTACCTTATTCCTAAATAATAAGAGATTGAGTACCATTAAGGTGTGCTAACCTATGCCAGAGCGGAAATTTGAGGCACTTTGCCGTAGCTATTCAGTGGTTACAAACGAAGTCCTTGGTTTTAAAGGCGTTCTGACAAACGAGGCAACCCAACACTATCACAGTAAATTTTCAACCGGAGCTTTGCAAACGGCGTCTGGAAACGAAAACAAAAAGAACCTTAAATATGGATACGTTATCCGCCGCAATACCCCCTACTCGCCCAAATGGATCCGGTTTGTGGAAGTGGTTATTGCACACCGTAGGATTGGAGGCATGGTTTCGGCAAACGCCAGCCACCGCTCAGGTTGGGAGCGAGGAGCGAGTATTTCTGCGCCTGGCGTTACCTGGTGCTTCCGGAAGCAATAATAACCCTACAACTGCGCTGTTATCTGAAGTACTCAGCGAGTGCCTGGCAGCCATCCGAGCGGGCGGCGGGGAGGTTGTTATCCACCAAGGCAGTAGCGTGTTGCTGAGTTGGGCGACAGAACAAGGCAAGCGAGAGGTAGTACCCGTGTACTTTAAATTCCGCGAGCTACTGCGGGGCCGGGGGCACAACCAAAAGCTATTTGGAGCAGCTAGTCTAGGTTGGGTGATATCAAGCCGGCGAAAGTCGAAACCAAAGTATCAAGGGGAGGTGCTGAGTCATGTGGCGGGCATGCTACGCGAAAACCAGCAACTAAATCACGATCTGCTTGTTTCAGCTGCCTTGTATCACCACCTCGATCAAACATTTCCGTATCAGTACCAACTGCACGTGGGCTTCAACTTACCAGGGCACCGTTATCCGGCAACTCTGTTTAGAGTGACTGCAGAAACGGTTTCTGAACCCTATCAGCAGTCTTTTGCTGAAGAACCTACTACCACTGCCGGGAAAGTTTCGGCACTTCCCTGCCTGTAAACAAAACCACATCTTTTACCTACTCCGGATTAGCTGCCTTCCCGAGGCCCAAGGGCAACAATCCATCTTACGAGGGCATCGCAATTACCACCACATGAAACAGCAAAAAGGGCAAGTCGCCCCAGCAGAAGGTAAATTAGGCATTTTGCTACCCGGTATGGGCGCTGTCGCGACTACGCTCATCGCAGGCGTATTGGCGGTGCGCAAAGGGGGGCCGCAGCCAATTGGCTCGCTTACGCAAATGGGCAATCTTCGTATCGGTAGCCGGAGCGAAAACAACTATCCGAAAATCAAGGATTTTGTTTCTCTGACTCCTCTCAACGACATCGAGTTTGGCGGGTGGGATGTGTACGACGATAATGTGTACCAAGCTGCTTCAAAAGCTGAGGTGCTGGATTCGCGGCTGTTGGAGACTATTCGGCCGGAGCTGGAGGCAATCAAGCCGATGAAGGCAGCCTTCGACCAATATTACGTGAAGAACCTGGATGGTACGCACGTCAAGACCTATACCACTAAGTATGACTTGGCCGAGCAGCTCATTGAGGACATCCGCAACTTTAAGGCTACACGCAATTGCAGCCGACTAGTGATGGTATGGTGTGGTTCGACGGAAATCTACCACGAGCTGGCGGCGGTGCACCAAACGCTTGCCAGCTTTGAGGAAGGCTTGCACACCAACTCGCCCAACATTGCACCGAGCATGATTTACGCCTATGCTGCTCTTAAGGAAGGAGTGCCGTTCGTGAATGGAGCGCCCAACCTGACGGTGGATGTGCCGGCCTTGTTGGAGCTGGCGCACGCAACAAATACGCCAGTGGCGGGCAAAGACTTTAAAACCGGCCAAACCTTGATGAAAACCATTGTGGCGCCAGGGCTACAGGCGCGGGCGCTGGGGGTGAAAGGCTGGTTCTCCAGCAACATTCTCGGCAATCGTGACGGCTTAGTGCTCGATGATCCTGATAACTTCAAGACCAAGGAAGTGTCGAAACTGAGCGTGCTAGAGGACATTCTGGATGCGGAAGCTAATCCGGAGCTCTACGGCGATATGTACCACAAAGTGCGCATCAACTACTACCCGCCAGCCGGCGACAACAAGGAAAGCTGGGACAACATCGACATCTTCGGGTGGCTGGGCTATCAGATGCAGATCAAGATCAACTTCCTCTGCCGCGACTCTATCTTGGCGGCTCCCTTGGTGCTGGATTTGGCTTTGTTCATTGACTTAGCCAAACGGGCCAATATGAGTGGTATTCAGGACTGGTTGTCGTTCTATCTGAAAGCGCCGCAAACCTTGCCGCACCACCGGCCAGAGCACGACATCTTCAAACAGCTAACCACGCTGCACAACACCCTGCGTCAAATGATGGGCGAAGAGCCGGTTACGGACCTTGCGCCGGAAGAATACCAGAATGCCCTCGGCGCCTGGTAACGAACCGGGTAGCCGCGCGTGCAAGCTAGTTGCCTCCGTTTTAGGTATTGGCTATGTGAAGGGAGGTGGCACGGTAGCAGCCGTTGCCTGCTGCCTCCTACTTTACTTGGTCCGCGACCGGGGCCTGACGCTGCGTCTTCTGCCAGTTGTTTCGCTTACGGTGGGGATAGTAGCGTTGGGGACCTGGGTTGCTCAACGCGTTGAACCCCTCTGGGGCAAAGACAACTACCGAGTGGTTATCGACGAAGTGGCGGGCATGTGGATCAGCGTGCTTTTTGTTCCTCTTACGGGCCCTCGCCTATTAGCCGGACTGGTGCTGTTCCGGTTTTTTGACATGGTAAAGCCTCTATTTATTGGAAAGATGGAAAAGCTACCGGGCGGCGTGGGGGTGATGATGGACGACGTGCTGGCCGGCGTCTATGCTAATTTACTGGTACAGGCCGGAATTTATTTCCGCGTTTTCTAAGTGCGCTATCCTCGTTTCCTTAAGGCGCAAGTGTCCTCGCTGGCTGCTACCGTCGTCGATTTTGTGGTTACAATCGGCTGCGTGGAAGTGCTGCACAGCCGGTACTTGGCCGCTACTATTTTGGGCAACATTGCCGGGGGCATCACCAATTTCAGCCTCGGGCGGTACTTTGTTTTTGATGCAACTAAGCAAAACGCACGGGCACAGGGTGGGCGATACTTGGGCGTTTGGTTGGGAAGCATGCTGCTGAATGCGGCCGGTGTTTATTTCTGCACGCAGGTGCTGCATTCCAATTATGTGATCAGCAAAATAGGGGTTTCCCTGCTGGTCGGGTTCGGCTTCAACTACCTGTTGCAGCGACACTTCGTATTCCCAAAATCATGACAAGTCTGTCAGTTAGGTGTCAGTACCTCGCGGTGGTGTATGCTATACTACTGTTGGGTTCACCGGCTGTGGCACTAGGCCAAGCTACTAGCATTGAGGGAGTTGTAACGGACGCCAAAACCAAGGAGAAGCTTCCTTTTGTGAGCGTGGCGGTTCCGGGAGCCGGCATCGGCACCAGCACCGACGAAAACGGACGCTTCAAGTTAGAGGTACCAGCCGCCTACACGTCAGTTGTATTTACGTCGGTTGGATACGGCACGATTACGAAGGCAATTACGCCCGGCGTACCGCAGAAACTTGACGTGCAGCTAGCTACTTCGGCTACGGCGCTGAAGGAAGTGGTAGTGCAAGGCGCAAAGCTGCCGCGCTACCGCAACAAAGAGAATCCGGCGGTGGCGCTTATCCGGCAGGTTATCGAGCACAAAGAGCAGAACCGCCCCGAGCGCTACGACTACGTGGAGTACAGCAAGTATGAAAAGATGTCGTTTGCCCTCAGCAACTTGTCCGACAAATTCAAAAACCGCAAGTTCTTCCGCAACTACCAGTTTCTGTTTCAGAAGCAAGATTCCGCGGCAGCGGGGGGCGTGAATATTTTGCCGCTTTACTTGGAAGAAAAGCTGGCCAAAGAATACTACAGCAAGAATCCGGAGAAGCATAAAACCATAGCTCTCGGAACCAAGCAGGTGCAGTTCGATAGGAATTTTATTGATAACGGGGGCCTGAGCACCTACTTCAATAGAATGTACCAGGACATCGACATCTATGATAACCGCATTACCATTCTGGGCAATCAGTTGCTGAGCCCGTTGGCCAATTCGGCGCCTTCGTTCTACCAGTACTTTATCACCGATACGCTGCGGCAAAATACGCCGCAATTACTTGAGTTAAGCTTTGCACCCCGCAACCGCGAAGACTTGCTGTTTAGAGGCAAGCTTTACGTGACATTGGATGGCAATTACGCGGTACAGCAGGCTGAGCTATCGGTAGATCGACGCATCAATCTTAACTTCATTAAAAGCCTGAATGCGCGCTTGCAATTCGCGGAAAACCCGGATAAGCGCTACCACTTAAGCAAGAGCGAGCTGGCTATTGACTTTGGCGTCTCTTCCAGCAAAGGCTCCGGCTTTTACGGCGAGCGGACCGTCGTCTACCAACAGTACCAAATCAACCAGGCGCGGCCGGAAAGTTTCTACGAAAGCGCAACTTCCACCGCTGATAGCCTTACGGCCCGTAGCCCCGCCTTCTGGCAACAGAACCGGCCCGATAGCCTCAGTCAGCTGGAAAGCGCGATTTATAAGAACGTGGACACCCTGCAAACCATCCCGTCGTTTCGGCGGACGCTGGGGCTGTACACGTTTCTGCTGGCGGGCTACAAGTCGTTTGGCGTGTTCGAGGTTGGGCCCGCCAACGCCTTTTACAGCTTCAACCCCGTGGAAGGCTTCCGGCTGCGGCTGGGCGGCCGTACTACTCCCGAGCTAAGCAAGCGGCTTTACTTTGAGACGTATGCGGCCTACGGCTTCAAAGACGAAAAGTGGAAGTACTACCTCAGTTCCACCTATTCGCTTAACAACAAGTCGGTTTACACTTTCCCGCAGAACTTCGTGCGGGCCAGTTTTCAGCGCGACACCAAGATTCCGGGGCAGGAACTGGAGTTTGTGCAGGAAGACAACTTTCTGCTCTCCTTCAAGCGCGGTGTTAACGATAAATGGCTTTACAACGACATTTATCGGCTCGACTACGTGCACGAGTTCGACAGCCATTTCTCGTACACGCTAGGCTTCAAGAAGTGGCAACAGTCGCCGGCGGGGGGGCTGTATTTCCGTAAGGGGGCCAATGATAGCAGCACTGATATAGCAGCGCTGCATACCACGGAACTGATGCTGGCCTTGCGCTGGGCGCCCAAAGAAACCTTCTATCAGGGCAAGCTCTACCGGGTGCCTATCATTGGGCCTTACCCGGTTATTACGGCCCGGTTTACGGCGGGCCTGAAGGGGTTGCTGGCAGGTGAGTACTCGTACCAGAACTTGGCGCTCAACATCAAGAAGCGGTTTTATCTGGCGCCATTTGGCATTTCCGATGTCACGGTGGAAGGAGGCTACACGTTTGGGCAGGTGCCGTTTCCGTTGCTGACGATCCATCGGGCCAACCAAACGTACTCGTATCAGTTGAACTCGTACAACCTGATGAACTTTCTGGAATTCTCCAGCGACCAGTATGCCAGCCTCTTCGTGGACCATAATTTCAACGGCTTCTTCTTCAACAAACTCCCGCTGATCAAGCACTTGAAGTTGCGCGAAGTAGCTTCGCTGAAACTGCTGTACGGCGGGTTGCGGGCGGAAAACAATCCAGTTCGTCAGTTAGAGCTTTACCAGTTTCTGCAAGACAATCAAGGCCGGCCCACCACATTTGCCCTGGGCCGGCAGCCCTACGCCGAAGCCAGCGTAGGCATAGCCAATATATTCAAGCTTTTTCGGTTGGATGTCGTGAAAAGAATCAATTACCTCGACAACCCAAACGTGACAGAATGGGGCTTACGCGGCCGCTTTAAAGTAGACTTCTAAGCAATAAGACTTCAATATTGATTCAAGGACAACCACGTCATGTCTGGAAACGCTAGCACAGTCTGATTGCAAAGCCTTCTTTGCACCATTTTATTACCCATTGCCCCTTCTTCCTGCTTGCCTCCTACTCGCCTGCTGCCACTCACTACATGAACGCAACCATCCTCCGCAACGCGCTCCAACAAGGCATTTATAAGGTTATAAATCCTTTTGTTAGGCTGCTTATCAAAATCGGCTTTACGCCTAATGGAGTTACCCTTACCGGGATGCTACTCAATATCGGGGTGGCCGTGCTCTTTATTATTGGGGCAGAGGAAGGTAACCGCGGCGACTTGCGCTACGTGGGCTGGGGTGGGGCTTTGATCTTGTTTGCAGGCCTTTTTGATATGCTAGACGGCCAGGTGGCCCGGCTCGGCAACATGAAAAGTGACTACGGCGCCCTCTTCGACTCGGTGTTGGACCGCTACAGCGAGCTGTTCACGTTTTTGGGTATCTGCTACTATCTGGTAGCGCATCATTACTTCCTTAGCTCATTGTTTGCTTTCATCGCCCTAATTGGGTCGATGATGGTGAGCTACACGCGGGCCCGGGCTGAAGGATTGGGAATAGAATGCAGCGGCGGGCTGATGCAACGCCCCGAGCGGGTGGTGCTACTAGGCGTCAGTGCGCTGGTTTGCGGCATCAGCTCCGCCTTCCTCGGCGACGACTACAAATTGTTCGTGCCCGGTGTGCCGTTCCACGTATTCGAAACGATGTCCATCTTCACATTGCCCATCACTGTGCTGGCCGTATTGTCGAACATTACGGCGGTTTCCCGGCTGCTGCAAGCCAAGAAAGGGCTGGAATTAAAAGCAGCTTCGGCGCCGCCGGCAGCAGCCAAAAAGGTGGCGGCTACTATTCTGCTGCTGGCTACGGGGGCTTTGCTCGCACAAGCAAGCTGGAGCGCAACCTTCCCGCTACCCGACCCCACCTTTCCTGTTCCGAAGGGCATTGCCAACCAGCTATTCTACTTGCAGCGCGACCCCAACACAAACACGGTTATTTATCAGCTCAACGTGAATGGGGCCGGCAAACTAGATGAAGACGAGCCCATTCGCATCTTCTGGATACGCTACGGAGAGCAAGGCCAGCGCCAGAACCTGGATTTCATTCAACGCAAATTCGCCTACGGCGTCAATGCTAAAAAGCTGGCCCCCGAAAAGTACGAGCTGAAGTTTTTCGCCTACGGCAAAATCCGCTTCTACCTGATGCGGTCCAGCACCGACAAGGCGTTTCATGTGTATACCACCGTTGCCAACCAACAAATGGTGCTCGACCGTATTTTTTTGCGCATCGAAGGCGGTACGTTCTGGGTGCCCAATGTCAAATACGTGGAACTGACCGGGTGGAACCCCACTACGCGCGAGCCGATAGTACGGCGGTTTAATGTGTAGCGGCGCTGTGGCCAGCTGCCACTAGTGCCTAAGCATTCTGAAGTTTAGCTTACCTCAATGCCCGCTTCTTTGCCAGGAACCAACACATTGAACACCAGCCGGAAAGGCAGCTTGCTCGTTTTGCTTTTATCAGGTGCGTACCTGTTGTTATCGTACGTATTGATTGGCTTTCGGCCGGAACAGCTGGTGCTGGTGGGGCTTTGCAATGCGTGCTATTTCTTGTCGGATACCACGCGGCGCTTTATCACCGGCTTCTCCATCTTCGTAGTCTTCTGGATTCTGTACGACTACATGAAGGCCTTCCCGAACTACAACTACCGGGCAGTGGACATCGAGCCACTCTACCATGCCGAAAAGCTCTTGTTTGGCATTCCGTTCCAAGGCAAGTCACTGACGCCGAACGAGTTTTGGCTGATCAATCACAATGCTTTGCTGGATGTGGTGTGCGGCATTTTCTACTTGTGCTGGGTGCCGGTGCCGCTGGCTTTTGCGGGGTATTTGTTCTTCAAGAACCGGCCGTTGTTTTTTGAATTCTCCCTGACCTTTCTGCTGGTAAATTTGTTCGGCTTTACGGTATATTACCTGCACCCGGCCGCGCCGCCGTGGTACGTGCAGCAGCACGGCTTCGCGTTTCAACCCCTGACGATGGGCAGCACGGCGGGGCTTTCGAGGTTTGATGCACTGTTTGGCGTCAATGTGTTTGCCTCCATCTACGCCAAAAACTCCAACATCTTCGCGGCCATGCCTTCGTTGCACTCCGCGTATCCGGTAATCGTGCTGTACTATGCTATCCGCAATAACTCGGGCGTATTCGTTCAGATTTTCGGGGTTATCATGGCCGGCATCTGGTTTGCAGCGGTTTACACCAGCCACCATTACGTGCTCGACGTAGTGGCGGGTGTTTGCACTGCTTTGTTGGGAATGGGGCTGATGCAGTTACTGCTTGCTAAAAGCAAACCATTTAACCGGTTCGTAGCTGGCTTTTCCAAGCTTACGGCTCCAAGGGCGTAGCAGCTCTACCTGGCTTCTGTAGCATAAGCTTAAATAAGTGCTCACGGTAGCCCAAACAACTTTAAATTAGTGGCCGCGCCGGGGTCAAATCAGAAGCTGGCGTTAGAGGTTGGGCGTCCAGTTCTTGGGGGCGCGAATCCAAGCTTACCTCATGGTGGCCGCGCTGGTACTGAGCCAGCGCTTTTTCGCCGAACAGCCAGAACACCACCGGCGTCACGATGATGTCGAGGAAGGTGGACGAGAGCAGGCCGCCTAGAATCACGGTGGCCACGGGGTACAGGATTTCCTTGCCGGGCGCATCCTTGGCCAGCGTGAGCGGCACTAAGGCCAGAGCCGCTACTAATGCCGTCATCAGCACCGGCACCAGCCGTTCCAACGAGCCGCGAATTATCATTTCCTTGCCGAATTTCTCGCCCTCGTGCTCCACCAGGTGGATGTAGTGCGAAATCATCATGATGCCGTTGCGCGAGGCAATGCCGGTGAGGGTGATGAAGCCTACCAGCGAGGCAATGCTAAATGTGCCGCCCGTAAGCAGCACGGCCACCACCGAGCCAATCAGCGCCAGTGGGATATTGAGCATAATCTGGCCCACCATCAGCGGCGACTTGAAGTGCGAGAACAACACCAGAAAGATACCCGCCAGGGAAAACAAACTCAGCCAAAGAATCTTGCTGGAAGCCGATTGCTGGCTCTCGAACTGCCCGCCGTAGGTGAGGTAGTAGCCGGGCGGCAGCTTCACTTGTTGCCCTATGCGAGCCTGCACTTCCTGCACCGTGGAGCCTAAGTCACGGCCAGTTACGTTCAGCGAGACCGTAATGCGGCGCTGCGTGTTTTCGTGGTTAACAGTATTCGGACCTGGCTCGTAGCTCACGTCGGCCACCTCACTCACCGGAATCAGGGCGCCGGAGGGGGTTTCGATGCGGGTGTTGGCGATGGTCGTCACGTCGTTGCGCTGATTTTCGGGCAGCTTCACAATCAGGTCGAAACGCTTCTGCCCGTCGAGCATCTGCGACACCACGTCGCCTTGAAACAGGGTTTCCAGGGTGGCTACCACTTGGCCACGCTCTAGGCCGTAGGCCCGCAAGGCCGCGTCGCGGGGGCGCACCAGCAGTTGCGGAATCTGAACTTGCTTTTCCACTTGCAGGTCCACTACGCCGGGCACGGTGCTGGCCGCGGCGCGTACTTCGTTGGCGTAGCGACGCAGCTCCAGCAGGTCGTTGCCGAATACTTTGATGGCGACTTGGGCCCGCACACCGCTGAGCAGGTGGTCGAGGCGGTGGGAAATAGGCTGCCCGATGTTCACGTTCACGCCCGTTATCAGGGCTAGCCGCTGGCGCAGATCGGTCAGGATTTCGTCGCGGCTACGCATGGTTCGGCCTTCCTTCTTTAACTCGTCTTCGGTTTTGAAAGCCACTTCAATTTCCGAGTTATTTACTGATTCGGCGTGCTCGTCGAGTTCGGCACGGCCGGTACGGCGGGCGGTGTAGGCAACTTCCGGCAGCTGCAAAATCTGCTCCTCGCCGAGCGTGCCTAGCTTGTTGGATTCGGTGAGGGAGGTGCCGGCCGGCGCCGAGAAGTTGACGGTCAGGGAGCCTTCGTTGAACGGAGGCAGAAACTCGGTGCCAAAGAAGGGCACCAGCGCCGCCGCCAACACGAACAGCCCGCCCGTGACGGTCAGCACCACCTTCGGGTGAGTAAGCCCCCAATTCAGTAGGCCAGTATCCCGGCGTTTCAGCCAACGTACCAAACCTCCCTCCTGCTCGGCCTGCCGAATCTGTTTGATTTCAGGCAACAGGTAATAACACAGCACCGGCGTCACGGTTAGGGAAACGAACAGCGAGGCCACGATGCTGGTGATGTAGGCAATGCCGAGCGGGGCGAAAATGCGGCCTTCCATGCCTTCGAGGGCGAACAACGGCAAGAACACCAGCACCACGATGACGGTGGCATACACAATAGAATTGCGCACTTCCGACGAGGCCGCGTAAATGACTTGCAACGCCGGTTTAGGAGTAGACAACTGCTGATTTTCGCGCAGCCGCCGGAACACGTTTTCCACGTCCACAATGGCGTCGTCCACCAGTTCGCCGATGGCAATGGCCAGTCCGCCCAAAGTCATGGTGTTGATGCTGATGCCAGCGGCCCGGAATACCAGCGCCGTCACAAGCAACGAGAGCGGAATGGCTACCAAGGAAATAAAAGTGGTGCGCACGTTCAGCAGGAAAGCAAACAGCACAATCACCACCAGAATAGCCCCGTCGCGCAGGGCGTCTTCCACATTGCTGATCGAGGACTCAATGAAATCAGCCTGCTTAAATAAGCGCGTGTTGATTTGCACGTCTTTCGGCAACGAAGGCTGTAGCTCGACCAGCGCTTTTTCCACAGCCTGCGTTAGCCCTACAGTGGCAGTGCCAGGCTGCTTTTCGATGCTCAGAATGACGGCCGGCTTGCCGTTCACGCTACCATCTCCCCGCTTGAAACGGACCCCAAACTCCACGTTAGCTACCTGCTTAATGGTGATGGGCGAGCCTTCGCGGTAGCCCACAATGATGTTTTCGATGTCCGAGACAGAGCGCAAGCGGCCTAGGTTGCGGATCAGTACTTCCGAGCCGTTGCGGTCGAAGAAGTTGCCGGTGGTGTTGAGGTTGGAGCGGCGCAGGACCTCTTCCACCTGCGTAATCGTCAAACCCACAGCATTCAGGCGCGGCATGTCCAGCAGCACCTGGTACTGCAAATTGTCGCCGCCGATGGGAATGACTTGCGCTACGCCGGGGATGCTAAGCAGGCGCTGGCGCACGGTGTAGTTGGCCAAAGTGCGCAGGTCGGCGGGGGTGGTAGGTAGTTGATCGTTCTCACGGGTGGCAGCCTCCCCCGGCCCCCTCTCCCGTGGAGAGGAGGCACCAGACGAATTGTTAACTGTTGATTGTTCACTGTTAATCGACGACAGTCCCACCAGCATAATCTGCCCCATCACCGACGAAATTGGCCCGAGCACTGGAGTGACGCCGATGGGTAGTTGTTCGCCTACGGTTTGTAGCTTTTCCGCCACAATCTGGCGGGCGGTGAAAATGTCGGTGCCGTAGTCGAACTCCACGAACACCATGCCCAACCCAATAGCGGAGTTGGAGCGTACCGCCGACACGCCCGTAGCGCCGTTCAGCGCCGTTTCGACGGGCAGCGTTACCAGTGCTTCCACCTCCTCAGGTGCCATGCCCGCCGCTTCCAGGAACACCGTTACCCGGGGCCGGTCAAGGTCAGGCAGCACGTCCACAGGCAGCTGACGGGCCGTGTAGGAGCCCGCAACCAGTAAGCCTAGGGCGAGGGCCAGCATAAGCAGGCGGTTTTGCAAGGCAAAGCGGATGATTTTATCAAGCATGGTGTGGGAGCTGTCAGCTGGTGGGGTTCGGGGTGTAGAGACGCGACACTTCGCGTCTCGGCGTTGCTGAGGTTGTTTACCTGAACTGTGCTAGGTTGGTCGTTCAACGACGAGACGCGAAGTGTCGCGTCTCTACAGCGTGTACTGGCAGAAGATGCGCCAACTACTACTGATTCAGATAGATGGACTTGAGCTGGTAGGTACCTACGCTCACCACCCGGTCGTTTTCATTGACATCTCCGGCGAGCAGCACAGTCTGCTGACCATTGGCTGAGCCGGGCTGCACGTAGCAGATTTTAAAGGTTTCGGGGGCGGTGTGCACAAACACCACGGGCTTGCCGTTGAGGTCGGTGAGGGCCGAGGTGGGCACGACCAGCTCCTTCTTGCCGCTACCACTGCCGCTAGTGCCCATTACTTGTACGTTCACGGCCTGCCCGGCCCGAAACAGGTTGCTGCCCGCGTTATCCAGCTCCAGAATCAATTGGCGCGCTTGGTTCACGGGGTTGACGGCGTTGCTGAACACCACTAGCCGCGCCGGCGCATTGCCCTGCTGGCCTTGGAGGCCTTCGATCATGAACTGCGCATTGGCGGGAAGCTTCTCCAGGTCTTGGGCAAACACCTGCGCTTCCACGCGCAACTTGCCAGGGTTCAGCACCCGGAACAATTCGTCCCCCTGGCTGACTTGCTGCCCCACAGCCAGAGTAAACACATCCACGCTGCCGCTGATGGGGGACGTGATGCTCACGCGGCGGGTGCGGGCTTGGCCGTTGAGGATGGCCGCATTTTGCCGGGCCTGGCGCAAGCGCAACTCGGCGGCTACCACGTCTTTACGGGCAGCAATGTCGGCGATGGTTTGCAGGCGGGCGTAGTCTTGTTGAGCGGCGCGTAGCTCAGCTTGGGTATTGGCCCGCTCTGTGGCGAGGCCAATTTGCTGCGTGGCATCCAGCGTTTGATCGACAACGGCCAGCACTTGGCCGGCGCGTACCGCCTGGCCTACTCGTGCGGCCAAGCTCACAATGCGGCCGGTTTGGGGTACCACTACCCGGCCTTCGCCCCCATTGGCGGCGGACACGGTGCCGTATAAGGTCAGGCGGTTGTAGGTGGCGGAGTACCCGGCCAGGGCCGTCCGTACGCCAAACAGAAACTGGCTTTCCTTAGGCAACATCACGGCATCGGTCATAGCGACGCCAGCGTTTGGTTGGGCGATGGCCCCGTGGTCTACGCCGTCGTGAGCCCACAGTGGCGCGGGCGGCGGCAGTAGCACAGTCAAGGCCAAGCCGAGGGTAGCCGTGGCAGCAAGTAGCTTATGCTTGGTTTTCATACACAACAGGTGAAGTGGTGGAGACTGGCGCAACCACGCGCCGGCGCCGCAGGAAGAAAGCCGTCAGGACAATACCGAGGGCGAAGGCCCCAAGCAGCAGCAGCACGTTTTTCCAGGACGGAAACAGAGAAGGTACCGCTGCTACTGACGTAGTAGCGGCGGGTAGCTTTTTGCCCACTTCCAGGTTGGAAAGCAGCATCAAGTCGGCTTGGTCGCCGGCCACGATTTGCACAGCCAAGCTGTACTTCTGGTTGGCTGGAAAAGCGCCCTCCACCAGATAAGCCCCCGCCGATTTTTCAGTAACCGTGAATTTCAGGTTGGTAGCTTCCGGGCAGGTCACGGTGACTTTGGCACCTTTGATGGGAGCGTTGGTAGCGTAATCCGACACAAACAGCCGCATGTCGGCGTCCTGGCCTTTTTCTAGGGGCTCGAAGCGCAGCAGCAGCTCGAACTTTTCAGAAAGAGCCGCTACGGAAAAGGTGGTAGCCACGGGTCCGGCCGAGGGTTGGGCGGCGTCGTGGTCTTCGCCGCCGTGGGCGCGGGCGCCGGTAGCCAGCAGCAACGCGAGCAGCAGCAAAAGCAAATTCTTCATTATTGTCCGCGCAGGTAGTTAAGTTCAACAATGGCCTGACGGTAGTCCCGAATGGTGGTCAGGTAGGTATTCTGAATGGTAAAAGCCTGGTTCAGACTCTGAATCAACACCAGGTAGCTGATTTCCCCGGCCCGAAACAGGCGCCACGACTGGCTGATGATGGCACTGGACTGGGGCAGGCCGGTTTGCTCGTAGTAGGTGAGCGAGGAAGCAAACTTGCGCGTGTCGGCCAGGGCCTGCTGGTACTGAGTGCTTAGCTCGAGGCGCTGCCCTTGCAATTGCGCCTGCGCGGCTTTGCTGCGGGCCGTAGCCGCCTGCAACTGCGAGCGGTAAGTCCAAAACCAGATCGGCAACGACACGCCAAACTGCAAGCGGTACTTGAAGGGCGAGTCTTCGAAGGCCTGGTTCTGGTACCCCACCGTCAGGGCCGGCGTCCGGCGGGCCCGCACCAAGCTAATACCAGACTGGCTCAGGGTCACATTCTGGCTGTAGTAGGCCAGCGTGGGGCTCAAAGCAACGGCGACACTGTCTTGATTGGAAAGCGTACCCAATAGCTCGGCTCCAGTGCGAGCCAGCTCGGGGCCGGTTTGCCGCAGGTCGGTTTCCACCGTCAGGTTGGCGTTGGGTTGGCCGAGCAGCAAACCAAGCCGCCGTTGCGCCGCGCCTTGGTCCACAGTGGCTTGCTCCAATTGGTTGCGTACCTGCCGGGCTTCGGCTTCGGTGCTCACCCGCTGCAAGGCCGTGACTTCGCCGGCTGCATACAGGCGGTTGGTGGCTTGCTGCAACGTCTGAAACAAGCTATCCTGATAGGTGAGCTGCTGCACTTGGGCTTCGGCAAATTGCAACGTGAGGTAGGCCAAGCGCACGTCGCGGCGCACGGCGGCTCGGTTCACGTCCAGCCCTCGCTCGGCCAAGACAATGCCCGCCTGCGCAGCCCGCGCCTGGTTGCGGTACACGCTCGGCAAGTCGATGGTTTGCACCACGCCCGGCGCCCACCGCTCACCCGTAGGTGCCGACCACAGAAAATCCGGATTGGGCGGGGCGAAGCTGCCCCGTTTCAAAGCCCTTTGTTCCTCGATTTCCTGCGTCGACTGGCGCAGCCGCGGATGCAGCCGCAGGGCCTGCTGCTCGGCGCTATCCAGGCGCACTACCACCCGCTGCGCCAGCGCCGGCCCGGCCAGCAACAACAGCAAGACCATGCACCTCACCCTCCGGCACCCCCTCCAAAAAAGAAGGAGAGCCAGACGAGTTGGGCAATTTAGTTTTCGATGAAGGCTCACCATTATCAATTGGTAAATGGCTTTATTGTTAACTCAATAAGCAGGAGCGATGCTTTGGCTGCGTTCATTAGGAATTGCCCTATCAGGTAGATTCTAAAAGTTTATCCTACTAGGCTTTGTCATTCCGACATTCCGCGCCTCCAGCGGCGAGAGGAATCTGGGTATAATCGTTGAACGTCTTTAATTCAGATTCCTCTCGCCGCTGGAGGCGCGGAATGACACGATGCTTGCGTCTCACGCCCCTTCCCTTTTGAAGTCGGGCCGAGGGTGAAGTGCATGGCTGCTACGCCTTCCTTTCTAGGTCCATACCGCACTTCGAGCACTTGCCGGGGGCGTTGCTTTGGCCGCCGTCGCCCATGGGGCACTCGTACACCGCCTCTTCGGCTTTGGGCTTGCCGCCGTTTTTGGTTTGCCAGTCTTTGAACTGCTGGATTTCCTTTTGCTGCGCGGTTATCATCTTCTGCGCCATTTCCTTCAGCTTGGTATCCCGGCCGTGCGCCAGCTCTGCCTTGGCCATATCCACGGCACTTTGGTGATGGGGCACCATCAATTGGGCGTAGTCCTGGTCGACGTTGCCGCTGCCCGTGCCCATATCTTTCATCATGCCATCCATCGAGCTTTTCATTGCACTGGTGAATGGGTCAGCCGGGTCGGTGGATTTGTAGTTGGTGGGGGCTCCGTCGAGGCGGGTGGCAATGGCTTCGAGGTCCTGGATTTCCTTTTTCTGGTCGGCGCTGATTTTTTCGGCCATGACCCGTAGGGTAGCGTCCTTACCTTCCTTGAGTTCCAGCGCCGACATATCCACGGCGCCCTGATGGTGGGCCATCATCATATGGGCAAAATCGTGGTCGGTGTTGCCAGCAGGCTTGACGGCATTCATTAGCCCCATCATATTAGCCATGACGGCTATCATGCCTGTTGTGGCAGTGCCATGGCTCATAACTGAATGCTCCATGTCGCCATGAGCAGCAGAATCGGCCATAGCCTGGGTCGTTGTGGTGGCGCTGGAATCAGTTGATTGCTTGCTGTTGCAGCTACCGAGCAACAGAACTCCAGAAGTAAGGGCGGCAAAGGAAAAAACCGAGATTTTCATACGTGCAGGTCTAGGCTGGAGGTGAAAATGAAGCAGTTACGCGCTGACCTGGATGGTGAAGTCGGCGGTGTGAATCTGGCCGGCGTGGTTGAACTGCAGGAACACGCGGTACAGGCCCGGAGCCTCGAAGTTGGTGCTGAAGCCGATGTTGGGACCTTTGTCGGCTTGGTCGTTGGGGTGCACGTGCAGGTACTTCTCGGTGTCTTCGCTGATAACCACCACGTGGCCGAGGGCACCGAGGTAGTTGTCGAGGTCGGTGACGGGCTGGCCGCCTTTGGTGATGTTGATTTTCATGCCGAGCAGCTGGCCAACCTTCAGCGCCTTACCAAACGATAAGGTGGCCTGGTAGCCGTCCTGCTGCCACTGCATCTGGTCTTTGGTGAACTTAACGGGCGTGTATTTCGGGCCTTGCACCGTGATGGGCTGGCGGCCTAGTTGGTGCCCACTACCGTCGGGCGTGTAGTCCTGGAACAGCACGTAGTCACCGCCTTTGCTGAAGGTGAACGGGGCCTTGTAGTTGCCGTCGGCGGTGAATTCCGGGTGCTCGTGGTGGAATTGCGCCAGGTCTTTGCTAACGATAATGAGGTGGATTTTCTTTTCATGCACCACGGCTAGCGGCACCGGCGCTTTCTCATTGCCCACTTCCTGCGGCGTGAAAGCCAGCGTAACGGGCTGGCCGGCTACCGGCTGCATAGGCGTAGGCTCGTACTTCATCTGGTACGACTTGCCATTGGAAACCTGGTCGTTGTGCACCAGCTCCATACCGCACTTTGGGCACTTCTCCCCCGGCTTGGTACTGGTCACTTCGGGGTGCATGGGGCAGGCGTAGGTGTGCGCGCCGGCGTGCTCAGCAGAACTTCCGGCACCGGCTTCAGTGGCATCGGCCACGGTATTAGTGGGGCTGCTAGAGGTATCGGATGAGCAGCTAGCAGCCGCTAACAGGCTGGCAGCGGCCAGCATTTGAACGAAAATGCGGTTCATTGAAATAGAAATTTTGAAGTTGGAAACGGGGCTCCGTAGGGTCGTGCGTGACCTCACCCCTAGCTCCTCTCCTCAGGGAGAGGGGAGCTAGCTTTAGGCTAGAAAGGCCTAATAGCTATTGGCTTTTTGCTCTTCTTCAGCGGATGCCATGCAACCCTGGCAGCACCGCAAGCTTTATAGGGCGAGCATGACAGCAGATGTGGGAACTAGCCAGCTGTTAGGACCAGAAATTAGTTCTGCTCTCTTTCGGAGAAGGAGTAAGGGTAACCTCTACCCAAGCAGACGCAAAAATGCCAAGGCCCGCCCCGGACATAGCATAGCCATGCCGGCGCGAGCCTTGGCGCGTCGAAACAATCAGACAGTCAGGGACTGAATGAAGATGCGGATGTCAGGAATTTTGGGTTTTAGCTGCCGCGGGGGCACCAGCAGCACGCTGGCTGTCCAATCCCAAGGGCCCGCCAGGGGGCGGAACTGAAACTCCACTGCCGTCGGCAAGAGGGCCAGTGCGGGAATGGCTACGTGCTTTTCGGCCGGCGTAGTCAGCGACGAGAGCAACGAGGCCGACTTGTCTTTGCAGCAGTCGTGCTTGCCCGAAGACTTGTGAGAGGTATCCGGTTTGCCTTTGGCGGTGCCGTCCTTTGCCGAGCCGTGCATCTTGCAGCCGGGAGGCATGGGCTTATCCGGCTTCGTGTGGCAGCTCGCCATCAGCGCCTTGCCAGAAACTGCCGGAGCCGTAGTTGCGCACCAGCACTGCCCTACGAACACGTTGACGAAGACGACCAGAAAGGTCGTCGCCAGCAAGCGTCGGAACAGGAACAGGCTACGGAACATGACAGGCAAAATTCAACTGCGAAAGTAGCGCGCTTTCAGCAGAAGTGTTGTACTGTCTCTTAACCTAGGAATGGCGAGTTGAGTTTCTGCCTCAGACGGAAAGTAGACCTTATCAAGTTAAAATCCTGCCTCTGGACATTGTAGAAGGCATTTCCCGCCATGTCAACCTGTTTTGCCTGTCCTCTGCTGAGCAGAATTATGCATAAGCAAAGCACAATTATATAAGCGTTTCAGCGAAGCCAAGGGCACTACAAATTATGTAACTATTGTTCAAGATTACATACGGCATAGCGCACCCGTCCGCAGTTCCTTTGCCGTGTTATTGGGCGTGGCACTCGACTCTCTGAAAGTACCTCTGCGCTCTTATTCTAGCTGATTTGTCATGTCTCCCGAACCCGAAACTACAACCCTCGATATAGAAGGAATGACCTGTGCCTCGTGCGCTTCCTTCGTGGAAAAGTCGCTGAGCCGCACGCCTGGGGTGCAAAATGCCATGGTCAACTTCGCCACCGAAAAGGCCACCGTTCAATACCTGCCCGACCAAGCCTCGCCCACCTCACTCAAAGAAGCTGTGGTAAAGGCCGGTTACGGCGTTATCGAGCGCGCCCCGGATACCAGCGCCGCCAAGCGCAGCGCGGAAATCGACCAACAGAAGGCCGTGGCGTACCAGAAGCTGAAGCGCCGCTTTTGGGTGGCGTTAGGCCTGGCCATCGTCATCATGCCGCTGAGTATGCTTATGCTGTGGCCTGCCCTGCTGCAGCGCGTAAACATGCAATGGCTGAACTACACCTTGCTTCTGCTAACGTTGCCAGTGCTGCTCTACAGCGGGCGCGAGTTTTACGTGTCGGCCTGGAACGGCTTCAAGCATCGGGCCGCCAACATGGACACATTGGTGGCTGTGGGCACTGGTGCGGCGTTTCTGTATAGCCTAGCTGCTACAATAGTTCCGGGCTTCTTCATGAGCCGCGGCATCATGCCCGAGGTGTATTACGACACCACGGCCACCATTATTGCGCTGATTTTGCTTGGTAAGGTGATGGAAATGCGCGCCAAAACGCAAACCTCAGCCGCTATGAAAGCCCTGCTAGGTTTGCAAGTCAAAACGGCCCGTGTGGTCCGCCCCAACGGTCAGGAGTTGGATGTGCCTATCGAGCAGGTGCAACTCGGCGACATTGTGGTGGTGCGTCCCGGCGAGAAGGTGGCTACCGACGGCGTGCTATTAGAAGGCCATTCCTCGCTCGATGAAGCCATGCTTACCGGTGAAAGTCTGCCGGTGGAGAAAAAGGTGGGCGACCCGGTTTTCGGCGCCACGCTTAACAAGACTGGCTCGTTCCGTTTCCGCGTCACCAAAGTCGGCGCCGATACCATGCTCTCGCAGATTGTGAAGCTAGTGGAAGATGCTCAAGGCAGCCGCGCACCCATCCAACGCCTGGCCGACAAGGTCAGCGCCATCTTCGTGCCGACGGTAGTGATTATTGCCATCCTGACTTTTGTGCTCTGGTTTGACTTAGCCCCGGTGGCTACCCGTCTGCCGCTGGCGCTGGTCAATTTTGTGGCCGTGCTCATCATTGCCTGCCCCTGCGCCCTCGGCTTGGCTACGCCCACGGCCATCATGGTTGGCACCGGCAAAGGGGCCGAGCATGGGGTACTGATTCGCAACGCGGAGGCGCTGGAAAAGGCCTACCAGGTAAATACGGTGCTGCTCGACAAAACCGGCACCATCACCAACGGCCAGCCCGCCGTTACCGATTTCGTGGCGCCTGGCCAGAATGCCAGGCACCTGTTGCAGCTAATAGCCGCCCTGGAACGGTTATCCGAGCACCCGCTGGCCGAAGCGGTAGTGCGCTACGCCGATGCGCAAAACACTGATAAGGTGCCCGCTACAGCTTTTCGGGCGGTGGAAGGCAAAGGGGCTGCTGCCACGGTAGCGGGCCAAGCCGTGCTCATCGGCAACCGGCGCCTGCTGGCCGATGAAGGGGTTACGCTTTCACCGGAACTCACGGCCCAAGCCGAACACTTGCTCAACCAAGCCAGAACGGTGCTGTACGTGGCCGTAGCCGGTAAGGCTGTGGCCTTAATCGGCGTGGCCGATACCGTGCGCGACACGTCGGCGGCCGCCATCCGGAAGCTGCAGGCCCTAGGCATTGAAGTGGTAATGATGACCGGCGACAACCCGCAGACAGCAGCCCAAGTGGCCGGCCAAGTTGGCATCAAGCGCTACTTCGCCGAAGTGCTGCCCGACGACAAGGCCGGTAAGGTGAAGGAACTGCAAGCCGAAGGCCGCGTGGTGGCCATGGTTGGCGACGGTATCAACGACGCGCCCGCACTGGCGCAGGCCGACATCGGGTTAGCCATCGGTTCGGGTACCGACGTGGCCATGGAAGCAGCCGGCATTACGCTGATGCGCTCCGACCTGAACGGAGTGGTGACGGCCATTGAGCTGTCGCGCCAGACTATCCGCACCATCAAGCAGAACCTGTTCTTCGCCTTCATCTATAACATCCTCGGCATTCCTATTGCGGCGGGGTTGCTGTATCCGGTGTTTGGCTGGCTGCTCTCGCCCATGCTGGCGGCCGGCGCTATGGCGCTGAGTTCGGTGTCGGTGCTCACCAATTCGCTGCGCCTACGGGCTTTCACCAACCGTTAATTGTTCTACCTCATGGATACTGTTGAAATTATAGTGACGGTGGGCGGCTTGGCACTAGCTGTATTTGTTGTGTGGTACTTCTTCTTTTCATCGCGCCAAACTACCGCGGCGGTTTCGTCGTCGGGGGGCGTGCAGGAAGTGGCAGTTACGGTGAAGGGTGGCTACTCGCCGGCAGTAATTGAAGTGGAGCGCGGCAAGCCCGTGCAACTGAGCTTCTACCGCGACGAGGAAAATAGTTGCTCGGAGGAACTGCTGATGCCCGACTTCAGCGTCCGCCGCGACTTACCGGCCTTCAAAACCACGCTGGTGGAACTGCTACCGCAGCAAGCCGGCACGTTTGAATTCACCTGCGGCATGGGCATGCTGCGGGGTATCCTAGTAGTGAAATAAAGGTTGATTCAACCTAGTTAAAGAAGCTGGTCTTTAACTATTGTGGAGACGCGACCCTTTGCGTCTCGGCGTTGCTGACGTTGTTTAAACTGAATTGTTCTAGGCAGGTCGTTCAACCCCGAGACACGAAGTGTCGCGTCTCTATAGTAGCCCCTTTTGTGCAGCGATTGTAAGCACATCAGCACAGGATTCTAGCTCAACACTAGGCAAGCAATCAGGCCCCGACTTTTACTCAACAGTAGTAACCTTCTCGGAAATAGCCTGGTAGAGAAAGTTCTACCCTTACCTATTTGCCGGACTACCACCATGGCTAATGACTTGAACCTCTCCGTTGCCCTCGTCACCGGTGCCGCCAGCGGCATCGGCCAGGAACTGGCCCACTTGCTGGCCAAAGACCAGTACCAGCTGATTCTGGTAGACCAGAATCCGGGAGGCTTGCAAAGCTTCGCTCAGCACTTGGAGCAGGTCCACGGCATCACGCCCACCCTGATTACGCAAGACTTAGGGCGCCCCGGTGCCGGCCGGTTGGTGTACGATGCCGTGCAGCGCCAGGGCCTACAGGTAGATATTCTAGTCAACGACGCGGGCTTTGGATTAGCGGGCAAGTTCCTGGAAGCAAACATCGACCGGCACGTCGAGATGATCAACACCAATATCACGACCCTGATGGAGCTGACCTTCTACTTTGGCCGCGACATGCAGCAGCGCGGTAAGGGTCGCATTCTGCAGCTGGCTTCGCTGGCCGCCTTTCAGCCCACCCCCAACTTTGCGGTGTACAGCGCCTCCAAGGCCTTTGTGCTTAGCTTCTCCGAAGCGCTGGCCGAGGAATTTAAGGAATCGGGCGTGACGCTGACGGCCCTGTGCCCCGGCGCCACCGACACCAACTTCTTCGTGGCTTCCGACGCCGAAGACACCAAAGAAGGCCAAACCAGCAAAGCCGACCCCAAACAAGTGGCCCAAGACGGCTACGAGGCGCTGATGAGTGGGGAGGCGCGGGTTATTTCGGGCTTTAGCAACAAGCTGAAGGCCGCTATGGCCAACACCCTACCCGACGCCTGGCTGGCAAGTGTCAGCAAATCGCAGTTCGAGAAGCAGGAATAGCCGCCCCAGACCCGCCCAACGGCTCAGTGCCAGAATTTGGTAGCGCGGAAGCCACAGGAAATCTGTTCCGCGCTACTGTTCACGCAGCCTAGTCTGCCATTTCTGATTGCAATGCTCTTTCACCTCCTCCATTTCACTTCCAAGGTTTACTTATGAGCAGCAGTACCATCGAGCAGATTCTGCGCGGCGACGTGCCTCATGCGGGACAAGCGCCGCCGCAGGCCGCTGATCCGCGCCTTATTCCGGTCCGCCTGCAAATCAACGGGCAACAACACCAGCTCCAGCTTGAACCGCGGGTAAGCTTGCTGGATGCGCTGCGCGAGTTTATTGGCCTGACCGGCACCAAAAAGGGCTGCAACCAAGGTGCGTGCGGGGCGTGCACTGTGCTCGTGAACGGGGAGCGAATTAAGTCGTGCCTGACGTTTGCCGTGATGCACGAAGGCCAAGACATCACCACCATCGAAGGTCTCGGCCAACCCGACCACCTGCACCCTTTACAGGCCGCTTTCATCGAGCACGACGGCTACCAGTGCGGCTACTGCACACCCGGCCAGATTTGCTCGGCCGTGGCTATGCTGCAAGAAGTAGCGCAAGGCGACGCCAGCTTTGTAAGTGAGGACCTGACGGCCACCGAAGTGAACCTGACCGACGTGGAGCTGCGCGAGCGGATGAGCGGCAACATCTGCCGTTGCGGCGCCTACGTGGGCATCCTGAACGCCATTCGGGAAGTGTACGAGCAGCAGCCTAACCCCTTGCGCGCATGAGAGGCTTTATCTACACCCGCGCCACCGACGCCGACACGGCCCTCGGGGCGGTAGCCCACAACGCGGAAGCCAAGTTCATTGGCGGCGGCACCAATCTGGTTGACTTGATGCGCGAGAACGTGGAGCGGCCCAACGAAGTGGTGGACATCAACGGCCTGCCTTTCGCTGAAATAAAGGAGCTGCCCGATGGCGGCTTACGCCTGGGGGCCCTGGCCCGCAACAGCCACACGGCCAACCACCCTCTGGTGCGCGAGCGGTACCCGGTGCTGGCGCAGGCGCTGCTGAGTGCCGCCTCGCCGCAGCTGCGCAACATGGCTACCAACGCCGGCAACCTGCTGCAACGTACCCGCTGCTACTATTTCTACGATACCACCGCGCCCTGCAACAAGCGGCAACCCGGCTCGGGCTGCGGCGCGCTTGACGGCTACAACCGCCTGCACGCCGTTTTGGGCACTAGTCCGCAGTGCATTGCCACTCATCCGTCTGATATGGCCGTGGCCCTGGCCGCCCTCGACGCAGTGGTGCAGGTGCAGGGACCCAACGGCGCACGCAGCATTCCGATGAGCGAGTTTCATCGCCTGCCCGGCGACACGCCCGAGCGCGACACCAACCTGAGCCACGAAGACCTGATTACGGCCATCGACCTGCCGGCCCTACCCTGGGTACGCAACTCGCTGTACCTCAAAGTGCGCGACCGGCCGAGCTTTGCCTTTGCGCTGGTGTCGGTGGCAGGCGCCCTGGAACTGGCCGACAGCCGCATTCAGAACGTCCGGCTGGCGCTGGGTGGGGTAGCGCACAAGCCTTGGCGGGCGCACCGGGCCGAAGAAATACTGACCGGCGCGCCGGCCACGCCCGAGCTGTTCCGGCGGGCTGCCGAAGCGGAGCTTCAGGCCGCCGTTGGCTTCGAGCACAACACCTTTAAGATCGAGTTGGCCACCCGTACGCTGGTGCGGGCCCTTACCACCCTGACCGAACGCAGCTTCGCATGACTTTCAAAACCATGAGTACCCGCGAAGTGGGCCGCTCCCTCAACCGGGTCGATGGCCCGCTGAAAGTGACCGGCCAGGCCCGCTACACCGCCGAATTTCCGGTTATCGACACCGTTCATGGCTACTTGGTGGGCAGTACCATTGCCAGGGGCCGCATCAAGCGCATCGATACCAAGGCGGCCGAGCAAGCGCCCGGCGTGCTGGCCGTACTCACCCACAAAAACGCGCCCCGGATGAAGAAAAGCAAGGCGTTCAACCCCGGCGAGCAAAGCCCGAGCGCCGCCGGCACCGAGCTGCGCATTCTCAACATCAAAGACATTCACTGGTTTGGGCAGCCGGTGGCCCTGGTGGTAGCCGAAACCCAAGATCAGGCGCAGGAAGCCGCCAACCTTATTCGGGTGGAGTATACCGATGTGAAGGCGCCGGTGCTGTCGATGGAGGAAGAGAAGCCCAATGCCAAAAAGCCTCCTGATGTGTCGGGTGAGAAGCCCAAGGAAAAGCAAGGCGACGCGGAAGCCGCCGTGGCCGCCGCCCCCTACCAGGTCGACCAGCTGTACACCACGCCGGCCATGAATGCCAACGCCATCGAGCCGCATACCACGCTGGCTTACTGGAACGACGACGAGCACCTCACCGTCTACGACTCCACGCAGTTCATCCACGGTATCAAGCGCTTGATGGCCGAGAAGTTCAGTCTGAAGCCCGACAACGTGCGGGTGTTGTCGCCGTTTGTGGGCGGGGGCTTTGGCAGCAAAGGCAATGCCTGGCCCCACGTGTGGCTGACGGCCGCCGCGGCCAAGGTGGTGGGGCGGCCCGTGAAGATCGAGCTGCCGCGCAAAGACCTGTTTTACATGGTAGGCGGCCGGTCGATGACCGAACAGCGCGTGGCCATTGGTGCCGACACCGACGGCAAGCTCACCAGCATCATCCACACCGGCTACACGGCCTGCTCCGACAGCAACATGTACCCTGAGGAGCTCACGCTGCCGGTGCGCATGCTCTATGACATGCCGGCTTTCTGGATCGAGCAGTGGTACACCGAGTTGAATATGGTGCCCAATACTTTTATGCGGGCGCCCGGCTTTTCGGTGGGCTCGTTTGCGCTGGAGTCGGCGCTGGATGAGTTGGCTTATCAGCTGCGCATGGACCCGGTGGCGCTGCGCTTTGCCAACGAGCCGGCCAAGGACCCCACCAAGCACATCACCTTCACCAACCGCAACCTGAAAGCCGCCTACGAGTTGGGCGCCGAAAAATTCGGCTGGGACCAGCGCGACCCACGGCCCGGCCGGCGCCGCGAGGGCGAGTGGCTGATTGGGCAAGGCGTGGCCACCGCTACTTACCACGTGCTCCAACGCCCCGCCAAAGCCAAAGTGCTGCTTTTCCCTGATGGCTCGGCTGTGGTGCAGTCTGGCACCCACGAAATGGGCATGGGCACGGCCACCGTGCAGGCGCAGCACGCCGCCGACCAATTGGGTTTGCGCACCGAGAAAGTCCGCTTCGAGTACGGCGACACCTTCCTACCGGAAACGCCCGTCACGGGCGGCTCTGCCACCACCATCACGGTGGCCGCAGCCGTTACGCTGGCCTGCGAAGACGTTAAAAAGCAACTGCTCAAGCTCGCGCAGAAAGACAAGAACTCTCCTTTGCGCGGGGCGGCCTACGACGAAGTAGCCGCCCGCAAAAACGGCCTGTGGCTGCTGGCCAACCCGCTGCAAGGCGAAACCTACGCCGCCATTCTGGCCCGCCACCCCGGCGTGGTAATGGAGGGCGAAGGCGACTCCAAGCCGCAGCTCAAGGAGCTCCGCAACCACAAAATCGTGTCAACAGGCTCGTACGGGGCGCAGTTCTGCGAGGTGCGTGTGCATGCCGATTCAGGCGAAGTACAGGTTACGCGTTGGGTCGGGGTGTTCGATTGCGGCACCATCCTCAATCCCAAAACCGCCCGCTCGCAGTTTTTGGGCGGCATCACCATGGGCATTGGCATGGCGCTGTGGGAGGAAACCCACTGGGACTTACACACCGGCCGCATCCCCAATGCCAGTCTGAGCGAGTACCACGTGCCCGTAGCCGCCGGCCTGCCACCCATCGAAGTACACTACCTCGACATTCCCGACCCGGCCACGCCCCTTGGCGCCCACGGCATCGGCGAAATTGGCGTGACCGGCACACCAGCCGCCATTGCCAACGCCATCTATCACGCCACCGGCAAGCGCATCCGCAGTTTACCCATCACGCCTGACAAGCTGCTGTAAATGGAATGGTCACACTGAAGCAGCGGACCTTGCTGATGGTAAATGCTTTTTACTTGCTTCATTGCCTTAGCAGTTTGTAGAGACGCGAAGTATCGCGTCTCTACATCGAACAACCCGGGCTGCCCCTATATAAACACGTTGGCACCTGTCTACACAACGTCAGCAACGCCGACACGCGAACCGAAGGTCGGCGCAGCTAAGGGCTGTGTCTCAACAACCTAGCGGCGCGCTTTCTATCCTAGTCATTTCTCTTCTATTATGCGTGTGGAAACAAGCAATTCCCATCTGGTCGGTCAGCCGCTAAACCGGGTCGATGGAGCCCTTAAAGTGACCGGCCAGGCCCGCTACACCGCCGAAATACCGGTGCCGCACGTCACCCACGGCGTGCTGGTGCGCAGCACTATTGCCCGGGGCCGTATCACGCACATCAACACGCAGGAAGTTGCGCTGTACCCCGGCGTGCTGGCCGTGCTCACCCACGAAAACGCGCCCCGGCTGAAGCAGCCCGATGAGTTCGACCCAAGCAAGCCCGAGCCTAGCGCGGCCCCCACTACGCTGGTGGCCCTTAACACCGATGAGGTGTTCTGGCACGGGCAGCCGGTGGCCATGGTAATAGCCGAAACGCTGGATCAGGCACAGGAAGCGGGGGCGCGGCTGCAAGTCAGCTACGCCCCCGGCGGACCCGCCCGTTTGTCGCTGCCAGCAGAAAAGCCCCACGCTTTCGTGCCGAAAAAGGTGATGGGTGAAAAGCCGGAAGTACGGAAAGGCGACGCCGAAGCAGCTCTGGCCGCGGCTCCTTACAAGGTGGACTGCACCTACCACACCCCGCCCTACAACCACAACCCCATTGAAGCCCACAACACGCTGGCGTATTGGGAAGGCGAGCACCTGACCGTGTACGATTCCAGCCAGTACATCACCGGCGGGCAAAAGATGCTGGCCGAAATGTTTCAACTGCCTCCCGACAACGTGCGGGTGATTTCAGTTTTTGTGGGTGGGGCCTTCGGTAGCAAGGGCCGCGCCTGGCCGCACGTGGCCCTAACGGCCATGGCGGCCAAAGTGGTGGGGCAACCAGTGAAGGTGGACTTACCGCGCAGAGACATGTTTTACATGGTCGGCGGCCGCACGCCGAGTGAGCAGCGCGTCGCCTTGGGCGCCGACGCCACCGGTAAGCTCACGGCCCTTATCCACACCGGCATCACGGCCAGCTCCACCAAAAACACTTTTCCCGAGCATTTCTCCTTTCCGGCCCGCCACCTCTACGCCTGCCCCAACCTACTGATTCAGCAGCAGCTCGTGCGCCTCGACATGGTGCCCAACACCTTCATGCGCGCCCCCGGCGACGCCCTGGGCATGAATACGCTGGAAGCCGCCATGGACGAGCTGGCCTACACCCTCGGCATGGACCCCGTGGCGCTGCGCCTGCGCAACGACACGGCCGTTGACCCCACCGAGCGAGTCCCGTTTTCTAGTCGGCATCTAAAGGAATGCTTCGAGCTAGGGGCCGAGAAGTTCAACTGGCAGCAGCGCAACCCGCAGCCCCGCTCGATGCGCGACGGCGAATGGCTGATTGGTTGGGGCACGGCCAGCGCCTACTACCCGGCCAACAAGCGCCGGTCGGAAGTTAAGATTATCCTTAGCGCCGATGGCACGGCGGTAGTGCAGTGCGGTACCCACGAAATGGGCAACGGCACCTCTACCATCATGACGCAGTATGCGGCTGAGCAGCTAGGCCTGCCCATGACGCACGTCCGCTTCGAGTACGGCGATACGCACCTGCCCAAAGCCAGCGGCAGCTATGGCTCTACCACCACCGCGACGGTGGGCGCAGCCGTGACCGAAGCGTGCGAAGCACTCAAGCGCCAAGTGCTTACTCTGGCGCAGAAAGGCAAAGGCTCCCCTCTGCGCTACGCCACTTCGGCCGAAGTTGAGGCCCGCGCGGGTGGCTTATTCCTGAAAAGCCAGCCCACTCAGGGTGAAAACTACGTTGCCCTACTAGCTCGCCACGGTCGCAGCAGCCTCGAAGCCAGTGGCCAGACACCCGCGGGCTGGTACGATAAGCTAACCCAAGCAGCCTACTCGTTTCAGTCGTTTGGGGCGCAGTTTTGTGAAGTGCGCGTGCACCAAGATACCGGTGAAGTGCAGGTTACGCGCTGGGTGGGCGTGTACGACTGTGGTCGCATCCTCAATCCCAAAACCGCCCGCTCGCAGTTTCTTGGCTCTATCACCATGGGTATCGGCATGGCCTTGTGGGAGGATACGGCCTGGGACCTACGCGACGGCCGTATTCCCAACGCTAGCCTGAGCGAATACCACGTACCCGTTGCGGCGGGTCTGCCGTCCATTGAAGCGTACGCTCTCAACATCCCCGACCCCCACACGCCTATGGGAGCCCACGGAGCCGGCGAAATAGCCATGACCGGCGCCGCCGCTGCCGTAGCCAACGCTGTGTATCATGCCACAGGCCGGCGCGTGCGCAGCTTACCCATTACCCCCGATAAGCTATTGTAAATGAAGCTGTAAAGCATTCAGACAGATAGACAAACTCTTTTGTCAGCACGAAACTGGTGTGGCTGGTGCGAAACAACTAGCTATGAGTACCCGACGAGACTTAAGCAGCTAAGTGCTACCTTGGGCTGTCGGTTTGCTGATGCAAACTAGGCAGTAAGTTAAAGATATACGGCTAGCATTATGCGCAAGTAATTTTGCATTTTTCCGGAATAGCTCGAATGGCCTCTTAGCTTGAAGGCAATCATTCAATTGGACAGAGGCAGCTTACACTACGCCTGAAGCGGCATTCAACGAAAGCAGGAGCGACCAAGCAAGGGTTAACAAGCAATAGCGCTAGTTTAGTGGCTTGTAATCTTCTTAGTTTTCTAGTTGCTATGCTCCGAGTTTCTATCCAGCGAACCGTCGGGATTGATACAGGCCTGCTCAAGTCTGATAAAAAGGCGGAGGCTTACTATGTAGTTCAAATCAAAAATAAACTGCGGGAAGTTCAGTGTCCAGTCCACGGCACGCGACCTTACATTCACTTGCTACCCGAGTTCGGGGGCTACGCCGTCAGCCTAGAGAATGAGTGCTGCCAAGCGTTCAGCGACTTGTGCCTTCAAAAATTACACTAGCCAGTCCACACTAATTTCAGAAACGAAATAGAGCCGCTACCCAACAGAGCAGCCTGTAACCGGCGACCTAAACGGCGCCGGTTACAGGCTGTCAATCTGATGATAAAGTGCTACAGTTATGTTGAATGAATGCTAGCAGGGGACGAGCTGCCATATAGTATATCCACCACCGACCTATTGCATAAATGGGCAATTACGGAACAGTAAATCTTCAACGAAGCACTACAGGCAAATTAGCACCAGGCTGGCGTATGCTACTTTAGAAGGATGTGTGAGATTAGGTAACCAGCCATAGAAGGACTATCACACCTACTTTACCACCGGGCAGTAAATCTTGTGTGCGCAACAAAACGTTCTGCTTGTTTCCCTCCCCAAGCACTGGCTGCGTGGCAAATGGCAGACAACTGTCGGGTTGTAGCATTAAACCAACGCGCATTACAACCACAGCTCACCACGCTATCATAAGACTGAGTGGCCAACCGGTACCCGCTGTGACGCAAAACATTGATGTCTAAGCGGTAACGAATGGGAAACAGAACTACGCGCCATCCTCTGTAGGTAGTCGAAGTCATAGTAAGACTACGGCACAAAGCATTAGCACGCGTGAATGGAGGAACGGGGAAAGACAGTAAATCAGAAATAAAACCTGAGCGATACATGGAAAAGCATGTAAGAGTTGGAAGCTGAGAAGTGTTGCTAAGGGCAGGCAGGCACCCTAATAGCGAGGTCGTGGAGAGACATCCTAAAGCCGTTTAAAGACCAAAGCGATGTTACTAAAGCAGAAGGGCAGAGCTGAACATTCGCAGACGATAGTGTGCCGTTCTAGTGTAGAAGCTGCCCTAATAGTACAAGAGAGCCTACGTGTAGGCAGGACACTTGGCAGTTGAAGCTAGCTGAACACACGACACACCAAGAAATGCAGAGGCCCGAAGGCTAAAAGTTGTGGGAACTTAACCGCATACGTGTCCACTCTCCTACGATGCCGTAGGGACGTACCTTAAAATCCAGCGTCCTAAAGGAGCTGACCGATGTAAACTCGGCTACATTGATTTCGTGGCATTACGCCCGTACGGCACGATTCACATTGGAGTAGATAGATTTGTTGAAACGAAGATAATGTACTTATTCTATTTTCAAATGATTTTAATTCTATTTTAACTTAAAAGAGTCATAATATGCGAGGAAGTGGCTGCATATGCTGCTTGGTATTAAAACTTTTTCATGATTATTTATAAATATTATTATTAACAATATTAACATTGGCAGGGAACTGTTGCATTGAAATTTTTATAATAACTGGCCGACAGTAGTTGACCAAAGCTTTTTTGATCTTAAAAAAATTAAATTAAGTAGGCTATATTCTCAACTCGGCTGCTATGTTCCAAGGTTATTTCTTATGATCCTTACCTTTCTATTGTCGCGTTGAGCGCATATGATCAACGAAAGGCGATAGTTTTTTACAAGCAGCCCATTTTGTAAGTATATACTGCGGGAGTGCAGGCGCATCGAGGTGCACAAAGAGACAGGTAGGTTGCCCCCGCACGGCATCGGGGTCGGAGTAATGGGCGTAGAGCACAGGGTTTTTGTAGGTGCCATTGCCCAGGTCGGGTACCCATACCTTTGACAGCGAAGCAACTTGAGCCGATACTGAGCCTGATAGCAATCCAAGCATCACTAGCAATAACAGGCCAAGCCAACGGTACTTGGGTGCTATTGCAGTGGCTAAGAGAGCAGGCAGAACTTTCATAGAGAGGGAAGCAAAAGAGATTAGCGAATGGGGCGGAAAAGAAAGAGGAGCCAGGAGGAAGTTCTAAGCCTTGTTTTTAATTCAGCGTTGAATCAGAAGATGGGATGCAGGGTGTTTTTCATATTCAATTGTAGTGCAAACAAATTGCTCTGTTGGCCCCAAAGCCACTGCCAAGGGGCACTTCACATGATTGGCCGTATCAAGTCGAAGCCAAAGAGTACGCTACGCAGGCATTTTTGCTGGAAATGAAAGCTGGAAGCCAAGCCGCGAATAACTGAACCGTCTAACTTTTAGTAGTTGCACTCTGAACCGTTAAAAAGGCAAATATGGAACACGCAGCCATTGCTCGCCAACGAATACAAAATCAACTGGTTGGGGCGGAAAAGGGCGCTGATCCGGCGGCAGTAGTGCGCTGGATGGGTGCTATGCAGGCGCAGGATTACGGGCAGGTGGTGTGGGCGGTTGGACTACGCACGCAAGTCCCGTCTCGCCTGGCGGTTGAGCAGGCGGTTGCCGATAAAACCGTCGTGCTAACTTGGCTCATGCGGGGCACCATCCACTTTGCCTCTGCCGAAGACACCATGTGGCTGGTGAAGCTTTTCGGTCCTCGGCTATTGGCTGCCGCAGGCACAAGGCGCAAGCAGCTAGAGCTGGATCAAGGAGTTATCAACCAAAGCAAAGCGCTTTTCTACGAGGCCCTGCACGGCGGCCAGCCGTTGACCCGGTCGGCGCTGATGCAGTTGCTGGAGCAAGCCGGCATCCGCACCAACGGCCAGCGCGGCTACCATTTGCTGTGGAGCCTTGCCTTGGAAGGTTTCTTGTGCTTCGGCCCGCGGCAGGCAACCGAGCAGACGTTCGTGTTGCTGGAAGAATGGGTGCCTAATGCGCGCAATTTATCCAGGGAAGAATCACTGGCCGAGCTTGCGGCCCGCTATTTTACCAGCCACGGGCCGGCCACTCTGCACGACTTTGCCGGCTGGCTGGGTCTACCCGTCGCGGAGGCCCGGCAAGGACTAGAAGCCATACATGCAAGCTTATCTGCAGAAAAAACAGCCGGCAAAACCCTGTGGATGCCCGCAACTCCCACCATTGCCTCGCCTATAGCCAGGCTTTACTTACTGCCCGGCTTCGATGAGTACTTCCTAGGATACAAGGACCGTAGTGCCGTGGTAGCCACCGAGTATTTACATAAAATCTGCCCTCGCCAAAACGGTGTGTTCAAGCCAATGGTGGTAGTTGATGGGCAAATTGCAGGCACATGGAGCCGGAAAATCAATAAGAGCTCTATTGACTTTACTGCCAACTTCTTTCTGCAAACCCAAGTCACGCAGCAAGAGGTAACTGAAGCAGCCGAACAATACTGCCACTTTTGGGGCCTACCGCTCGGCAGTGTAACCCTGCATGAGAGCCATCCAGGCTCCGCCGCTCAGAGCGGATAACAAGCAGGCTGAAGCGCAAAGCGCAGGCGTTGCGCTTCGTGCTTCAGCCACTGAAACAACCGTAAGACCATGCATGCCCTGACAAGCCTATCCTAAATGCCAGCCTTGGCGGTACTCGCGCTTCACGAATTGGTTGACTTCATCCAGATTGGTGATTTTCATCTGCTGATTATCCCACAGCAGTTCGATGCCACGACCGGGATAAATCATGCCCTTGCCCGAGGTGTTGGGGCGTTGCAGATCATAGCCCCGGATGGCCAGATTGGCCATGAGCAGCGCTTCGGTGAGCGGACCCGCCAGCTCGAAAGGCGAACTCACTTCCTTGTTGCCGTAGCCGGCCAAGCAGGCTTCCACCCATTGGCCGTAGTGGCCGTTGGCCCCCTGCGGCACGCGCGCCAACGTCTGCTTCACTTTCACTTCCTGGGTGCGCGAGGTCGGCAGCAAGCGGGGGTCGGCGGAGTAGGTACTGGCCATCATCTTGCCTTTCTTGCCCACGAAGAGGATGCCGTTGCCCCCGTCGCCGAATACTTCGTTGGGGCCTAGCTCGTCGGGACGTTCGGGCTGAATGCCACCGTCCATCCAGTGCAAGGTTACTTCGCCTTTGGTTTTGTTGGTTTTCGGGAAGGTGAGCGTGACGTGGCTGGAGGGCGGACAACTCTCGGGGAAGTAACCGCGTTTGAACTCATCGACGTACACGCTGCCCACGCTGGCTTGCACGGACTTGGCGTATTGCAGGTCCAGGACGCGGAAAGGAGCTTCGAGCAGGTGGCAACCCATGTCGCCGAGGGCGCCGGTGCCGTAGTCCCACCAACCGCGCCAGTTGAAGGGCACCAGCTTGTCGATGTACTCTTTGTAGGGCGCCGTGCCGAGCCATAGGTCCCAATCCAGCTCGGTTGGGGTGCTGGCTTTGGTGGTAGGCCAGGCAATGCCTTGGGGCCAAACGGGCCGGTCGGTCCAGCAGTATACCGTGTGCACGTCGCCGATAATCTTGGCGTCGTACCACTCTCGCAATTGCCGCACGCCGTCGTTGGAAGCGCCCTGGTTTCCCATTTGCGTCACCACCTTGTAGCGTTTGGCGGCCTCGGTCAGGGCGCGGGCTTCAAATAGGTCGTGGGTGAGAGGCTTTTGCACGTACACGTGCTTGCCGAGCTGCATGGCCGCCAGGGCCACTACGGCGTGGTTATGGTCGGGGGTCGAGACGGATACGGCGTCGATACTCTTGCCTTCCTTGTCGAGCATCTGCCGCCAGTCTTTGTAGTACTTGGCCTGTGGAAAAGCCTGCACCGATTTCGCGGCCCGGCGGTCGTCCACGTCGCAGAGGTAGCCCATCCGGGCTTTACCGGTTTTGGCGAAGGCCGCTATGTCGCTCTCACCCTTACCTCCTACCCCTACGCCGGCTACCACCAGCTGGTCGCTCGGGGCGGTGTAGCCTTTGCCCCCGAGCACGAAGCGCGGCACAATCATGAAGGTGGCCGCGGCCACGGCACTTTGCTTGATAAACTCGCGGCGGGACGGGGAATCAGGAGTCTTGCTCATAGCAGTTTAGAAAGAATGGGTAGGATGAGTGCGACGAAAAGATACGGATTTGTCCCACTTTGTCTTTGCGGCTGAAACTGCATCATCTCTCCTGCTTCCACTGAGCGTTTATTGGATACTGAATCTCATTCCAATGCCGGCGGAATCTGGGTGAAACTGTTACAACGATTGTACTCTGGTTCCCCTCGCCGCTTGAGGCGCGGCATGTCGGGACAACAGAATGCAGCTGGCCTGTAACTGCCTTATAAATTGCTACTTGTGACGCATAACACAATAGTAACTTCCCAATGAATAGCTGGATAGATTCGCGACGCTAGCTTTGGGTTAATTAGCCGCTGCCTTCGTTAGGCGCTAGCATCCTGTTTAGGGTTGGGCATTAAATGAAGCCGTTTACTTGCGTTCCGGCAAACGCCTTTCCACGTTTTTCAAGCACTTTAGAATCAATTTTTCCATGCGTACTGCTCATAAATTGTTGGTTGGATGTTGGTTGACAAGCGCTACTCTTTTTATTGACAGCGCCCAGGCGCAGCTGCCCACCAACAAACCAGCCAGCCGGGTGCTGCTGCCCAACGGCTGGTCGTTGAGCCCGGCGGGTACTTCATCCTTGCCCTTGGGCGATTTGCCGCTGAACATGCAGTTATCGGCCAACGCCAAGCTGCTGGCCGTTACCAACAACGGCCAGAGTCAGCAAACCATCCAGCTGATCGATCCGAATACCGAAAAGGTGCTCGATGAAAAGGCTATTGCCAAGTCCTGGTACGGGCTCAAGTTCAGCGCCGACGGCAAGCAGCTTTACGCCTCCGGGGGCAACGATAACGTTATTCTCGTGTACGGCACGGCAGGCAACAAGCTCGGTCAGCCCGACACGCTGCGGCTGGGTAAAGCCTGGCCCAAAGAGAAGATCAGCCCCACCGGCCTTGCGCTCGACGACAAGCAGCACCGGCTGTACGTGGTTACCAAGGAAGACAACTCGCTCTATGTAGTCGACACCCGCTCGAAAACCACAGTGAAGAAGGTGGCGCTCGGGCACGAAGCCTACGGCTGCCTACTCTCCCCCGACAAGAAGACGCTCTACGTATCCCTCTGGGGCGGCGATAAAGTGGCTGTCTACAACACCCAAACAGGACAGCTAACCGGTGAAGTTGCCACCGAAAGCCACCCCAACGAGCTGATCCAGACCCATAACGGCCGTTACTTGTTCGTGGCCAACGCCAACGACAACTCGGTTTCGCTGATCGACACCCGCGCCCGCAAGGTGCTGGAAGTGATTTCCACGGCACTGTACCCAACCAAGCTAACCGGCTCGACCACCAACGCGCTGGCACTATCGCCCGATGAGAAAACGCTGTACATCGCCAACGCCGACAACAATTGCTTGGCCGTATTCAATGTAGCTACCCCCGGAAAAAGCTCGTCCCGAGGCTTTATTCCAACGGGCTGGTACCCTACCAGCGTGAAAACGTTGGGACGCAAAATTCTGGTTGCCAACGGGAAGGGCTTTTCCTCTTTGCCGAATCCGGCGGGCCCGCAACCGGTCAAGAAAACCGATAATAGCGGTTCGCACGCGGGCGTCACCGGGCAGCAGGAGGTGCAGTACATCGGCGGCCTGTTCAAGGGTACCTTGTCGTTTATCAACCAGCCCGACGAAGCGCAGCTGAACACTTACTCCAAGCAAGTGTATGCCAACACGCCCTTCACGGGGCAAATAGAAGCCACCGGGAAACGGGAAGCCGGTAACCCAATTCCGCAGCGAACCGGGGAAAAGTCACCCATCAAGTACGTGTTCTACATCATCAAGGAAAACCGCACCTACGACCAGATTCTAGGTGATATGCTTGAAGGCAACGGCGATTCGTCGCTGTGCGTGTTCCCCGAGAAAGTGACGCCCAACCACCACGCGCTGGCCCGCGAGTTTGTGCTGCTCGACAATTTCTATGTGAATGCCGAAGTAAGCGCCGACGGCCACAACTGGAGCATGGCCGCCTACGCCACCGACTACACCGAAAAAACCTGGCCCACCAGCTACGGCAGCCGCGGCGGCACCTACGACTACGAGGGCAGCCGCAAAATAGCCTACCCCCGCGACGGCTACATCTGGGACTATTGCCAGCGGGCCGGCCTGAGCTACCGCAGCTACGGCGAGTTTGCCGACGAGGGCAAAGCCACCCTAAAGTCGCTGGAAAACCACATCTGCCCGAAGTCGCCTGGCTTCAACATGGACATCCAGGACGTGGAGCGGGTCCGGATCTGGAAGCAAGATTTCGATTCACTGCTGGCCCGCAATGCTGTTCCGCAATTCAGCACCATTCGCCTCAGCAACGACCACACCAGCGGCCAGCGCCGGGGCAAGTACACGCCCATCGCCGCCGTGGCCGATAACGACCTCGCCCTTGGCCAACTAGTAGAGCACTTGTCGAAAAGTGCCATCTGGAAGGAGTCGGCGGTGTTTGTGCTGGAAGACGATGCGCAGAACGGTCCCGACCACGTAGACGCTCACCGCTCGCCTGCCTTCATCATTAGCCCTTACACGCGCCGAGGCAGCGTCAACCACACCCTTTATTCCACCTCGGGAGTGCTGCGTACTATGGAGCTGATTCTAGGTTTGCCGCCCATGAGCCAGTATGATGCCGCGGCCCTGCCCCTCTTCGACTGCTTCGCTCCCATGCCCACCCTGACGCCTTACCAAGCCAAAGCCCCCCAGGTGGATTTAAATGCCCGCAACGTGGCCTGGAACAAAAGCGCCGAGAAGTCGGAGCACTTCAACCTAGCCAATGAGGATGCCATTCCGGACCTAGAGCTGAACGAAGTGATTTGGAAGGCCATCAAAGGCGAGAATGCCGTGGCACCAGCTCCTCGCCGGGGCGCCTTCCTGCAGCTAGAGCAAAAGCGCAAGGACGACGATGACGACGATGAATAAGCTAATTGCCGCAAGTCGTGCCAAGATCAGACCAGTTGTTCTCCGCATAAAGCATGGTATACGGCACTTGATGTACAAACTGTAACCCACACACGACCTATCAAACACACCTTACAGTAACCGTATAATCAACTTTAGCCTGCTTTTTTTACATCAGCGCTTCGGAAAGTTACCGTCGGCATTGTGGTTTTGCCGCGCAGCAAGGCTTTTAAAGAGCGATAACTGACGTAGATGAGGGTCATGTTCACCTTACTACCTGAGACCCGTCGCGTGTCGTAGTCAACCACCTGAAAGGAGTTGAAATCAAGCCAAAAGTGGTTGCAAAGGGCAGCAACAGTCAGGAAGCCAGAAATTTAGCATTGCATACCGTATAGCGGGTAGTTCTACCCTAAAATTGTACAGCCGGTGTATACGCTTTTAGTAAGTCGTTTGGCCTCCTAAAAGCGTATACACCGGCTGTACAATTTTACGAGGCCGGGTTACATGATTTAACCAAGTCAATGAGCCAACGGTCTATCGCTCTAGTGTTTCTCTTCCTACCTCTTGCGCAATGTTGAATCCCGCCGCGTTTTTCCTAAGTCAAGCAGAAGCTAGTTCTCAGGTTCACTTCATCTACAATCTGAAAGACCAGCGCGTTGAGTATGTGAATGAAGCCTATGATCGGGTACTGCACGGAAAGAAGGCGCAGGTCAACGAGGAACTACCCGCCCTGCTGGCCCACCTCCCCCCCGACGATCTGCCGTGGCTGCGTCGCTGCTGGCAACTCTGGCAACAGGGCCGGCTCTCCGATGAAGTGGAGGTGCGCCTACTTCGGCCAGGCAAACCCGATCAGTGGCTGTGCCTGATGCCTAGTTGGGAAAAAGATACTGAAGGCAATGTGCGGCTCGGGGGCACTCTGCGCGATATCACGACGGGCAAGCGCTATCAACAAACCAGCCTCAAATTCAGCAATAAGAAAAACACTGTGCTCGAGATTCTAGCGCACGACCTGGCCGGAGCATTCGTCTCGCTGCAGCAGCTGGCGGGCTACGTGCGCGAAGAAGTTAGCGCCCAAACACATCCGCAGTTAAACGAGATGCTGCACCTAATGCAAAGCACCAGTCAGCGCGGACTGCAACTTATCCGGGACTTAGTGGATCAGGAGTTTCTGGAATCAGCATCCATTCCCCTGAAGCGGGAGCGGGTAGACTTGCGCGAAAAAGTGCAGCAAAGCCTGGAGCCGCTGCAGCGACTAGCGGGCCAAGAAGCCCAGCAGCTCCGCCTGGAACTAGCCCCCGAACCAGTCTATGCCGACGTAGACACCAGCAAGCTTATGCAAGTTGTCTTGAATTTGGTAGGCAACGCCATCAAATTCACGCCTGACGAAGGCCTCATTTCAGTACGGGTGGAGTCGGTGCCCGATGGCGCACTCATCTCCGTAACCGACACCGGTATTGGTGTTCCCGCGCCGCTAATGCCGCACTTGTTCGAGCGATTCACGCAGGCGCGGCGCCCTGGCCTACGGGGTGAGCCTACTACTGGTCTCGGCTTGTCGTTGTGTAAAACCATTGTATCTCTCCACAAGGGCACGCTCACGGTAGTAAGCACGGAGGGCAAGGGGAGCACGTTTACGGTGAAATTGCCTGCTTCTACCCCACCAAGCACTTAAGGCAAGCCTTAAAGGCCAGAACGCGTGGCAGGCAACCGCTTATTTATGGTTGAGCACTCAACTAGGTTTGGCTATATTTTATAGAACAGCTTTCAATACGTGGAAACCATCCATAACCTAATGGCAAGGGATTTGCAGCGGTGAATATAGACCTCAACTATAGCCAGCGAGGCATCTCTATTTATTACTAAATATCATTCAAATACTATTTTGTTGCCTTAAAATTTAGTTTGATAAATAAGCTAAAAACTACCTTTAATAGCTACGGAGACTGTTATTAGATGTTTTATCTTTATAAAAAGCACAGAAATTCTATTGCACTCTACCGGCCGATGAACCCGTTATACTTCCAAACTCCACCGGCTATGCTTTCATCGAGCGAGAAAGAGCATTGGCTTCAGCGGCTTAGGAAAGCCGAAACCCTGGTGGGCATTGCCGACGCTGGAATACCACAAGTCAGTCTGGCAACCCTAGACTTGCTTCAGCGCTACGTGCGCGGTGAATTAACTCTGGACCAAGTTGTTCGCCTACAATCACAGCGTCTGCCTAATCACTAACGTTCGAGCAGCATACTTGTCTGACAATCATATAAGTATATAAAGCAGAAAACAGTAGCAACTATGTTTATGCGGCTAACTGGTTGCTGTTAACCCGCCTGATACCAAACCAGGCATCTTGTGCATCTTACCTGAGTTATAGTTTTTCCTTACTTCTACGACCACGGACCCAACTATACGCTTTACGCTCGGTCTGAATGGAGTAGGTCCGGGCATAGCCCTCGCTTTTATCTTCAGGCGTAACAGTTTATGGTTCGAAGAGATGAAAAGCCTCCTGATTGCGTTGGCTTACTGCTTGGCCCTCGGGGGCTGCGCTTTTTTATCCAGCTATTATTATCGGCTTAGTTTCAAGCAGCTAAAGCAAACGCTGGTTTTAATTGCTTTGCTGCCAGATGTTCTACTGCTGAATCACTTTTCCGAGCATTGAAGCCCGTGCTGGTTGACAAGTACTACAATCACAAACCGCACGTAGGCAAGCGAGTAGCTTGACCTCACCCTATCGGCACCCATGATGTGGGTCTGAGAAGCAACGCTGTTGCTTCTCAAGAAAGCAACGCTCTTTCTTGCTAGCTGAGTCAGCCTTTATGCTTACTGGCTTAGCTCAATTATATATAATTTCATATATTTAGTTAATCGTTTTGCTGCTCCGCTCTTGCAGGGTAGCGCTGGAGGCTTTAGAGCAAGCTTCGCACTTTCTATGGTATTCGCCTTTAGCCTTCGCGACAATGGCAAACGTTATGCTACCTAATCTTTGGTTGAGAATCTCTCTAGGCCACTGCTGCCCTGTTCTTTGCTTGAACCAGCAAGCAAGACCGTTCGCTTCTGTAGCTGTAAGGCAAAGTTGAAATTCAGGCTGGTGGGTACTGACCACGTCTAAGCAGGAAAAAACATCATACTCTGCAACGTCCTATGTTTCGGCAACTCTTTCGCTTCCTGGGTGAGTTGTACACGCTGATCTGGTCATTTCTGCTGACTGGTTTGTTGGGGGTGGCCTTGGTACTAGCGTGGCATCTCTACCAGGAAGAGCACTTTCAAAGCCAACTCGAAAGCCAGGGCAAACCCGTAACCGTGCAAATCAAGCAGGCTGACCGTTCCCAACGGGCGCTGTGGGATGCGTTGGGCAACGCCGTTTATGTACGCTTCACTTACCAAAATCGCACCTACGAAACCCGCTGTGTGAATGACACGGTCTGGCTGTCGGAGGGCGACCGGGTAACTTTGCTGTATCATCCGCAGTCAAATCGGTTTGGGCAACTGCAACAAGGGCCTCTTACCAGCAATAACCGGGTGGCTTCCCGCTTGCTTCGCTGGACTGTGGTGGCCAGTTTCACTCGGGAAACCAAGGCCCTTGGGCTCGTGCTGTTGCTTGCTATGGCTTTGTTTTTTATTGGGGCCAATATCCTGGTGCGCCTTACGGGCCTGCAATTCATTCACTCTATTGCCCGAAGTTTGTTTGTAGTTGGGCTCGGCGCATGCGCCCTGTTTTTCACTTACGACGCTTTCAAGTACTATCAATATATCGACCAACTAAAGCGTGAAGGCGTGAAAATGGAAGTGACGGTGGTGGACACGGACTGGCATGCATACGGTCGTAGTCGGCAACATCGTAGCTATCGTAACTGGGGCCTGCGCACCTACGAGGCCACCTTCGTATTCAATAAGCAGCAGCGGGCTATTGCCATCGACGAAGACGACTACAACAGAATCAAGGCTGGCGCCGCTCGCCTTGATGTGCTCTACAATGCTGCCCTGAATGATTTCATTGCGGTTACTTATTCCGCGTCTTTGTCTCAGGTGATCACGCCACTTTTCTTTTGGCTTCTGTTGGTATTATTTGCTCGGCCCGCTCTACCACGACCAGCCATGCCTCAATTGAACAGGTAGGTGCTACAATACTTGACATCAAGTATTCAAGCGGTAACAAAGCAGCAGGCAAGATTACGCTTGCCTTAGGAGCAGCCTCCTGCCCTACCCTGCCTTATAACTGGCCTTCATTGCTTCGGTAGCTGCCGATCTCCTACCTTGCGGCTCTTGTTTTTGCTGCCTGTGTTTGCTCCGTTGCCGTCGTTGTTGTCTTGGTTTGCCGTGCTGTTGGTGTTGGGCGCGGGCATGGTCTTCAGTGTCCGGACCGGAAAACTGACTGTGCCGGGTGCTGCCACGGGTGGAGTATTAGGCGTTCTGCTTTTTTTAGGGGCTGGCTTTACTGGCCTGGCGCTGCTGGGCGTATTTTTTCTACTCGGTTCGGCTGCCTCGGCCTGGAAACGTGCCGACAAACAACGGTTAGGATTAGCTGAGGCCAACCAAGGGCGCCGCACGGCCTATCAGGCGTTAGCTAATGCGGGCGTGGCCAGCACCGCTGGTTTATTGAGTTGGCTGCTGCCGGCACACGCTCCGTTTTTTCAGCTTATGGTAGCCGGCAGCCTGGCCGCCGCCACCGCCGATACGCTTTCCTCGGAGTTAGGCAATGTGTATGGCCGCCGCTACTATCATGTTCTTACGTTCCGGCCCGATGTACGGGGCCGAGACGGCGTAATCAGTGTGGAGGGCACTGCGCTTGGCCTGGTTGGCAGCACCTTGATTGCCAGCGTTTACTGCCTGGGGCTCGGCTGGTACCAGGGTTTTGGGTGGGTCGTACTGGCAGGCGCCGTTGGCAATCTGGCGGATTCCGTACTAGGCGCAACGCTGGAGCGGAAAGGAGTGCTCTCCAACAATGCCGTCAATACCCTCAACACGCTTGTGGGCGCTGGTACAGCCGCCCTCTGCTATGTGTTATGGCAACGGCCGTAAAGCTTGTTCTACAATCAGCAAGCACACTGGAATCTCCGTCCGGCAGTTCGCATTGGTAGCTAGTACGTTGATGCTAGCCACGCTATTACGCTTGATATTTTCGTTGCCAGAAGCGGTACCAGTTTTTGTTGGTTGGGTAGTGGCGCGTAGGCGTTAGGTTGTTTACCAGCACAGCTATCAGCAACAAAATCAGTACGCCTGATAGCACGGGCACCAGCACATACCAATAGCCGAGCGCCTTCAGTTGTGCGGAGCCAATAACGGCAATGAGCGCGGTGGCCCCACCGGGCGGGTGCAACGTTTTGGTGATTTGCATCCCAACGATGGACAACGACACAGCTAATGCCCCCGCCAACCACTGCTCTCCTGGTATCAAGCGGTAGAGCGTCACGCCAATGATAGCGCTAAACACATGCCCCCCCAGCAGATTGCGCGGCTGCGCCAACGGGCTATTGATGACCCCGTAAATCAGCACTGACGAAGCGCCAAAGGAGCCAATGAGCAAAGGCACATCGGAAGCCGGGAGCAGGTAACGGTTCAATAAACCGATTATACTTATTCCCATGAAAGCACCCAGAAACGTCCAGAAGTGTTCTTTGTAATCGAATAAGGTTTCCTGGTAAACAATTACTTTAATGCGGCGGGCGTGCCTACGTAGTCTGGTTCGCATGTTTTGAAAGTCGCTTAAAGCATCCTGTAAGCGCGTAAGGAATGTTTAAATTGTAGAACGGCTGCCTAGGCTTGCTGAGAACCACTTACTTCAAACAGGTAGCTCAACGATGCGAGACAGCACTTCCTCTCGTCCGCGGGTTCTTAGGTTTAACCTGCACCACGCATGAGTATTTTGTGCGAGATTACGCTTGAACTTCGGGAAGAGTTGAATTCCGTTTTCTATTGGTGAAGCCCTTATGAGGTCCGGGACTTGTGCAAACTTATTTCGCCTCTACTAAGCAGCAAAAGGTATTGTGCTTGTTCGCAGCGAAAAATAGTTTTCAAAAGTGAACCCAGAAAGCTTACGCGGAGTAGTATAAAGTATTAAAGGAAGAAAATTAGAATTAACCAAGAAAATGTTGCAGTGGAGGCGTTGGAGTGTTGGTTTTCAAGACAAGTGTATTGCTGGACTCCTTGGCTTCGTAGCATCTACTTCTGTTAGATTATTTGTGCATCGTGCTTATGAATTCATTTTCCTCATTGATTCCCTTTGATGATGCCCTTCGCTTGGAAGCGTTACATCAATATCAACATTTGAGTACTCTCGGCGAGGAATTCTTTGATGATTTAGTATGCCTGACAGCCAAACTGTTTGGGGCTCCAATTGCCTTGGTATCCTTCGTGGAAAAAGACACCGTGCTGTTTGCTGGCAATGTGGGCTTACCCGGTGCTAAGCGCGTTGCCCGACACGAAAGCTTATGTTCGGTGGCTATTTTGCACGAAGAAACCACTGTTTTTGAAAGTCTCGCCGACGACCCGTGCGTACTGGTTGATCCAGGAGTAGGCCAGTCTCTCAACCTACAATTCTACGCCGGACACCCTTTACGTACTGCCGAAGGCCACGCCATTGGTAGTTTGTGCGTAATAGACCGCCGAGCCCGAGCCTTCTCGGCGTCGGAAACAAAATTGCTGACTTCGTTGGCGAAGGTAGTAATGCACTTGTTGGAGTTGCGCGCACGCATGGCACATGCCGCTGAGGCAGCACAAACCTTGTGGGAGGAAATTTACAGCCGCATTATCCCACCACTTGCTCGGCTGCAAACGCTAGCCGAGCTCAGTGGCCGACATGAAATTCCTGATACAACAGTGGTACGCTTCTACCACAAGGCCGTCCGGGAAGAAACAACGCTGATTGCTCGTATTCTCAACGAAGAAGTTCTGGCATCTCAGTCCCGGCTACGCTAATCGGGCTCGGGCTTATCAGCAGTTGTGGCATCAGGTTAAGGCGAGGAATGTAGGTGATATACATTCTCATCTACACTTAATATCTGGTAGTCTGGCGCCACTACAACCCCAAGCCCGGTAGTACAGGCTGCAACAACAGATTCTCAGGATCTAGTCTTCTCCAGCTGGCGCCTATCAAACTCGGCTGCCCACCATTCATTTAGTATTGATTGGTTGAAGCCATGCGCGCCGCTGCTAGCAACAACCCCACAGCAGCGGTTTCTCTATCTGGACCTAGTTGGAAGCTCAGCCTTTCATCCTTCGATGCGGGCGCCGATGCAGAAGTTCGTACTGCCATCCAATCAGCAAGGATAGATGCGTTTTATGAAAGCATTCGCGCCGGCAAGCTGATTTGCCGATACACCACTTCGCCCGGCCTCTACTACGCTGCAGGTAGTAGAGGCCGGGCGAGACTACAAATATGACCAGTTAAAGCAGCTATTAGCTGTAAGTAGCTCAGGCAGAAAAATTTCTTATCATCCAGCCTATTTATAAATTCAACCTCGCTTCTTGTACCCCTTGATTTTTCCTTGATTGAGCACTTCTTGCAACACCTTGGGTGGCAACGGCGTGTTGGCCCCCTCGAATTGATCGAGATAATAGTTGAGTGCCTCGTCGGTTAAGTCTTTGATTTTGACCCGATCATAAAATTGAGCCTGCTTGATGCGCAGATAGGTCTCGAATTTTATTTGCGAGTTGAATGGTACCTGCTCCGGCACCGACGACGGAACGGAATTGCTTGCTACCGGAGTTGCCGCTGGCTCCTTCCCTACCCTACCCGAGACTTGCTGCGGGCGGACGGGTGGAGTGCTTTCTTCAGCCACTACCGAGCGGGCCGGCGGCGTATCGCGGAGGGCCTCGGTAACGGGTACCGGAGGCGGCGTGCCAGCCGGATTCTCCGACAGGGTGGGCCGGGGTTTATCTTTGTAGCGGTCCAGCGCAGGCCGCGACGGGATTTTGGCGGAGTTACTTGGCATGGAGGTGTTGTAAGATTTCGTCGGTTAAAGCTTCGTAGTCTTCGGCACCCGTGGAATCCGGCGCGTAGTCGAAAAGGCCGGTGCCCGCCATTTGAGCGTTGGGAATAGCGGTGCTTTGGCGGATAGTAGTTTCAAAGACCGGTACCTCTTTACCATAATGGTCTTTGATCAAATCAACCACATCATGACGGAGGCGGGCCCGGTAAGCCGGGGAATACTTGGTGAAAAAGATACCGCCTATCTGCAGAGTTGGATTGATGCGCCGCCGCAAACGGGTGCACGTATTGATCAGGTTAGTCAAGCCCTCGAACCCATAGAACTCCGGATCGACAGGGATATAAAGCAGATTAGTAGCTGCCAACGCAATCCAAGTTAAGGTTCCGATACTGCCTTTAGTATCAATTAAGCAGTAGTCGTACTCCGGAGCTATCATTTCCAGGATGTCGGCCAAGCGAGTGGAATGCTCGGCATCCCAACCTGGAAGCTGCGCCTCATTGGCTTCCATTTCTGCACTAGCCGGCAGCAGATCTACATTCTCACCCACTGGCCTAACCACCGCGTGTACGTCATCGAGAGTGAACTCGCCTTTGCGCATAAGGAGCATGCCAACGTGTTCTGGTATGTCGGCCCCCTCGAACGAGATAGTAAGACTACGCTGCGGATCACAATCACAGAACAGCACCCGATAGCCGCGGCGGGCCAGCGCTAGGCCAACGTTGAGAGCAGAGGTAGTTTTCCCTACCCCTCCCTTATTATTTGAAAAGCAGAGAGTTTGCATAAATCAGTAAACAATGATGTGCAAACGCAAGTAAAGAATATTTACACACAAACGTTAAAACGATCGAGCATATTTATATACCTACGTTGATACGTAAATACGTTTTTACGTACATACTAATAGTCCTCTAACTGTATCTTCTTTCAACCTGAGCTAATCGTAGCATATTGGATAAAAGACTAAATCGAACTCGTTTTGCTATTTACATATATTCAATGCAACACAGTATTACGCACTTAGACAAGTTTACGTAGTTGCATATAAGTGTAAGAGCATAATAACGTAATTACGTATATATGTACTTATGTTTATACGTTATTATGTATTTACGTATAAACGTTAGAAAGAATAAAGAGCACAAACTTATGCGTTTACATATAAATGTATGTACGTTAGTATATACTAACGTTTATACGTATAAACGTTCGTGTTTTCAATTAAAGGTGTGAAGCCTGAAGGATTCCGATAGGGCATCGATTTCAAGCTGCTGCTTCCAACGAAATTGCTTGCGAGAAGCCATCAATGCCTGATCCAAGACGGTGAGAATACGCTTTTAGATTCAAGCTGCCTGCGTAGCGCTTCTGACAGCTTGAAAAGGCAACACTCTAAAGACTCTTAATCAGCCATTCCACTCCGTTGGCATCTTGCTCCTGGCGAAATCCCTGAGACAAGTAGACCAGAGTTAAATTCTCCTGAAACGTGGCCCCTTTGGCCATTTTTTGCTGGGCCATTAGCTCATAGGCTTCCCGAGCCTCGTCCAACCGATAACGAATAAGTTGTGGGGCAGCACTTTCGCTTGAACCGCCTGAACAGGGGCGAGGAGTGCGCTTTTGGCGCTGCAAGGCCTTACGATACTCATCGGCCAGATGGCCCTTGGTAAGGGCTGTAAACACAGCCCCGGCCAGGTTCTTGATTTTGCCCGCGCTGCTCTTGCTGCGTTGCTGCTGCACCACGTACTGCACGTAGCCAGGCTCCATCTCCCCGCGGTCGATAAGGTCGCCAATAGCCGCTATACTACTGGCCGATACTCCCACTTCAAGCAGGACTTTCTGCCACTCGGCGGTAGCAGGTAGGGAAGGTAAAAGAACTTCGCTGGTGACCGGCGTGAAATGAAATCGGATTTCTTCCACGGTGTTGCTCTTCCCACGAATCAACTCGTACTGGAAGGCCAGGTTGGTCTGGGAGAGTTCCTGCTGAGCCCGGTCTAATACCCGCAGCTTGAAAAGCGGAAATTGCTTGTACTGGCCTTCCAAGTCCAAGACTCGCTTCAGTTCCTCTACGCGGATGGTGCGCGTACCGAAGCTGCCGTATTGCTTTAAGAGCCAATAAATACGGTAGGAGTGGGCGCTTTTGAGCTTCAGCAACTGCATAAGCTGGGCCTGCGTGAAGTTGCCATCGTTGAGCTGCAATAAGTGCTCACGAACTCGGTCGTTGAACCGAACCACTAGGGCCCGCTCTTCGCTGCTGTAGTCGGCGTAAGCCATCAAGGGCGTGTTCGAGAAACTCGGGGCTTCCTCGGTCGCTTGGCCGGCACGTTTGGTTTTCTTCTTGCTCGGTCGCTCGACGTACAACACCCGCGAAGCGAGCAAGGCACACATGTCTTTTAACTGCTGATAGTCGTTACTGCTCGGCCGCCGTCCCGACAGCGCCACTACTTCCGTTACGGGAATTCGCAATTCGTGAAACTCAGTATCCTCCCGATTGATGCGTGCAAGCATTGCCATAAATAGCCGCATCTCCAGCGTTGTCAGTGCAAAACGCGCATTAACCAAATCATTACGCTGCACCACCAGCTTGCTGGTGGGCTCTGGCTTATCGCTAACGAAAAGTTCTCCTTGCATAACGAGTAGGAGGGAAGGGTGGAGAGTAGTACGGCAATAGTATTATAAAAAATAATCCGCTGATAGCTATTCGTGCTTTTGGTAATAGGGCATAGCAGATTACAGCGCCTGTTCAGTTGAAAGTATTCGTGCTTTTGGTAATAGCTATTCGTGCTTTTAGTAATAGGCCTTGAAAGCAATACATTGCGGCTTCTGAAGGATATTCTCACTTATACATCTGTATTACAGACACTTGCATACTTTCTCAATACCTTCTGATTTAGGTGAAAGGTGTAGCTGAGGAATGGTGCTTCAAGATAAAATGGCAAGATGAATTTTCTTTCAAGCATTTATCAAACGAACCCGATAGTTCCAACAGAGGATAGGGCTATTTTACTTGATAAAAGATTGCTGTTTCGTGCTTTTTGTAATGAATAAACAAGCCTTTTTTATTTCGTAAGCCACTAATAATCAGCATACAAATGCTCTACTATTATTGTAAAGCTTCCTGTTCCCGGCTCTTGCTATTACAAAAAGCACGAATTCATTTGGATGACCTTCGCTTATCAGGCCCTATTACAAAAAGCACGAACATTATGAAAGCGTTATTTAAGGGTGCAGCCTAGCAGCAAGCAAACGTTCGTGCTTTTTGTAATAGGACCTGACGTGTTGTTAATCTAGAAATGAATGCTCCACAAAGCGTAAGGCGAGTAATATACTTCTATCTCTTTAACATTTAATCCATTGTCTTTGTGGGCTTTATGAGATTTATTCAGCAGCGCAGTGGTTCCTGAGTGCTTGGATACATTGCTTACAAAAGCCTCTATCTATTACAAAAACCACGAGGCCAATACACACAACTTGACATTCAAACCCTAAGAGGGCGCTAAAGCCTGCTTACTAGCTCAGATCAAGCCTTGCTGCGTGGTTTCTGTAATAGATGGCCCTTCAAGCACAAGGCTGGAGCTACACCAAAGCTAGGATGTCGTGGATTTGGTAATAGGAATCAGCTTTTGAAGTGTATGTGGGAAACCCGATGAATCATGCGCAGTACCTCATTCGCTTTTAAAGCTTGAAAGGCTAGGAATAGGTGGTCGAATGCCTCGCTGTAATATGGCATCTATTACAAAAACCACGACGGCGCGCCGGGCCGCCCTTGCCCTTACCCGCTACTTGGCTTCGTCTTGGTGGTATTTCCTTCTTTTCAAAAACCCTTTCTTCAAAAGAAACGACCTGTTTAAACTAGTTGTTTCCTTTATTAATAACCTTTATAAGGTTTACGGGTGCTGTAACTCCTTGTATCATAGAGAGTTGAGAGGCCCATCTATTACAAAACCCACGAGCATCTATTACAAAAACCACGCAGCCCTATTACCAGAAGCACGAATCTGCTATTACAGAAACCACGACGAATTAAGACCCATCTATTACAGAAACCACGTTGCCCTATTACCAGAAGCACGAACACCTATTACAAAAGCACGAAAGCCCTTAATTGTGTGGATAATTATTACAAGGCAGTTGGCTTGTAATAGTTGCTGGTTGTAACCAACTTACTGCCAGTAGCCATCAGGTATACTACGCATGCAAACAAACTTGTTCGATCCTACGCCGCCGCCCGAACCACCCGTCAGCAAGATTGTGGTTCAGCACAACGCGCTGGTTAACGCCCGATTCGACCTTTCTACGGTTGAAATGCGCTTATTCATGGCGATGCTCTCACGCATTGGTCGGGACGACAGCGAGTTTCGGGAGATGCGTATTCCTTTGACGGAGGTGGTGGCCTTGTCGGGACGGCGGCCGAGTAGCAAGGATTACCAGCAGGTGGCGGGGATGTGCAATCAGTTAGTTAGCAGGATTCTGCACATCGAGCGGCCTAATCCGGTGCGGCGAGCCACCCGTCGAAATTCCGACCCTGACTTCGATAAAATTCCGCTTATGGCTTACGCCAAGTACCGCGGAGAGGAGGGAGCCCTGCACGTACGCTTCAATGACGAAGTGATGCCCTATCTGTTGCAGCTGCAGCGCAACTTCACGAAGGCGCAGGTGGTGCAACTGCTCAAGCTCAAGAGTCCCCATTCGTATCGGATTTACTGGCTGCTTAAGGAATACAGCGCTTTTGGCACGCGCACGGTTGCCGTCGAACAACTGAAAGCACTGTTGAACTTGGAAGGGCAGTACAAGCAGTTTCCTTTGTTTCGCTTGCGGGTGTTGGACCGAGCGCAATTCGAGTTAGCTAAAACCGATCTGCCCTTCGAGTATGACTTAATCCGGGAAGGAAAAGGTGTTTCGGAAATCAAGTTTCGGTTCACCTCGTTGGCCGCCGGAGAAGGCGAGACTTTGTTGGCTGCTAGTAGTGCTTGGGAAGACGCGCTATTGCAAGTTGGAGTGGCAACAGCCAGCATTGCGGCGGTAGGCGAACTAATTGAGCGAGGCGAAGTAGAGCCCGGCTACGTGCAATTTGTGGTGCAGCAGCAACGGGAGCGGCAGCGTGACGGCAAAGTCAAGAGCTTGGCCGGTTCAATTGTTGCCGCTATCACCAAACAGCATTTAAGCGCCGAATACAAAGAGGCGCAACGGCGTGCTAGCGCCCCAGCCAAGAAACAAGCTCCCACCCTCCAAGAATCAACGGAAGTTCGCTATCGGCTCGATGAGTTGCCTGCCATTTACCAAACCATGGTGCGTAAAAACCTGACGAAGGTTCCCAGCTTCGAAGAGCACTTTCAAACTGTTTATCTCGACCAGGGTTTTGCGGTGGAAATAGACACCCAGGGAACAAAGTGGGTGGTGAAAAAAGGGTAAGACAAGACACGTTCCTCGTCAGGTGTTGATGGGTTTGTTTTCGTTACCGCGTGAGGTAAGAAGCCGCTTACGCAGGTAAAAGTCAGGGGCGGGTTTTAAGCGTGTCTTGCTTATCAACAGCATTGATCACCTGCCGAGCCGTGAAATCTTTGGTGACATTTATGTAACCGGGTGGGGTAATAGAGCGTCCACCGCTGGTGACGAAGGTTGGCTTAAGGCGTAGCGTTAAGTGCAGGGCTTCCTGACTGCCGTTGGACAAGCCCATAACAAAGTTGGACAAGCTCTCGCCCGATTGGTTTGCCAATGCATCTCGCAGGTTGCTTTCCAGCGTAACCGGAGCCAAGGCCACGCCACCGTTGGGGCCAACTTCAATGCGCTGGGTGGTCCGCCCCGTGGCTATCTGCTTGCCATCAATTAGGGCAATATAGTCTAGGCCATTGAGGGCGGCCATTTCGTCGTTGGGGTTGCGGATTTCCAGGTTTACAAGCATGCGCAGCGGCACATTGCCGGCTGCGTAGGCCGCCGCCAGACGAGCTTGATCTAGCGTGCTTAAGTCACTAATTTTGCGGATCCGAAGCACGTTGATGCCCGCCACAGTGGCCTGTTCTATGGAAGCGAGACGAATATCAGCGTCCTTGAAGGCTTTGGCCTGTTGCGCCTGTTCGCTGATACCGCAAGAGCCCAACCCTAACAGGAATACCAAGCCCATGATGAACAACGACAAATAGTACTGCGGAGAGGAGGGAAGACGCGGCATAGGAAGAGGCTTGGGAGGGTGAAGTGAGGTGGTCGGGTAAAAGTGGACAGAATAGGGTCTTATCTTTCGAACGTCATGAAAGACAGCCCTCAACCTATTAAACGCCGGCGTTATGACGCCGCCTTTCGGGCCGAGGCCTTGCGGCTAGCCGGTGAAAGCCGCTCGACCCAAGCTGCCGCCCGGGCGTTGAACATTAATGTCAAGCTACTCTACAAGTGGCAAAAAGAGGCGCTTACCCCCGTAGCGGCCGCCCGTGGAGCGGAGTTGGACCCGGCAACAGCGGCTGAATTGCGCCAGTTGCGGGCCACCAATCGGCGGCAAGCGCAGGAACTGGAGATTTTAAAAAAAGCCATTGCCAGTTGCCTGCTGTAAGCGCAGGCTCTCCGTGACCGACAACCAATGAGCCGTTATCGCTTTATCGAAGCGCAGCGGAGTCAGTATCCTGTGCGCTTGCTTTGCCAGGTGGTGGCGGTGCCAGCCAGCGGTTATTATGCGTGGCAACAAACTCAAGAGCAAGCTGGTAGCGAGAAGGCGCCTGCTTGGGAAGAGGCGCTGGTCAAGGTCTTCGGCCGGCATAAGCGCCGCTACGGCACGCGCCGGCTGCAGGTCGCTTTGCGCCGCAAGGGCTACCACGTCGGGCGCCAGCGCCTGCGCGCGGCCATGCGTCGCCGAGGTCTGCACGCGCTGCAACCCAAGGCCTTTACCCCGCGCACCACCGACTCGACCCACGGACGGCGCTGCGCGCCCAACCGGCTGCTCCACCAGCCCAAGCCGACGCAGGCCAATCAGGTCTGGGTCAGCGATATTACGTATCTGCCGTTGGCCAACGGCGGCTGGGCCTATCTGTGCGCTTTTCAGGACGTGGCCAGCAAGCAGGTGCTGGGCTGGCAAGTGGGCGCTGCGATGCCCGAGGAACTGATTACCACGGCTTTGCAGCGCGCTTTTTGGGCGCAACCGCCTACTCCAGGCCTGCTCGTGCACTCCGACCGCGGTGGGCAGTATTGCGGCAACGCTTACCGGCAACTGCTACGCGACCACCAGGCCGTGCGCTCACAGAGCCGCCGCGGCGACTGCTATGATAATGCGCAGGCCGAAAGCCTATGGTCCCGCCTCAAAACCGAAGTGCTCGAAGTCCGCGAGCGGCCCGTTTTTGCCGACCTAGCCGACGCTCAACGCAGCGTCGCCGACTATTTTGATTACTATAATTACGAGCGCCTGCACTCCAGTATTGGTTACCAGACGCCGTATCACACTCATCAACAGCTTCTTCCACTTAGTACCCTAAACTGTCCAGCGTAATCAGACCACCTCAAAGTGGGTAGGATTTCTATGCCTACTCACCCGCCCGGAAATAGTTGTGCCACCTCTTTTCAAAGGCCTTGCTGTGCGCAGGCGAGCAGACTGGCCCTCGATACGCGAATTGTACCCACGCCTACTGCTTCAACTTCTGAGCGGGCACCTCAAGCCGGTGAACGTGAATACCACCAAAGTAAGCTTCGTCGGTGGTGAGTTCGAACAGCGTGGGGCCAGATTGTAGCAGGCAGCTGTAGCCGGTGTTGTTGGCGTAACCAGTAGGAGCGGCATTTAGGGCCGTAAACTCGGGCTGGTCGCGGCTGGGGCGTCCGTACTGCCCTAGGTACTTGCCGTCCTGCCGATACAGCCAATGTTGGTTGGAGAAAAAGCCGTTCTGGCCGTCGTAGCTACACACCACGTATTTTCCCACGGCGTGTACCGCTACCCCGGCGTGCCCACCGAAATCAGACCCCGAACCTTCCGCCGGATAGAATCCCGTTACCATTTGTTGGCTGTTGGTCATCAGCTTGTTGGGCAAGGCCAGCCAAGCCCACCGGGTTTGCCCGGGCTTGATGCCGCCCAATTGGAAAGCGCCCACTTTCATTTGGGGAGCTCGAAAGCTGATCCAGGTGCCATCAGCCGTTACCGGGCACTCATCCTGCTGGTTCCAGCCGCCGTAGCTAAGCGGTTTGTTGTTTTGCTTGGCTTGCTGCGCTATGAAATCCACTTTTTTCTGTACTGGCCCAAACACAGGGTTGTTGCGGCGGTCAAAGCCTGCAAAGGGCTGAAAGTAGCCACATTGCCGCTTGTTGCCAGCGCCGTCGTCGGTAATTTCCCACCAACGGATGCCTTCGGGATACAAGATCTTATTGCGACCGGTATTCGGGCCGTAATCGATGTGGATGCCGGTGCGCCGCGCCACGCCAGCAGGGGGGAGTTCCACAATTTCGGTTTGCCAGCCCTGTTTGTTGAAATCCGAGTCGTGGCACTGGGCAAAGGTGCGCTTCACGCCCTTGCTGGTATAGGTTACCACGTGCAGGAACGGGCTGAGCGTGCGGCTAAGCTGCGCGGTCCAGTTCTTTTTTAGGATCCAGGTGGGGTGAGCTAGCTGAGTTTGGTCGCCTCCCCGGATGGGGCGCGTCCAGTCCACTTCCAGCTCCATGTAGTCGGAGTGCACGCGTTTGATGTTGTTGGGGTCGACGGCGATTTTGTAGTGGCAGGGCAGCCAGCCGAACTGCCCCAGATACTTCCAGGTCGGGCTGAAGTGCATGACGCGGTAGTTGCCGGCATCAAGCAGCCAGATTGAACCGTCGGGAGCAACATCGAGGGAGCCGAGGGGCTTATCATAATCGCTGCCGCCTGGATTCTGGGTTCCTAGACTTTCACGGTTCACAAATAAAAAGCTCGACAGCGTAACATCAGGGCTTAGCTTGTTGCCGCCAGGTGTTTTCGGGAACACGCCCACAGGTTGGCCATTGGCTTGGAATTCTTTCACCTGCTGATGATTGCCCCCGTCTTGCACCAATAGTGTACCATTGGGCCGCATGGCGAGAGCTACTGGTTCTTGCAAGCCGGTGATAGTAGTTTGTAGTTCGAAGGCCGGAGTAGCGCGGGTACTGCGGTTAACGTAGCGCCTTACGGTACGCTCAGTTATCACCCAAAAGTCGCCGGACGGGGAGAAAACGCACTTTTCCGGCGCGGGCAGGCGCAGGGTCGAGAGCAGGGCACCACTGGTTTTGTGGTAGAACTGAACCGTGCTTTGGTTTTTGCGGCATACCGCCAGCAGGCTATTTCCTCGTTCTACGCGCATGCCGCTGATGTGCTGAGCACTCACAACGGCAGGGTCCCAGCCCCCAATTTTCTGCGTTAGGCTAATGGCCCCATCGTAGCCGGCGTCATTGTCGTGGGCCTTGTCGCCGGCAAAATTGGCTCGTACTCCTCGTGGGAAAGGCTGCAATTCCCGGTCTGAGCAGCGGCGGGCCACCACGTACACCGAGTTGTTCTTGTCCCAGCCGTTGTTGTTGCTGGCGATGTAGTACAGGGTACCATCGGTGTCGACATGGTCGACTACGGATAGCATGTTATTGGCCAGCGCCACCCGCGCGTTCCGGGTTTGATCGGTGAAAGTGCACACGTTTTCAGCTGTTTCGCCATAACCCACGCCCACAATGCCGCCCGCCGGGCCATACGCCACAGATCGAACAAACGAGAGACCCCGCCACGGGTTCACCGAGAAATTGTCGCTGGTAGTCCCAATGACGCCCGCCCATTGGTAGGGGCCCGGCGGGGGCGCGGGTGGACCCGAGAGCACAGCCGGTTGGTCAGGTTGGAAGCTCTTGGCCAGCAGGGCCTCTAGCTTCGAGCAAGCGCTTGTTGAAAGCAGGAGTTGGAAAAGCAAAAACAGCAGCTCCAACTGGATGGCAATTCTCCACCACGAGGAGGCGGTTTGTAAACGCTGCACGTAGGAAGGTAGAATAGGAGTGGGTTGCACAAGTGAAGAGCGTAGGGCAGGAGATGGAGTTTGATGATTGACAAGCAAGGCAAATTTAACTAAACGGATGCCCGCCGCTGGTGCAGGAAAACCGGCATCTGATAAGGTAAATAGCCTCACTGTTATTTCTTTAAAGCGGGCGGTGTTTATTGAATAAATTAGGTAGAACTAAGCTCTAGCTGCTGCTGGCAGATGCTTGCTCGCCCCAATGGGCCTATTTTACCAGCAACTAGTAAGTGCTTGCACAGTGGCTGCGCGACTCTTCGGCGCAAGTGTGGACCTATCTGCCGCTGGCCAGGCAAGATAAAAAGTTGCAAACTCTGCTGGCCGGCGTCATTCACCGCCAAACCAGCTGCGTATTGCTCGATCCCTACGCCAACGCTTTCTACGCCGACGCCAGTAAAGTCAGCGAGTGGAAAGACGACAGCACCGACATGAAGCCCGGCGTGCACGAGCGCAAGTGGGAAGTGGACTCACTCTGCTACTGCTTGTGCCTGGCCCACGGCTACTGGCAAACCACCGATGACCTAACGCCCTTCGATGCTGAGTGGCAACAGGCGGCCTGCCTCATGGTGGCCACCTTCAAAGAGTAGCGGCGCAAAACCGGCCGCGGCCCGTACCACTTCGGGCGCCGCACCGAGTGGCAAAGCGACACTCTGGCCGGCGGCTACGGCAACCCCGTCCGACCGGTGGCCTGATCTGCTCGATGTTCCGGCCCTCCGACGATGCCACGGTTTACGCCTACTTTACCCCGAGCAACCTATTTGCCGTAGCCAGCGCCGGTTAACCGCACTCTGGACAGCACTCAAGCTCGACGCCGCTTTTGCCACCGAATGCACCGCCCTGGCGCAGGAAGTAGAAGCCGCCATTCGTCAGTACGCCCAAACCGAGCACCTCACCCACGGCCGCCTCTACGCCTACGAAGTAGGCGGCTATGGCAATCAGCTGTTCATGGACGATGCCAACGTGCCTAGCTTGTTGTCCCTGCCTTACCTAGGCGCCGTGCCGGTGCAAGACCCGGTGTACCAGGCTCCCGCCACTTCGCCCTGAGTGCCGACAACCCCTGGTTTTGCCAAGGAAAAGCCGCCAACGGTATCGGAGGGCCGCACACCGGGGCTGGCACTATCTGGCCCATGGGTATTATTCTGCGGGCCCTTACCAGTACCGATGCCGCCGAAATTCAGCAGTGCCTCACGTGGCTGCGTACCACCCATGCTGGCACCGGTTTCATGCACGAAAGCTTCGACCAGGACGACCCAGCTAAGTTCTCGGGCAAGTGGTTTGCCTGGGCTAATACGCTGTTTGAGGAGTTGATTCTGAAAATCCACAACGAGCCCTCTCAGTTGCTAGTCGGCTAGTTGACTACCTTCCAAAATCTGTTGTCCAAGAGCTAATATTGTGGAGTTAACATGCTGGTTCCCTCTGGTCTAGCATGCCAACAGCGCGTTGGTTGGCTGCGAGACACTCGATTCTTGGTGGGGATAAGGATAGCGGTTGGACTCAACCCTTAAAAACGAATCGGACTCAGGGTCATACCCGGCGGGCCAATGCTCGTGTGGCAAATCACTCCACGACTCATGAGGATAGGGCGGAATAGGATCAGTAGGAATAAAATAAGCGGTTAAGCTTAACAGTAAGCTTTTAAAGAACTGCATAGGTGAGAAGTTGAGAGAGGCAGAAATTTATATAGCATAAAATTAATGAATAACTGTGTATAATACAGGTATCAAGTAATATTTATTAATTTTATTTCAACACAATACTTCTAGGCCAGATCCACATTGCTACTTTTTAGCTGCATAGTGCTGATGTAAATACCATAATCATGAAATCAGGTTAGAGCTACACCAAAAACCGCCTGCGCTAATGCAACAAGAGCCTCGTCGTACGACGAGGCTCTTGTTGCATTAGCGCAGGCGGTAAGTCAGTTAAAGTAGCTACTAAAGAGCCGCCTCGTTGATGCTCATAAAGGTGATGCCGCTTTTCTTCAGGGCTTTGCCGGACCGGAAAGTCACAGTTTTCTCTTTGCCCGGAATCAGGTCGAAGTAGTTATCCGAGAAGATGATGGCATCGTCACCGGCCGACACGCGCAGATTTTTGGCCAGTTGAGTGCTCTTGAGTTTGAGCACGTACTGGTCTTTCTCCTTGGTGAGCGTGTAGTTGATGGCAGCCTTGTTAAGCTTCAGGTTCTTGGGCAACTCGAAGTACAGGCAGTTTTGCGCCACTTCCTGGTTTTGACCAAGTAGGGTTACGTCCAGCATAACGCTGTTGCGGTCGGCGCCTTTCAGCAAATCTTTCACGGCTACCCGGTGCACGTTGGTGCTGGTGTTGGCTGGCACGTTCACGCTTACTTTGCTTTCGTTGAGCACCTTGCCGCTGAAGTCCAGCAACCGGATTTGCAGTTGGGCATCCATGGGTTTTAGCTGGTCGGATACCACAAACACCTGCACGGAATCATTGGTGACAATCGGGGAAACCAGCATGGCCTCGAAAGCGCGCTTCGACTCGTACTGCTGCGCTTTCCAGTAGCCGTTGTAGTCCATGCTCGACCACGAGGCCGCAGGCCAGCAGTCGTCGATTTGCCAGTACAATGAGCCCATGCAATAGGGCCTGGCCCGGCGGTGCGCCTCGATAGCGAGCTTGATGGCTTCGGCCTGAAGCACCTGGCCGGTGTACAGGAAATTAGGGAAGGCCTTCGGGACCTTGTACCAAGCCTCCATGTACTGCAGAATAGCGCCGTTGCCCACGTAGGAGCGCTGGTGCGACTTCATAATCTCGGAGTTGATGTCGTAGTCCTGCGGCGTGGCAAAACCCTTGATGGTTTGCATATCGGGGAACGACTGGAAGCCGTACTCGCTCATGAACGGCCCGATGTTCTTCAGGTAGAGTTCGATAGGCTTCTTGCCACCCCATACTTCCCAGTAGTGCACGTCGCCGGAGGTGCGGATGTCGCGGTTGGTGTGCGACCAGTTAGTGGGCTGCGGCGAGGTTGACCAGTAGAACTTCTCGTCGTCGTAGCCTTTTACCACGGCCGGCAGGATGCTGTGAAACACCTCCTTGTAGGTGTTGACGATGGTCATAGAGTCTTGCCGGTTGCGGAAGGCGTTCTTGGCCGTACCCCAATAGTTGGAGCCCATGTAGGCCGCTATTTCGTTGTTGCCGCACCACATGGCAATGGCCGGGTGGTTGCGCAGGCGCTTCACGTTTTCTACGGCTTCCTCGTAGATGTTCTGCTTGTGGTTTTCCAGTGGGGGAACCATGGCGCAGGCAAACATGAAGTCTTGCCAGATCATGATGCCTTTCTCGTCGCAGAGGTCGTAGAACAGGTCGTTTTCGTAGATGCCGCCGCCCCACACCCGCAGCATGTTCATGTTGCTGGTGACGGCCGTGTTGATGACGTGCTCGTAGCGGGCCTTGTTGACGCGGGGCAGGAAGTTGTCCTGCGGAATGTAGTTGGCGCCTTTCATGAACATCTTCACGCCGTTCACCAGAAAGTAGAACGAGTTGGCTTTCGGGCCCGTCTCCTGCACCACTTCCACCGTCCGCATACCGCGGCGAACCTGCTTGTCAGTCAGCGTTTTCGAGCCGTCTTTCAGTACTGCCCGGAACGTGTAAAGCTTTTGGGCGCCATAGCCGTTGGGCCACCACAGCTCGGGGTTGGGCAGCACGAAGCTGCATACCAAGTGGTTCACGCCTTTGTCGAGGAACACCGGCTTCGAATAAACCGGCGTGCTGGAACCGTCCACGGTTACTTCCAGCTGCTTGGAACCGGCCGTCAGGCTTTCCACTTCCAATTGGGCTTCCAGGTCGGCCTGCTCGGGGGTGAGTTTTCTTTGCTTGATGAACAGGTCCTGAATGTGTGCTCCGGTCATGGGCACTAGGTACACGGGGCGCCAGATGCCGGAAGTAACCAGGCGCGGGCCCCAGTCCCAGCCGTAGTGGTAGCCGGCCTTGCGGGTGAACACGCTCACTTTGTTTTCGCCGGGCCCGGCCTGGTCGTTGTCACTGGCGGGCACCTGGAATGGTAGGCTCTTGAACAGCTCTTCGCCCTTCACCATGGGCGCGTGGAAGTACACCCGCAAGGCGTTGTTGCCGGCTTTAAGCTGCGGCTTCACGTCCTTTTTCCACTGCCGAAACATGTTGTCGGCCACCAGCACCTTCACGTCGTTCACGTACACGTCGGCGTAGGTGTCGAGGCCTTCGAAAACCAGGTATAGCTTGTCGTTTTTGAGTTGGTTGGCATCAACGGCAAACGTGGTTCTGTATTCCCAATCGGTTTTGCCGATCCACTGCTGCTCTTTCTCGTTGACGCGGTAGAAGGGGTCTTGGATCTGCTTGGTGGCCAACAGGTCAGTGTGTACGGTGCCGGGCACGGTGGCCGCGCCCCATTTGCTGTCACCGGCCTTGTGGAATTCCCACTTACCGGGTAGTTGAATGGGCTGTTCGGCCATGGCGTTGGAGTAAAACAGCAGGCAGAGCAGCACCCACAAGTAGTTCTTTTTCAATGAATGCATCGGCATTTTGGGGCAAGTAGTTCGGGGGGATGAGAAAATGGGAGTGAGGTAGGTTATTTGGAAAAATGTTCTATCGAAACCGGTTTATCATGCCGAGCGAAGCACCGCTAACGCTTCGGCCTCACGTTTGAAAATCAGCTTAGCAGGGTAGGTGCGCTTAGCATGAAACCTTATTCAATAGGTTTTCAGGGAAGAAAAAAGTTTAGAATTTGACGGTGGTTGCCTGGCCGGCGTACACCACCGTCTTATCGGGTTTGCCGGCGGCCGCTACGTCCGACCCGTTGCCGGGCTTCACCAGCACCACGTTGAACGTGCGGCTGGCTTGCATGCCCGCAAACTTGCCGTTTCGGTCGGTGATGGTGAACTGCCGCAGCTTGTCGTTCCAGCGGAATTTAAAGGTGGAGAAGCTGCCTTTCTCGTAATTATAATTATCGTTTTCATCTTCGTAGAACGTGAATTCGCCATCAGCACCGGGGTAGATGCGCAGCTCCAGGGGCGCGGTAGTGGGCTGCGTGGCGTACTCCACGTTGGGGCCCATCGGGATGATAGCGCCTGCCCGCACGTACAGCGGCATGATGTCGATGGGCGCGGCGGCATCAATGGTTTGGCCGCCGTTCAGGGTTTCGCCAGTCCAGAAGTCATACCACTTGGTGTTGGCCGGCAAATACACCTTGCGGGTACTGACCTTGGCCGCCGCCTTCGAGCCCGTGTACAGTTGCTGCGTCACGGGGTTCACCAGAAATGCCGAGCCGAACATGTACTGGTCGGGGATGCTGTACACCTTGGGGTCTTTGCGGAAGTCGAAAGCCAGGGCCCGCATGAAGGTGTAGTTTTCGCGGGTCACGCGGCCGGCCAACGAGTAGATGTAGGGCAGCAAACGGTAGCGCAGCTGGTCGTATTTCAGCAGAATGGCTTTGGTGGGCGCGTCCCAATTGTCGGAAAACAAGGCCCGCTCGCCTTTGCCGTGAATGCGGAATATCGGGCTGAACGTGCCGAACTGAAACCAGCGCGTAAACAGCTCCCGGGCCTGCGGGTCTTTCCAGTTCGGAATACCCTCCGGCGCGGTGTTGGACTTGTAGCCCCCAATATCCGAGGTCCAGTACGGAATGCCCGACACGCAGGCGTTGAGGCCCTGCGGCACCTGGTTGCGCAACGATTGGAACGTACTCGTAATGTCCGACGACCACAGCGTGGTGGCGTTGCGCTGCTGGCCAGCGAAGGCCTGCCGCACCAGGAAATACGGGCGCTTGTCGCCCATATCGGCGCGCCAGCCTTTGTAGAGGCCCTTGGTGTGCTCGAGCGAGTAGCTGTTGAAATAGTCGATGCCTTTGCCGGTAGCAAACACCGCCTTGCGCCGCTCGTCGAGCAAGGCACCGTTGTCGGGCTCACACTGGTCCACCCACCAGGCGTCCCAGTTGCCTTTCTTCACCAGGCTGTCGCGGGCTTGCTGCCAGTACATGTCGCGGGCCTTGGGGCTGTGGGCGTCGTAGTACGTGTCGAAGGTTTTGGTAACGAAGTTGTCCCAGGTGATGCTGGTTAGGTTGCCGGCTTTCTGCATGGCCTCGAAGTTGGTGGTGTTCTTGCCGAACACCGGCCAGATCGAAATCATGGCGTGCAGGTTGGCCTGGTGCAGCTCCTCCACCATGGCCTTGGGGTTGGGGTAGCGCGTGGGGTTCATGATGTGCGAGCCAATGGGCAGCGGCTCCCAGTAAAACCAGTCCTGCACAATCACGTCCACCGGAATGTGGTTTCGGCGGTACCCATCCTTCACCGCCAGCACCTCCGCCTGCGTTTTGTACCGGTCCTGCGACTGAAACAGCCCAAACGCCCATTTCGGGTACATCGGGGCCTTGCCCGTGGCCGTCCGGTACAGGTCAATAATCCGGTCGAATTCGGGACCGTAGAAAAAGTAGTAATCCACCAGCTGCCCGCTCTCCGACACGTACTTAAACTCGGTTTTGTTGGCCTCGGACCCGTAAAAGTTGGACGCCGAGTAGTTGTCCCAGAGCAGGCCATACCCCTTGGTCGACAACAGCACCGGAATAGCCCCGGTCAGGTACTTGATGAGCATGTCCTGGTTGCGGCCCTTGTAGTTGATCGACAACGAATCTTCGGGGTGACAGCCTAGCCCAAACAAGCCCTCATCGGCGGGCGACTTGAACTGCGTTTCGCACTTGTAGGTCTGAATGCCCGCAATGGTGGCTGCTTTCATCTTCTTGTTGCTCGCTGCCTCCGCCGTAATAACGGTGCCGTTGAGGTTGGTGTACGTGAGGGCATTGGTGGCTTTATCAACCAGCACCTTCAGCTTGGCGGTGGTGATGGTGATGCGCCCGTTCTTGTCCTCCACCTTGAACGATGTCTTCTCGGTCCAGGGGTTGTTGACTACCAGGGAGGTTTTCTGTGGGAATGCGGCCAACACCGTGTATTGCACCTGCACCACGTCGGATTTGCACAGGCGCACGCTCATCAGCCCCTTGTCGAGCTTAAACGTGACCTTATCACCACTTTGGCTGTAGGAAACCACGGCAGCCTGACTTATGCGGGCGCCAGGCAAGCACAGGGCAATAAAAACCAGCCATCTGATAACACCCGAGCTAGGAGGTAGAAGTTTCGTAGGCATTTCAAGGGTGGGATTTGGTAGGAAGAGCGAGTAAGCTGCCGGGCGTGGCCGAACATAAAGCGAAAGACAAGTTTAAATCAAGCTCCAGCGTTTATATAAAGCTCGTGGCCGCTTTAGACAGCCTATGTGTTTCTAAGTGAGCTAGGTTGGAATGCTGGCCCGACTGCGCTGAAAGCGAACCGTATGCGAAGAGGCGCTCCATCCGGCATGAACTGAAATAGCAGTAAAGTATAAGACTCGCTAAATCGTTTTAGCGGATGCTGTGGCAATCTAAATAATTCTTGCGTAAATGCTGTTGAATATAACTTCAACCACATGAGCCAGACCAGCGAATAGTGGTTGGAAGCAGGCTGTCTGCTCGGGAATACGAAGCCCTGACAAACCCCTAGTGCTAAGCGCTACCAGTGCTCCCGAATGAAGTTTCGGTGGTAGCCGAACTGGTCTACCCAGTGGGGTTGGGCATAGAAATTTGTCCATACCAGCGTGGAGCAGTCTGCTGTGAGCGGCAGGTCCTGCGCATTTCGGTAAAGAAAGCCTCGCGCGGCATCCCACACCACGTAAGCGAAGTAAGAAATGCTGCTGCTGCCCCGCTGAAATACTTGCACGATGTCGGCCTCGTACAATTCCTGGCCTTGCTGATCGAACACGCCGCTGGCTAGCATCAGCCGGTACTTGCGCTTGGCGCGGTAGTCTTTCAAGTCCTGAGTTGTCACCTGATAGGGCTGTCCTTCATATTCGATGGTGTCGCCCACGGTCAGGTTGTAGCACATACACCCTCTGGTGTGGGGCGCGGTCCAGTGGCGAAATCGAAGGCTGGTTTTCATAGGCAAGCGAAGATTGGGCCGCCCAAGTTACAAGAAGATGTTGCACGATGAACGTCTTCCTCTGCGTTTGCCTCGTTCCCTTCTTTTGCCTGATGCGCAACAAGGACAGAGAGAACCAATTCCTGATTGCTAAGGCCAGAATTCAAGGTCGATGCCGCGGCTTTGCTATGTCGTGCACCAGGTGGGGGGAGCGACAAACGTGCCATCCATGTTTCCCGTTCAACCGGCTTGCACCCGGTCAACTCCGGTTCTGCTGATATGTTGCGGCTAGCTGCACGACCTGCGCAATACGGGCGCCTAATGCGGCCTGATCCTCACCGTCGATGAACAGCTTAGAGCCCATGCCCACCACGCTTACGCCAGCCTCAAACCAAGCACGCAAGCTTTCCTCGGTGGGTTCTACTCCTCCCGTCACCATAACCTTAACGTTGGGCATTGGGGCCAGCACGGCCCGCACGTAATCAGGCCCTACAATGCTGCCAGGGAATATCTTGACCAGTGCCGCCCCCAACCGCGTGGCGTGAAAAATTTCGTTGGGAGTAAGGGCGCTCGGAATCCAGGGCACGTCGTGGTGGCGGCAAACGGCGGCCACGTCGGCGGTGGTAATGGGTTGCACTATAAAGTCGGCTCCCGCTTCCAGGAAGACTTCTGCTTCCTTGGCGTTGTAGATAGTGCCGCTCCCAAGCAACAGATCAGGGTAGCGGGCACTTACGTATTCACGCAACTTCGTGAACACCGCAAAAGCATTGGTACCGCGGTTGGCAAACTCAAAGACCCGAATACCCGCCTGATAGCAAGTATCAACGATTTGCTGCGCGTAGGCGGCATCGTCGTGGTGGAAAACGGGTACCACCTGCTGGCGTAAAATGGCTTGAATAACGAGGCTGGAAGGGGAACGCTCGGACATAGAGACGGTGTATTGCAGAAAAGGAAAAGGACGTGCCCGCAGGGAGTAGGAAGCTTTACGGTCAACGCAGACTTTAAAGTAGCGTTTTCTTAACTTCTAAAGTTTCCTGTACTCTCCCGGCGACACGTCCTTTCACTTCTAGCCGCTAGCGCTCTGATGGACTGCAGCACGCCTTTAGTCTTACGCGGATACTCCTTATCTGTGGCGCACAAAACGAAGACTTACGCTAAGTGAAATCTTTCACGCAGGGATTCGCAGTGTCATTCAAGGAACCACTGCGAATCCCTGCGTGAAAGCAGCTCTGACGGCCAGAGCATACGTCTTAACTCAGCAGTTGAAAAGCGTTACTCTTTTTCGAGAGGATATCGAGGAAGGTGGTGATTTCCGCTCACACGGCCTTATTGCCGCAGATAGGGCCGCAGTAATTCATACGCCTGATTGGCCCGCGCTTGGTCGCCAATTTGCTGCGCCACCAGGTAGATTTGCTGGGCAGTGGCGAGGTGCTGACTTAGTTCGCGTTCGAAGATGTTATTGGGAAGCGAACTGTAGTAGATGATGCTGCGCCGGCTTCGGTCGAGCAGCAGATCCATCAGGCGGTTGGCCCGGCTTCGTTCCCCGCCTGCCACCAAGGCCGGCACCAGTTGAGGGGTGTAATAGTCGTACGGAATAGCCTGGTCGGGCATCACGGCCAAGCACTTATCGGCAAGGTTCTTGGCGGCGGTGGTGTCGCCGGTGGCGAGGTAGGCGTTGGCCAGGCGGGCGAACTTGTCGCGGTAGTTGGCCGGGAACATCAAGCTGTTCTCGTCGTGGAAAACCCTAGGGTCGTTTAAGCTGCGGTACGCGAATTGCTGCATCAGCCGGCGGTAGAGCAGGTCTTTCTCCACGTATCCCGCTTCCCCACGCGGGTCATACGCCGGATCCTTTAGCGGCAGAACGCGCCAGGCTAAGCCTTCCAGCTGAAAATAAGGTTCCAGGCCCAGGTGGTCTTCCTGCCGCGCAACGCTGGTGGCAAAGTACACGGGCCGTTTCCACTGATTGGTAGCCAGAACATCGAGCACGAACAGGCTGCGCTTCTCCATAGCACCCTTGCCCAGGTTGAACTCCATGCGGGATACGAGTTGGTGTTGGCGGTCGGCCGGAATGATTCCGAGTCGTTTGACGGCCGCCGTATCAACGGGCAAGTAGAATTTAGGGGAAGGAAACGAAAGCAGCGTGGGGCCCCCGTCGCCGTAGCTGACCTTGAGCAAGTCGCTGTTTTCACCTACCAACTGCATGAAGTCCTTTAAGTTGACCGCACGTACGTTGGGGTTTTCGGTGTAGGGCAGATAGTCGTTGGTGCCCTGCGCGTACCGGTCGGTCGGCAGCGAGATAGGCAGCGGCTGCGACTTATAGGCGCGGTTTCGCATCTGCTCCACGTACCAGTCGGTGTTCAGGTAGCTAAGCACGGCCACCCGCACGTCGGTGCGTATGCCTTCCACTTCCTGCGCGTACCAGAGCGGAAAGGTATCGTTGTCGCCGTTGGTGAACAGGATGGCGTTGGGCGCGCAGGAGTTCAGCAGGTTTTTGGCGGAATCGACCGAGCTAAACCGGTTGGACCGGTTGTGGTCGTCCCAGCCCTGCGCCAGCATAATGCCCGGTACCACCAAGCCCAGCAGCAGCGCCCCAGTGGCCCGAACGGCATCAGCCTTTATCACTCGCTGCAACCCCTCGGCCAGCGCCAATACCCCCAAGCCTATCCAGATGGCGAAGGCGTAGGTGGCGCCGGTGAAGGTGTAGTCCCGCTCCCGCGGCTCGACGGGCGGCTGGTTGAGGTACACGATAATGGCCAGACCCGTGAACAGAAACAGCAAACCCACCACCAGCGCGTTCTTTGAGTCGCGGCGCACCTGATACACCAAACCCAGCAAGCCTAGCAGCAGGGGCAGGGCCAGAAAGTTATTGTGGGCTTTGCTGGTAGTCACCCGGTCGGGCAGGTTTTCCTGGCTGGTAGTGGGCCAGAGCACGCCCGCGTGCTGCACGTCGCTTTCGCGGCCTACGTAGTTCCACAAGAAGTAGCGCCAGAACATGTGGCCCATCTGGTAGCGGAACAGAAAACTCAGATTCTGGCCCATCGTGGGCTTCACGCCTTCCTGAATGTCCACCCATTGCTGGTACGAGGCGGTGCGCTGCGCCACGGTGCTGCTGCCATCAGCGTAGATGCGGGGCAGCAGCATCTTGTCTTCGTCGCGGTACACCAGCTCCTGCCGCTGCTCGGCCACCACGTACTTATCGGTGCCGCGCACGTAGCGGGGGCCGACATCTTGCTGGGCAATAGGCTGCGCAAAAACGTGCGGACCGTATAGCAAGGGCCGGGAGCCGTACTGCTCGCGCTTGAGGTAGCTCACAAAATTGAGCACGTCGCGGGGCGCGTTCTGGTTGATGGTGGGCAGATACGAGCTGCGAATCGGTACAATGAGGTAAGACGAGTAGCCAATGAGGATGAACACCAAACACAGCATAGCCGTGTTCAAGAGCCGCGAACCGCGCCGGTACGACTGTCGAAATCCCAGATACACCAAGCCCAGTCCGAGCAGCACAAAAGCAATCAGCCCCGAGTTGAACGGCAAGCCCAAGGAATTGACCACGAACACCTCGAAGCCACTAGCCAGCGTCGGCAGCCCCGGAATGATACCCACCAGCACCACGCCCACCAACAGGCTGCTAACAAGCAAAGTCAGCACGCTGCCCCGCCACGTAGGCACCGCCTGGCGACGATGGTAGTAGAGCAGGCCCAGCGCCGGAATTGCCACCAAGTTGAGCAGGTGCACCCCAATGCTCAAACCAATAACATAGGCAATCAGTACCAGCCACTTGTCGCTGTCGGGCTCGTGGGCCCGGTTGCTCCACTTCAGCATCAGCCACACCACCGTGGCCGTGCACAAAGCCGACATGGCGTACACCTCGGCTTCTTCGGCATTAAACCAGAACGAATCGGAGAAGGCGAAAGCCAGCGCCCCTACCACGCCCGCCCCCAGAATATGCAGCGCCTGCCCGCGGGTAGGAGCGGGCCGAGCGTGCTCGGGATGGCTGGCACCAGCCAGCACCAGCTTGCTCGCCAGCAGCGTAATGCTCCAAAACAGAAACAAGACCGCAAACGCGCTACTCAAGGCCGAGAGCGTATTCACCAGCACAGCTACTTTGCTGGTATCGCCGAACGAGAGCAGCGACAACACCCGGCCGAGCAGCAGGAAGGTGGGGGCGCCGGGCGGATGCGGTACGAGCAGCTTATAGGCACAAGCAATGAACTCGCCGCAGTCCCAGAACGAGGCGGTGGGCTCTAGCGTGAGTAGGTACACCACGGCCGCCACCGCAAACACCACCCAGCCCACCAGATTATTCCAACGTGAATACAAACGCATACCAAACAGCAGAAAACCACGCCAAGCATGGGCAGCCGGATTGAGGCTGCGTTGGCAAAGGACCGCCAGCGGGATGTAAACGACTGTTATTTTGTGTTAATGATTGTTAATGGCTTGATCGGGTAGCAGTAGCCCCTTACTTTCGATTCCTGCCCATCCGCTGCCCCCTCGTTTATGAAAAGCCGCCTGCGTATTATCTTCTGGCTGATGAGCTTGTGCATGCTCGGCATCAACGGGTTTCAGGCCTACTGGCTTTACACCACCTATCAGCTAACCGCCACGCAGTTTACCCGCACGGCGCACGAGGCGCTGCTGGCCGTAGCCCAGCAGCAGCAGCTGGCCGAAGTCCGGGCCCTGCTTCAACCCACCGGGCCCGGCCAAACTTACGGTCAGGTGGCCCTGCCCATACAGCGCCTCGATGCGGTGGGCCGCACGCAACTGCGGCAGCTGCTGCGGGTGGGCAGCCGGTACCCCGCCAACAGCTTCGCTGCCCGCCGCCAGGAAGACAGTGTGGCCCAGGCGTTTTGGCAGTTTTTACTGCGCAACGCCGGCAGCTCGCCTACTCTCAACCTGACGCGCCTGGCTACCGCCTACCAGGCCGAGCTGCGGCAGCGCGGCGCCGAGGCCGCTTTTCTGTTCGATACCGTGGCCACCGTGGCCGACCAGCGCTTGCATCCCGGGCCGCTGCCGTCGGGCTACGCTGTGCAAACGCCGCCGGTGGCACTGCCAGCGCTGCCCGGCGTTGCTGTTCGGGCCAGTTTCCAGCCGCCCTGGCCCTACGCGCTGCGCCGCATGGGGGGCCTGCTAGCCGGTTCGCTTGGCTTGCTTGGCATCACTACGGCCTGCTTTGTACTGATGCTGTCCACGATTCTGCGGCAGAAAAAGCTCTCTGAAATTCGGGAAGACTTCATCAACAACATGACCCACGAGCTGAAGACTCCCCTGGCCACGGTATCGGCCGCGGTGGAGGCTCTGCAGCACTTCGGGGCTTTGCAGAATCCACAGAAAACCCAGACCTACCTTGCTATTTCCCAGCAGGAGTTGCAGCGGCTCTCGGGCCTGGTCGACCACGTGCTGCACATGGCCGTGGCCGAACGCCAGCCATTGCGCCTAGAGCCCGAAACGGTGCAGCCCGCCGAGCTGGTCGCCGAGCTGGTGGAGCAGCACCAGCTCACCAGCCCGAAAGCCGTGCAATTCGCCCTCGACATAGACCCCACGGCCATCCGCTGCGACCGGCTGCACTTGCGCAATGTCATCAGCAATCTGATCGACAACGCCATCAAGTATTCCCGCGACCAGGTAACCATCACGATTCAGGCACAGCCGGAAAACGTGGGCTGGCGCCTCACCGTGGCCGACAACGGCATTGGCATCCCGGCAAACTATCAGCCGGCGGTTTTCGACCGTTTCTTCCGGGTGCCGACCGGCAATTTGCACCCGATTAAAGGCTTTGGGTTGGGCCTCTACTACGTGCGGCAGGTGATAGAGCGGCACGGCGGCCGGTTGCAGCTGCAAAGCGAGTTGGGCCAGGGCAGCGCGTTTTCCTTTTGGCTGCCCGCGCTTTAAAGGCTCTGAAGATGGCAACGATTCTGCTGGTAGAAGACGAGGCCGCCCTGGCCCTTATCATCAAAGACAGCCTGGAAATGCGCGGGTTCACGGTGCAGCACGCAACCGATGGCGAGCAAGGCCTGCACCTGTTCCGCCAGCAAACCCCCGATATTGTGGTGGCCGACATCATGCTGCCGCGGCTCGATGGCTTTGCGCTAGGCAAGCAGATGCGGCAAGAAAACGCCACCGTCCCGCTGATCTTCCTGACCGCTCTTTCCCAACCCACCGACGTCGTGCGCGGGTTCGAGCTCGGCGGCAACGACTACCTCAAGAAGCCGTTCAGCATGGACGAGCTAATTGTGCGCATCCAGGCCCAGCTCAACCGCGCTGCGCCTGCTGCGGCCAGCACCGCCACCGAGCCAGTGAAAATCGGCCACTACGTTTTCGCCTATACCCAGCAGCGGCTGCGGCTGGCGGACACCGAAATCGAGCTAACCAACCGCGAAGCTGAATTACTTAAGCGCCTCTACGACCACCGCAACCAGGTACTGGAACGCTCCACCGTCCTGCTCGATTTGTGGGGCCAGGACCATTTCTTCAACGGCCGTAGTCTCGATGTCTTTGTCACCCGCCTGCGTCGTTATTTGCGCGCCGATCCGCAGGTGCAAATTCTGAACGTTCGGGGAATAGGATACAAGCTGATTTTCTAGTAACAACTAAGCGCCCGATCGAACTAGCAAAAACCAGTGGCGTCGTGTCGGCCGCGCCTTCAGAACAAGTTTCGTTCAATCAACATGTACGGCCGACCTGGTTTTAGTTTCGTGCGTGAAACGGTGGCAAGTGCCACACCTGCGGTTGCTACACCGCCAGTTCGAGCCGCTTGCAACGAGTAATGCCTTTGTCCGCTGGTGGTTAAATCACCAACTGCCGATCGTTAATGCCTGGCTGGCGCCCTTGGTTCGTCTGGGGCAAGAGATGCTGACGCGCACGACGCTCGATGGCCGGCAGCTCTGGGTGGTGCCACCCGCCTTGCCGGCCTCGTGCACAACAGACGACCAGACTTGTACGCGCCCCGAAGGCCGGCATCTGCTCGACCTGCCGATTGGCGTGATAGACTACGGCGGGGCCGGACCTGCCTTTGCGGTGGAGGCCCTGTATCGTTTGCGGCACGAACATGATTCCCCCGCCGAGCTGGTCGTTATGCGCAATCCGGTAACGCCTCCTGATCCAGCCCAGTGGGCTGCACTGCGGCAGCTTGTTCAGCGGCTGCGTTTAGAGAATAGGGTACACCTGCGCCCCTTGAGCACTACAACTGAGTTTCAGTCTTTCTACAACGTTGTGGACGCGTTGCTACTCCCAGACGCGCAGCACGCGCGGTACTTGGCCGTGCTCAGTGCCATGTCATCCGGCTGCCCGCTGGTTTGCGCGCATACTCCTGATGCAGCCGAACTGCTTTGCCACGGCCGGACGGCCCTTCTTTTCCCCGTCCATGATCTAGCAACTTGCGCCCAGCAGTTGTTTGTTTCGCTCTCGTCGCCGGCCCAGGCCGACTTACTAGCGGCGCGCGCCGTCGCCTTCGCCCGGTTTCACTACGACCCAGTTCAGCAAAGTCAGCACCTGGAAACCATTCTCGATTACGTTTGCCTGCCTGAGGAGTGTTGAAGCAGCTCAGGAACCGAATTTCCCACTAAGGAGGAGCATGTAAAGCGCAGCCGCAAGGTAAGGGGCTTCAAAGATCAGCGATTGACTGGTCCCGCAGCAATAACACTCGGTGCGGTGGACTTCGTTGCGAGGGGAGCCCCGGCTAGTATTTCGGGGTTGGCGTTGGCGGCGTACTTCTCGAAGTTGGCCACAAACTTAGTAGCCAGGCCCTGCGCCGCTTGGTCGTAAGCCACAGGGTTGGTCCAGGTACGGCGCGGGTCCAGAATTTGGGCAGGCACGCCGGGCACCGTTTCGGGCACTGCTACCCCAAAAACCGGGTGCAGCAGGAAACGTACGGCATCAAGTTGGCCCGTGAGGGCAGCCGTAATCATGGCGCGGGTGTAACCGAGCTTCATGCGGGTGCCGGTACCGTAGCCGCCGCCGGTCCAGCCGGTGTTTATCAGCCATACCTGCACGTCGTGCTCTTCCATTTTCTGGCCGAGCATTTCGGCGTAGCGGGTAGGGTGCAGCGGCAGAAACACCTGCCCAAAGCATGCCGAAAACGTAGTTTGCGGCTCGGTAATACCCATTTCGGTGCCCGCCACTTTGGCCGTGTAGCCCGACAGGAAGTGATACATGGCGTGGCTCTTATCGAGCCGGCTGATGGGAGGCAGCACCCCAAAGGCATCGGCCGTCAGGAAGAAGATGTTCTTGGGCACCCCCGCCACCGACGGCTCCAGCGCATTCGGAATAAAGTGCAGCGGATACGCCGTGCGCGTATTTTCGGTTACCGACGTGTTAGCATAATCCACGCTGCGGGTATTGGGTTGGAAGCGCGTATTCTCAACAATGGCCCCAAACCGGATAGCGTTCCAGATTTCCGGCTCCTTCTCGGCGCTTAAATCAATCACCTTGGCATAGCAGCCACCCTCGAAGTTGAAGATGCCGCCCTGGCCCGGCAGCCAGCCGTGCTCGTCGTCGCCGACCAAGGCCCGGTGTGGGTCTGTGGACAGGGTGGTTTTGCCGGTGCCCGAGAGCCCGAAAAACACGGCCGCGTCGCCGGCCTCGCCCACATTGGCAGAGCAGTGCATGGGCAGCGTGTTTTGCTCGTGGGGCAGTAAGTAGTTGAGTACGCCGAAAATGCCTTTCTTCATCTCGCCAGCATAGGCCGTACCGCCAATGAGCAGCACTTTTTCGGTGAAGTTCAGGACCGCGAAATTCTTCTGGCGGGTACCATCCACCGCCGGATCGGCCTCGAAACCAGGCGCGCAAATAATGCTGAAATCGGCGGTCCAGCTGGTATCGGCGCCAGCTTCGGGGCGGAGAAACAAGTTGTAGCAGAATAGGTTGTGCCAGGCCATCTCGTTTACGACGCGTAGCTTGAGCTGCGAGGCCGGATGAGCCCCGGCGTAGCCTTCCCGCACGTAAATCTCCTTGCCCTCGAGGTAAGCTACCATCTTCTCCTGAAGGCGGTTGAACTTCGCGGCATCAAAGGGAATATTGATGTCGCCCCACCACACGCTGTCGATTGTGCCCGCATCCTGCACGATAAACCGATCTTTGGGCGAGCGGCCGGTGAAGGTACCCGTATCGGCCATCAAGGCGCCGGTGTCGGTGAGGGCGCCTTCGCCTCGGCACAAGGCGTGCTCTACCAGGGCCGCGGGCGGCAGATTCAGGTGCAATTGCTTTACTTGCGCGAAGCCGAGCGGGGCAAGGCGGGTCTGGAAATCGGCGGTGGCGTTCATCAGGTATGTGGTTAGTAGTGAGACTGTTGATAGCCGGCCTTACACCCGCTCGATAATGACGGCGTAGCCCTGCCCCACGCCGATGCACATGGTCACGAGGGCGTAGCGCTTCTGCTGTTTGTGCAGCTCCAAGGCGGCGGTGTTTAGAATGCGGGCGCCGCTCATGCCAAGCGGGTGCCCGAGGGCAATGGCGCCGCCGTTGGGGTTGATGCGCGGGTCGTCGCCTTCCAGCCCGAGCCCCCGGACACAGGCCAGCGTTTGGGCCGCAAAAGCCTCGTTGAACTCGATAAGGTCGATTTGGTCGAGTTTCAGGCCGGCTTTTTTCAAGGCCAACTGACTGGCCGGCACCGGCCCGATACCCATGATGCGCGGTTCTACGCCCGCCACACCCATGGCCACGAACCGGGCGCGGGGCGTGAGGCTGTGTTGCTTGAGGCCTTCTTCGGAAGCCAGCAACAAGGCTGCCGCGCCGTCGTTGAGGCCCGAAGAATTGCCCGCCGTTACGGTGCCGGTTTTACGGAAAGCAGGCCGTAGCTTGGTCAAGCCTTCCAGGGTGGTGTTGGACTTGATGAACTCGTCTTGAGCGAACAGCAACGGCTCGCCTTTGCGCTGCGGAATAGGTACGGGCACAATTTCCTCGGCAAAGCGGCCCGAGTCGCGGGCCCGGCCGGCGCGCTGGTGCGAGTCGTAAGCAAACTGGTCCTGGTCTTCGCGGCTGATGTGGTCGCGCTCGGCCAGGTTTTCGGCGGTTTCGCCCATGGCGTCGGTGCCGTATAGTTCTTCCATCCGCGGGTTCACGAAGCGCCAGCCGAAGCTGGAATCCTGCATCTGCGAGTCGCGGCCGAAGGCGGTGCTGGCTTTGGAAATCACCAGGGGGCCACGGGTCATGTTTTCCACGCCCCCGGCCACAAACAAGTCGCCGTCGCCGCACTGAATGGCGCGGGCCGCGGCCATACTCGCCGATAGGCCCGAGGCGCAGAGGCGGTTCACGGTTTCGCCGGGCACGGTGGCGGGCAAGCCGGCCAGTAGCAGCGCCATGCGGGCCACGTTGCGGTTGTCTTCGCCGGCTTGGTTGGCGCAGCCGAGCAGCACGTCGGCAATGCCGGCCGGGTCGGTGGTGGGGTTACGGCGCAATAGCTCCTGAATAACCAGCGCCGCCATATCATCGGGGCGCACGGTTGCCAGGGTGCCACCAAAGTTGCCAATCGGGGTGCGGATACCGTCAACGATAAATGCGTCTTTCATTCTTCAGTTATTCAGAATAAACTAAGTGGTGAAATGGGGCACCCCGCCCCCCAAGGATTCTGCGCATTAAGCAGTGGAGGGCGGGGTGGGGGTTCACGGGAGAGGTATTATCAACTAACAGGACGTGTGTGAACTTTTCAATCACTCAAGCCTGTGGTTGATTCTCGGCCGGCTTGCCGCTGCTCTTAAGCTTCTTCATAAACTCGCTAAAGGCCGGCCGCATTTCTGCAAACAGCTCATGCTCGCGGTTCTTAAGCATCACTTCGCCGAACAGCTTCAGCCCAATGGCAAACTCGGCGGCCTGGCCTGGTTCGGCAAACAAGTTGCGCGCCTGTATCCGCTCGACTATCTGAAAAATGTCGTCGTGGTTATCGAATTCCAGCTCCAGCGGTGGGTGCGTGGGTTGGTCGGGGGCAGCAGGGGCCACGTGTTCGAGGCGCAGGCGGTAGTGGTGGGCGCGTTTAGGCATGAGGTGGTTAGTGAGGGATGATTATTGTTAGCTGATTGTTGATTGTTGCTTAGCAAGGCAAAAAAAGAGGTAACGCGAAGTTGTACTTCGCGAAGCGTTGAACGACTTGGTTGCGTGATCTAGGCAGATGTCAGCACGCGCCTCGCGAAGTACAACTTCGCGTTACCTCTTTGCTTTCCTGCTGTGCCGTACAGCATCGGCAACTGGCTTGGAAAGGCATCGCAGAAATAGTAAAAGCTGCTTTCTAAACCCGAAAGAGATGTAACGCCGCGTAACAGCAAGCATCGAGCATTAATAATCAACCGAAACAGATTCCCGCAGCTTTTCCTTGAATTGGGCGCTGGTTTTCGCTCGCACTTCTTCTAAGGTGGCGCCGGGCATCACTTCTATGAGCGTCAGCTGACCAGCTTCAAAGTTGAACACAGCTAGGTCGGTAATCACTAGGTCCACCACGCCGTGCGCAGTGAGCGGCAGAGTGCAAGCCGGGACGATTTTCGAGCTGCCGTCGGGGTTGGTGTGGGTGAGGGTGATGATGAGCTTTTTGGCGCCGGAGGCCAGATCCATGGCGCCGCCCACGCCGAGCAACGGCTTGCCGGGCACCGCCCAATTGGCGAGGTTGGCCGCTTCATCCACTTCCAAACCGCCCATGATGGCCGCATCTACGTGCCGCCCCCGTATCATCCCAAACGAGTCGGCGCTGTCGAAGTAGCTGCTGCCGGGCAGGGCCGTAACCGGAATTTTGCCGGCATTGACGGGGTAATGCAGCGCCCCGCCGCCATCGGCCGGGGCCGGACCCACGCCCAACATGCCGTTTTCGGTGTGCAGAATGATGCCGTGCTCGGGCGTAATCAAATCGGCTACCAGCGTGGGAATACCGATGCCGAGGTTTACAACGTCGCCGGGGTTTAGCTCGGCTAGGGCGCGGCGGGCCATGTTCATGCGCGGCTCGTCTACGCGCTTGGCAGCGCCAACGGAGGCCGAAGTACCCAAATCGTTTTCCGTAAGGTGGGCCAATACCAGGTAATCCACAAAGCAGCCGGGGGTGTGAATGAAGTTAGGATCAAGCTCGCCCACTGGCACTATTTCCTCTACCTCGGCCACCACCACGTCGGCGGCCGTCGCCATGGCCCGGTTGAAGTTTTGCTCGGTGAGGCGGTAGGTAAGATTGCCAGCAGTATCGGCTTTCCAAGCCCGGATAAAGGCCACATTACCCCGAATGCCTTTCACAAACACCTGCTCTACGCCATCGAGCACCTTGGTTTCCTGCCCTTCGGCAATGAGCGTACCCGCCGCCGTGGGCGTGTAGAACCCGCCAATACCTGCGCCCCCGGCCCGAATGGCTTCGGCCAACGAGCCCTGCGGCAACAACTGGTATTCCACCGCCCCGGATTGCGCGGCCTTCACCGCATCGGGGTTGCTGGTGAAAAACGAGCCCACCATCTTCCGGATCTGCCCGTTGCGCAGCAGCCGCCCACCGCCAATGCCCGGCTCCCCCACATTGTTGCCAATGAAGGTCAGGTTGCGGGTGCCGGTTTCGGCTAGTGCGTGCATCAGGTGCACCGGGTTGCCGGTCATGCCAAAACCGCCCTGCAAGAGCGTATCGCCATCTTTAACCAGAGCGGCGGCTTCGGCAAGGGTGAGTTGAGGTACTGTTTTCATGGGGTGGGATTATATTTTTTTGATGGAGAACGGTCATGTTGAGCTTGTCGAAGCATCTCTCCCGCTTCGTTGCCATGCTGTTGATTACTACTGCGGTAGAGATGCTTCGACTGCGCCTCCGGCTGCGCTCAGCATGACGGGCCTCAACATGACAGGCCGAGATTTTCGCTGATGGTTGCTGCCACGCCTTCGCTGGCTCGTTGGGACGCAATGCCCACGTAATTCTCGGCTACCACGCGGGAGGCAGCTTCGCAGGTCGTCAGTAAGTCAAACCGCGACTGTTGCAGGTGCTGGTCGAAGGCGGGCTTGCCGGGGAGTTGGTGCAGCATCTCGGTCATGTAGTTCGAGAATTCCTGTACTCGCCACACCCGCCGCAGGCAGGCGGCAGAGTAGTTGTGTAGCAGGGTACTGTCGGCGTCCTGGTAGTAGGCCCGTAGCGCGTCGAATAGGGTTTTGGTGTCGGCGGCCGCCATGTTTAGACCTTTGCCGCCAGTGGGCGGCACGATGTGGGCGGCGTCGCCGGCCAGGAACAGGCGCTGGTACTGCATGGGCTCGGTCACGAAACTGCGCATGGGCGTGATGGTCTTCTCCAGAATGGGGCCCTCCTGCAAGGTCCAGTTGGCGGTGCCGAGGCGCAGGTGCAGTTCCTCCCAAATGCGGGCGTCGGGCCAGTCCTCCACCGTGTCGGCGGGGTCGCATTGCACGTAGAGGCGGCTGATTTCGCTGGAGCGCATGCTGTGCAAGGCAAAGCCGCGCTCGTGAAAAGCGTAAATCAGCTCGTCGGTGCTTGGTGCTACTCGCGCCAGAATGCCGAGCCAGCAGTAAGGATAGATCTTGTCGTAAGTCTTGAAAAAGCCTGCCGGCGCGGCCTGCCGCGAGATGCCGTGAAACCCATCGCAGCCCGCCACGAAGTCGCACTGCAATGCGTGGGTTTCGCCTTCGTGGGAGTAGTGGATAGTGGGCGAATCCGTTTCCAAGCCTTCAATGCCAGTGGCATCGGCTTCAAAGAAAATGGTGCCGCCGGTTTCTAGGCGCCGCGTAATTAAATCTTTGATGACTTCGGGCTGCGCGTAGATGGTGACGTGGGAGCCACTAGTTAGCTCGGAGAGGGCCACACGGTGGCGCCGGCCGTTGTAGCTGAGCAGCACGCCGTCGTGCACTAGCCCGAGGCGGTCGAGGCGGGCGGCGGCCCCGGCTTCGCGCAGCAAGTCCACGGTGTTTTGTTCGAGCAGGCCCGCGCGCTGCCGGGTTTCCACCCGCTCGCGCGAGCGGTTTTCCAGCACCACCGACGTAATGCCTTGCTGATGCAACAGCTGCGATAACAGCAGCCCGGCCGGACCAGCTCCGATGATACCAACCTGCGTACGCCGGGGGCGCGAATCGTGCGTTTCCATAGGCTTGAAGTGAGGGGTGGGAATAGTAGTGTGTAGTGTAGAAGGTCCGGTTGAGATGGTTCTCTGAACGTACCCTGTGGGCTTCGTAGGACCACCAGTTGGGGAGCGGGCTGCTGTAACTCAAGCTCCAGCTTACCAGGTGGTTGCTCGACATGAGCCGCGCCGTAACAACGGTTATCGTGTAGCCACTCACTAGCCGAAAGCGTAGTTGTACTTATCTATTTGAAATCGATGTTCAACTCTGTAAATACTCGCTCGGCGGCGTGGTAGGCGCTGTTGGCGGCCGGCAGCCCGCAGTAGATGCCGGATTGCAAAAGCACTTCCTTGATTTCGGCCACGGTCACGCCGTTGTTAAGGGCGGCTTTCACATGCATCCGAAACTCGTCTTCCCGATTCAAGGCAATCAGCATAGCCAACGTAATCAAGCTCCGTTCCCGGCGCGCTAGATCAGGCCGGGTCCACACCTCACCCCACGCGTAGCGGGTGATAAACTCCTGGAAGTCACTATTGAATTCGTTGATGTTGTCGGTGGCTTTATCCACGTGCGCATCGCCGAGCACCTGGCGCCGCACCGTCATACCCGCTTCATAGGTTTCTTCGGAAGTCATGGGGGTGGTTGGTGGTTGGTTGGTGATTGCTGAATTGTTGGTTGCTGAATTGTTGAATTGTTGATTGTTAGCTGTTGATTGATAGGTCGTTAATGATTATTCTATTCTTTAACAATCAGCAATCAGCAATTCAACAATCACCAATCACCCAAGAAAGAACCGCAGCAGCGCCCCGGTGAAGGAGGCGGCGGCTTCTACGTTGGAGAGGTGGGCGGCCGGGAGGGGCAGCATATGAGCGTGCGGAATGTGCTTTTCCAGGTATTCGCCGTCGCCGACGGTGGTTACGGTGTCGGCGGTGCCGGTTAGCACGTAGCTCGGCACCGAAATGCGGCGGATATCCTGCCAGAAGTCGGCGTCGCGGACGGCGGCGCAGCAAGCGGTGTAGCCCGCCGGGGGCGTGGCCCGGAATACGTCCAGAATGTTTTGCACCGTCTCGGGCTGCGTTTGCTGGAACTTCGGCGTAAACCAGCGGCCGGCCGTGGCTTCTGCCAGCTTGCTCAAGCCTTCCGCTGCCACTTGCGCAATGCGGGCGTTCCACATGTCGGCCGTACCGATTTTGGCGGCCGTGTTGCTAAGAACCAGCTTGTGCAGGCGCTCGGGGGCATGAATGCCGAGCCACTGCCCAGTCAGGCCACCCAACGAAATACCGCAGAAGTGCACCTGCTTGAGCTCCAGCGCATCAAGCAGCGCCAGCACGTCGTGGCCGAGCTGCTCGATGGTGTAGGGACCCGCGGGTACGGCGCTCTGGCCGTGGCCGCGGGTGTCGTAGCGCAGCACCCGGAAGTGCTCGGCCAGGGCCGGTGCCTGCGCGTTCCAGAGGGTGTGGTCGGTGCCCAAAGAGTTGGACAACACCACAACGGGGGCGTCGGCGGGGCCGGTTAAGGTGTAAAACAAATTGCCCGACGGGCGTTCCAGCAGAGACATAGGCGCGGGTCAGGTGGTGGGAACGGGAGCGTGAAAGCGGGCTAGCACCTCATCGGTGAAGTGCTGGCTAAGGCCGGTGGCCCGGCGCGGGTCGAACAGTTCGCGCAGGCTTTCGTCGCTTAAAAACCGACTGGCTTCGGGGTGCTGGTGCAGTAAGTCGCGCAGGGGCATCCGGTCGTGAAGGGCTTGCTGGCAGGCTTGCTCGACTAGCTGCTGCGCTTCCGCTTTGCCGAGGTGTGGGGTAAGGGCGGCGGTTACATCCTCGGCGTAAATCAGGCCTTGCGTTAAATCCAGGTTGCGCCGCATGCGGGCGGTGTCCACTTCCAGGGTGCTCAGTAAGTCGTGGGCGTGGGCCAGGGCGGCGGCCGTCAGGCGCAGCAGCTCCGGCAGCACCTCCCACTCGGCGTGCCAGGCCCCGGCGGCGCGCTCGTGCTCGTGCTGGCTCAGCCCCGAGAGCAGCGTAGAAACCAGTCCTGGCGTGCGCCCGGCAACAGCCACCAGAAACGTAGCCGACACCGGGTTGCGCTTGTGCGGCATGGCCGACGAGCCCCCTTTGCCGGCCGCCGCACCCTCGGCCACTTCGCCTACTTCGGTTTGCATCAGCGAAATCAGGTCGTGCCCTAGCTTGCCCAACGAGCCACTCAGGATACCTAGCGCCGCTGCCACATCCACCAGTCGGTCGCGCTGACTGTGCCAGGGCAGCACCGGGGCGGCCAGTTGCAGCGCCGCGGCCAGTTGCCGGGCCACGGCCGGACCTTGCGCGCCGAGCGTGGCCAACGTGCCCACTGCCCCCCCGAATTGCAGCGCCAGTGCCTCGCGCTGCACTTGCAGCAGGCGTTGCTCGGCGCGTAGCAACGTATCGAGCCAGGCGGCCACTTTGTAGCCGAAGGTGATGGGCCGGGCCTGTTGCAGCAGAGTTCGGCCTATCATGACGGTGTCGCGGTGCTTGGCCGTTAGCTCTGCCAATGTGTTCTGCAAGTCAAGCAGCTGGTTGTTGATGAAAGACAGGGCCGCTTGTAGCTGCAGCATCAGCGTCGTATCCAGCACATCCTGGCTGGTAGCGCCTAAGTGCACGTATTTGGCGGCTTCAGCGTCTTGCTGATTTACGCGCCGGGTCAGGGCTTTCACCAGCGGAATAGCGGGGTTGCCGGCCAGCAGTGTCTGTTGGGCCAGTTCTTCTAGGTTCCAATTCAGCTCCGAGCAAACGGCAGCAATAACCGTTGCCGCCGCAACTGGAATGATGCCTAACCCGGCCTGCGTTTTCGCCAGGGTGCTCTCGAACGTGAGCATACCCCGCACCTGCGCGTCGGCGCTGAACAGCTCGTCGATTTGCGGGTGGGTGAAAATCAGGTGAGAAAGGCCGGACATCTGATAAAGTGGTAAAACTTGGTAAGTGCTTGCTTAGGGGTGGCTGAACTCAGTTCATAGTTGAAAAAACACGGTTTCCTCTTCGCCTTGTAGTTGAATATCAAAGTGGTAGCAGGGCCGGTTGAAGCCAGTAGCGGCGTGTGCCAATAGGGTTTGGCGGCGCTCAGCGGGTACGGCGTTCAGCAGTTCGTCTTGGACGTTGGCAGCCGCTTCGTCCGAGAAATAGAGGCGCGTGTGCAATGCATGCAAGGAGCCGCGCATGAACAGCACCACGTTGATATGTGGCGCCTGTCCGGCGGCTATGGCCCCGGGCTTGATGGTTTCAAACTCGAACTTAGCGCCCGGCTGCGTCCCCGTGCCCACCCGACCGAAGCCGGTAAACTCGGTGCCATCATCATCTTGCAAACTAATGGGCGCCGTGCGGTAGCGGCCCTGCGCATCGGCCTGCCACAGCTCCACCACGGCATCGGGCACGGGTGCGCCTTGCCCGTCGAGCACCCGGCCCGTAATCAGGATGTGCTGGCCAGGGGTAGCCGGCCCGAGCAGCGCGTGCCCCATTATGCTATCATAGGGGTAGCCGTACTGGCGGGCCGTCAGGCTGTAGGCGAAAAATGGCCCGACGGTTTGCGAAGGAGTCTGGCGGAGGCGCTGCATCGGGTTGATTGGTGATTGTTGGGAGTATTTGATAGTGAGTAGTGAAACCGTCATGCTCATCTGGCGTCCGCGCAGGCGCAGCATCTCGCTAGTGTGGTAAACCCTTTACCGGTGTAACGAGTCGAGCGAGATGCTTCGACTACGGCTGCGCCTGCG
>NZ_DASVSY010000064.1:0-29504 GCF_036387835.1 Hymenobacter sp. | reverse complement strand
TCCTCGCTTAAGCTTCATGCGTTTGCCCTGATTCCTAATAGCTAAACAACATTATTTGTGCTTTTTTGCTTTACTATCTCGCGGTAATGATATTTGGCGGTGGTCTAAGTGGGTGTGAACCGTTGGTTGTAGTCGTTGATGCAAAATTGCAAACGAATCCAGTGCATGGCCAGCGAACGACTAAAGGAGCGGGACTTACGAGCTAATACGGCGCAGCGCTGTCGCAAAGAACAATTCACCGCCTCGACAATACTCGTGCGGCCACTGCCTTTCGGACTAGGTCGATGGGCGGTGGCTGGCAACACCTGTCGGTAGGCCTCCCACTCATCGGTAAAGTACCAGGTGCCGGTGCGATAGGGTTTGGGCAAGGCCTGCCAGAGCCGCCGTGCGGTGGCCGTGCCGCGGGTGCTGAGCACCCAGGCCATGATACGCTGGATGTGCTGCTCGACGGCCAGCCACAACCAAACTTATTGTCGTCTAAGGCCCACAAACTTCCACATTTTCATCCAACTCCAATATCCGGGGCCGAACGGGTAGGCGACGGGTTGGATGCTGTGTCTGTGCTTTTTTGCCAGCTTGGCCACCGTCATCTGGGCTACCCCCGTCAGGCGTACGATGGCACGCTAGGACACGCGCTCGACCAGCAACTTTTCTACCTGGGCGTAATGGGCAGCACGCGCTGGTGCTGCGGGCTGGAAGTACCCTTGATAGGTGCAGCTGTACACTGGTACTTCTGGTGACCATGACTACTCCCATTCTTGCGTACGTGTAGGCTACCACAACGGCTGCCACAGTGACTCGTTGTTATCATAGCTCTCTATACGGCTTTCACATCCACTTAGCCCACCACCAAAAAAACGACACACCCTCAAGTGGCTCTTGATTTGTACCTTAAGTGGGCAGTTATTGTGGGTCAGTAAAGCTTATAGTGGGCGGACGCATGATTTTGCTATTTTTGAAGAATTATTCGCCCATTTGAGCTTTAAAAAATACCGAATTCATGTGGATACGGGGTTTATAGGGATCAAGAATTTCATAGACTGGCAGTAAGTATTTATTCCCTATAAAGCTCGAAAAAACACCCTTCTACCCCCTTGCAACGCCTGATTAATCAGGTCTTAGCGCCGCTTCAGGTGGTGGTAAAAAATGTAATTGCTAGACTCAAATCATTTTTCGTGATTTGCATCACCAATCGAATGAAAAAGAAAAACAAGCTAGCAGAAGCCTTTATAATGTTCGCCGAGATAGACCATTTTAAAAAATATCATCTAACTCTTTGATTGGAAAACAATAGCAATTCTAATATAAAAAGAGAAAGCCTTGGTACTATGCCAAAGCTTTCTCTAATTTAGAAAAGCGTAACTCAATTGCTTAATTTATTTGAAATTCTATATTGTAGGACAAAGTAGTACAACTTCACTCAAGTTCAGCATGGGCCAAATATGCACCGGTTTGCTTTTACTTCCTGAAGACCTTTGGCATACCCAATAAATCCGCCTATAAAAGCGCCAGCTGCGACTGAAGCCCCTCCAGTTGCGACAGAATATGGGGCTCCTTGAAGAGCTCCGCCAATCGCACCTGATATTGTGTATAGCCACATGCTAAATCCTTTGTGAGCGGCTTTTGATAATTTTTTCCAAAAACTGGATTTGTAAGCTGTGTCATCCCGAATGGGGGCCTTTATTCTTCCACTATTGCGTAACTGCTCATATTCCTTGAACGTTAGCGTTAGCATTTTTTTGCCAAGTCCAGTTACATCTTTTGCTGGGGACTTGGTTGCTGAACTACGATAATAAGGCGACTCGCATGAGAGTAAAGAAGTATAAACTTCTAGAGCTCGTTGATTAAGAGGTCTGGCAGCCTCAACAGCGGCTGCGAATTGCTCTTTTTGTTCTTGGGAATAATATGAAGCATTAGCAACATTATATGCCAAGCCCTCAAAATTACTATTAAGTCTGTCTGATATATAGTCTGGTCGCTCAGTTTCAGGCCTGCCAGCTACGTAACATGAATATAAGAAGTCATCGTACATCTGTAGAAATTGCTTAGTATCATCACTAAACTGGTTAATCTCGCTAGCGAATGTAGGTTCGTAACTCCCATATTGGTAAAACTTATCACTGAGTGCAGGTTCGATGGCGGAACGCAAAGTGGAGAAATCAGCATCGCTGACGTTAGATTTGTTTCGTGCTTCAACTTCTAAGAAATTATATGTTCCTGCTGTGTCTGTATTGCACGTTTGTGGATTAAAACCAACAGGATAGCCAGGATTATTGAGGGCTATGCCGCTATTAGTACCCATTGTACCTATCGGATTTGGAGCTTGTGGATCTTTCGAGCAGAACGTTGTACTTACCAGTAATAGAGCCAAATAGAAAGGACGGAGATGATTTTTCATAAGAGCACGCTGGTTAAAAAGAAAGATGAAATTTTTGTTTGTTTCACTTTTAGTGAATGCAACATTGGGGTAGGTAGCCCATTATACCTGCTATTTTGTTTAGTTTCTTCGTTGTGACGAACAAAGTTGTATTGAAAGTGAAGATTTATGGCATAGGCTTATATTCCAGTTATGCTAGAGGGCCACTTTACAATAGATGACCCCATCATTAAATGATTGTAATAAGCCAAAGCGATGATGCATATTACCTTAAACCATTCATGTTGTAAAGGAAACATGCGCTCGATAAGTGACATATATATTATTTAATATATAGATTTAATTTCTTGATATAGTTGAAAAAATATGTAGGATGCATATTCGTAACATACTTATCAATGGTAAACAGAGTGTTATAGCGGTTTTGTGAACGGTGGACACCTTGATTCTGAGGAACTGACTCTGCGAGGCTGCCGACGCTATAGAAAACGACTATCAACGCATGTCGCCCTCAGTAAAGGAGTACACCGTTCACGAAACCGCTATATATATATTCTTCTTACATATATTGCTACTGTTTTATAATTAGATAAATGCTTAGAGTGCAACACAGTGCAAAATCACCTAGAGTGGTGACATCACATCAGTAAAATTGCATTTCTGTTTGCCCTCGATTTGACGGTCTCGGACACGGCCCAGCTGACGAGCCTGAGTATGCGCTCGGTCAATGCCCTCTACCTGCGGCTGTGCCACCGCCTGCAAGCCGAATGCCCAGTGCCAGTGGAACTGGCCGGAGCCGTGGAACTAGACGAATTGTACATCAGCCCGCGGCGGGTCCGGGGCAAGCATGAACGCGGGGACGGCAGTAAAACGGTGGTTTTCTGCCTGTTCAAATGGGGTGATCAGGTGTACACTGAATTATCCCTACTTTTTAGAAGTAGACCCTACAAGCCATTATAAGAGGTGAAATTGACGTTAGCGCGATGGTCAATACCGATGGCTGGCTCGGATATGACGGTTTAGGTTTAGTAGACGTGGGCTATGACCGGCATCTTCGGGTACATCACGGGCAAGACGAATTGGCACAGGGAACTTCGCCAAAGCCCGCCTGCACCAGTTCCATGGAGTGGTCAAAGAGACGTTTGGGTTGCATCTGGAAGAGTGTAAATTTCGCTTTAATCACTGGCACGAAGACTTCTACAAACTCTTGTTTAATATTGCTTCGACAGCACTCGCTTTAAGACGGTTTGCTCCCTAAGCCCTTAAAGTATTATTCATGATGAAGCTAAAATTCTACAAGAAGGAACACAATCGTTACACTGACGGAGTTACGTTGGTTTTGAGTGCTTAACCTTTGAGATACAAAAGGGCTTGGTTAGATGCTAGTACAATTTTTTTGAAGGGCAGAAGAAAATATTTTGTTGCTAATTCGCTTACATTTCTTTATTCTTACTTGTCTAAAAGCATTAGTTGTGCTTTTCGTTCGTCTCTTAAGTGTCAAAAGGATTTTACTCGAAGAGGTGGATATCTTCTATATAATAGCCACATTAAACAAGTTTTTATTTACTTTTACACAAACGTTTGCGACAGTATTAATGCACAATCGTTTGTGCACGAAATTCTTTCTATCCCCACAACTTTTTTACATGAAAAAGACAGTACCCAAATTAAGCCGGGTTGCCATCCCAGCTTTGCTCTGTTGCTTACCGCTTCAGGTCCTAACAGCGAATGCGGCAACGCTGGCTTCTGAAAATGATACCGCTGCCGACGCTTTTCAAAGCGCAGACATTTCGGTTTCAGGTCGCGTAACGCAGGAGAACGGCGAGCCGCTACCGGGCGTGACAGTGCTCGTGAAAGGCACCACTACTGGTGCTTCCACCAATGCGGACGGCGGCTTTATCATTTCCGCGCCCGAAGGCAGCACGCTGGTGTTCAGTTATGTAGGTTACGCCCGCAAGGAGGTACCAGTAGCGGCTGGCAGCGCCAACATGACTGTGACTCTCGCGGAGGATGTCAGCGCATTAAGCGAGGTAGTGGTAGTAGGTTACCTTTCCCAAGACCGGCAAAACCTGAGTAGCGCCGTGAGCAGCGTTGATGTACGGGAAGCAGCTAAAGCCCCTGTTCCAACATTGGTACAGAGCATTCAGGGCCGAGTGGCTGGCGTACAAGTAGAAGGAACAGGTGCTCCTGGATCAGTTCCTCAAATCAATATCCGGGGAGTAGGTAGTTTAGCCCTGAATAGTAATCCGCTTTACGTGATTGATGGACTTTGGACAAACGAGATTCGTAATCTAAGCCCTAGTGACATTGAGTCTACTACTGTGCTCAAAGATGCTTCCTCAACAGCCGTTTATGGCTCGCGTGGGGCTAACGGCGTCATCATTATTACCACAAAACGTGGACAGTCAGGGCCTCCCAAAATCAGCTTTAACGGCTATCGTGGAGTAGAGAGTGTGTATAAAACGTACGACCTAACCAACCACAGCCAGTGGGCTGATCTTAGTACTGTTGCCTACACCAACGCCGGGCTCCAGCCTTTGATTGGCGCCAACAAGGCGGCTGGTACTTTTACCAATAATGTTGATACTGATTGGCAGAAAGAGTTGTTTCAGAATGGAGTAATACAGGACTACAACCTGAATTTCTCAGGAGGCTCACGCAACGGTAAGGATGCTAATAACTTCTTGATTTCTGGCGGGTATTTCAATCAAGAAGGCATTATGCGCGGCCCTAAGTTCGAGCGCTATAACCTGCGTCTTAATTCAGGGTTGACTCGTGGCCGCTTGAAAGTAAGCGAAAGCTTACTGCTGACACACATCAATACTCGGTTGCTCAATGACGTTCCGTTCATTGATGTGCTAACAATGCTGCCTGGTATTCCGGTGTATAACCCAACTGAGACGAGTGGCAGCGGATTTGGGTATGGCTCACCGGCATTGAACACTTTTGCTACCAACCCCATCGGCAGCCAGGAGATTTTGAGCCGTAATCAAACTAACAACTTGCTGCAAGGCAGTGTAAGTGCTGACCTTTCAATCTTCGATTTTCTTTCTTACCGGCTGAACTTAGGACTAGATATGCAATTGTATGCTGATAAAAACCAGCGTACAAGGGGCCTTATTAGGCAGAACGGAGGAGACTCGCCGGCGTCTTTGTTTGAAAACAGAGGTAATAACTCCACTTTGTTGGTGGAAAATACGCTGAACTTCAACCGCAGCCTCGGCGACAACAATATAAATGCGGTGCTTGGCTACTCGGAGCAGAAGTATCAAGCCGATAACGCTTCCGCAGCAGCTAATAACTTTTCACCCCTTCCACAGTATTATTTCGTCCTAGGAGCTGGTCCTGGCGGTTATGCAGTAGGAGGAGGCATAAACGAATGGGCTAAACGCTCCTATTTCGCGCAAGCTAACTACGACTATAAAAATCGATATCTGGTTACTGGTAGCTTCCGTCGTGACGGATCTTCCCGCTTCGATCAGTCAAAGCAGTATGGTAACTTCTATGCTACTTCGGTAGGCTGGCGTGTCAGCGAAGAGGCTTTTTTCAAAGGTGCTTTGCCTTTCGTGAACAACCTCAAGCTACGGGCTAGTTACGGGGTGAACGGCTATGATGAGTTGACGGGCAACTACTTATACCAGGCTACAATCAACCAAACGGTATTTTATCCCCTAGGTTCCGGACCAAACCAGCCACTTAACCCAGGTTCTATTCAGCTTGCGTTGCCAAGCCTGGGCATTCAGTGGGAAGAGCGCTACACCACCAACTTTGGTATCGACGCCGCTTTCTTGGAAAACCGCCTGACCCTGTCGACGGACTATTACATATCCACCACTAAGAAAGCACTGGTTAGCCCTCAATTACCGGCCTATCTAGGTGCCTTCGGAACTGATCCATTCACTAATGCTGGTGAGATTGAAAACAAAGGACTGGAATTTGCGCTCGGCTACCATGAAAATCGCAAAGCTTTCACCTATGGGGCCGATTTGACGCTGACCACTCTCAAGAATGAAGTAAAAAGCTTGCCTCAAACTTTGCCTTTTATCGCAGGTTATCAGCAGTTAACGCGTACGCAAGTAGGACAGCCTATTAGCCGGCTATATCTGGTGCCTATGGAAGGTATCTTTCAGACAGAAGAAGAAGTGCGAACGCACGGCTCGCAAGCTTATGCATCACCGGGCGACGTGAAGTATACCGACACCAACAAAGACGGGCAAATCACCGATGCTGATGCCGTACTCTATGGCAATCCGTTTCCAAAAGTGCAGTATGGGCTCAATTTGAGCGCTGGCTTCAAAGGATTTGACCTTTCTGTGTTTTTCCAGGGAGTATCCGGCAACGATATATTCAACGTAGCGAGGTTCTGGCAAGACCGCTTCAACGAGCCTACTAACTTCCGCGCAGACCTTAACCCTTGGTCTCCCACCAATCCATCCACCACTACACCGCGCCTGTTGCAAGCGGGAGGGGCCGGCAACCTGGGTACATCGGCCTTGCAGAATGCGCGCTATAACTCCACCCGTTGGGTGCAGGATGGCTCTTACTTCCGGATGCGGAACATCCAGATTGGCTACACGTTGCCTACTTCCGTTACCAACAAAGTATCAGAAGGGAGCACTCTGCGAGTCTACCTCACGGGTCGCAACGTATTTACAATCACTGATTACACCGGCTATGACCCGGAGACGCCAGGTCCGCAGACACCGGGCGTTGGTGCCTTTGGTCGTGGTATTGACGACGGTACCTATCCGAATGTGCGAGCATTTACTGCCGGCTTGCAACTTAACTTCTAACATGCAGCGAAATCGAAACGAACGGTTTCTGTCCGCCCATTTCTTAGCAATACATAAATGAGAACTTTTAGAATTTCAGCGCTTCTGCTTACGGCTGGCTTAGTGGTAGCCTCCGGATGTAAAGACGATCTGCTAGATAAAGTAGAGCCAAATGCACCTTCCACGGCTATTTTCTGGAAAACTCAGGATGATGCCATAAAAGGCGTCACAGCAGCGTATTCCGGTCTGCAGTTTGATGCCACTTACAGTTTAATGTGGCATTTCGCTACCGTAGCGCGGTCTGACGAAGCGTATAGCATTAGCCCATATGCCGAGCTAGCAAGCTATACGCGTTTCATTCAAACCAATACCATGTTTGAATACACATTCAACATGTGGTATGATTTTCACCGGACAATCTTCCGTTGCAACCAAGTAATTGCCTACGTACCGACCATCAACATGGATGAGACGTTGCGCAAGCGCGTGGTGGCCGAGGCTCGATTCATTCGCGCTCAGATTTATTATGATCTAAGCTTACTTTATGGCAATCTGCCTCTGGCTCTGGTGCCTTCTGAGCCTAACTTGCGTTTCCCGCAGGTCGGGCCGCTTGAAGTGCAAGCACAGGTAATACTGGATTTACAGGCAGCTAAAGCAGATTTGCCACTCACGTACGATGCTAACAATAAGGGGCGTGTTACCCGCGGGGCTGCTACCGCTCTGCTGGGTAAGGTGTTCTTACAACAGCGGCGCTGGGCAGAAGCTTCAACTCAGTTTGCTGAAATCGTTCGGGACAATCAGTACTCGTTAGTGCCCAACTATGTTGATAACTTCACAGCCGAAAACGAAAACAACAGCGAATCGGTATTCGAAGTGCAGTTTTCAGGAATAAACACCAACAACGACGGTGGGCAGGATAACACGCAGGCTTCAGAGGGCAATCGGCGAGCACAGTGGTGGGCACCTCCCGGCGTAGGCTTTTCGGACGTGCAGCCGCACCGCTGGGTATATAACGAATACAACGACCGAACTACCACGGGTCAGCCGGATCCACGGCGTGAAATCACGCTATTCAATCCACTTACCCCCGTATATGGTCAGCCATTTGGCGCGGGTGGCCGCAATTTGAACCCCACTGCCTTGTGGTGGCGCAAATATGCGAACGACCGGACTCGGACTTTTGAAAACTGGCATTCGCCTATCAACATCCGCCTGATACGTTATGCTGACGTGTTACTTATGTATGCCGAGGCGCTTAACGAGCAGGGTCAGACAGCCGCAGCCGTGCCATTCATCAACCAGGTGCGTACACGAGCAACTCTTACCCCACTGGTGGCTGGCGCATTCACTCAAGCTACGCTCAAAACGCAACTGCGGCATGAGCGTGTAACTGAATTGGCTGGCGAGGGGCACCGTTGGGCTGACCTCTTGCGCTACGGTTTACTGGACAATCAAACCGGAATTGATGAGCTTAAAACGCGTGACCCTGATTTCAATAATTTCGATTTAAGAGAAGGCAAATCCAAGCTCTTACCTATTCCGCTTCGGGACCTGCAAACTGATCCTAATCTGAGACAGAATCCTGGTTACTAAGCAGTAGTTGGTTTGCTGATAGATGAAAGGACAGCCGCTCCGGGCCGCAAGCCGGAGCGGCTGTCCTGTCTTAGCACTTTCTAAGTGTGCTGGTGCTTCCGCAATTCCTTATCCATGAACAAGAATATTTCCTCTACCTATCCCATACTACTACTCTGCTTGCTGTTGAGTGAAACGGCGTGCAAAAAAACTAAAACCGCCCCCTTTATACCTCCAGTCGTTCCGCCAACTACTACGGCTACCTCATTTCAGAATCCGTTGCTCGCTTCCGGTCCTGACCCTTGGGTGTACCAGAAGGATGGCTTCTACTATTACATGCACACGCTCAACAACCGGTTAGCCGTTTGGAAGACCGCAAAAATGTCGGATCTGGGTACAGCTGCTACGACAGTAGTATGGACGCCACCCGCTGTTGGACCGGCTTCCGGTAACCTTTGGGCACCGGAACTACACTACTTCGATGGCAAGTGGTACATCTACTACACGGCCGGACCTAATGGAACGGATTTAGGCCAACAGCGAACCTGGGTGCTCGAAAACGCGGCCGCCGACCCTACCACCGGCACTTGGACTGATAAAGGGCGACTATACAACCCAGGGGCCGACTTCTGGGCCATCGACGGAACGGTGCTCGAGCAAAATGGCAACCGTTACTTTATCTGGTCAGGTCACGACGGAATAGATGCCGTACAGCGACTCTACATTTCACGCATGAGCAACCCCTGGACGCTGACCGGTTCGCGCGTGGAATTGTCGCACCCCGAATATGCCTGGGAAAACGTTGGGCCGCCTTATGTTAATGAGGGGCCGGAAATAATCAAGCACGGCACTAAAACTTGCCTGATATATTCGGCCAGCTTCTGTGGCACCGACCAGTATGCGTTGGGAATGCTCACTGCAACTACTACTGCCGACCCCATGCTGGCCACGTCCTGGATTAAGGCGGCACAGCCAGTTTTCTCGCAAAACCCCGCCAACCGGGCCTACGCCACGGGGCATAATTCTTTTTTCAAGTCCAGAGACGGGCAAGAAGACTGGATTATCTACCATGCCAATGCGAACCCCAACGAGGGGTGCCTGGACCGCCGGAATCCGCGAATGCAAAAATTCAGTTGGAACCCAGATGATACGCCGAATTTCGGGGTGCCCGTGGCTATTGGGACGCCCATTTTGAAACCGGCCGGAGAATAGGCCTGTGTACCACAAACAACAAGCACTTTACTTTCAATTATATGCTGGCACTTCTTCTTTGTCAAGTTGCCCATTGTTTTAGTGCCAAGCAGCTTGCCAATGGGCAAGGCCTGGTTCGGGTGGTAATGTTGTTTGTACTGCTAGCCTACGCGGGTGGGCCGGTGCGGGCACAGCAAGGCAATATCGGGGCCCACGACCCGTCCACCATCATCAAAGACGGCAACAAGTATTGGGTGTTTTACACCGGGCAAGGCGTCCGCAGCAAGTACTCCACTGACCTTATCAACTGGACCAATTCCCAGTCGGTGTTCACTACCTTCACTCGGCCCAGTTGGATTGCCAGCAAGGTTCCGGCGTTTGTGAATGAGTATTGGGCGCCGGAGTGCATTTTCATGAACGGCAAATTTTACCTCTACTACTCGTGCTCCACGTTTGGCTCTCAACGCTCAGGCATTGGGCTGGCTACCAACGTCACACTCGACCCCGCCAATCCTAATTATAACTGGGTAGATGAGGGCGAAGTGGTTTCATCGATGCCTAACGCTAACGGTACGGCCAATAATAGTGCTCCTAATGCTATCGACCCGGCCTTGTACCGGGACGCGAACAACAATCTGTGGTTTACTTACGGCTCGTTTTATGGGGGTATTGCCGTAATGCAACTCAACCCTGCTACCGGTAAGCCTCTCAATGGAGTAAACACTCCGCAGACCATTGTGGCCAACAACCCGGCCTTTGTGAATAACAGCTATCCGGAGGCGCCCTATGTAAAGTTGTATAATGGCTTCTACTACTTGTTTATTAATCGTGGCGCTTGCTGCCAGCGAGCTAACAGCACAACTTACCGCATTCAAGTAGGTCGCTCAACGTCGCCAACCGGACCCTTCGTCGACAAAAACGGGTTGAATCTGAACAATAATGGCGGGTCACCTTTGCTTAGCACGTCGGGGCGGTACATAGGACCGGGGCACGCGGGCATTTTCGAGGAAAATGGCGTGAGCTACTTCTCGCACCACTACTACGATTACGAAGACAATGGGAATTCCAAGCTCGACATTGCCAAGCTGACCTGGGATGCAACCGGCTGGCCGGTAGTGAGCCGCGACTGGTTGGCATCGGGGCGCTATAGTATTGCCACCGCGCCAGGCATGAACAGTTTGGTTTGGCAGGCCCAGGGCTGCACTGGCGCGGCCGGCCAGCCCGTGACGCAGAGCACCCGCACCGGCGGCAGCTGCCAGGAGTGGGACGTTACCTCGCTCGGCAACGGCAACTACAAGATTGCAAGTGCCTTGGGTGGTCTGACCGTCGGGGTAGCTACTTGCTCAAGTGCCAATGGTGCGGCGTTGGAATTAGGCACTTACACCAACCTAAGCTGCCAGCAATTCCACTTAAACCAAGCCAGCGACGGAAGTTTAGTGTTTGCCTCTGTGAATGGTAATCGGGTGGTGGAAGTACCGTTTGCTTCCTCTAACCCCGGCACTCAGTTGGCACTCTACGATTACAACGGCTGCTTATGCCAGCACTGGTATCCAACCTTCCTGGCACCACTAGCCACTGCCTCCAGTCGTAAGCTGGCCAATGTTAGCATCTATCCAGTGCCGGCCGAGCGAGGCAGCTTCACAGTGGACCTGGGTAGCCGGAGTACGGCCGACGCTGCGGCCGTGGTGGTATACAACGTGCAGGGCCGGGTGGTATACCGTGAGGCGTTCAAGGCCCACCAAGTGAAACTGGCGGTGGAGGCAGGCTTGCAACCGGGTATCTACCAAGTGCAGGTACGACAGGGTAATGCTTCATTCACGCAGAAAGTGAGCGTGTTGTAGCATGTAGTCAGGCTCGGCAACTAAAGTTTTAAAGCGGACTCCTGGATAGAACAAGCAGGAATCAGTAGCGTGAACTTTATAGTTTACCCGGACTTGGAAACCGTTTCAACTTACAGTTACCTGTAAGAAATATCAGCTACCCACTGGATCATGAATCAGCAAGAAGGAAATAGGCTCTGGCAGGAAGTTTCTGCTTGCTGAGTTAGCCAAGCCCACTTTCATAAACGCACAAACGATTGTGCGCTTACCGGGGAATTTCTACTTTACAGGCAAATTTCTTAATTAAGCTGCAGTGCAAGTAGATTTTATCTGCTAACTAATTGCATAATGCTTTCAATTACAAACAAGTATCCCTTGTTTGCCGTCACAACGGTCAGTAGTCAAAATGCTTCAGGCTGGCTGTTTTAAACCTACTTTTCATCCACCACACTTCTTAAACTCCCGCTTTCTACCTTGCCCATGACAAATTTCAACCGTGCCGGTATGCTTGCTGGCAGTATTGCCGCCGGGTTGGCGTTGGCCGCCTGCAATCAGCAACCCGCCACCCAAACGGAAGGTAAAAGTGGAGCGAATGCCACCGATTCAACTCAAACTGCCGCTGCTGCTATGCCTACTACCACTGCCTTTGGCAAAACCACTGCTGGCGCTGAAGCGCAACTCTACACGCTCACCAACGCCCATGGCGTACGCGCCACCATCAGCAACTTTGGGGGCACGCTCATTAGCCTCATGGTGCCTGATAAGGCCGGCAAGATGGGCGACGTTATTCTGGGTTTCGATGAGGTGAGCGGCTATCAGAGCCCCGAGTTTCGCAAGTCGAACCCGTATTTTGGGGCGCTGATTGGGCGCTATGGCAACCGTATCAAGGGCGGCAAGTTCACGTTGGATGGCAAGGAATACACGCTGGCTAAAAACAACGGCCCGAACTCGTTGCACGGCGGCAAGGTGGGTTTCAACCAAGTGATGTGGCAGGCCGAGCCCGGCACCTCGCCTGACGGACAGACGCTGAAGCTGACTTATAACAGCAAAGACGGCGAAGAAGGCTACCCCGGCAACCTAGCCGTGACAGTGGTCTACACGCTCACCAACGATGACGCCCTGCGTCTCGACTACACGGCTACTACCGACAAGGCGACGCCCGTCAACCTCACCAACCACGCCTATTTCAACCTCAACCATGGCGCGGGCAAAGACATTTTGGGCCACGAAGTAACGCTGCCCGCCGACCGCTACACCGTAGTAGACGCCACCCTGATTCCGACCGGCGAATTGCGCCCGGTGAAAGGGACGCCCTTCGACTTCACGACGCCTCACACTATTGGCGAGCGTATCGGGCAGGTGCCCGGTGGCTACGACCACAACTGGGTGCTCAACAACCCGAGCGGCATGCACGCCGCCGCTACCGTGTATGATGCCGCCACCGGCCGCACCATGGAAGTAACCACCACCGAGCCGGGCATCCAGTTCTATACCGGCAACTTCCTCGATGGCACTTTGAAAGGCAAGGGCGGCACTGTGTATGGCAAAAACGCCGGCTTCTGCCTGGAAACGCAGCACTTCCCCGATTCGCCTAACCAGCCCAAATTCCCGAGCACCATCCTGAAGCCCGGCGACACTTTGAAGTCAACGACGATCTACAAGTTCGGCGTCCGCAAATAAGGTGAAATGGTGAGATGGTGAAATAGTGAGTTTGACGCTTTATCCGCGCACTACGCAGTTAAGGCAAGCAACCCATCAAACTCACCATTTCACTACCTCACTATTTTACTATCTCACCATTTCACCATTTCACTTTCCGTGCAAACCCCTCAAACAGCAACTTCCGACCCACAGGCGGCTTACGTCATTGGGGTCGATTATGGCACCGACTCGGTGCGCGCCTTGCTGGTAGATGCCCACACCGGAGCCGAAGTAGCACAGGCCGTGCACTACTACGCACGCTGGAAAAAGCTGGAATTCTGCAACCCTGCCCGCAACCAATTCCGCCAGCATCCTCTCGACCATATTGAAGGCTTGGAGGCTACTGTCCGCAAGGTGGTAGCGCATGTGCCAGCCAACCAAATAGTAGGCATTGCGGTAGACACCACCGGCTCTACGCCCGGCCCCGTGAACGAGCAAGGTGTGTCCCTGGCCCTCACGCCAGGCTTCGAGAACAACCCGAACGCCATGTTCGTGTTGTGGAAAGACCACACCGCCCTGGAGGAAGCTGCCGAAATCAATCAGAAGGCTCGTACCTGGGGCGGCGAAGATTTCACCAAATACGAAGGTGGTATCTATTCCTCAGAGTGGTTTTGGGCCAAGATCATGCACGTAGTGCGCGAAGACGAGGCCGTATTGAAAGCCACACACTCCTGGCTGGAACACTGCGACTGGCTGACGCTGCTGCTCACCGGCGCCGACTTGGCTACCTTCAAGCATAGCCGTTGCGCTGCTGGTCACAAGGCCATGTGGCACGAGAGTTGGGGCGGCCTGCCCTCCGAAGAATTTCTCACGCACCTGGAGCCGAAGCTGGCTGGTCTGCGCAGCCGCTTGTTCGAAGAAACCTTCACCGCCGACCAAGTGGCCGGCAACCTTTCCGCCGAATGGGCCGAGCGGCTTAACTTAACCACCAACACGGTAGTGGCCGTGGGCAGCTTTGATGCCCATGCGGGTGCGGTAGCCGGCGAGATTGAAGCGTACTCGATGGTGAAAGTAATGGGTACTTCCACCTGTGATATTGTGGTAGCGCCTACGGCCGAAGTTGGCAGCCACTTAGTAGCTGGTATTTGCGGTCAGGTCGACGGCTCGGTAATTCCGGGTATGTTGGGGCTGGAAGCCGGTCAGTCGGCCTTCGGCGACTTGCTGGCTTGGTTCCGTCAGATTGTGGAGTGGCCCTTACATAATGTATTGCCGCACTCCAAGGTGCTCAATGCCGAACTGCAAGCCGCCCTGCGCGACGAAATGAGCGACATGCTGCTGGTGGAGCTAAGTAAGGCCGCCGCCGCCGTGAACCCCGAAGAGTCGGCGGTGCTGGCGCTGGATTGGGTGAACGGGCGCCGCACGCCTGATGCCAACCAAGCGCTGAAGGGCGCCATGATGAACCTAACCATGGGGACCAACGCCCCGCAGATATTCCGGGCGCTGGTGGAGGCCATCTGCTACGGCTCCAAGCAAATTGTGGAGCGGTTCGAGTTGGAAGGCATTCCGGTGAAGCAGGTAATTGGCATCGGGGGCGTGGCGAAGAAGTCGCAGTTCGTGATGCAAACCCTGGCCGACGTGCTCAATCGCCCGATCAAGATTGCCGTTTCCGAGCAAGCGCCGGCCTTGGGTGCGGCCATGTACGCGGCGGTGGCCGCTGGCATCCACTCTGATGTGCTGACGGCACAGCGGGCTATGGGTAGCGGCTTTGCCGAAACCTACGAGCCCAACCCCGCCCGCGTGACCGACTACCAGGCCCGCTACGAGCAGTACCAGGCCTTTGGCAAATTTGTGGAAGCCGCTACTGCCAGCCAGCCCGAGAAGCCTGTTTTCGAAACCGAAACACCCGCTATTACCACCGCATGAGCAGCCAGTACAAGGACCTGAAGCAATACTGCTACGAGGCGAACATGCAGCTACCCAAGCTTGGGCTGGTGCTGTTCACCTTTGGCAACGCCAGCGTAGTAGACCGGGCCAAGGGCGTTTTCGCCATCAAGCCGAGCGGCGTGCCTTACGAGAAGCTGCGGACCGAGGACATCGTCATTGTCGACTTCGACAACAACATTGTGGAAGGGGAGAAGCGCCCGTCGTCGGATACCAAGACGCATGCGCTGCTCTTCAAGCAGTGGGAAAGCATTGGCGGCATTGTGCACACGCACTCCACCTACGCTACGGCTTGGGCCCAAACCCAAACCGATATTCCCATCCTGGGCACCACCCACGCCGACCACCTCACCACCGACGTGCCTTGCGCGCCGCCCATGGCCGACGAACTGATTCAAGGCGACTACGAGCACCAGACCGGCTGGCAGATCATCCAGGAGTTCGAGCGGCGCGGTATCTCGCCCACTGAAGTGGAGATGATACTGGTTGGCAACCACGCCCCGTTCACATGGGGCAGCACCGTGGAAAAAGCCGTTTATAACAGCGCGGTGCTGGAAGAAATAGCTCGCCTCGCCTACCTAAGCTGCACCCTACGCCCCGAAGTACCGCGCCTGAAAGACGCCCTTATCCGCAAGCACTACGAGCGCAAGCACGGCGCCAATTCCTACTACGGCCAGTAACACCAAGCTCCGGCTTGGTGAGTCGTTGAACGACCGGAGCCGCTCAACGGCGCGTTGCCTGATCTGGTAGGGGCGCGGCAGTCAGCAACGACGCACCAAGCTGGAGCTTGGTGTTACATCATCGGCAACAATGCGCGAGGCTTAAACCATTCAACAAAAAAAGCTAAAAGCCAATAGCTAACAGTTAAAAATCATGATTGACATTTCCCAATACGAAGCCTGGTTTATCACGGGCAGCCAGCACCTCTACGGCCCTGAAACGCTGGAGCAGGTAGCCGCCCACTCGCAGCAAATTGCCGCCGAACTAGGCACGCAACTACTCATCAAGATTGTATACAAGCCCGTGCTGACTGGCCCGGAGGAGATTTACAAGCTGATGCAGGAAGCCAATACCACCGAAAACTGCGTGGGTCTGATTGCCTGGATGCACACCTTCTCGCCGGCCAAAATGTGGATCAACGGCCTGAAGATTCTGCAAAAGCCGCTGGCCCACCTGCACACCCAATTCAACCGCGACATTCCGTGGGCGGATATCAACATGGACTTCATGAACACCAACCAATCGGCGCACGGCGACCGGGAGTTTGGCTTCATTGGGGCTCGCATGGGTATCAAGCGCAAGGTGATTGTGGGCCATTGGCAAGACAGCGCCGTGCACCAGAGCCTAAGCGTATGGGCCCGCGTGGCCTCAGCGTGGGCCGACTGGCAGGGCGCCCGCTTTATCCGCTTCGGCGACAACATGCGCTACGTAGCCGTAACCGAAGGCGACAAGGTGGAAGCGGAAATCAAATTCGGCTACTCCGTAAACACGTATGGCATCGGCGACCTGGTGGCCGTGGTGAATGCCATAACCGACGCGCAGGTGGACGAGCTACTAGCCACCTACGAGCAGGAGTACGAGCTGGCCGACACGCTGAAGGACGGCGGCAGCCAGCGCGAGGCGTTGCGCGACGCGGCCCGCATCGAGGCTGGTTTGCGCAAGTTCTTGCAGGACACCAAGGCCAAAGGTTTCACCGATACCTTCGAGGACTTGCACGGCATGGTGCAGCTGCCCGGTATTGCCACGCAGCGCCTGATGGCCGAGGGCTACGGCTTTGGGGGTGAAGGCGACTGGAAAACGTCGGCGCTGGTGCGGGCTATGAAGGTGATGGGAGCGGGGCTGCCCGGCGGCAACTCGTTTATGGAAGACTACACCTACCATTTCGCGCCCAACAACAACCAAGTGCTCGGCTCGCACATGTTGGAAATCTGCCCTACCATTGCTGAGGGCAAGGTGCGCGCCGAGATTCACCCGCTCGGCATTGGGGGCAAAGCTGACCCGGTGCGTTTGGTATTTAACTGCCCGGCTGGCGAAGGCCTCAATGCCACCATCATAGACATGGGCAATCGGTTCCGCATGATAGTAAATGAAGTAGTGGCCGTGGCTCCCGAGCAAGATTTGCCAAACCTGCCCGTAGCCCGTGTGCTCTGGAAGGTGAAGCCCGATCTGGCTACCGGCGCTGCTGCCTGGATTCTGGCGGGTGGCGCCCACCACACGGGTTTCAGCCAGAATCTCACGGCCGAATACCTGGAGGATTTCGCTGAAATGGCTGGCATCGAATACGTTATCATCGACGCCGATACCAAGCTGCGCACTTTCAAAAACGAGCTGCGCTACAACGAGGTAGCCTTCGGTGGCCGCTAGTTGAAGCCGGTTATAGCTGAGTAGTTATCGAAAAATTCAAAAGAATATCCTCCCTATAAGTTTAAAAACGGGGAGGGTATTCATTTTGTCTTAGAAATTCTCACTAAAATTAAGCTCTCATTCTCTCTTAACCTCCCACATTCCCTGAATCCAACTCATGCGTAACAATCTTACCACGCTTGACATTCTTGTCTTCCTGTTCTACCTCGTGGGGGTTTCCGCCTACGGGTACTACGTCTACAAGAGTAAGCAAAAGGCCGAGCAGAGCACCAAGGACTACTTTTTGGCGGAAGGCTCTCTAACCTGGTGGGCCATTGGCGCCTCCATGATTGCCTCCAACATCTCGGCCGAGCAGTTCATTGGCATGTCGGGTTCGGGCTTCAACGTGGGCGTGGCCGTGGCGGCGTATGAGTGGGTGGCGGCTATTGTTCTCATCATTGTGGCGGTGTTTTTCATGCCGATTTACTTGAAAGAGAAAATCTTCACGATGCCGCAGTTTCTGGAGCAGCGCTACAACACCACGCTGAGTTTGATTATGAGTATCTTCTGGCTGTTCCTCTACATTCTGGTTAATCTGACGTCCATCCTCTACCTAGGGGCGCTGGCCATCAGCAACCTGATTGGGGGCGGCAGCTTCCACCTGATTATGGTAGCGCTGGCCGTGTTTGCCTTGCTCATTTCGTTGGGCGGTATGAAAGTGGTAGGCTACACCGACGTAATTCAGGTAGTGGTGCTGGTAATTGGTGGTTTGGTGACCACCTACATTGCGCTGGACGTGGTAAGCACCAAGTTTGGCTTGGGTGGCGGCGCCATTTCGGGCTTCAAGGCCCTGATTGACAATGCCGGTGACCACTTCAAGATGATTTTCCCCAAACCGGGACCGAATACGCCGCAGGAGGACATAAATAAGTATATAGCTCTGCCTGGCATTGCTATGTACTTCGCCGGCCAATGGATTGTGAACCTGAACTATTGGGGTTGCAACCAGTACATCACGCAACGCGCCCTCGGTGCTGACCTGCACACTGCCCGCACTGGTATCTTGTTTGCCGGCATGTTGAAGCTGATGATGCCGGTAATTGTAATGCTCCCTGGTATTGCCGCTTACGTACTATTCAAGAACGGCGAACTACAGCAGGAAATGTCTTCAACTGGCGCTTTCAACTCCGACAACGCCTACTCGGCAGTACTCACCTTCTTGCCCAACGGCCTGAAAGGCCTCTCGATGGCGGCGCTGACGGCGGCCATTGTGGCTTCGCTGGCCGGTAAGGTCAACTCGATTTCCACCATCTTCACCCTCGACATCTACAAGCGCTACATCAACAAAGACGCTACCGAGAAAAAGCAGGTGTGGGTGGGCCGCTTAGCTATTTTCGCGTCCGTGATAATGGGCGTGGCCCTCACGTGGGAAGACTTGCTCGGCATTGGCGGCGAGGGTGGCTTTCAGTTCATTCAGAAGTATACAGGCTTTATCTCGCCCGGTATCCTGGCCATCTTCCTGATGGGTATGTTCTGGAAGCGCACCACCGCTACGGCCGGGGTTGTGGGCATCCTGGCGGGCTTCGTGCTGTCGGTGTTCTTCAACAACTACGCGGTGGGCGTTTTCGGCAACGAAACGCTGCTTTACACGGCATTCCCCAACGGCCATGGCGCCTATGAAATCCCGTTCCTGATTTGCATGGGCTTGTCGTTTGCCTTCACCGTCATTCTGATGGTGGCCATCAGCTTGGCTGGCCCGGCCATCAATCCCCGGTCTATCAACCTGGACCCTGGCATGTTCAAGGTCAGCGGCCAAACTATGTCGCTGATTGTTATCACGCTGTTGCTGATAACGGCGCTGTACGCTAAATTCTGGTAGAAATTCGTTGTCTGGTGAGTGGTCCTGCGAATGACCCGTTGGGTTTCGTAGGACCACTACTCGGCGCACGACTAGCCGCCAGGTCTAGCCACACGCGTAGTGGTTCTGCAAACTGTTCTGCGGAATCCAGTTTATAAAGTAATTCCCCGCTACGGCATATTTAAATTCCCGCACATGACGTCAAAACGTAGGCTTCTTAATTCACAATCGATTGTGTCCGCCATGGTGTTTCTTGGCACCGTTGCAGGAAACACCGCACTGGCGCAGGGCACTGCCGCGTCAGGCACCATCACGGTGCAAGTAAACAAGCCCGGTGCGCCCATCGCCAAGACGATGTACGGCTTGTTTTTCGAGGACATCAACTTCGCCGCCGACGGCGGTTTGTACCCGGAGCTGGTGAAAAACAAGTCGTTTGAAACCGATGACCACCTCATTGGCTGGCGCGCCATTCGGGGCGCTGCGGCCCTAGAAACCTATGTGGTTTCCAGCCAAAACCCCATCAGCGCCACCAACAACCACTTCCTGCGCATGACGGCCGCTACGGCTAGTCCGGAGGCAGGCTTCCTGAACGAAGGCTTCCGCGGCATGGGTGTGAAGCAGGGCGGCGAGTACACGTTCACGGTATATGCCCGCAAGGGACCCGGCAACGTGAGCGGCCTCAACATCACGCTAGAGCAGCAAGGCACGAGAGGAGCAGGGCCAGAGGCGCCACCTTCAGGAGCTGTGTTAGGGCAAACCAAAATCACCGGCCTCACCGGCGAATGGAAAAAATACACCGCCGTCATCAAGCCTACCACTACCGCCCCGCGGGCTCGCTTGAAAATTACGATGGAAGGTGCCGGTACGGTGGACCTCGATGTGGTGTCGCTGTTTCCGAAAGACACCTGGAAGAACCGCGAAAACGGCCTCCGCACCGACCTGGTGCAGCTGCTCAAAGACATGCAGCCCGGCTTCCTGCGCTTTCCCGGTGGCTGCATCGTGGAGGGCCGGACCTTGAAAGAACGGTACCAGTGGAAGTCAACCATTGGCGACGTGGCTAGCCGCGTACCGCTGATCAACCGCTGGAACACCGAGTTCAACCACAAGTTCACACCCGACTACTACCAGTCGTTTGGCTTGGGCTTCTTCGAGTATTTCCAGTTGTCTGAGGACATCGGAGCCGAGCCGCTGCCGATTCTCAACGTAGGCATGGCCTGTCAGTTCAACTCCGCGGAATTGGCTCCGCTCAGCGCTTCGGGGCCGAATCCGAGCAACGCGCAGGCCGTGACCGAAGAGCCGACGCTGCAAACCTTTATTCAGGACGCTCTGGATTTGATTGAGTTTGCGAACGGCCCGACTAGCAGCACATGGGGTGCCAAGCGGGCCGCAATGGGCCACCCGGCGCCGTTCAACCTGAAAAAGATTGGTATCGGCAACGAGCAGTGGGGCCCGCAGTACCTGGAGCGCTACGAGCCATTTGCCAAGGCCATCAAAACCAAGTACCCCGACATGCAAATTGTGAGCAGCGCGGGCCCGAGCCCGGACGGGCCACTGTTTGAGGCGGCTTCCAAGCGCCTAGGCGTGTTGAAAGCCGAGTTTATAGACGAGCACTACTACGCCAAGCCCGAGTGGTTCCGCCAAAACGTGGGCCGCTACGACAACTATCCGCGCACGGGTCCGAAAATCTTCGCCGGTGAGTATGCTGCCCAAAGCGTAGCCATTGCCAGCCCTGATAACAAGAACAGTTGGGACTGCGCTATTTCGGAGGCCGCCTTCATGACGGGTCTGGAGCGCAACGCCGACGTAGTACAGATGGCGTCGTACGCCCCGCTCTTCGCGCACGTAGATGCCTGGCAGTGGACGCCCGACATGATTTGGTTTGACAACCTGAAGTCGTACGGCACGCCCAACTACTACGTGCAGAAGATGTACAGCACCAACGCGGGCACGACTATGCTCCCCGTCCAAATGCCAGGCAATGCCAAGAACGGCACCGATAACCTATTCGTCAGCTCGGTGGCCGATGACAAAGCCGGCGACATCATCGTGAAGCTGGTTAACTATTCCACGGAAGCGCGGCCGGTGAAGCTAAACCTGGCCGGGGTGAAGAACATGGGCAAAACAGCCAAGGCCATTGTGTTAGCCAGCAATGATTTGCAGGCGGTGAATAGCCTGAATGAACCCATGAAGCTGGCTCCGAAGGAAGAGCAGTTCAAAGTATCATCTGCTACGGTAAGCTATACGCTGGCTCCGAATTCGTTCACGGTGCTCCGGATTCCGGGTAAGCGCTAAGCAACATAATTTTGACATTAAGCGGGGTAGCCTAGCTAGCTACTCCGCTTTTTTGTTTATTTAATTATATCAATAACCCCTTTAGCCAAAGGGGTTATTTATGACAAAGGTGCACAATCGTTTGTGTGGTATTAAATCCCCTCATTTACAGCTTATTCAGAAGCTGTAACCTTTTTTGTAGTCTAGTACACAATCGATTTCATACCTCACTACTTCCTCCCACTTCATTTTTCCACCAACCAATTCCCACATTTATGAAAGAATCTTTAACTTCTACCTATAGGCTTGCTACAGCCTTGAAAAGATGCTTTGCTGGAGTCGGTTCAGTGAGCTGCCGCACTGCAGCAATGCACTTCAGCCAGCGTTTGGGCGCGGCCGTGCTACTGGTGCTACTGACACTGCTGGCCGAACCACAGGCATACGCCTTGCAAGGCAACGACAACTGCCACGATCCGTCGAGCATCATCAAGGACGGCAACCGGTATTGGGTTTTCACGACTGGCAAGGACATTTATGCCATGTATTCCACCGACATGGTCAACTGGCAATCCGGCTCGCGCACGGTGTTTAACGGTAGCCGGCCTTCCTGGATTGCGGGGCGGGTACCTAACTTCCAGGGCGAGTATTGGGCGCCGGAATGCATTTACCGCAACGGGAAGTACTATCTGTACTACTCCTGCTCCACGTTTGGCTCTAACGTGTCGGCCATCGGCCTGGCTACCAACGTCACGCTCGACCCGGCCAACCCCAACTACAATTGGGTGGATCAGGGCGAAGTGGTATCGAGCGGCAGCGGCAGCGCCATCAACGCCATCGATCCGGCCATTGTGACGGATGCCAGCGGCGGGCTCTGGATGACCTATGGGTCGTTTTTTCAGGGTTTGGGCATCATCAAGCTGGATGGCACTACGGGCAAACGCTCCGGCACCAGCTTCAACTGGATAGCCGGTAACGGCGGCGGCAGCAGCGGCAGCGAAGCACCCTACATCGTGCGGCGCGGTTCCTACTATTACCTGTTCATCAACAAAGGCGCCTGCTGCCGGGGCTCTAGCAGCACCTACTATATTCAGGTGGGCCGCTCAACCAGCGTTACGGGCCCTTACCTAGACAAGAGTGGGGTTGATTTGTACCGCAACGGCGGCACTACCCTCATTGCTACTTCCGGCAACTACGTGGGGCCGGGTCACGCGGGGCTGTTCGTAGAAAATGGCGCCAATTACTTCACCCACCACTACTATGATTCCAACCAAAACGGTCGGGCTCGCCTCTCGGTAAGCAACCTGGGCTGGGACGGCGCCAACTGGCCGTTCATTACCCGCGACTGGCTGCCAACGGGCCGCTACACGCTCACCAACGTAAGCACGGCAAAATCGTGGGATGCGTGGGGGTGCACGGGGGCACAGTTTCAAATGGTGTCGCAGGGCGACAAAACAGGCGCTAACTGCCAACAGTTCACCTTCGTGCCCGTGGGCAACGGCGAGTACCGCATCAACTCAGTGCTCGGCGCCGGATTGAGCGTGGAAGTAGCAGCCAACAACCCCAACAACGGCGGTAAGCTGCAACTCAACAATTACACCGGCGGGGCCAGTCAGAAATTCAAAATCGAGCGAACCAACACCGGCAGCTATGTGCTGTCGTCGGTGAATGGCAACCGGGTGGTAGAGGTGCCGGGCTGCTCGGCTACGGCGGGCACACAGCTCGCGCTCTACGATTACCTGGCCAACAACTGCCAGCGGTGGACTATTGCGCCGGCCGCGGCCGCTCGTACGGCCCTGGCTACGACTAGCGCCTCATCCAGTCAAATCAGCGTGTACCCCAACCCAACGTCCGGCGGGCAGTTCACGGTAGCGTTAGGAGAAGTAGCTTCCAGCGGCGACGTAACGGTGACACTTACCGATGCCGTCGGCCGGCAGGTCTACAAACGGACGTATGCTCGTCAGCGCGAGTTGCCAGTGGAAACGGGTTTACCAGCAGGACTGTACATGGTGCGGATAAGCAGCGCGCAAGGGATATTTACGCAGAAAGTAGATTTCCACTAAAGGACTGCCTACCATAAGAACGTCATGCTGAGCATATGGCGTCCGCGAAGCCGGAGCATCTGGCGTGCTGATGTTGCAATGGTATTGTCAGGCTGAGCGAAGCCGGAGGCGTAGTCGAAGCATCTCGCTAGAATGGTAAATTTAGTTACTACTTCTGCATCAGCACGCGAGATGCTTCGACTACGCCTCCGGCTTCGCTCAGCATGACGTTCTTTATTACATTGCTGAAAACCTGTTGCTTATGAATCTTTTGCACAAGTCGGTAGTGTCGGCTGCGCTGTTAGGCACTGCGGCTGCACCGGCCATGGCCCAAACCAAAACCGCCGCTAAAACCGACTTTCACCAGTGGGCTGCCACGCCGCCTATGGGTTGGAACAGTTGGGACTGCTACGGCCCTACCGTAGTGGAAGCCGAGGTGAAAGCCAATGCCGATTACATGGCTAAAAACCTGAAGAGCAGCGGTTGGGACTACGTGGTGGTGGATATTCGCTGGTACGTAGGCAACGACACCGCACACGGCTACAACGAGAAAGATCCGGATTTCAATATCGACCAGTATGGGCGCTTTACTCCGGCGCCAAACCGGTTTCCTTCGGCCGCCGGGGGCAAAGGCTTCAAACCGCTGGCCGACTACCTGCACGCCAAGGGCCTGAAGTTCGGGATTCACATTATGCGCGGGGTGCCGGTAGTGGCCGTGAACCGCAAGCTGCCCATCCTCGGCAGCAAAGCCACGGCCGCCGATATCTACACCAAAGAAGGGCAGGGGACCTGGCTGCGCGACATGTACACGGTGGTGGCCGGCAAGCCGGGCGCGCAGGAGTACTACAACTCGTTGTTCAAGCTCTACGCCTCGTGGGGCGTGGATTTCGTGAAAGTCGATGATTTGTCGTCGCCGTACCACGCGCCGGAAGTGGAAATGATTCGGAAGGCCATCGACTTGTCGGGGCGCCGGATTGTGCTGAGTACCTCGCCCGGTGAAACGCCGATTGCCAATGCCAAGCACGTGCAAGCCAACACCAACATGTGGCGCACCGTCGGCGACTTTTGGGACAGTTGGGAGCAGCTGAAAGAGCACTTCGAGGTGTGCAACCGGTGGTCGCCGTATAGTATGACGGGGGCGTGGCCTGATGCCGATATGCTGCCCATGGGCCGGCTTGGCATCCGGGCCGAGCGCGGCGACGACCGGATGACGCGCTTCACCCACGACGAGCAGTACACCCTGATGTCGTTGTGGTCTATCTTCCGTTCGCCGTTGATGTTCGGCGGCGACTTGCCGAGTAACGATGCTTTCACTCTCTCGTTGCTGACCAACAAAGAAGTGCTGGCCATGCACAGCAGCAGCACCAAAAACCGCCAGCTGTTCCGCAAAAACGACTTGGTAGCCTGGACCGCCGACGACCCCAAAACCGGCGACAAGTACCTGGCCGTCTTCAACGCCCAAGACCAGGAGTTGCTGCCCGAAAGTGCCGCCGCGTGGTCGAGCGGCCTGATTACCCGCCAAACGCCCAACCAAAGTAAAACCGCCGACATCGACATCACCGGCGTAACTAAGCTCTACTTAAACGTGCGCAACGGCGGCGACGACACCGGTTGGGACCACGCCGACTGGTTGGCGCCCACGCTGGTCAACGGCAGCAAAACGGTATCCTTGAGTGCTATTCCCTGGAAAGAGGCATCGGCGGGTTGGGGGAAGTCTACGGTCAACAAGAGCGTATCGGGCGGCGAGCTTTCTGTGGGTGGCAAAACCTATCCGGATGGCATCGGAACGCATTCCAACTCGCTGATCGAATACGACTTGCCCGCCGGGTACACCCGGTTCAAAACCACCGCCGGTCTTGACAAAGCCGCCGTCAACCAAAACACTGGCGGCACCATCAACTGCCTGATCTTCACGAAGAATCCCTACACACCTGCTCCGTCCGATTCGTCGCGCGTTGTGGTGCCTTTGCAGCAACTTGGCTTTTCGTCGGCCTGCACCGTGCGCAATCTGTGGACCGGCAAAACGGTAGGGGAGTTCACCGGCGAGTTTGCACCTTTCATCCGTCGGCACGGCGCCGGCCTATACCGGATATCGGCTAAGAAGTAGGTGCGGTTAGGTTGTTCACGCGGAGCCTCCCCCCTAGCCCCCTTCCTCGCTTGATGCGCGACATTGTTGAAAGGGGGAACTAGTTCTAAACAGTAGATTCCTAGTTAGATAGCCAGACTAGCTCTTCTAAAGCTAGTTAGGGGGCTAGGGGGTGAGGCTCTGCGTGAACGGCGAAGCAGACTACAGCATTAGGAAGTAAGTGCAGTATAAGTTTTAGCTTGTACCGTTAGAACACTGCGTCTTCAGCGTAACCCTCTGCGCCCTCTGCGGGCTAAAAATGTAAGAACAACCCCCGGCCCCAAGAACTATGCTACATTCCAAATTCCTGCTTGCGGCATTAGCCGGTACGCTAACCACCGCCACCGCCCAGCAACGCACCGATTACCCGATTCAGGCAGTGAATTTCACCAAGGTGAAGCTGGCCGATAACTTCTGGCTGCCGCGCCTGAAAACCAACACTGACGTAACCATTCCCGCCTCGTTTGAGCGCTGCGAGGCCACCAACCGGGTGAAGAACTTCGAGATGGCCGCAGCCAAGTCGGGCAAGTTCGCCACCACCTTTCCCTTCGACGACACCGACATCTACAAGACCATTGAGGGTGCGTCGTATTCGTTGAGCTTGTATCCCGATAAAAAGCTGGAGAGCTATATCGATGCGCTAATTGAGAAAGTGGGCAAGGCGCAGGAGCCCGACGGCTACCTCTACACGGCCCGCACCATTGACCCGGCGCATCCGCACGCGTGGGCCGGCAACGCCCGGTGGGAAAAGGAGCGGGAGCTAAGCCACGAGCTCTACAATTCCGGCCACCTCTACGAGTCGGCAGTAGCGCACTACGAAGCCACCGGTAAGAAAAACCTGCTCAACATCGCCCTGAAGAATGCCGACTTGGTGTGCTTGGTGTTCGGCCCCGGCAAGCGCAGCGTCGCGCCCGGCCACGAGATAGTGGAAATGGGCTTGGTGAAGCTTTACCGCGTAACCGGCAAACCGGAATACCTAAGCACGGCCAAGTTCTTTCTGGAACAGCGCGGCAAGTATACCGGCTACGATCCCAAGAGCAAAGACCCGTGGAAAAATGGCTCGTACTGGCAGGACGACAAGTCGGTGTACGAGCAAAAAGAAGCGGTGGGCCACGCCGTGCGCGCCGAATACCTGTACTCGGCCATGGCCGACGTAGCCGCCCTGACCGGCGACAAACGCATGCTCGCGTCCGTGGACTCCATCTGGAACAACGTGGTGAGCAAGAAGCTCTACGTGACGGGCGGCACCGGCGCCGTGCCGGGCGGGGAGCGGTTCGGCGGCAATTACGAGCTGCCCAACACGACGGCCTACAACGAAACCTGCGCCTCGGTCGCCAACGTGTACTGGAACCAGCGCATGTTCCAGCTCCACGGCGACTCGAAGTATATCGATGTGCTGGAGAAAGTGCTCTACAACGGGCTGATTTCCGGGGTCGGGCTGGACGGTAAGTCCTTCTTCTACTCCAATGCCATGCAAATCAAGAACAGCGCCGTCTTTAAAGAATCGGAGCCGGCGCGGGCAGGGTGGTTTGAGTGTTCGTGCTGCCCCACCAATCTGGCGCGGCTCTTCCCGTCGTTGCCGGGCTATGTGTACGCGCAGAAAGACAACGACGTGTTCGTCAACCTGTTCATCAACGGCAGCACCGACCTGAACGTGCGGAAGCAGCCCGTTCGTATCACGCAGCAAAACAACTACCCCTGGAACGGCGACCTGAAGTTCACGGTAGACCCCAAAGCCGCTGCCGACTTCAACCTGCTGGTGCGCCTCCCCGGTTGGGCCCGCAACGAGGCCTTGCCATCAGACCTCTACACTTTCGCCGCACCCTCCAGCCAGCAAGTAAGCATCAAGGTAAACGGCAAGCCGCTGACTTACACCGTCAAGAATGGCTACGCCGTGCTGGCCCGCAAGTGGCGCAAAAACGATGTAGTAGAGGTGGCCCTGCCCATGGAAGTGCGCCAAGTGGTAGCCAACCCCAACGTCCGCGACGATGCCGGCAAAGTGGCCCTCCAGCGCGGCCCCCTCATGTACTGCGCCGAATGGACCGACAACGCCGGCAAAACCAGCAACATCATCGTGCCGGCCTCCACTAGCTTCACCGCCGCCTTCAAGCCCGACGTGCTCAACGGCATCATCGAGCTAACCGCCACCGTGCCCGTCGTGAAAGTGGACGCCGCCAACAACGCCATCAGCACCGTGCAGCAAACCCTAACCGCCATTCCCTACTACGCGTGGGCCAACCGCGGCAAAGGCGAAATGACCGTATGGTTTCCTTCAAAAATCACCGATGTCGACCTGCTCACGCAGAAAATTGAAGAGAAGATAGTAGCGAAGTAGTGGTTTCCTAAGCTGTCAGTGCTAAGCTTAGAAGCCTAAAGAGCTAGTTTCCCAACTCAGCTGAGCAGGGGCTAAAGATGGTTGATAATAGCTGACGACTTGCGTCTGTTATGCTGTGACGAGAGGAAGAATTTCTACCGCTTCGTTAGCCGGTTGTAGAGACGCGACACTTCGCGTCTCGGCGTTGCTGACGTTGTTAAGGATGCACAGCTCCGCTCGTTCAACGACGAGACGCGAAGTGTCGCGTCTCTACATCGTTCTGATGTCACTAAGCCCAATACTTGTTGTTGTCAGCATGATATCTCAAATACTTCTAACCAGTTCTTAGTTTACACAATAGTCAACGCAATACCTTTTTCCTCTAGTCGCTTGGCGTCCTGTGCGGAAATGCCTTGGTCGGTGATGATGCGGTGGACTTGGTCGAGGCCGCAGATACGGCCGAAGCCGCGCTTGCCGAATTTCGAGGAGTCGGCTAACACAATGGTTTCTTGGGCGGCGCGCAGCATGGCTTGGTTGAGGTGAGCCTCGCCGGAGTTGGTGGTGGTAAGGCCGAAATCCAGGTCGATGCCATCGACGCCTAAGAAAAGCTTCTGGCAGGAAATATCAGCCAGCACTTGCTCGGCCTGCGGCCCGGTAACCGACGAAGAACTGTGGCGCAAATAGCCACCGAGCTGCAGTACCTCAATTTCGGGGTGGTGCAGCAGTTCCAGGCCCACATTCAGCGCCGATGTAATGACCGTGAGGGGAAGGTGAGGAGGGAGGGCGCGGGCCAAAGCCACTATCGTTGTGCCCGAGGCCATAATTACCGCTTCCTGCGCGCTGATAAGCTGCGCCGCCGCCGCCGCAATGCGAACTTTCTCGTCCACATACAGCAGTTCCTTCTCGTTGACGGGCCGGTCTTTGATGTACGGGTTTTCAAGGGACGCGCCGCCGTGAGTGCGAAAGAGAAGCTCTTTCTCTTCCAGTAGTTTCAAATCCTTCCGAATCGTAACCGCCGAAACCTTCAACTCCTCGCACAGATCGAGGACATCAACGTGCTTCTGGTCTTGCAGGCGTTGCAGGATAAGCTGGTGTCTGTGGGTGCTGGAAGGAGTCATCAAACAAAAGTATTCATTACAGTGGATTTCGCGGCAGATGACGTGTATTTGCTTATGCCGTCTGCCTAAAAGCAACTGTCCTGCAGAGGCGCAGCCGCAGCATCTCGCGTGCTGACACAGGA
>NZ_DASVSY010000063.1:0-36765 GCF_036387835.1 Hymenobacter sp. | reverse complement strand
CTTATGGCTCACAACTTCACCTTTCACCACCTCACCATTCACCACCTCACCTTACTGCCCCGAGGGGTACAAATCGGGAGGGTTGTGCTCGTTGACGTGGGTGGGGAGGGGGTGGAGAGCCTGCGTTTGATCGATGAAGAGGAAAGCATCGTACCGGTCGGGAATGATGGAGGGCACGTAGTTGCCAAACCGCTCGAACTCGGGGCGATACACCACGCCGATGGCCCGGTGGCCAATGGGTTGCTGGAGTTCCTTATACTCATGCAATTCCGAGGAAAGCAGCAGGGCATCGTCGCCAGCTAGCTGCTGGTGGAGCCGGTTTTCCCAAGAGTCGCGCGAGGCGGCGGGAACGGTCATCTTTTCGGGGGAAGCACCCCATTTTTTGCCCGCAATAACGGAGCCCTCGTAGGAGCCGAAACCCGCAATAAACACGTTTTCACGGCCGTAGGCGTCCCGGGCTAGCTGCCCGACGTTCACCATGTCTTCGCGGCGCATGTCGGTGTAGCGGGCGTCGCCGACGTGGGTGTTGTGTTCCCAAATGATGGCTTTGCTGTCGGGGCCGTGCAGGTCGAGGAGGCGGGTGAGGGTTTCCATCATGTGGTTGTCGCGCACGTTCCAGGAGGCAGAGCCGCCGCGCAGCATAGCCCGGTAGTAGCGCTCGGCATTCACGGCTACCAGCGCGTTTTGGTCGGCCGCGAACGTGGTTTCCCGGTCGGCTAGGCCGTCGGGCTGCTGGTTGGCAGTTTGTTTGCGCAGAGCACGCAGCATCTCGTTCACCTCGTCCTGGCAATCGTCGGAAACGTAGGCAATGGCTTGCGCATATTCCTGCGGGTCGTTGCCGTAGGGCTCGAAGCACTGGAAGGCCCGCTGCGCCGCCTGCACGGCCCCGTGGCCCTGCTTTTCCACGTAGTGCATAATCTCCTGCAACGATTCCCACAGGCTATAGACATCGAGCCCATAGAAGCCTACCCGCTGCTCGATGGGCTGGCGCCGGTTGTGGGCGTGCAGCCACTCCACGAGGCCCGCAATTTCCCAATTGCCCCACATCCAGGTGGGCCAGCGGTTGAAGGTGCGCAGCAGTTCGGGCACCGCGCCGTACGTCACTTCGTCTTTCTTGATGGCGGCATTCACCTCGAAACAGTCGGGCCAGTCACCTTCCACGGCCATAAACTGAAAGCCTTTCTCTTGGATGAGCCGCTTCGAGATAGTGGCGCGCCACGTGTAGTACTCAGCGGTGCCGTGCGAGGCTTCACCGAGCAGCACAATGCGCGCATCGCCAATGGCTTGCATCAGCGGATCGAGGTCGGAGGCGGTGCGCAGGGGGTGGGTGGGCAGGTTGGTTTTCATGGCTGTGGTCGAGATTGGGAGGGGCAGAAACGGCAGCGTGCGCCCCGAATTGCTTCGGGGCGCACGCTGTAAAGGTTATGGCAAACGAAAGACAAGCTTACTTGTGGTCTTTCTTGAGGTTCTTGCCGAGGTCTTCTACCTGTTTGAGGAAGTCAAGCGCGTCGGAGTCGCCGTAGGTGCCGTAGGCCGAGGAGATGGTGCCCCGGATACCGTCGGAAGTTTCCAGGGCATACAGGATAGACATATCGTCGGGGTCACTCTCGCCCTCGAAGCGGTAGAAGTCCACAATCACTACTTCGTTGGGGGCATAGCTCTTGCTCCGCTCTTCACTGATGGTATGCAGGCGGCCGTCGGACACGCGAAAATCTGCCGTGAAACCATCCTTGTTGAGCTTTTCTTCCACTTTCATGAGTGAGCGTTCTTCTTCTTTGTCTTGCATGATGGTAGAGTTCGGTTGAAAAGCTGAAGCATTAAAAGGGCGTTAAAATAAACCCCCGTACCGGCTATACGGAGCCAGTACGGGGGCAGGTTGCCAAAAATATGGAAAGTGAAATGTGCAGCTACTTCGCGCCCCGGTTAGCCGCGGCCTCAATCGTGCGTTGCAGCCTATCGACGTCGATGGTGCCGCAAGCGCCACCGCAGCCTTTTGCGCATCCTGTCGAGGTTTTATCGAAAAAGGCCCGCCAGAAAATGCGTCCTACATAAAAGGAAGCCCCGGCAAAAAGCAGAACAATAATGAGCGTCTGAATCCACATGATGACAGCAAAACTACTGAAGTTCGTTTTTGGTTGCTCGTTTTTGGTTTTTCGACGGACAGTTTAAACGAAAATGGCCTTCAAGGCGAAAAACCAAAAACGAGCAACCAAAAACGAATAACGAGCTATTTCCAGAACTCCCGAATCGTATCCTGCATTTCCTGGTGGATGTGGCCGTTGCTGGCCACCAGTTCCCGACCGAAAACAGGGTCGCCATCTTCCAGAAACTGCGTGACGCGGCCCCCGGCCTCGCGTACGAGCAGGATGCCGGCGGCTACGTCGTAGGAGTTGAGGTTGAACTCGAAGAAGCTTTCGAAGCGGCCGGCGGCTACGTAGGCCAGGTCGACGGCAGCGGAACCAAAGCGGCGGACACCGTGCGAGCGTTGCATGAAGGCGCCTAGTAGCTGCAAGTAGGTGTTGAGCTGGCCGAACTGCGAGTAAGGAAAACCAGTGGCAACCAGGGAGCCGCCGAGCGTAGGAATGTCGCTGACGCGGATAGGAATTTCGTTGCAGAAGGCCCCGGCGCCGAGGGCAGCGCGGAAGCATTCGTCGCGGTTTACCTCATACACAACACCGGCAACTAACTCTTGGTGGTGCATTAGGGCCACGCTGACGGAGTAGCAGGGCAGGCCGTGTACGAAGTTGGTGGTGCCGTCGAGCGGGTCGATAATCCAGTTGTATTCGTCGGCTTGCACGGCGCCTTCAGTGCCTTCCTCGGTGATGAAGCCCGCTTCGGGCAGTAGCTCCCGCAGCCCGGCTACGAGCAGCTTTTCCGTTTCCTTGTCAACGTACGATACCAGGTCGTGCAGGCCTTTGGTTTCGACGCGCCCCCGGTCGAAGGTGGCAGCTTCCTGACGAATAAACTGGCCCGCGTGACGGGTAACGGCGGCTAACTGAAAGCTGAGTTGGTTGAAATCCATAAGGCGAAATGGCAGAAGCGGTGGCTGGTGCCGTAGATGAATCACAAGATTAAGTGAGTGAATTAGGTACTAACAAAGATCCTAGCTCGTACGAAAAGGCTTTTTGTCGTTCCGACGCAGGAGGAATCTGAGTACAATCTTTAAACGGCTTAACTCAGATTCCTCCTGCGTCGGAATGACAAGCAACCCTTACGCCACGCCTCTGCTAAACCGCCGCACCAGCACAAATGCCAGCAGCAACACCGCTAACACCTGCGTGGCAGGGCCTATTAGGTCGCCGTGCTGCACATAGAAGGTTAACTCTTGGTTGAGATGCACGGCGTGGCGGCTAACGGCTTGCACCCACCACTCGGTGCGCGTCAGGACTTCGCCTTTTTGGTTGATGAAACCCGAGATGCCGGTGTTGGCAGAGCGGGCAATGTCGCGGCGGGTTTCGATGGCGCGGAGGGTGGCGTACTGGAAGTGCTGCTTGTGGCCGGGCGAGTCGCTCCACCAGCCGTCGTTGGTGATGATGCCGATGAGGGTGGCGCCGTTCTTGACGTATTCGGCCATGAAGTCGCCATACACCGACTCGTAGCAGATAGACGGGGCCAGGCGCAACGCCGGCGTATTGGTTTTAAGTACGGTCCGCTGGTCCTGACTGCCGTAGGAGCCCACGGTACCGCCCAAGTCGATGTTGGCAATGAGCTTGGTAAGCGCTACCGGTACCTTCTCCACGCCCGGCACCAGCCTGGACTTGTGGTAGAATGTAACCGGAGCCGTAGCACTGGTGAAATGCGCCGCCGTGTTGAAGACGTCGTAGTAGCCTAGGTCGTCGCGGAAGCGGGCCGTCGGTGTCGCCGCTTCTTTGCTGTTGCCATACATTTTGACGGTAGTCATGCCCGTAATCAGCTCGACGCCAGGGTGCTGCCGCAGCCAGCCGCGCAGGCGCACCACTTTAAAGTTCGACTCGAAATTCTGCTCTAGATACGTTTCCTCTAGTGCCGTTTCGGGCCAGAGGACCAGTCGGGTTTGCGGCGTAAGCTGCTGCTCGGTCAGGCCAATGAGGCGGCTCAGCTGCGCGTCGTAGGGAATAAAGTTGGGGTTGCTGCTGAACTTCTCCAGAAACGGGTCGACGTTGGGCTGCACCACAAGCACCTCGGCCGTTTCGCCTTTCTCCTGATAGGTTGCCCCGATGAGGTAAGAAGCCAGCACGGGCAGCAGCACGGCTAGTATCGGTGCCAGCCAACGGGTGGCCAGCGGCCGGCCAAGCGGAGCTGCATCGGGCCGATGTAGAACAGATGTTGAGTTGTTAGGAGTAGTACTAGTATTCTGGAAACCGAACCAAGCGTGGAACACCAGAACACTTACCACCCATATCCACAGCGAACCGCCCAGGAAGCCGGTGTACTCGTACCATTGCACCCATTGGTTGGCTTGGGCGAAGCCGTTGCCGAGGGTAAGCCAGGGCCAGGTCAGGTCCCAATGCAGGTGTAGCTGCTCGAAGGCAATCCAGTAGATGGGCAGGGAGAGGTAGCCGAGCTTCGGTCCAGCCAGCCGCTTGGTGTGATAAAATGCCATGGTGGGAATGCACATCAACAGCGCGTTCAGCACAACGGCCGCAATACCGCCGCCTAAGGTGCTGAAACTCACCCACCACGTGGTGAAGGCATTCCAGAGCACCAGCAGCAAATACGTGTAGCGAAACACCTTCCAGCCACTAACGCCGCGTGCTACCAGCAACTGCTCCATCCGCAGATACGGCACCCACGCCACCAGCAGCACGGCCGCCAGCGCCGATAGTGGGGCCGGGTGTACCGGCCAGCCTAGCCACAGCAGCCCGGCTCCCAGCAAAGCCAACAAGGCAGGCTGCCCGGCAGCCAAACGAATCGGGGTTAATTCGGCCCCACCGGCTACTACCGGAGTAGGTATAATCTTTTTAGTCAGCACGACGCTCTTCTTTAAGGTCCTCTTTAGAATCTTTGCGGCCTTGAACTACTAACACTATTTCTCCTTTGATGCTGGCGCGAGCCGCGAAGTTGGTAGCCAGCTCCGCCAAAGTTCCGTTAACGGTTTCCTCGAACAGCTTGGTCAGCTCCCGGCTCACCGAAGCCGGCCGCTCCGGCCCCAACACCTCGGCCAACTGCTCTAGCGTCTTCACAATGCGGTGCGGCGACTCGTAGAAAATCAGGGTGCGGGTTTCCAAGGCAAGCTCACGCAAGCGGGTCTGGCGACCTTTCTTCACCGGCAGAAATCCTTCAAACGAAAACCGCTCGGCCCCGAAGCCTGACTTCAGCAGCGCTGGCACGAACGCCGTGGCGCCCGGTAAGCATTCCACTTTCAAGCCCTTAGCCAGACATTCTCTTACCAACAAAAAGCCAGGGTCGGAAATTCCGGGCGTGCCGGCATCTGATACCAACGCCATGGTTTCGCCTGTTGAGAGCCGCTCCAGCAGGCGCTGCACTTGCTGGTGCTCGTTGTGAAGGTGGTAGCTGAGCATCGGCTTTTTCAGCCCCAGGTGTTGCAGCAGCCGGCCGCTGGTACGGGTGTCTTCGGCCAGCACCGTATCCACCTCGCCGAGCACCCGGATAGCCCGTAGGGTAATATCCTCGAGGTTACCAATAGGAGTGGGCACTAAGTAGAGCAGGGTAGCAGCTGGTTCCGACATAGGCGCAAAGGTACGTGTTTGAGGGGAGGAGGTGAGGTGGTGAAATAGTGAAATGGTGAGGTGGTGAGTTCGATGTTCGACCTGCCCAAGTGGCGCAGTTGGCGCAGGTCGAACGTCAAACTCACTACTCACCACCTCACTATTTCACCACAGCGCCATGCTTGGTAGCCAGCTCATCAATGGCTTCGGCTAGCCGATGGTCGCGCTTGGTGACGGTATTGCCGGCGTCGTGCGTACGCAGCCGAAACTCGACGGTACTGTACTCGTTGGCCCACCACGGATGATGGTCGAGTTGCTCGGCCGCCTCGGCTACGTCGGTCATGAAAGCGAAGGCCGCCTTGAAGTCAGGAAACCGGAAGGTGCGCGTGAGGGCATTGTCGTGTTCAATCCACATGAGGTAGAGAGGGGATAAAGTTAGAAGGTAGAGGGGACGGAGAAGGCCGCCAAGCCTAGCTGGCCCCGCTTGGCGAAGCGTCTGGCTAAGGTGGCAAACGCCCTTACCGTGGCAACGATTCGAGCGAAATACTTCGACGATGCTCCGCTTCGCGGGTGCCAGCTTCAGTATAACGTTTTTCTGTCTTACGCCGCCAGCTGTTCCCGCACTTCCATTAGGGCAAAGCCTAACAGGTTGAGGCCCTGCCACTCCGTGGGGTTGTTAGCGTGGGGGCTGTCTTGCGCTAGCCCTATTCCCCAAATGGCATCTACCGGGCTAGCTTCTACCAGCACGCGGGGCCTGGTTTGCAACAGAAACTCTTGTAGCGCCGGGTGCTGGCTGAACTTGGCGGCATTACCCTGGACTACAATGTTGAAGCGCGCCGCCTCCCAACGGGCACCATCGAAATTCTGAACGCCACGGCCTAACTTCTTGGCATCGTTGGGATGACGAGCCTGGAGAATAGCAGCGCGGGTAGCTTCGTCATCAAACAAGCGGGCTTTTTCGGCCATCACATAGTGCTCGGCGGTGGCGTAGGTGTCGCCATCAAGCGTGAAGGCCGCCGGATACCATTGGCTGAAACACTCTTTGCCGACTGCTGCTCCTGGCTGGCCGGTGTGGCCCCAAAAGAACAAATACTTTACGGGCTCCTCCGCTGCAAGATGCTGGAGTAGCGATTCAGTTGACCGGATGGGTGGTAGAGTAGGAGGCATTGCAGGCGAGGTTTAAAAGGTTTCCTTCGAAAGTAAGCCAAGCAGTTGACAAGCATTACGCCCCTGTAGAGAAACATACCGGTAAGCAAATGGAGGCGCATAACCTAAACCCAAACTCCCAAACCACAGTACATAGTATTTTCCTACCTCCCCATCAAGAGCACACTACTCCTATGGCTATCGACCCTAAGAATCGCCCCGTCCGCGTTATCAACGACGATACTACCGACCAGGAGTTGGCTGCTGGCCATATCACGCCCGGCGGCGACCCACCCAAGAATGAAGATGCCCGCGGTGGCTTCGGCAACCGAGAGGGCCGCGAAGGCTACGGCACCGATACGGCCAACGGCATTACGGCCCTCGGTGAAAACCGCAACGCCGACGCCACGACCCTACCCCCCGACAATATTCTCTCCGACGAGCAGGGCCGCAACCGGCAAGCCAACCAAGACATGCCCAACCCGGACCTCATCGACGATGATACCCGTATCGAGGCCCGCCGCCCCGTTGATGAGCTAGATGCCGACGACGCCCGCACCGGCCTCGATGAAATGGAAGACCCTGATTCTCGGGTCGGGATGGGCCAGATGGAACAGCCGCAGCCCAACAACGACGTGCTGGCTCGCCAAGGTACCAACGCCGACCTCACTGACCCCACCGCCACCGACACAGCAATTGACCAGTAGTCAGTTACCCGTTGTGAGTTGCCAATTGCCAGTTTTGGTTTCTGCTTGATAACTACCTGGCAACGGGCAACTCACAACCAGCCACTGACACAACCTTCACCTCAAATTTCCAAACGCCATGCCTTACAAAAGCAATAACACCAACCACCAGTCCAAGGAAAACCACGGCAGCCCCACTCAATCTGAGCAGCCTAAAGCCGCCGGTAACTTGCCCGTAAACGACCGGGACGAGCAAACCGAAGACCGGCTTGAGCAGGAAGCGCAGGATGCCGGTACTCGTCACCCCAACCGCAACCTCGATAAGCCGGAGCTCGATAAGCCTCCTTACAGCTAAGAGTTGTTAGCAAGTGAAAAGCACCTTCCACCCCGGAAAGGTGCTTTTTCTTTTTTAAATGAACTTGCTGTCGTTGAGCTTGTAACCTGCTGATTGGGGCAGTTCAACGCCTACTGTTCTTTTGTTGTCTCCGTGTTCTTACTCGCTACGTATGGCCCGCTACGTTACCACCGATTTGCATGGCTGCCTGCAAACCTTTCAACACTTGCTGGAGCATGAGCTAAAGCTACTGCCAGAAGATGAGCTGTTTGTGCTCGGCGACTACGTCAACAAGGGCCCCAACAGCCGCGGCCTACTCGACTATCTGATGGCACTGCCGAAACACGGTCTTCGCGTGTATTGCCTGCGCGGCAACCACGACCAAGAACTGCTCGACGCCGCCCGCGGCCAGCACGACCTCACGTGGGCCTCAGCCGCCGACCGTGCGCTCACCCTGGAAAGCTTCGGTGTGACCCGCCCCGAAGATATTCCGGCTCCCTACCTCACCTGGCTCGACGAGCTGCCTTATCAGCTCGATATCGAAGGCTTTACGCTGGTACATGCCGGCTACAACTTCCGCCTGCCCCCCGATCAGATGCGCACCGACTGGCACACTATGCTCAACATCAAGCAATTCACCTTCGACGCGGCCCGTCTGCAAGGCCGGCGCCTGCTGCACGGCCACGTACCCACGCCCACGGCGGAAGTGCAGCGTCAAGCCCGGGTGAAAGCCCAGGCCATCGGCCTCGATACTGGCTGCGTCTACCGCCACAACCCTGAACTAGCCCACCTAGCCGCCCTCAACCTCGACTCTTTCGAGCTGACGTTGCAACGCAACATCGAGCCAGCCTATGAAATTGCCCGCCGATAACGAGCTTATTTTCACGAAGTTAGTTTAAGCTTGTACGGACAGTGGACAACGCAATAGCTAACTGCATGAAATTCAGCACGTCCTGCTCATCTCGCGTGCTGAGGTTGTAATGCTATTGTCATACGGACGCAGCAAGCATCTGGCATACTTCGTTGAGTTTACTATACGAGCTAGATGCTTCGACTCCGGCTCCGCGGATGCCAGATGAGCAGGACGGTTTTCTTGGGACTGTCCGCTCCTAGGTGATGCTGTTGCGGTCTTCCTAATTCAAAGGGTGCACACACGAAAATAGCTCGGCAATTCGTGTAGCTTTAGGTAGCCTAAAAGTGCCTGCCTAACTCTAGCCTTCATGCCTGATATTCAAGCCTCTGCCTTGCCCGCCAATATGCCGGTGCCTCACCTGCGCACCGCTGCCACTCCGCCGGCCCGGCTGCGGAAACGGGCTTGGGTGAAAGAGCGGGTCTTTCTGGTGCAGAACATCGTGCGGGGCAACCTGATTCACAACACGGGCGGCGCGCTGAATGTAATGCGGTTGCTAACGATGCATAAAATGCCAGCCGGCCTGCTTGCGGCCGGGCACCCGTGGGTGACAGGGCAGATGCCGGACGCGCAGGGACCCGTATGGCCGCGCAACCTAGTGTTTCGGACCACCGTGGGTACGCAGTGGGTGGAAGCCGGCTACACCCCCGAGGCCGATGAAGTGATAGTAAGCAAGGTGGGCAAGTTCCTGGCGGGCATGGTCGGCAAATCGGTGCCGACGCCGGAGATTCCGCATGGCTCGCGCCGTCGCATGCCGCACGCCATCAACTACTTGCACGGCGCAGTGCACTACAACGGCCTCACCCTGCTGTTCAATAATTTCGCCGAAGCGCTGGACTACTTAGCTGATTCGCGGTTTCGGAAAGAGTTACGCCGCCTGATTCGGGCGGAGCGCCGGGAGGTGACGTTGGTGTTTCGGGAGAGGAACTACGACCCCGTATCCTACGCCTATTTTTCGGCCTTCGTGATGTCGCATTTGCCGTGGTTTGCCAACGTGAATGGGGCGCAGCGCCGCGTTATGTGGGGCAACCCCTCGCCCTACCCCGCCGTGAACATCATCAACGGGAAATGGGTGGCCGATACCGAACGCCTGCGCCGCGGCGACACGGCCAGCATCGTGCGCACCCCCGTAAACCCGACGCTGTACTTCCAGGGTGAATACGGTGTAGCCGCCCGCGACGTGAACAAGCTAGAGAAGACCCACGCCTTCCTCATCAACCAGTGGGTGCGGCGTCGTGGCTTCCGCGGCGGCCTCTATTTTGTGGACCGGCGCAAGATAGAAGCCGAGCGCTATCAGCAATACCAGGCCACCAACGGCCAAAATTTTATCGGCAACGAGCTGATTCAAAATCCCTTACGGCGGCGTAAAAAGTAACCAGGATAGTCAGCGAGCCAGAGGCTACGAGTTGCCTACCAAGTAAGAAAATTCACTGCTTCACACCTTGTCCTGCCGGATCATCGTGCGGTATAGGTTTACCAGGCTTTGCTGAGAGGCACCAAGCCGATGCAGCATCGTAATCAGGTAGTAGATGCTCTGGAGCCGCCAGACGCCGTTTTCGCGGTATTTGCGGGCCGAGGTGACGATGGGGCCCGGCAGGATCTGAAACGGGGCCACGCGCCGGAGCCGCCGCGTGATTTCCTGGTCTTCCAGCACGAGCATGTCTTCCCGGTAGCCCCCAATCTGGCTGAACAACTCCCGGCGAGCAAATAAGCTTTGGTCGCCGAAGCGAAATAATTCCAAGCTGAAGCGCGTGAACCAGGCATTCACTTTCAGAAACCAGCTTGGGTGGTCGAAAGCCAGCCGGTAGCAGCCGGCTCCGCTGCCCTGCTTCACGGCCGCTCGTATTTCCTGGTTGAAGCCGACCGGCGGGTAGGTGTCGGCGTGCAAAAAATAAAGAATGTCGCCGGTGGCGTGGCGGGCCCCGCAGTTGAGTTGAGTGGCTCGGCCCTTGCGCGAACATTGCACGACGCGGGCTCCCGCTTGCCGCGCGGCCGCCGCCGTACCATCAGGACTATCGGCATCCGCTACTATGATTTCCAGGGCGTTATCGCCCTGCGTAGCCTCTTGGAGGTAGCGCACCAGCGGGCCAATGCCGTCCACTTCCTTGTAGGTAGGAACTACTACGCTAATGAAAGCCGGGACACTGGCAGAAGCTGCTTGAGTGGAAGCAGGGAGCATACTATCAGAGGACTAGAGAACTACCGTTGGGGGCTGCCGCGCAAGCACAGAAGCACCACGACGGGCGCGCAACTAGTCGTGGGGGAGCAGCACCTTGGCACGCAGTACTTGCTGAGCGTGCAACTGATACGGATTTTGTGGATCGGTGGCGACGGTTTGCAAATTAGTGCGCGCTTGCGGCAACTGACTGGTGCGCCACTGGGCCATAGCCAGATGGTAAAGCGCCTTGCCGGCCAAAGCCGAAGTGGGCTGCCGGGTGGCGCGGGTGAGGTAGCTGCAGGCCGCGCCGGCTTCCTGGTGCCGCAGCAGCGCTACCCCGGTGTAGTATTGCAGCGTATCGTCGGCAACGGCGGCGGCGGAAACGCGCCGCAACGAGTACAGCGCCGCCTGATAGTGTCCGGCCCGGTATTGGCGCATGGCATCAATCAGCAGCGGACTTTTGGTGGCTTGGGCGGCTACTTCGGTTAAGCCCGGATCGGGCACGTAGTAGCGGGTCCAGGCTTCGGCGGCATCGAGGGGGCGGGGGCGCAACAGCAGCCACAGCCCAACACTCAGCACCAGGGCCACAATGGCGGCTACCAGACCCCACCGGACGCGGGTAGTAGCGGTGCGGTTCTGTATGCTAGCCAGCGCTACTTGCCGCTCGTCGAGGCGCTTGTCGAGGTTGCGGAGGCGGAGGCGGAGGGCTTCGTGGCCGGCCACCCAGCGCAGGTCGGCCGTGAACTGCTCGTATTCTTCGTACGCGGCGCTCAGCTTTTCGTCCTGCGCCAGCCGCAGCTCAAATACCTCCTGCTCCGCCTCCGACAGTTGCCCGTCCGCAAAGCGTTCCAGTTCATCTAAATAAGGGCGCAGGTCCATGGAAAGAGTTGTTGGTTGCTGATTGTTAATAATTGATTATTAACTTTTTAGTGGGCAAATAGGGTAAAAAATAAGAATTATAGCATTGAACTGATGCTCTGTAAGAAATCCTTGGTAAAACCATTAACAATCGACAATCATCAACCGGCCCGCAAGTGCATTTCATACAAGCGGCGCAGGCAGCTCGACTTCTGTATGCGGCCGACAGTGGCATTGGCGAAGCCCATCTTGCCGGCTAGCTTCTTGAAGTTGTAGCCGCGGAAGTAAAAGAACATCAGTACCTGCTGGCAGTCGGAGCTGAGTTGCCCGAAGAGGCCAAGCAGCCGGCGACGCCGACTGGCTTCGGCGGCGGGCAGTGCGGCGGTAGTGGTCACCGTTTGGGGCAGTTCCTCGGCCATGCTGTACACGTGCGCACGCAGGTCGGGCGGGAGCTTGGTGAGGCGGCCGTCGGCCACTTGGTTGTAGAACTCGACCAGCACCGAGCGCAACAGCTCGTGGGCAGCGGGCCGGGCGAGTTGTTGGTGCTGGCGCGCCCACTCCGCAAAGTCGTCGCGGTGGTCCTGATAGAAGTTGATCAGGAAAGTCTGGTTGCCCACGCGTAGGTGGGTCAGCGTATCGGCTAGAGGCTGTGGCACGGCACCAGGAAAAGACGAAAAACCAAAGATTACACCCGCAAACCGCAGGCGAAAGTGGAACAAGATACTGCCGAATTACGGTAGGCAGCCAGGAACGAACGGGCTTTTTGGGTGCTCTAGGGCCTCTAAGTGAAAGATTCGCCGTAGCGGACAATTCAATAAAACCTCTGTGCAATTAAGCGGTAGTCGCCAAGCCAAATAATGTAGTCCGAAGCTTCCCGCTCTACTCGTTCGCAGAAGCAGAAGCTGCGCGGTACTGTTGCCCTTGGTCGCAACGGCAACTGCCGTATCTTGGCGGAGCAGCCAGCGGCTGGCAAGCCCAAGGAGGGCTACCAGGGTCAGGCCTGCGTAGTCCTATGTTCTTCAAACGCCGTCCTAAGTCGCCAACTGAGTTATCCGACGAGGAGCTGCTGGCCCGTTACCGTCAGCACGGCGCGGTGGCGGACTTGGGGGTGCTTTATGAGCGGCACATGCCGGAAGTGTTTGCTATTTGCAGACGGTATCTAGGGCCCGGCGACGCCGATGCGCAAGACGCCGTGATGCAGCTTTTCGAGCAGTTGGTGGAAAAGCTGCGCCGCCATGAAGTAGACAACTTTCCGGCTTGGCTGCATGCTACCGCCCGTAATCATTGTTTGATGGTGCTGCGGGCCCGCCAACGCCCCGGCCCCGACCGAGGCGGCGCCTTAGTGCTGCATTTTCCCGATGCGGCCGATATGGAATCGGTGGTGGCCGAGCATCTACAGGACGATGACCCCGACGAAGCCACCTTCACCGAAGCCCGCCTCCAAGCCCTCGAACTCGCCTTGGGTACCCTTCCCGAAGGTCAACGACGATGTCTGGAGCTGTTCTTTCTGGAAAAGAAGTGCTACCGCGACATCAGCCAGGAAACCGGCTACGACTTAAATACGGTAAAAAGTCATTTGCAAAACGGTAAGCGCAACCTCAAGCGCCACCTCGAAGCTTCACCGCCCACTACGTCTTTCTCTTCTGATGCGGCCCGCTGACCAGTCTCCTGCTTCCCAACTGTCCCCCGACTCGTCGGGGGGGCAGCACCTGCCCCTGGCGGTGCTGCGGCAGTATGTGGCCGGCACGTTGTCGGCCGCCGAGCAGCACCGCGTAGAAGCCCATACGCTAACCTGCGCCCGTTGCGCCGACCTCCTCGAAGGCCTTTCCCAAACTGACCTCGCCACCACCGACCAAGCGTTAAGCGACCTGCAAACCCGCCTCCGCGCCCGCCTAGCTGAAGAAACGCCCGATGCTACACCCGTGGTACCGATGTGGCCCTGGCGCCAATTGGTAGCGGCCGTGCTTTTGCTGCTCGTAGGTACGGGGGTGTGGCTAGGCGTGCGTCGTACTACCGAAGGCCCCGCTGCCGCTCCGCAAGTAGCTATGCGTCAGATAGAAAGAAAGGCGGGCGCTATGCAGGAATCTTTGCCAAAGCCGAATCAAACGCCGCAGAAATCGGGGGCCAATGCGGAAGTTGCAGACCATGCCATAGCCGCCGCACCGGTGCCAGCACAAAAGGAAATAGCACCAGTTGCAACCAAGCTGCCCCGCGTACTTCTCCGGGCACAACGCCAGCAGCAGGCTACGTCGGCAAAAGCACCTGCTGACGACAACCTTTCCGATGCGAGTATGGCAGCTTCAGATGGATTTGGTAGCGTGGAGGGTGTTGTTTCTGCCAAGGAGCCTCAGGCAGACACCACGCAGTTTGCCCGTGGCAATGCGGCGCCTGTTTATGAGCAGAAGCAAGGAGAATACGCCAAGGCTAAGTCGAAGGCAGCCAACACGCGCGCCGCTTTGGCTGGCAGAATAGCTGGTATTCAAACCGAACCAGCGTCAGCCGCAGCAACTCCTGGAAAGCTGGAGGGCCAGATTGCATCGGCAGCACCTGCTCCGGCCGGGATGCGCGTGGTGCGCGGCCGGGTCACGGACCGTAGCAGCGGCGCCGGTCTACCCGGCGTAACGGTGCTGGCCAAAGGCACGGCCATCGGATCTAGCACAGCCGCCGACGGCTCGTTTTCACTTTTAGTGCCTGAGTCGGTCAAGACGATAGCCTTCCACTCTATTGGATTTAGTTCCTCGGAGCAAGCCATCAACTCCGCTGATAGTACCCTGGCCCTGGCGCTGGCGCCCGATACCAAGTCGCTCAACGAAGTAGTAGTGGTGCGCCGCGAACGGCCACCCGCACCCATGTCGATTGGGGCGCTGCCGGCCGGCGGTTACCAAGCGTTCCGTGCGTACCTAAAGCAGGAACTTCAGTATCCGGAGAAGGCACTGAAAGACGGGAAAGAAGGAAACGTCAAACTCAGCTTTGTAGTAGCCGAAGATGGCAGCCTTGAAAACATTAAAGTTGTGCGCGGCCTCTCCGAAGAGTGCGACGCCGAAGCCATTCGCCTGCTCAAAGAAGGTCCCAAATGGTACCCCGCCATTCAAAAAGGCCGCCGCACCGCCCGCACCGTAGAAATTACGGTTTCCTTTAGAGTGAATGAGTAAGTGAGTGAATGAGTGAAGTAACCTACGGCGCGAATGGTGCACACATCAGCAGACGTAGGCTACTTCACTCATTCACCACTTCTCTCTCTAGCCGCTGTAGCCGCCGCCGCTTTCGGGTTCGGTGGCACTGCCGCCGGGCTTTTCGGGTTGGGGCAGGTCGGATTCGGTTTTGATTTCCACTTCACTGTAGTCGGGGGCGCCGTTGCCGCTGGTGGGTACCGGGGGCTGTTGACTGGAAGTTTCTTCGGAGCCGGGGGTAGTAGCAGGCGCTTGCGCCGTAGTTGGGGTGGTAGAAGGCGTAGCTAAAGCGTCGGATTCTGATTCAAAAGTTTTTTTCATAACGCAAAAAGAAAGGATGGTTGCGTAGTTGTACGCAAGAGCCTTGCCGCCTGACTACATCCGCCTCGTAAGAGCTTACTGATAACAGAATTTTGAACTAGCTACTTCGGAGCCCTGCGCCCTGTGTACTTTTGCCCGCCATCTTCTTCTTGGTTTCTGGTTTTCAGTTTCTGGTTTTTGAGCAGCCGATACCAGCAACTATAAACCAGCAACCATAAACCAAAAACAAGCTCCCAACTATGCAGTTTCGCACCGAGAAAGACACCATGGGTACCGTGCAGGTGCCCGCCGACGCCTACTACGGCGCTCAGACGCAACGCTCCATCGACAACTTCCAGATTGCGCAGGACATCAACCGGATGCCCAAGGAAATCATCCGCGCCTTCGCCTATCTCAAGAAAGCCGCGGCCCTCACCAACCGCGACGCCGGTATCCTGCCCGCCGACAAAGCCGAGCTGATTGGCCGGGCGTGCGACGAAATTCTGGAAGGCAAGCTCGACAAGGAGTTTCCGCTGGTGGTGTGGCAAACGGGTTCGGGTACGCAGTCGAACATGAACGTGAACGAGGTGGTAGCCTACCGCGGCCACGTGCTGCAAGGCGGCAGCCTCGCCGACGAAAAGAAGGTGCTGGCCCCCAACGATGACGTAAACAAAAGCCAAAGCAGCAACGACACCTTCCCCACAGCCATGCACATTGCGGCCTATAAGATTCTGGTGGAAGTCACGATTCCGGGCCTCGAGAAGCTGCGCGACACGCTCCGCGCTAAGTCCGAGCAGTTCATGCACATCGTCAAAATCGGCCGCACCCACCTCATGGACGCCACGCCGCTGACAGTGGGGCAGGAGTTTTCGGGCTACGTTTCGCAGCTCGACCACGGCCTGCGCGCCATTAAAAACACGCTGGCCCACCTTTCGGAGCTGGCCCTCGGTGGTACGGCCGTCGGCACGGGTATCAACACCCCCCCCGGCTACTCGGAAAACGTGGCTAAGCACATTGCCGATCTAACGGGCCTACCTTTCATCACCGCCGAAAACAAGTTTGAAGCCCTGGCCGCCCACGACGCCATTGTGGAAGCCCACGGTGCCCTCAAAACGGTGGCTGCCAGCCTCATGAAGATTGCCAACGACACCCGTCTGCTGGCTTCCGGCCCCCGCGCGGGCATCGGCGAGCTGCACATCCCCGACAACGAGCCCGGCTCTAGCATCATGCCCGGCAAAGTGAACCCCACCCAAGCCGAAGCCATGACCATGGTGGCCGCCCAAGTGATGGGCAACGACGTGGCCATCAACATCGGTGGCATGAACGGCCACTTCGAGCTAAACGTGTTCAAGCCGGTTATGATTTACAACTTCCTGCACTCCGCCCGCCTCATCGGCGACGTGTGCGTAAGCTTCAACGACAAGTGCGCGGTCGGCATCGAACCCATCGAGGCCAACATCAAGAAGCACGTCGACAGTAGCCTGATGCTGGTAACGGCCCTCAACCCGCACATTGGGTACTACAAAGCCGCTGAAATTGCCCAAACTGCCCACAAAAACGGTTCAACCCTGAAAGAAACTGCCCTCCAACTAGGCTACCTCACCGAGGAGCAGTTCGATGAGTGGTTGAAGCCCGAAGACATGGTAGGTGAGATTAAGTAAAGGAGTTGAGGAGCTAGGAGTTATATTTTAGCTCCTAGCTCCTAGCTCCTGGCTCCTCAACTCCTCCTCCCCGAACCTTACCAACACAGTTTACGAACAACGGGCAGCTGGCTACTTGGCCGGCTGCCCGTTTTCATGCCTGCTTATCCTCAGTTTGTAGCGCCTTTTCGTGCTTTTCTCGACCAAATTCCGGCCGGAGGCCATGTGGTGGTGTACTGTCACTTCGATGCCGATGGGCTGGCGGCCGGGGCTTTATTTGGGCGCGGTCTGAACCGGATCAATGCGGAATGGCAGGTGGAGGTGTTGCCGTCGGGCAAGGGCGAAAACGCTTTCCTGACACCCGGTGTCCACGAGAAGCTGCTGGTGCGTAAGCCTGATGCCCTCATCGTCACGGATTTGGGCGTGCATGAACACGGGACTTTAGAAGCAGCCGGTGTGCCAGTGCTCTACGTCGACCACCACATTCCGGAAGGTACACCTCCAGCGGGCAGCACGGTGCTCACTGGTTACGGTCTCGGCCCAGTGCCTTGCTCGGCGTGGCTGGCTTACGAGCTGCTAGCTGCCGAAGCCGACATAACTGATTTGCAGTGGGTGGCCGCCATCGGCATCCTTTCTGACCTCGGCGACCAAGCCCCGTGGCCACCGCTGCCCGAAACCAAGAAGCAGCATACTGCCAAGTGGTTGAAGGAAGCCGTAGCCATGTGCAACGCCGCCCGCCGCGCCGGCTCTTTCAACCTGGAACTGCCCCTGCGCTACCTCCTACACGACGACAATCCGCGCGGCCTGGCTCAAGACGCCACCTTGGCCGGCTACCGCGCCGAAGTGGCGGCGGCCCTGGCTGTAGCCCGCAAACTGCCGCCGAAGTTCCCGCCGGCTGGTCCCAATGCATCGCCGGTGGCTGTTATCACCATTGATTCGCCCTGCCAGATTCACCCGCTTATCGCGCAACAGTGGATTCAGCGCCTGCCCGACCGGGTGGTGCTGTGCGCTAACTTAGGCTACCTGCCCGATGGCGTAGTGGCCGTGTCGGGGCGGGCTGCTAGTACTAATCTGCACATTCCCAATATATTGCGCGAAGCCTTTGCCCGTATTGGCGCTGAGCCGCCTGCTAATTTCGCGCACGGTCATCCACAGGCCAGCGGGGGCCACCTGCCTCCGGCACAGTACGCGCTGCTGCTACAGGGGCTTGGGTTTGGGAAGTAATGGGGTGCTACCAAGCAGTTGCGCGCAAGCTTATCCACTGTGTCTCAGCACTAAGCCCTACCTTCTCCGCTTCAGCCTAAAAGGAAACTTATGTTCAATGCCATTCTGCCTTATCGCCTCGTGCAACGCAATCGTAATCGGCTGCGGCTAGGTAGCTGGCTTTCTGAGTGGGTATACAATTGTTCGTCCGTACACCCGATTCGCGCCGCAAATACTTAGAGCCTATCCGAATAGGTCTTGTCATTCCGACGCAGGAGGAATCTGACTGAAACCGCCAGAAAGGCTTACCCAGATTCCTCCTGCGTCGGAATGACAAGACCTATTCGGATAGGCTCTTAGTGGAAGTGCGCGAATATGCCGGGCATTTGTACACGGTTGATTTCTATGCCAAGGTGCACATATGTTCACCGCTACCGGTTGCGTACGCACCAGCATGCCGCCGGTAAGCTAGGCGCTACCGTGCTCGATATTATTGCCCAAACATTAGCCGCGGCCCGCAAGCTTGCTTTGGGTTCACGGAGCGCTATGAGATTATAGGTCGTCCCGAAACCAGTAACATTTTAGTATTGCCAAGGGCTGTAACCTCCCACTCGGCTTTTTTTGCTTCTATTGCTGCTGATTATGAAAACATCTGTCGCGAAACGTTCTAAGAAAACAAATTCTCGTCAGGCGGAACTGGAATTACGCAAAGCGCAAAATCAAACCTTGAAGCCAGAAGAAATAGAGCGCATAATTGCACTGGCCGATGGACCTGAGTACGTGGTGATTAAACCTTACCCTCAGATACCCGGCTACACGTACGCTTTTTAACTGAAATTACAGGTGTTGAAAAGCCGCCGCTCCACTTTGGAGTGGTGGCTTTTCTTTTTTCGGGGCATCTTTGACCTGTCTCACTCTTACTTGTCAGTTGTATGGACTTCTCTCAGGACGTCATTCTCGAAAACAACCGGGTGTTGCTGCGCCCGTTGGCGGCCACCGATTTTGAGATTCTGCAGTCCGTTGCCTTCGAGCCCGAACTGTGGCAGTACACCCTCACCCGCGCCGATGACCGGATCAGCCTGGCCGCCTACATTGCCGCCGCCATGCACGGCCGCGACCTGCAACAACGTTACCCCTTCCTGATCATCGACAAAGACACCGACCGGGTGGCAGGCAGCACCAGCTACTACAACATCAATGCCGAGGAAGCGCGCTTGTCTATCGGCTATACTTGGGTGGGTACTGATTTTCAGCGCACTGGCTTGAACCGGGCAGCAAAGTACCTACTGTTTCGGCACGCGTTTGAAGCGCTTGCCTGTGAGCGAGTGGAGCTAGAAACCGATTCGCACAATCAGAAGTCGAGGGACGCAATGCGGCGCATGGGAGCTACCGAGGAAGGCGTCCTGCGCAGTCACCGCTACACCCAAGGCGGCCGGCGGCGCGACACGGTGATTTTCAGCGTCATCAAGCCCGAGTGGAATGTGTTGCGCCAAGGTGCGTTCCGCGAGTTCGACAACCGTGAATCAGCCTGAGTTGGGGCCCCGCCGGTTTCCGGCCCTTATGCGCCGCCGGGCCGCTAGCTTTGGCTATGCGTTTCGGGGCGTAGTAGCAGCGTTACGCTCTGAAATTCACCTGCAATTCCACGCTGTGGCCACGGTGGTGGTGATTGGGCTCGGGTTCTATTTTCAGCTTAGTTGGGTGGAGTGGGCGCTTGTAGCACTGGCAGTAGGGTTGGTGTGGAGCCTGGAGTTAGTGAATACGGCCGTGGAAGCCGTGGTGAATCTGGTATCGCCGGAGTATCATCCGTTGGCCGGCCGGGCCAAAGACGTAGCTGCCGGCGCGGTGTTAGTGGGCGCCATAGCCGCTCTGGTAGTTGGGGCGCTGATATTCGGTCCGCGAATATGGGCGCTGCTGTAGCATAAGGTTGAGGAGAGGAGGTGACAGGTGAGGTAGCGAGAGGTGGTCACTTCCTACTTTCTTCCTGTTACCTGTCACCTCCTCTCCTGTCACTTGTCACCTCTCCCCTCACAACCCTGCACTTCAGTCGGCGTAAGCTGACGGTTGGGCTCGCGCATCGAGCGGCCTGCTACCTTTCTTCTCACTCCTTATGCACTCCTCTCTCTTTCGGTTGGTTCCAGTGGCTGCGCTATTTGTCCTTGGTGCGGCTTGCCAACGCAATGTGCTCGTAACCACCCCGACGGACACTCCTGCCACGGGCACCACCGGTTCCATCTCCACGCCCGCTCCCACGTCGGAGAACACTACCACGCCTGTTCCCGATGGCGGCATGGCACAGTTTGATACGACCGCTCGGCCCGGCTGGCTGGAAGACCGGATTCAGAAACTGTCGACGGAGCGGCGGCAGAATCCGCCGGCCCGCATCATGCGCTATCGTTACGAAGGCCAAGTGGTGTATTTTGAAACCCTAGGTGGCGGCGACCAGTATTCCAACCTCTACGACCAGAGCGGTAAAATCATCTGCCATCCGGATGGCGGTATCACGGGCAAGGGCGATGGTAACTGCCGATATTTCACCAAGCGCCGAACCGAAGAGCGGCTGGTTTGGCAAGATCCACGCTAGCTGGTTCGGGCAAGACCAGCAAACTAGGGTCTGCCTGTCCAAACAATAGCCTGGAGCGGTTGTCTTACCGAGCAGCTATCCTCATTTGTAGCTGTCTGGAGTGGTTACGAGCTATTGCCTCCGTACTTTTCAGGCAAAATTCAAGCACAAGATCATGATCAATACCAATGAAAAGCTAGGGGCCTACAACGTGTGGGCCAACGCCACCCTGCTCAGCCACCTCGACCAACTAGTAGCCAGTGGAGCTACAATCCCGGCTGGCGCCTTGCGCCTGTTCAGCCACGTACTTAATGCGCAGGCTATTTGGCTAGGTCGCCTTACGGCCACTCCTAGCCCCGTAAAAGTGTGGCAGGAGCACGATCTGGCCACGTTGCACCACTGGCACGAGCAGACCTCCGAACGGTTTCATCAGTATGTCATCACCGCCGATGAAGCCGAGTTGCAGCGCCTGATTTCGTATACCAACTCTATAGGGGAAACCTACACCAGCCAGGTATCCGACATCTTCACGCACGTACCGGTGCACGCCAACTACCACCGGGCCCAAGTGGCAAAGGAACTGCGAGCTGCGGGTCTCGAGCCCATCAACACCGACTTTATTACCTACTGCCGCGAATTGTCGGCAAAAGCGGCCATGGCCGACGTGCCAAGCTTGTAGTACTGCCAGAGGCGCAAAGAAAAGTCCTTTTCGGCGTCAACTCGACCGCCGAAAAGGACTTTTCTTTGTTATAGGAATCGGTGCGTTCGACTAATCCTGTTCACTCATGCTTAACCCACTAGTTGCCCCCGTCTTAACCCCCGAGCGCTTACAGGCGGCTCATACTTATGCCAGCTACCGGCAGTTGATTGATGGCTTGTTGGCACAGGGCCTAACTACGGGTCCTCAACAGTCGGACAAGCTAACCGAGTACACGCAGCTAAATGTGCAGCGGATGCAGCGCATCGACAAAATGGTGCGGGTACTGCCGGAGTTGCAGACCGCACTGGCCGATCTTCAACAGCCCTATGTCTGGCTGATTATCACCGAAGGATGGTGTGGCGACGCGGCGCAGATTCTGCCCGTGCTGGAAGCCGCCGCCAAGGCCTCGGACGGTAAGGTTACCACGCACTATCTGCTCCGCGACGATAACCTCGACCTGATGGATCAGTACCTTACCAACGGCACCCGTTCCATTCCTAAGCTGATCGTCCTGCGTGCCGATACGCTCATTGAAGTAGCGAATTGGGGTCCCCGCCCGGCCCCGGCTCAGGCATTGCTACTAGACCTGAAAGCGCAAGGTGCCACTCACGAAGAGTACGCCGAGAAAATTCATGGCTGGTACGCGCAAAACAAAACCCAAGCCACGCAGCAGGAATTGCTGGCGCTACTACAGGGCTTGTAATAACGAGTCGGTAGTGTAAAAGCGAAAAAACCTCTTTCCTAAGCAAGGGAGAGGTTTTTTCGCTTTCAAGCTCTGAGTCATCAGCTGTTCTTGAAGCCTATAACTAAGAGGTGGGTATAGATAGTAAATGCTTGTGTATGAATGAATTAATAGTTATCTGGCACTTATATAATAAGTATTTAGTGTCCTTAAGCGGACGTGGAGGGTGCTTATTGGGTTAGCGAAACAGTTCCTAGATCTTTAACCTGATCATTCACAATAGTAATGCCAGGCTTCACGACATTCTTGTAAGCAGGCTGCCCAGTGGGGGCCGTAGTGGTCGGGAAAAACTCGACCCGATAGGTGCCTGAAGGCAATCCCGTGAATAGAAAGGCACCCGACGTAGCATCGGTGGCCGTGCTGAATGTATCAGCCGGCGTAATAGACGAGCGGATAGCCAACACCTGAGGCTTGGCAGCTGCCGGATCAACCTTACCCTGTAGGCTAGCGCGTAGCTCTTGCGCCACCACCCGAATCACGGGCTTTAGTAAGTACCGCTCTTTCTTGTCGTTGCCGGGCTTCCAGCTGCCGCGCTCCACAATCGACTTAGCTACGTCGAAGTCCAGCAACAGCTGAAATTTCTCTCCTTCCCGCACCGTCACGTTGTCTAGCTTCAGCTTAACCCCTGAGCTTTGGCCGCTTGGGGTCTTAAGATCGTAGCGCTGTCCGTCACGACCGATTACGTAGCTATTAGGACCTAGCTTCAAGCGAATTTCTTTCAGAGCATCGGGTTCGAAGTCAGTGCTTACCAGCAGCGCCGAGCGGCCGTTTACATAATCCAGCACATTGATGGTTTGGGCCTGAAAAGGAAGTAGCTTCCAGTCTTCAGGGGCACTTTCGTCTTTGAGGTTGATTTCAATTTGCTGTACATCAAGCACAACGCTTTGAAAATCACCTGGCGCATCCATTAGCCGCACTTCCAGTTTGGAAGAGCTGGATTCGTCGTCTTTGTTGCAGCCTGTGAAAGCTAGAGTTGATAGTACTGCTAGTGGAAGAAGGGTACGAAGCTTCATGTACTGATACTGGAGTGATAAGTAAAGAATAAGCAACTCAGCTTCGCGCAGTTCATGTTGCTTAGCTGAGTTGTTGCTGACAACAAGCGTGCCTATTCGGACATGAAACACAAAGAAATAGTTATATTAACTATATTTTGTTATAAAAATGCAATTGGCTCGTCAAGGACAGTAAGGATATAGAGTTAGTACATGAGCTTTGCCCGTGGGCACATGGTCTGGCTAAAGCTAATAAAGAAGAAAGTCCGCTCCTCTACTATAGAAGAGCGGACTTTCTTCTTTATTAGCCGACCACTTATTAGCGGCCAGATTTAGTTGTGTCTGTTGGATTGGGCTCTGTTGATTTCGGCGGATCCTGCGGGGCGGGCTTGGCCTTTGGCTTGCCGAAAATCAGATTATTGAGTCCCTGCTTGGCTTTCGATTCCAGCTCCAGCCTTTTCTTCTCTACTTCCTGCTGTGCCTTGGCCTGGAGTTCCTGCTGCTTGCGCTGCACCTCGCGCTGCATGCTGTCTTGAGCTACTTTGGCTCTGGCCTGTAGCTGAAGCTTTGCGCCATCTACCTTGGCCTGCACGATGTTACTTACCAGATCTTTGGCCTGCGCCTTTACGCTGCCGGAGGCTAGCTTTACCACCGGGTTGCTGGCGGTGCCCCCAATGTTGAGGCCGAGCGTTACCCGCTCGGTGCCTTGCAGGTTTTGCACGCCCGTCAGGCGAGTAAGCTGACTGTTGAGCTGGTTGCCGAGCTTGCCGGTCGGTACGTTCAAGGCCGTCACGTACTCCAGCCCACCGTTGCTGATGTTGTTGGAGCCGCCTATCGTCATCTTGATCTGGCCAACCGTCAAATCAAACGGCTTCACGATGAAGTTGCCGTTGATGATTTCGGCCGCCACGTCTTTGTTGTTAACGGCGAAGCTCTTCAACTCCTGAAACTGCGTGAGGCTGCTGATTTTGTTGATAACCGGCGAGCCGCTAACGGCCGCCCGCACCACCTCAAACAAGCCCTTGCCGGTGAGGGTGCTGTAGTTGGGCATCATGTCGGGCCCTAGCTCCCCGCTCACGTTGAAGTTGGTCGAGAAGATGCCTTCCAGGTTGTCGGCTAGCGGCACCATGGCGCGCACCGAGTTGAAGGCGTTGAAGGCGTTCTGGAAATCCAGGTTCTTGATGTTGAGCCCGAAGTTGAATTTGGGGTGCGCCAAGTCCTTGCTGCTATATGAGCCGTTGGTACCGAACGTGCCACCCAAAGTGTTAAAAGTCAGCCCTTGCAGAGTGGCCGTTTCGTTGCGTACGCCCACGGTGCCTTTCACGTTTTCCAGCTTCAGGTTGTCGTATATAACCTGCCCCACGTTGGTGTTCAAGGTCAGGTCAAACTCCTTTGGAATTTGCAGTACACCGTCGGCCTTGGTGGCAGTGGCGGGGGCTTTCGTGGCGGCCGTGGCACCGGTAGTTGGTTTCGCGCTTACCTCGTCTACCATCCACTCGTTCATGTTGAAGCGCTGTGAATTCACCGTAAGGTTGCCGCGCAGGGGCTGGCCGGGCACGAACAGATAGCCCATGTAGTTGCTGATAGTGCCCGACGCAGCTATGTCCGACGAGCCCACAAAGCCGCTCATGTTCTGCAAGTTGATTTGGTTGTTGTTGAACGTGGCTGTGGCCTTGGTCACGCGCATGCCTTGTGGCAGGTCGGCGCTTTTGTAGGTGATGTTCTGCGCATTCACCGTACCCGAGGCCACCACTGTCTGGTAACGGCCTGCTTCGATGTCAGCCATGTTGCCTTTGGCGGCTACGTTGCCGTTGAGGCGGCCGGTTACGGTCATGCCTTCCAGCGGGAAGATCTTGGTGAGCTTGGTTAAATCCACCACGCCCTTTACATCGGCATCGAAACGTAGCTTATCCACGCCCTGGGTGGCGGCACGGCCTTCCAGTGGCTCGCCTTCCAGTAGCATCCGGAAGTTGGAAATATCAACCCGCGTGTCGTTGAGTTGGCCGGTGGGGTTGGCCACGGTGCCCGTTACCGCCAGGTTTTCGATGGGTGCCGGAAATTGCTTGCTCTTCACGTAGCCATTGGTCAGGTTCATCTGGGCCTGCACCACTGGCATTTGCGTTTTGGAATACGTGCCTTTGGCCGTGCCATCCACAAACAGCTTGCCACGCAAAGCCAGGTCCTGCACCGGATACACCTTCATCATTTCAGCCAGATCTACGTTGGCTTTCACGCGGCCATCTACCTTCATAGGTTCCAATCCATCAATGGCAATGTTGCCATCAACGGGGTTGGGGCCGAGGTCGAGGTGGAACTGCTTTACGTTCACCTTCACGTTGTTGGTGAAGCCCGACGGGTTGTCCACCACCATGTTCACGTTGATGTTCTTGGCGGCTTGCGGTAGTTGCGGATAATGGAACGTGCCGTTCTTCACTTGCAGATTTACGCCGTAGCCGGGCATATTCACGTCGTTCTGCACGCCTTTGTAGTAGCCATCGAAAGCGACGAGCCCACCCGCTTCCACGTCCTTGAACTGCGCCGTGTATACGCCGGGCACCAAGCTCAGAATGTTCTTGAAGTCGGTTTCCAACGCCTTGAAGGTGAGGTCGTAGGTGATATCCTTGTCGTTGGGCAAGCCAATGGCGCCTTGGAACGTAGCCGGGAAATCGTTGAGCTGTACCTTGTTGTCTTTGAAGGTGAAGAGCATCTTGCCCAAGTCCATGGCCATGGTTACGGCGGCCGTCAGCTTCTTCTTGCTCACGTATTCGGTGCCGTCGTAAGTCATCGAGAACTGGTCGGCGGCGGTTTCACTTACTAGGTCGAATACGTTACTGGCGAAGTCGCCGGAACCAGTGTGGTTGAGGCCGCGCAGTTCCATGCTAAAGGGCAGAGTACGATCTTCGTAGCGCAGGTGCCCGTTGGTTACTTCCCACTTATTAATGGCCAAGTTCAGCGCGGTGGTGTCCTGCCCTTTGGCGGCGGCCGCCGAGTCAGAAATCATAACATCGTAGTTGGCCAAGCCACTTTTCAGCACCTTCACGCTGATATCAGGCCGGTCGAGCACGATGCTCTTGATTTTAATTTGGTCGCCACTCACCACGCTCATCAAATCCAGCCCTACCCGAAACGAAGGCAAATAAGCGAGCGTGTCGCGCGCAAACGAGTCTTGCCCGATCACGCGCAGCTCGTCGATGCCCAACGCTAAGTCGGGGAAGCTACTGAATAAGCTGAGGCTGACGTTCTTAGGGTCGTACTGTACTTTGGCATTTACCCGTTCGGCCAGTTGCTTGTCGAGAGCCTGCTTGATTTTATCTTTGAATAAGATGGGCGTAAGGGCTATACCGGCCACCAGCACCACCAGAAAAATCAACAACCCAATCCAGAATTTGCGCATATTTTTAGTGCTTCGTTGTTAGTGCTTGGTGCTTTGGTGGTAGGGCTTCAGGCGTAGTTGGTGGTGCTTGGAGCTTGCGTTTGATATGTGGAGGAGGCAATATAAAGTCAACAGCTACAACAACTTCGTTAACGAGCGGAACGCTGGTTTCCGATATATCAGAGCTTGGCGCTACTACTTCAGCGTCGGTACGTAAGCTCGTTGGCACGACCTAAGCACTGAGCGCAAGGCCTTAAGCACCACCACAAAAGTAGCAGCCCCGGTCTTGTCTGCCCGGGGCGCTGGGCCAGGAAACGGGCTCACTCATCGATTTGTAGTCGAGATATTCAGCTAATGCGTAAGGAATTCAGCAATTTAGTTTCCGCAAAGAACTCCGGCGACGCACTACGCGCCGCCGCTCGTGCGTTTATTACACTGATGAAAGGGCCAACCGGACGGAGATTTACAAAGAAACGCAAGCTACGGCAGCCGCTACTGGCCGGGGCTATGGCGCTGGCCTTGCCAGTTGCCGCGCAGGATTTGTATTTCGCCCAACCCTATGCCACGCGCCTAAACCAGAATCCCGCCTACGCTGGCCTGCTCGACGATGCCAGCGTAACGCTTAGCTACCGCAACCAGTTTCCTACGCTAGCCGGTACCTTCCAAACCAGTCAGCTCGCCGCCGACTATCGGTTTAAAGATCAACGGAATGCCGTGGGTTTACTCGTCAACCACGACCGCACCGGCGGCCTCGGTTATACCCGCGTCGAAGTAGGTGGTATCTATGCCTACCACACCCGGCTCACCAAAGACCTAGCCTTTAGTGGCGGCGTACGCGCCAGCTACGGCAACCAGCGCATCAGCTACGACAACCTCGTGTTCGGCGACCAGCTCTCCGAAGATGGCTCAACCAGCATGCCTACCCGCGAAGTCGTCGACTTCACCCCGGTGAACTATGCCAGCGTGGGAGCCGGTGTGCTGCTGTACAGTGAACGGTTTTGGGTGTCGGTGGCGGGGCAGCACCTCAACCAGCCCGACTTGGGCTTTCGGGCTCAAGCCAAGCTGCCATTGCGGGTCGAGCTAAGCACAGGATACAAGCACTATTTTGTGCAGAGCACTGAGAAGCAGCAGTACCGCGAAATCAGTGTAACGCCCACAGTGCATTATGTGCGCCAAGGCGGTTCAGAGCGGGCTGAAGCTGGACTTTATGGTACTATTGCCCCCCTTACGCTCGGGCTCGTGTACCGCGGCGTACCGTTGCCCGGCGCCCCCCGGCCGCAGCAAATTTTAACGGCCATTGCAGGTCTTAGTTTCGGGAGTTTTCGGGTCGGATATGCTTATGACATCGGTTTGAGCGCATTAAGTGCAGAATTAGGTGGCGCGCACGAAATTTCTTTGGCTCTTCGTGCGTTTGATTCGCTCGATGCTGCTTGGCGCCGGCTAAAACGTCGGAATTACCCGGTTGCACCTTGTCCCGCATTTTGATTTTTTGTATTATTGCAGCAGCTTACCTTGTCCATCGTCTTTTCTAACAGGTAGTTTTAAACTTAATCATGAATTTTTCCAAGTACCTGCGTTTTGCGGTTGTAGGAGCCTGCGCCCTGGCTGCCTGTAAGGGCGGTCCGCCCACCGCTACTAAACCCGGTAAGTACAGCTCTACTACGGGCATCGAGTACAATACCGAAGAAGGGATGAAGGTTGCCGATTACCAAGGCATTCCGGAAGGTCCCGGCCTGGTCTTCATTGAAGGTGGCCGTACTGTGCTGGGTTCGCAGGAAGAAGATGTAACAATGACCCACGACAACGTGGAGCGCACTGTTACTATCGCCTCTTTCTACATGGACGAAGCCGAAGTAGCTAACATTCACTGGCTGGAGTATTTGCACTTCATTCGCAAAGACTCATCCGAAGAGTTCTATCAGTCGGCTTTGCCCGATACCACCGTATGGGCACGCGAGCTGTCGTTCAACGACCCCTACGTAGATTATTACCTGCGTTACCCCGGCTTCCGCTACTTCCCGGTAGTGGGTGTAAGCTGGCTGCAAGCCAACGACTACTGCACGTGGCGCACCTCGAAGGTGAACGAGACACTAGCTAGCAACGCTGATGGCAGTGGCGGCGGGGGTGGTCTCTTCAAAAAGAAGAAAAAGGCTGCTGCGGCTGCTGAAGGTGCTACCGAAGATGCAGGCGGTGCTGCTATTGCCATCGAGAATGGCAACACGCTGCCAAACTACCGCCTGCCTACCGAGGCAGAGTGGGAGTATGCTTCTCAGGCTCTGATCGGTACGCAGGAAACCGGCAACGAAAACCAGGAAAACAAGCGCATCTACCCATGGGATGGCCGCCAAGTGCGGAACCCATACGGCGGCAAGATGGGCCAGTTCCTGGCCAACTTCAAGCGTGGCCGCGGTGACTATGCTGGTATTGCCGGTTCGCTCAACGACGGTGCTATGATTACGGAGTACGTCTACGCTTACCCCCCGAACGACTACGGCCTCTACAACATGGCCGGCAACGTAAACGAGTGGGTGCAGGACATCTACCGTCCGCTGTCGTTCGAAGACGTGGAAGACTTGAACCCCTTCCGTCGTAACGGCTTCCTTGACCCTGCCGAGAAGTACGACAAGAAAGGCTACCAGTCGCTCATCGACGACCACGTGCGCGTGTACAAAGGTGGCTCTTGGCGTGACGTAGCCTACTGGCTCTCGCCCGGCACCCGTCGCTTCATGGGCGAAGACTCCGCTACGGCTACCATCGGTTTCCGCTGCGCTATGATCAACGCTGGTTCCAACAAATAGTAATCACGGATTTGTTCGGATTTCACGGATTTTGTGGATGATTGAAAAGCAAAGAGGCTTGCCAACCGGCAAGCCTCTTTGCTTTTATAGAATTAACCTGGCTTATGGCTTGGCTTGAGTAGGAATAGCGCCAGCTACAAAATCCATGAAATCCGGGTAAATCCGTGATTATTGGCGGTCGGCACACGCAATAGCGGCAATACTAACTTCGGTGGCTCCGGCGGCTAGTAAGGCAGCCGCGCAGGCTTCGAAGGTAGCGCCAGTCGTTAGGACGTCATCGACTACCAAGACGTGCTTACCTTGGATGAGAGTAGGATCCACTACTTCAAATACTCCGGCTACATTCTGCCACCGCTCGAGGCGGTTTTTGCGCGTTTGCGAATCGGTGTGCTCGATGCGGCGCAGGCCGGCGGCATACCAGGGGATATGTAGGCTTTCAGCCATGCCCTCGGCAAACGGATCGGATTGATTGTAGCCGCGCTTGGCCAGCTTGGTGGGGTGCAGCGGGACGGGTACTATCAGATCGAACTGAAAATTGTGTTGGGCTAGCTCATGCCCGTACCAGCGCCCGAGAACTTGACCTACGTCGCGCTGCCCTCGGTATTTGAGCTGGTGTAGCAAATGCTGCACCCGGCCGCGGCGCAGGAAGCGGAGGTAGCTAAGCGTATGGCGGACGGGCACGCGGCCCCAAAATCGCCGGCTTAGGGGGTTAACTTCCGTGGATAGCAAATGGTAGTCGGTGTAAGGCAATTGCGTGCGGCAACTGGTGCACAAGTGCTCCTCGCCCCGGCGCAACGACTCTTCACAGGCCAGACACACCTGCGGGAAAATCAGCCCCACAAAATCAGAGAGGAAGGAGGGAAAAGCCATGGCGAGATTTGTGGGTTCCACTTAGAAGCGGTGTTGTGCTGGTAGGACGTTGTAAGCAAGTGAATGAAGCAGCCCGGTAAAGTTCTCTAAGTTTGTAGTTCGAACGTGAAACAAGCCCGTTTTAATAAGCGGTTTGCTGGTTCCAAGCTCCTATTCGACTAGAAACTAATAACAAGCAACCAGAAACACAGCAATGTCTCAAGTAACTGAATTCAACGAGTATCGCCAGCGCATGAACGAGAAGATCATGGCGGCTGATAATAAGGTAATTAAGCGCTTCTTCAACCTCGATACCAACACCTACCAGGCCGGAGCTCTCGACGTGAAAACCAAGGAAATGCTAGGCCTAGCGTGCAGTATGGTGCTGCGTTGCGACGACTGCATCAAGTACCACCTCGGTAAGTGTTACGAGGAGAAGCTGACCGACGAGGAGATTTACGAGGTATTTGCTATTGCCAACCTTATCGGGGGCAGCATTGTGATTCCGCACTTCCGGCGCGCTGTGGAGTATTGGGAAATCTTGAAAGAAGAAGCCACCACGCCGGCTCCGCTGCACTCCCACGACGCATGAGCTACCTAGATCCGCAGGAATCGGAAGCCGAGTTCGAGGCCCGTTGGTGGCAGCTGATGAACGATATGCGCGAGCGGTTCGGCAAAAAGCCTGACCTCAATGCCTTGCTGCTGCTGATTGGCGTGCAGGAGTTAGGCCAGGGTGCGGGCCCGTTTACCAAAGAGCAGAAGCAGGACCTCATGCACATTGCTACCTGCAAACTCTTTGGCTTATCGGGCCACTACGAATTGGAGCGAATCGATGAAGAAGGTTGGCCCCATTACCGGCTGGTGCAGCCCGTACCATTTGCCAGCCTAAAAGAGCAGGAGCGGATGCTGAAATGGCATATGCTCGAATACTTTGATTTGGATAACTGATTACTAACTGTTGGCAGGTGTTGTAGTGTTTATGAGGAGCGATTTAGGGTTAATCAATCGTCTAACAATCAACTACTGTGGTGGCCAACAATCTGCAATCAACTATCAACAACCAAGTAATGAAAATCATCAGCTACAACGTTAATGGTCTGCGCTCGGCAGTGAGCAAGGGGCTGCTCGATTGGGTGCGCGAGGCGCAGCCCGACGTGCTGTGCTTGCAGGAAATAAAGGCGGGGCGGGAGGAGCTAGACGTAGCGGGCTTTACGGCGCTTGGCTACCAGGCCTACCTGCATCCGGCCGAGAAGCCCGGCTACAGCGGCGTGGCCACGTTCACCAAGCAGCTTCCGCAACATGTAGAAGTAGGCTGTGGCACAGGCCTTTACGACGCCGAAGGCCGGGTGCTGCGCTTGGATTTCGAAGGCTTTTCGGTGCTGAATGTGTATATGCCTTCTGGCACCAGTGGCACGGAGCGGCAAGCCTTCAAGGTAAAGTGGTTGCATTTCTTCCGCGACTATGTGCGTCAGCTACGGGCTGAAGGGCGGCGGCTGATTATTGGCGGTGACTACAACTGCTGCCAAACGCCCATCGACCTGCACAACCCCAAGGCCAATCAAAACAGCCCCGGCTACACGCCCGAGGAGCGGCAGTGGTTCAAGGATTTCCTGGCCGACGGCTATACCGACTCGTTCCGCCACCACCACGGCGACGCGCCCGGCCACTACTCCTGGTGGAGCTACCGCGCTGGTTCCCGCAGGCGCAACGTCGGCTGGCGCCTCGACCATTTGCTGGTCGATAAAGAGCTGGAATCTCGCATCCAGGAGGCTGGCCTGCTGCCCGATGCGGTACATTCCGACCACTGCCCTGCGTATCTGAGTATCTAGAGTTGTTTTCCTGGTATCGGAGGCTGTAGGGCGAAGCCATTGCTGCACATATCATTGAACGGCTTGCGTATAGCGTGACTGGCAGCAACATAGCGCGAAGCAATTGCTTCGCGCTACGTTGCTGACAGTTCGTACGGTACCTGAGAACTGCCGTAGTTTTGGTTGCTAGTACCTCTGCTTCATCTGAAGGCTTTAGCTCAGCATGATGGTCTTTTAGTCAAGGCAGAGTTTCCAGATGCAGCCTAGCAACCAACAACTAAAAACTAGGTACTCAATCAGGAATCTAATATCATTTCAGCTACTTCCCGGCCTGAGGCCATGGCAGCGTTCAACGACGGATAGGCGGTGTAGTCGCCGCAGCGGTAGAGGGTGTTGGTTAGCTTTAGCTCCTGGTGTTGCGCTTTACCATTGGCGTAAACGGGCAGGGCGTGGGGCAGGTGGTAGGTTCGGAGGTGACTCCACTGCGCCACTTCATCGCCAAACCAAACCATCAACTCGGCATGTAACAGCGCCACCAATGTGGTTTCGGGCAGGTGGTGCTCGCCGTGCGTGCTCACCGAAACCAGCGTGCGGCCCGGTGGAGCATAATCCGGCGAGACATCAGAAGGGAAGCATACATTGTGCGCCATTTGACCGTGGGCAGCGTTTAGACGCAGCAGCTTATCCTGGCGTCCCGGCGAAGTAGGAGCCGAAAAATAGGTGCAGGTGGTGCGGCGCCAAGCGGTAGCGTGGAGCTGCGGTAAGTGGGGCAGCAGGCGGCTTGTGGTGTCGCCGGTGGTGGCCACTACTATGGTAGCCGCCGCTATAGTTTCGCCGCCGCGCAGGTACACCTTATTGCCCTCTACGGCTTCGACGGGGGTGTTGAGGCGCACGGTGCCGGCTGGCAAACGATTGGCCAATTGCTCAGGAATCTGCTGCATGCCAAGCGCCGGTACTACGGCTTCGCCTTCCACAAACTGCTGAAAAACAAACTCAAAGAAGTTGCTGGCTGTGGTTAGAGAGCGGTCGAGGAACACGCCGCCGAAGAAGGGCCGGAAAAAGGTGTCGATAATTTGCTCGCTCCAACCATAGCGCCGCAGAAAAGTGAGCGTATCGGTGGAAGAGTGCGCTAAAAGTTCCTCGGCGCTGCGGCTGCGCACGTGCTGCACTAGGCTAAGAATGCGCAGTTTGTCGGTTAGCGTGCCGATGGGAGATGTAAGCGCAGGAAAGGCAGCCAGGGGTTCCTGCAGCGGATTGCGCAGCGACGTTTCGCGGCCATCGGGCAGGCGGATAACGGCACCGGAGCGGAACGCTTTTAAGTTCAGAGCACCGTAGTCGATCATGCGCTGCACTTCCGGATACTTGGTGAGCAGCACCTGAAAGCCGTGGTCGAGGCGGAAGCCATCGGAGGTGACATCGGTCCGGACACGGCCCCCTACGGCTTCGGTGGCTTCGAGCACTACCACGGGCAAGCCAGCCCGATGCAGGTAATTGGCGCAGGTAAGACCAGCCATACCGGCCCCTACAACAACGATTGGTAACTGTGTGGAAACAGGAACATTCATATTCTCCCGAAACTGTAAAATTCGTGTTAAGGTTAGGCTGGCGTGCTGAAACCAAATTATTTACCTGAGGGACAGGCAGTTCCTACTACATACTTTTCAGCTTGCCGGTATTGCTCCCAATCAGCAACACTCAAGCGCGACTGATCTTGGTAAGCATACATCTTATCAATGAACACGCCATTGCGAAAATTCCCTTTCACAAAGGTTTCCCGCGCCACTAGGTGCTCATCGTCTAGGCGGCGTAGCTGCCAGCGGCCATCGGGTACGCCGCCCACTACGGTACCACGCAGGCGCATGCCGCTCTCGTTGCGGTACCAGGTGCCATTGCCGTCCTTAACCAGTTGCTGGCCGTCTGCATCCCAAAACTGCTGCACCAGCGGGTCCAGGCCGTTGCGAAAGCTCAGCACCTGCCGTTTGCTGCCCGACGAATACCAGTATGCCCAATCGCCAACCTGCCGGCCCCCGCGGTACCAACCACGCGCGGCCAATTCTCCCGTTGCATGATACACTTCAAACGGGCCTTCCATCAGACCCTCGCGGTAAGCGCCCTGCAACAGGAGCTGGTTGTTTTGAAGATTGTAGTCGCGGACGTAGCCCCAAAAATGGCCGGCGCTGTCTAGCCGGATGTGGCGGCGGATGAGAGCGCAGCCTGGTGGGGTAAGCACATAGTCGGCAGAGTAAAAGAACACCACGCTGTCTTTGCCCACCACCCGATAACAGTCGTCTAGCTTGGCCTTTTCCTTCTGAAGCGGATTTTGCGCCCATAAGGCGCTGGTGCTCATTAGTATTGCCGTCAACAGAAATAAGGTTCTAAATAAGAGTAACATGCATTAATAGAACAGCGTGTAATTGAGATTAAATAGAGAAAGAATTTATAATGTAACGCGAAGTTGCACTTCGCGACGCGTTGCTGATGTTGCTGCCAACTTTTCAAATTCCGTTCAACGCGTTGCGAAGTGCAACTTCGCGTTACATCTTTCTAAAATAATGGCTTGCGGGGCTTCACAATCTTGCGGGTTTTCATGGTGTAAAACTCGGCTACGCCGGTGCGTTGCAGGGTTACCTGCCAAACGCCCATGGCTTCACCTAAGTGGTAGCCAGTAGCTTGATCTGAAGGATATTCCTTTTTGATTAGAGCGTAGTCAGTGGGCGAAATGTCTTTGCCAACTTCCCCGTGGCAGAGCAAGCAAAGCGCGTCGGTGAGGGCTATAGGCCGCTGATAGGTGAAGACCTCCCCGCTGAGGCGAGCAACCCGGCGGGTGGTATCGGGTTGCAAGTCAGCAGGAGTGAGGGCGGCTTGGTTGGCCGCATTGCGGGGGCGGGCGCTGCGGCGTTGGGCGGTGGCTTGCAGCACGCGCTCCAGCGTGTCGATGGAGGCGAAGGTTTCGGGGCGGCAGTAGGGCAGGGCAGCGGCCACGCCACCGGCTTGTAGCTTTTCGGCGAGGACGAGGCGCAGTTCCCGGTCAGCATGGCGGGTGAGGGAGTCGCCGGCCCAACGGGTGGCACGGAGCAGGTCGACCGGCAGAATGCGTTTTACGGCCATATTCTCCAGCGTGGTGGCGATTTTCTTGCCGTCTTTGATGTGCTCGATCTGGTCGGGGCGGCAGGCGGCCAGCAGAACAGGAAGCAGCAGAAAGCCAACGAAGGGACGGAAAAGATGGGACATGGTGCAAGAGCAAATCAACATAACAAAGAGACGACAACGGCCGCACTTCCTCAACTACCCGCCGCCCTACGTTCAGGTTTTAGCAAACGGTGCCAGGCGGAGCGGCTGCGTTCCGGCATTGCCGCCCTCCGAGTGGCCTCACCCCCTAACCCCCTCTCCTGTTGAGAGGGGGAACTAGCTTGTAGTTTTTTAGAGCTAGTAGTTCTTCTAAAGCTAGTTCTCTCTCTCAACAGGAGAGGGGGGTAATCCCCGTAGGGGTCTCGTGAGGCTCCGCCAGAACGCAGCCACTTCGCAATCTTACCGCAGCAAAAACTCCTGCAAAGCGGCGTACTCGGGCTCCAGCAATATACTCTGTTTGGTGCGCGACAGGAGGCCGCGCACAGCTATTGGTACCGGTACTACGGCGCCGATAACAGGTTCCACCACTTCCGGAAACTTCACCGGGTGGGCGGTTTCCAGAAAAATGCCGTGTTCCGTAGGGTGCTCACTTAGGTAGTGTTCCAGTGCCCAAAGCGCCACCGCGCCGTGTGGGTCCAGCAGATAGCCGGTTTCCTGGTGCACCCGCTTAATGGTGGCGGTTGTGTCCTCGTCGGAAACGATGGCCCCACTCACGAGGCGGCTCATGTCGGCGTGCCGCTGCCCGAACAACTCCAGAATGCGCCCGAAGTTGCTTGGATTGCCTACGTCCATGGCATTCGAGAGGGTGACAACTGCTTGCCGCGCCTCGAAAGTACCCGTGCGGAGGTAGTCGGCTACGGCGGAGTTAGCGTTGCAGGCGGCCACGAAATGCCCGATAGGCAAGCCCGACGCGTGGGCCATAAGTCCGGCGCAAATGTTACCAAAGTTGCCGCTTGGCACTGCCACCACGGGGGGGAGTTCCTGCTCCCACTGCTGCAGGGCATAGCAGTAGTAGAATTGCTGCGGTAGCCAGCGAGCCACGTTGATGGAGTTGGCCGACGTAAGCTGCCGATGCCCGGTCACCTGCGGGTCGAGGAAGGCTTGCTTCACCAGCCGTTGGCAGTCATCGAAGTTGCCGAGCACCTCCAAGGCCGTAATGTTCTGCCCCAAGGTAGTTAGCTGCAACTCCTGCAGCGGGCTTACTTTGCCTGATGGGTACAGAATAACGACTTCCACACCTTCTACCCCCAAGAAACCATCAGCTACGGCGCCGCCCGTGTCGCCGGAGGTGGCTACCAGCACCGTGATTGGCGCCGTTTGCTGCTGCGAAAAGTAGCCTAGACAGCGGCTCATAAACCGGGCGCCCACGTCCTTAAATGCCAGCGTCGGGCCATGAAACAACTCTAGCGCGGCTATCTGCTTGGTCACGGGCACTAAGGGAAACTCGAAGTCCACCGTTTCGGTGCAGATGCGGCGCAATTCCTCTTCCGGAATCGTGTCGCCGACGTACGGCCGGATTACCTCGAAGGCCACTTCGGCCCGCGGCATCGTTTCAAGATTCTGCAGCAGCTCCGGTGAGAACTTCGGAATCCGGTCCGGAAAGTAGAGTCCACCATCCGGGGCCTGCCCGGCGATGGTAGCGGCTTGAAAGTCAACGGCTGGAGCTTGCTGGTTGAGGCTGTAGTAGCGCATGGAGCGAGAAACAATGTAGAGACGCGACACTTCGCGTCTCGGCGTTGCTGAAGTTATTTGATTTATACT
>NZ_DASVSY010000062.1:0-11856 GCF_036387835.1 Hymenobacter sp. | reverse complement strand
TAAGAACAAGCTCATCTAAACAACCTCAGCAACGGCGAGACGCGAAGTGTCGCGTCTCTACATACTGTGCATGCGGTTTGCAAAACGGCTGTAATTAATACATCAAGCAGCAACCTCTTCGACCACGGCGGCGGGCTTTCTTTTCCAGCCAATTAAAACTACGCCTGCTATTACTAACGCGGTTCCTATTATTTGCTCAACAACTATTCTTTCACCTAAAATAAAATACGCCTGCATAATGGTCGAAACGGGACCAATACCACTAATAATGGCCACATTATTAGAGCCGATACTTTTGAGCCCGTACGACAGCATAAAAGAAGGAATAACGGTAGCAACTACCGCTAGCAATATGCCATAAATCCAAAGCTCCTTACCCATTTGGAAAGTTGCTGTTTCGCCTGCCACTGCGAAGTGCGCGAATATTCCACCTGTAGCAACTAGCATAGCATAAGCAGTAAATTTTGCAGAACCTATGCGCGGAATTATTTTTCCACTGCCCACTATATAAATAGCATAAGTAACTGCACACAGAAATACCATAAAACTTCCATAATAGAAGTTAGGGTTGCTGGAATCAAGAGCAAGCTCCCCGAAATACGCTAGCGCAATACCCGCATAGGTGAGCGTCAATGCAACTCGTTGAACGCCTGATATAGTCTGCTTGAAAAAATAAGCGTTAATGAATACGGCGAAGGTTGGATACAAAAACAAAATCAACCTCTCCAAACCTGCCGAAATATATTGCAAGCCAATAAAATCAAATAGACTACTTAAGTAATACCCAATTACGCCAAGGCCCAAAACAATACTCCATTCCTTGTTATTCAATTTTACATTACTGCTCCTACTGCTGACCACAAAAGCAGCAACTAAATAAAATGGCAATGAAAAAAGCATACGCAGCGTGAGCAGCGTAAGAGCATTTGCATGCGTACTTACAAAGGCGAGCTTGACAATAACTGCCTTGGTGGAAAACAGAACGGCACCTACCAGAGTGACAATAAATCCAACAACGGAAATTGAGTGTTTGGAAGTAGTGGTCATGCTTTACTTAAATTAAACACTAGCCTATAAAAACAAAAAGCTGCCCTGAATAGAGCAGCTTTTTGTTTTTGCAACAGATATTACTATTTCTGCGACAGCTGAGCAGCACCCGACTCTTTCAGGCGGATCAAGTTCAGGGCCGAACCAGCTTTAAACCACTCAATCTGTCCCTGGTTGTAGGTGTGGTTGAGGGTGATGAGGTCGGTGTCGCCATCGGAGTGGTGCAAACGGGCCTGCAGCGGCTGACCGGGCTGGAAGCTGGTCAAACCGAGGATGTCTACGATGTCATTTTCCTCGATCAGGTCGTAGTCGGCCTTGTTGGCGAAGGTGAGGGCCAGCATCCCCTGCTTTTTCAGGTTGGTTTCGTGGATACGCGCGAAGCTTTTCACGATGATGGCGCGCACGCCCAAGTGGCGAGGCTCCATAGCAGCATGTTCACGGCTAGAACCTTCGCCGTAGTTCTCGTCGCCTACTACCACCGAGCCGATGCCTTGCGCTTTGTAGTTACGCGCTACGGCCGGTACCGGCGAGTAAGGCGTACCCGAAGTCAGGGCATCTTTCACCGAGTTAGCCTCGCCATTGAAAGCGTTGGTAGCCCCGATAAGCATGTTATTGGAGATATTGTCGAGGTGGCCACGGTATTTCAACCACGGGCCGGCCATCGAAATATGGTCGGTGGTGCATTTGCCTTGGGCCTTGATGAGCAGGCGTAACCCTTTCAGGTCGGTACCTTCCCATGGCTTGAAAGGAGCTAGCAGCTCCAGACGGTCGGAACCAGGGTCTACGATAACCTGCACAGCCGAACTGTCTACAGCCGGAGCCTGATAGCCGGCATCCTCTACGGCGTAGCCCTGCGGCGGCATTTCAAGGCCGTGCGGCGCGTCGAGTTTCACTTGCTGACCATTTTTGGCGGTCAAGGTGTCTACCAGCGGGTTGAAGGTCAAATCACCAGCAATGGCGAAGGCCGTCACGATTTCAGGCGAGGCCACGAAAGCGTGGGTGTTCGGGTTGCCGTCATTACGCTTGGCGAAGTTGCGGTTGAAGCTCGTGATGATCGAGTTCTTGCGCTTGGGGTCGTCGGTGTGACGGGCCCACTGCCCGATGCACGGACCGCAGGCGTTGGCCAGCACCACACCGCCCATTTGGGCGAAGGTATCCAGCAAACCGTCGCGCTCCACGGTGTAGCGCACCAGCTCCGAGCCGGGCGTTACGGTGAACTCGGCATTCACAGTGAGGCCTTTGCTCACGGCTTGCTCGGCAATGGAAGCGGCGCGGGTGATGTCCTCGTACGAGGAGTTGGTGCACGAGCCAATCAGGCCTACTTCCAGCTTCTCGGGCCAGCCGTGCTCACGCACCGCGGCGGCAAACTGCGAAATCGGCCAGGCCGCGTCCGGCGTGAACGGGCCGTTTACGTGCGGCTCCAGCTCAGAGAGGTTGATTTCGATGAGCTGGTCGTAGTAGTCTTTGGGGTTAGTGAATACCTCCTCGTCGGCACGCAGGTGCTCGGCTACGCCGGAAGCCAGGTCGGCTATTTCGGCCCGGCTGGTGCCGCGCAGGTAGTTGGCCATGCTTTCGTCGTAGGCAAACACCGAGGTGGTAGCCCCGATTTCAGCGCCCATGTTGCAGATGGTCGCCTTACCGGTGCACGACATGTTTTCGGCACCTTCGCCGAAGTATTCTACAATAGCACCGGTGCCGCCTTTCACGGTCAGGATACCGGCTACTTTCAGGATTACGTCTTTGGGCGCCGTCCAGCCCGAGAGCTTGCCGGTCAGCTTCACCCCGATAACCTTCGGGAACTTCAGCTCCCACGCCATGCCGGCCATTACGTCGACGGCGTCGGCCCCACCTACCCCAATGGCAATCATGCCGAGGCCACCCGCGTTGGGCGTGTGCGAGTCGGTACCGATCATCATGCCGCCGGGGAAGGCGTAATTTTCGAGTACCACCTGGTGAATGATACCAGCGCCGGGCTTCCAGAAGCCGATGCCGTACTTATTGGAAACCGAAGCCAGGAAATCGTATACTTCTTTGTTTTCGGAGTTGGCAATGGCCAAATCCTCGTCGGCTCCTACTTTCGCCTGAATCAGGTGGTCGCAGTGCACGGTGCTCGGCACGGCTACTTTAGCTTTACCAGCCTGCATGAATTGAAGCAGCGCCATTTGGGCGGTAGCATCCTGCATGGCCACACGGTCGGGGGCGAAATCGACGTAGGAAACCCCGCGCTTAAACGCCTGCGAAACAGAGCCGCCGTACAGGTGAGCGTACAGGATTTTTTCGGTCAGGGTAAGCGGGCGACCAACGGCAGTACGAGCAGCTTCGATGCGGGAGCCCATGCCAGCGTACACCGCCTTGATCATTTCTAAGTCAAACGCCATAATGCGAAAAGGAAAAATGTGGAGGGAACGGACCTACTTATACGAGCAGGTACGCAAATATAGGCGCGTGGTAGGGCGCGTCGCAAACTTTCTGTTCTACGCTTTGCCACGAAACGCGGGCTTGCTGCTTTGTCGAGCGAAACAGTAGGCAGGTACCCGCCCTGTAGGGTTGACCCGAGCCTCAAACCGGCGCTTCGTGCTACCTTGGCACGCCACCCTATTAAACCAATTTCAGTGCTTTGTAGTTTAGCGCCGAATGTATTGTCTTCTTCGATCAACTATGTCTCTTCCTTCGCTCTTTCAAAAAGTGGTCTTCGGTACCGGCCTAACCTTCTTTTTGGCTGCCTGTGGCTCTAATTCTTCCACCTCCGAGCAGGCCGGCAACCGGATACCCGAAGCCGATGCCAGCGGCCTGCCGCCCGGCCTCAAGCCCGGCACCTGGCGCGGCGTGCTTTCGGCTCAAGGCCAGGAAATCCCGTTTCTGTTCGACGTAAGCACCGCCGACAACGGCCAAAAACCCACCGTCACGCTACGCAACGGCGAGGAACGCCTCAAGCTCGACGAAATCAGCACCGCCGGCGACTCCACCACGATTCGGTTGGGCGTATTCGATGCTGCGCTGGTCGTGCGGGCCGATGGCAACGATAAGTTGAAAGGCACTTGGGTGAAGTACGATGGAAAGGAGCCGTACCGGGTCCCGTTTGCGGCCACGCGGGGCGAACAGTTATTTCCCGCTCGTGAGGCTGATGACCATGGTGACTTTAATGGCACATGGCGTACCAAATTTACAAGTGATGATAACGACTCTTACGAAGCTGTGGGCATTTTTAAACAGCAAAGTCCGACTAACGCATCTGTAACCGGTACCTTTCTCACTACTACAGGTGATTACCGCTACTTGAGTGGTCACCGTTTCGGTAACCGACTTGAGCTAACAACTTTTGATGGCAGCCACGCTTTTCTTTTCACTGCCAACAAGCTACCCGATGGCACTCTCAAAGGTGACTTCTACAGCGGCAAATCCGGCCACGAAACCTGGACCGCCGTGCTCGACCCCAACGCCAAGCTACCCAACGCCAATGCCCTTACCGGCCTGAAACCCGGCCAAAAGCGCCTCGATTTCAAGTTCCCAAGCATCTACGAGGGCGGCAGTGTCTCCCCCACCGACCCCAAGTACAAGGGCAAAGTAGTGGTGGTGCAGATCCTCGGCTCGTGGTGCCCCAACTGCATGGACGAAACCAACTTCCTGGCCCCCTGGTACGAAAAGAACAAGCAGCGCGGCGTCGAAATCATCGGCCTAGGCTACGAGCGCACCCCCGACCAGAAACTAGCGTCGCAGAAGCTGCTCAAGATGAAGCAGCGCCTCAACGTCGGCTATGATTTGGCCGTAGCCGGCATCGCCAACAAAGATTCGGCCAGCGCCTCGCTGCCGCAATTGGCGAAGGTCCTGGCTTTCCCGACCACCATTTTCCTCGACAAGAAAGGTGAGGTTCGCAAGATTCACACCGGCTTCTCCGGCCCCGGTACCGGCAAGTACTACCAGCAGGAAACCGAGGAATTCGAGAAGACGGTGGCTAGTTTGCTGGCGGAATGACCTCACCCCCTAGCCCCCTCTCCTCGGGGAGAGGGGGAACTAGTTTCTAGCTGCCTCACCCCTAGCCCCAGTCTGCTTTATGCGCAGAGCCTTCAGAGAGGAAAACCAGCTCTAGCACTAGTATTATGAGTAAGTCGTTAGACTCCCCCTTCTCTGAAGGAGAAGGGGGCCGGGGGGATGAGGCAATTAGAGCTAGAAGCTAGTTCCCCCCCTCCCCAAGGAGCGGGGGCTAAGGGGTGAGGTGCCTTCGAAACCGCAGCCACAACGCCCCTTGCGGCCGCAGCGTCACGAGCGGCATGAGCACCGGAGGAGTTTCGGTGGCGGGCTCAATACTGAAATGCCGTAGCGTTTCCAGCAAAACCAGCTGAATTTCGGTGAGGGCGAAGTGGCTGCCGACGCACAGGCGCGGACCGCCGCCGAAGGGCAGGTAGCTGTAGGGCGGCGGCGCGGGGACGGCCCCGGGCGCAAACCGCTCGGGGCGAAACACCTCGGCATCGGGCCACAGGGCAGGATGGTGATGCACACCGTACAGGTAAAGCGAAAAGAGCGTGCCTTTCGGGATAGGTTGGCCCTGAAATTCGTCGTCTTCCAGCGCTACCCGGTCGAGCATCCAGGCGGGCGGGTAGAGGCGCAATGTTTCCTGCACCACTTGCATGGAATAAGGTAGCTGCGGCAAATCTTCGAACTCAGGAAAGCGGCTGCCTAGCACCGCGTGCATTTCTGCCCGCACCTTACCGGCCACCGCCGGATGCTGCGCCAGCAGATGAAACAGCCAGCTTAGCGCATTAGCCGACGTTTCATGCCCGGCCACCAACAGGATATTAACTTCATCGAGCAGCTGTTCTTCCCGCATAGCCTCCCCGGTGTCTTCGTAGCGGGTGTCGAGCAGCATTTGCAGCAGGTCGTCGGGAGCCTGGGTGAGGTCGGTAGGCGGGTGCTGGCGGCGCTGCCGGATGTAGCCCCGTATCAACTCCCGCAGCTCCAGGCTAAGTGCATCGTGGCGGCGGTAGCTGCCCCGGGCCCGAAACCACGGCCGCAGGTACGGCTGCCGGATGGTGCGCACGTAGAAAGCCTGAATGCGCGTCAGAATATCAGCCAGCCGCTCGCCTTCCGCCTCCGACAGACTGGCACTAAACGTGGCCCGCGCTACAATCCGAAAGGCCACCCGCGTCATGGCTTCGTGAATATCGACCAGGGCCGATCCGTCGGCGGCCGTTCGGATGGTTAACTCGGCGGTCCATTCGGCGGCGGCCGTTTGCATGAGGCGGGTGAGGCCGGCCAGGCGCTGCCGATGAAAGCCCGGCTGAATCAGGCGCCGCTGCCGCAGCCAGTCGGCGCCTTCGTTGGTGAGCAGGCCGCGGCCGAGGTAGCGGATGAGGCCGTGCGTCATATCGGACTTCAGGTAGCGGCGGTGGTTTTTCTGCAGAATATGCTGCACCAACGCCGGGTCGCGGGTGACTATTCCTGGCCGGACACCCCCCAGGTACACTCCCACCGTGTCGCCGTACTCAGCCAGGATGCCGTTGAGCCGTCCGATAGGGTCGCGGGTGAAAGCCACCGAGCCGAGCAAAGTACGCCAGCGCGGCACCCATGGCACCGGATTTCGGGCGGGTGCCGCCGCAGATTCAACGGGAGAAACAGACATACTGGAAATAGCTGAAAAGAAGCAGTGCAGCCGCAAGTGTACTACCTGGCTGGCAGACATTCAGCGGCCCGGCCGGATTATATCCGCTTCCCAGACAACACAAACCCGTGCGTGGTGCGTACACACCCAACGGCGGGCTACCCGTGCTGGTTGCCGGCCACCGCTCCGTTCTCCTTCCTTTCTCGAAAACCAAACCCATGCCTTATGTGGATTCAACAGAAAACCACCCCCGCCCCTCTCGATGAGCTGCAAGGCCGCACGGTGGGCCTCAAGTTCGAGTGCAATCAGTGCCATACGGAAGTATTCACCGACTTGCTCGGCGTACCCGCTGCCGACCACTTAGCCAACTCCACCGAAGACGATGGCCAATTCGAAACCGAAGAAATCAAATGCCCCGGCTGCGACATGATTCACGAAATCACCGTCAAGAGCACCTTCGACGGGGTTACGTTCGAAGTATCGGAAGTGGCCCCCGAAAGTGTGGAGTATCAGATAGCACAGTAATTCTTGATGCAAGAATCATAACCAAACCGGCTGGCTGGCAACATGCCAACCAGCCGGTTTTTATTGTTTGTTACTCGAAGCCCACGTATTTCAGTCCCTTCGGTATCAACTTAGGGCCTTTGTGATCTACATCAACAAACAGGCGCAACGTATCATTGGTGGCAGTTCGGAATATGTAGACATCTAACAGACCAAGCTTTCCGCTGATTGGTAGTCCTGTATACCGATCGGTTAATGGAATTGCGGGAGGCGTATAGGCCGGGTCTTTAATGGAAAAGCGCCCAATAAAGTAAAGCTGCTGATCGTCGGGCGTGCGCAGATTGTGCAAGAAAACTTCTGCCAAAGCCATGCTCTTGTACATATCACCCTGCTTTAGCCGCAACGGATTGAGCGCCGTGTAGCCATACGTGCTATCAGTGGCAGCAACAGGTAAAGACGACTTTTTTTGAGCCAAGGCAGTCGTTGGCAGCCATAGCAATAGCAGAATCCATTTCACTGTGTTATTTGATGATTAGCCTATTAATACTACCCTGCTTTAACACTAACTCACAAAGCTGCAATTTTTCCCTTTTGTGCACAAGGTTACTTCTCCCGCTCTATGGTGTAGTTGATGAGCTGCTCCAACGACACGCGCGAGGGCGAATTGGGAAAGGTGCGCAGGATGACGAGGGCTTCGTCGCGGTACTTTTCCATTACATTAATGGCATATTCGAGGCCGCCCGTTTTCTTCACGAACTCAATAACGGCTTGGACCCGGTCTTTGCGGCCGTCGTTGTTTTTTACGTTGTAGATAACGCGGCGCTTGGTCAGCCAATCGGCCTGCTGCAAAGAATAGATAAGCGGCAGCGTCATCTTTTTCTCTTTGATGTCGATGCCCACTGGCTTACCGATTTCGGCGGTGCCGAAGTCAAACAAGTCGTCTTTGATTTGGAAGGCCATGCCCACCTTCTCGCCGAAAAGCCGGGCTCGCTCAATCGTTTCAGCGTTGGCCCCGGCCGACGCGGCCCCAACGGCGCAGCAGGAAGCAATAAGGGAGGCTGTTTTCTGACGGATGATGTCGAAGTACACTTCCTCGGTGATGTCGAGGCGGCGGGCTTTTTCTATTTGCAGCAGCTCGCCTTCGCTTAGCTCGCGCACAGCATTGCTAACGAGTTTGAGTAAGGCGTAATCGTCGTTTTCGAGACTGAGCAGCAAGCCTTTGCTTAAAAGGTAATCACCAACGAGAACGGCAATCTTGTTTTTCCAGAGGGCGTTGATCGAGAAGAAACCGCGCCGGTAATTACTTTCGTCTACTACGTCGTCGTGCACCAGGGTCGCCGTGTGCAGCAGCTCGATCAGGGCCGCGCCCCGGTAGCTAGCTTCCGGCAGCGGGTCGCCGCCGCTGATTTTGGCCGTGAAAAACACGAACATGGGCCGGATCTGCTTGCCCTTGCGCTTCACGATGTAGCCCATGATTTTGTCGAGGAGCAACACCTTGGTTTGCATGGACGCCCGGAATTTCTGTTCGAATTCCGCCATCTCGGTGGCAATAGGCGCCTGTATCTGATCCAGCGTAACGTTCATGCAGCGGCTTTGAGCGCTGCAATGATACGGGGAAAATGGTGAATGAGTGATTGAGTGAATAAGTGAGTTTGCTGTTCTGCTGGCGCCGCTTGCACAGTTTGAACAGCAAACTCACTCAGTCGCTCAATCACTCATTCACCGTTCCATCATCTCACCGCTTCGTATCTTCGCTTTATGCCTACGCACCCTGTCCGCCTCGATTTTCAACTGACTTGTACTCGCCATAACCGGCCTTTCACCGCCGATGCCCGCTACGTACCCGATGGGCAGCCCAAGCCGGTGGTGGTGTTCGTGCATGGTTTTAAGGGGTTTAAAGATTGGGGCCACTTCAACCTGCTGGCCGACTACTTCGCGCAACAAGGTTTTGTATTTGTAAAGTTGAACCTCTCGCACAACGGCTTGGTGGTCGGTGGCACCGGCGACCTGGAAGACTTGGAGGCTTTCGGTCAAAACAACTTCTCACTGGAACTGGACGACATTGGTGCTTTATTAGACTGCCTGGAGCAACCAGCTCTAACCGGCATTCCAGCTGCCGAAACCGACCTTGCGCGCCTGGCTCTAATCGGCCATAGTCGCGGGGGCGGCCTGGTGCTCTTGAAGGCAGCTGAAGATCCACGTGTACAAGCAGTGGCGACTTGGGCCGCCATCAACAACATCAACCCTGGCTGGAACGAAGAGCTGATGCAGCAATGGCAGCAACAGGGGGTGTATCACATCGAAAACAGCCGTACCAAGCAGCAACTGCCCCTTTACTATCAGATAGTAGAAGACTATCACGCCAACCGCCTCCGCCTCGACATCCCGCACATCATGCGCCGCAAGCTGCATAAGCCCCTGCTCGTGGTGCACGGCGACCAAGACGAAACCGTGCCCGTAGCGCGTGCCCACGAGCTGAAAAGCTGGAAACCAGACGCCGAGTTGCTGATTCTCCCCAAAGTGACGCACAACTTCGGCGGTACCCACCCCTGGCCCTCAACGAAACTGCCCGCCGAGGCCCAACAAGCGGCCGATGCTACCATAGAGTTTCTGCACCGGGCGTTGGCATTTAAGAGTTAACATTTATCATTTAGCACTTCGACCAAGATTTCATGCGTCAATGTCAGACTTGAACTAGGTGGTATATTGAATTCTAACCCATCATCTGACGATAGGCTAGTTAAATTCGCTGACTTATCACGTCTTGTTAAATGCTAACTGTCAAATGACAACCGCTTACCTGCTGCTTGGCTCTAACCTCGGCGACCAAACGACGATCCTTTTGGAAGCAGTGCAACACTTAGCCGCTTCAGCCGGAGCTGTAGCTGCTGTGTCGGGGTTATATGAAACGGCGGCCTGGGGCTTAGAAGACCAGCCGGCTTTTCTGAACCAAGCGGTATGTGTGCACACCTCCCTCCTACCTGAGGCCCTGCTAGATGTATGCCTGCAAACAGAACAGCTAGCTGGCCGCGAGCGGCTTATCCGTTGGGGCGCCCGCACCCTAGACGTAGACGTTCTTCTCTACGACAACCTCGTGCTCAATACGCCTCGCCTCACCGTGCCGCATCCACGTTTGCCCGAACGCCGTTTCGCGCTGGTGCCACTAGCCGAAATTGCTGCCGAAGTTGTGCATCCTGTGTTGGGATGCACGGTAGCGGAGCTGCTGGCCGCATGCGACGACGAACTGGCAGTAGTGCCGGTTTAGATAAACAAGTTTGTGTGGCTATTTTCCTGCAACCCCCACTTGCGGCGTGGTTGCCACGCGGCTACGCCGCAAATGGAGCCCTCTAATAATGCTTAGCGTTTGACATGTTAGCAAAAAGCGCCCTGCGGAATACTCCACAGGACGCTTTTCTTATTATAATAAGTCTTTATGCCAACGCTGAGCTTACCGTCACGTCCGGTGCAATTTTCTTTACCAAACCTTGCAGTACTTTGCCTGGACCACACTCCACAAACTCTGTGGCACCGTCCTGCACCATATGCTGCACACTCTGCGTCCAGCGGACGGGAGCGGTAAGCTGGCGCACCAGGTTTTCCCGGATTTCGTCGGGGTCACGGTGCGGTGCGGCGTCTACATTTTGGTAGATGGGGCAGATTCCGGTGGAAAAGGTGGTTTTCTTAATAGCCTCGGCTAAAGCAGCCTCTGCTGATTGCATCAGAGGCGAGTGAAAGGCGCCTCCTACGGGTAGCGGTAGAGCACGCTTGGCGCCGGCGGCTTTCAGCTGTTCGCAGGCCAACTCGATGCCGCGCTGTGAGCCTGATATCACTAGCTGGCCAGGGCAATTATAGTTAGCTGCCACTACCACGTCACCGGCGTCCGTTATTTGCTGACAGATGCGGGCAGTCGTTTCATCACTGAGGGCCAAAATAGCGGCCATGGTGCCAGGCTGCTCCTGGCAGGCCACCTGCATAGCTTGGGCCCGCTGAGCCACCAAGCGTAGCGCGTCTTCAAACAGCAACACCTTCGCAGCCACTAACGCCGAAAACTCACCTAACGAATGGCCAGCAACCATGTCAGGAGCAAGATTAGGCACTACAGCGGCCAGCGCTACAGAATGCAAGAAGATAGCGGGTTGCGTAACATCGGTGCGGCGCAGGTCCTCTTCGGAGCCGTTGAACATGACATCGGTAAGCTGGAAACCCAGAATTTCATTGGCTTGCTTCATCAGGCGCTGCGCCTCGGGATACTGCTCGTACAGGTCACGACCCATGCCGCTGAACTGGCTGCCCTGGCCCGGAAAAACAACTGCTTTCATAAGGAGAGAAACGGAAGAAAAGGATAGGGCGGCAAGATAGCAGGAATAAAAAAGCCCACTACCGAAGGGTAGTGGGCTTGTAAAAATAGAACTACTAGCAAGCGTTGAGCTTACTACCGGGTGATTTGGACCCACCCTTTGTAGGTGCGCTTGGTGTTGGCCACGTTGCCAAACTCCACTTCGGCCTGGTAGTAGTAGACGCCCTCCACCACCGACGGGGCCGCGCCGCCCTCGGCCCGGCTGCCGCCCCCGTTCCAGTTGATGAGCGGGTCACTGCTGCTCTCGTAGATCTTGACGCCCCAGCGGTTGAAGACGGTGAAGCGGGTGCGGCGGATGGGGGTGAAGACCTTGGGCCGGAACGTGTCGTTCTTGCCGTCGCCGTTGGGGGTG
>NZ_DASVSY010000061.1:0-4835 GCF_036387835.1 Hymenobacter sp. | reverse complement strand
AGCCAGCACTTCTATCAAGTTCATATTATCGTTTACTAGGGGTATGATGCGGCCGCCTACTGAACCAAGCACTACCACCCGGCTATTTGTTACCCGAGTAACAACGAATACCCCCTTATAAAATTCTTCATAGCGCACTTTCAACACGCTATCTGCTTGAACCAAGGTATACCCTGTAATCTTAATTCGGTTGATAAGGGGCAGGCGTACTGTACCATCTGTTTGTACCGGAAATTCGGAGTCTCCGGCTTGTGTTGAGCTTGCTGAACCTGAAGCCAGTGTGCGGCTTCCATTAGCTCCCGTAGATAACATGCCTGCTGGAGCTCCAAACTGAAGTTCCCCGTTAGGGTCAATAATTCGCTCGCCGTTGTTTGTGTATACCCGCACAGCCAACAAATCATTTGGCTGGACGATATAGTTCCGGTTTACCCTATTTACTACGCCTCGCAGCCGAGTAGTATCCAATCCTTTACCGTCGCTGAGCCGGAACATAGTGCGCTGGTTGTAGACGCGGGTGGTACCGCAGGAAGACAACAAAAGCAGGAGTGGCAAGCACAGCAACCAGAGGCGGGAGAGAGAACAGAAAGCAGATTGTTGCATGCAAGCGAAAAAAACCGGAAAAATGAAAGGCCTTGCCCTGATAAGGTGGCGTTTGGCGGCGTAAAAATCAGCTAAAAACCCTCAAAGTAACCTAATTGATGCGCCCTTTCAAAATTGGACTCTCTAGCCGAAATCCTATACCCAGTTAGAGCCAAGCCAAAATTGTACCTTTGCGAACCCAAAACTGCTCCCATCTGGTTACTATCCTAAATTCCCACCTCTTACTCTTTTGCTCATGGAACTGGTCGCTACTGAAAACCAGACAATGATTGCCCAAATGGTGCGCGACTTCGGTGCGCAACATATCAAGCCCCACATGATGAAGTGGGACGAGTCACAAGAATTTCCGCTGGACGTCTTCCGTAAGTTAGGCGAACTAGGCCTAATGGGCGTGCTGGTACCGCAGGAATATGGTGGCTCAGGTTTTGGCTATATGGAATATGTGACGGCTATTGCCGAGTTGTCCAAGATCGATGGCAGCATTGGCCTAAGTATGGCAGCGCACAATTCGCTTTGTACCGGCCATATTTTGCAGCATGCTTCTGAAACTCAGAAAAGCAAATACCTACCGTTGCTGGCTTCCGGCGAATGGATAGGTGCTTGGGGCCTCACCGAGCCCAACACTGGTTCCGACGCGGGCAATATGCGCACCGTCGCCGTAGAGGAGGGGGACTACTATGTATTGAACGGTGCTAAAAACTTCATTACTCATGGTAAAACGGGTAATGTGGCCGTTGTTATTGCCCGCACTGGTGAAATAGGCGACTCCCATGGAATGACGGCCTTTATTGTGGAGCGTGGTACGCCGGGCTTCACGGCGGGCCGCAAGGAAGACAAGTTAGGCATGCGCGCCTCCGAGACGACGGAGATGATCTTTACTGACTGCCGGGTGCCGAAAGAAAACGTAATCGGGAAAGTAGGCGACGGGTTTGTGCAGTCGTTGAAAGTGCTTGATGGGGGCCGAATTAGTATTGCAGCGCTGAGCTTAGGGATTGCGCAGGGGGCATACGAAGCCGCACTGCAGTACTCGAAAGAACGGCAGCAATTCAACCAGCCCATCAGCAACTTCCAGGGTATCGGCTTCAAACTGGCGGACATGGCTACCGAGATAGAAGCGGCTTCGCTTTTGACGTACCGTGCCGCCAATATGAAGGACCGGGGTCTGACGGTGAACCGGGAATCAGCAATGGCCAAACTATATGCGTCGGAAGTAGCAGTTCGGGTTGCTAATGAGGGCGTGCAGATTTTCGGTGGTTATGGCTATACCAAAGATTATCCGGCCGAAAAATACTACCGCGACGCCAAACTTTGCACTATCGGCGAGGGCACTTCTGAAATTCAGAAGTTGGTAATTGCCCGTACTATCCTGAAATAATAACAGCGGATCATGTTGATTTTAGACTGATTTCACTGATTGAAATAGGCTTAAGTTTTGAAATCTGCGTAATCCATTTTTAATCTGTGAAATCCGTGATTATCTTTGCGGCCCTTCAAAGCTGAGTTTTCAACCCCATTGACATATGATCATCGTACAAATCAAAGAGAACGAGTCGGTTGACCGCGCGCTTAAGCGGTTCAAAAAGAAGTTTGAGCGCACCGGAGTGCTGAAAGAATTGCGTCGTCGCACGTTCTTCCAGAAGCCTTCTATTACCAACCGCAAGCAGAAGCAAAAGGCCATCTACAAGCAGGTGACCTACGGCAACGACGCTAACTCGTAGTTGTTCTTTTCGTTACGGATTAAACCGGCTACTATGCTTTTCAGCGTAGTAGCCGGTTTTTTCGCGTCTGCCTGTTTTGATTTTTTTCCTGGGTTGAAATCCATACATTGGTTGTCTAGCCCTAGCGGCTGGTACCCGATGTATGGATTTATTTTTTAGCTACCTCCGGTCTGAGCGGCGTTATAGCCCGCACACGCTTCTGTCTTACCAGACAGATTTGCGGCAGTTTGCTGAGTATTTAAAAGCAACCTATCAGCTCACCGATTTAGCACAGGCCGACCATACGCTTATTCGGTCGTGGGTGGTGACGCTGATGCAGCAGGACCTCGACCCGCGCACCGTAAACCGCAAAATTGCCTGCCTCCGCTCCTACTTTAAATTTCTGCTAACTACTGGTGTTATAGGGCGCAATCCGATGCTACGCATCAAGGCGCCGAAGATGGCCAAGAAGCTTCCCGAGTTTGTGCCGGAGGACAGCCTGAACGGACTGCTTAACTCCTTCAAGTTTCCAGACACCTTTGTTGGCGCCCGCGACCAACTAGTGCTGGAGCTACTTTACGGCACTGGCATCCGCTTGTCGGAGCTTATCGGTATTATGCCCGACGACGTGAACTTGCCGGGGCAGACGGTACGCGTGACGGGCAAAGGCAACAAGCAACGACTGGTTCCACTGAACCAAACGTTGGTAGCCGCCCTGGAACGCTATATAGTATTGCGGAAACGCGAAATAGCGAATCCCGACAACACCCGTACAGCGCTTCTCGTTACAGACAAAGGTGAGCCAATGTATGAAAAGCTCGTTTATCGTACCGTAAAGCACTATTTAAGCCAGATAACAACTTCCTCTGCTCAGCAACACCCGCACGTACTGCGTCACTCTTTTGCCACGCATCTGCTCAACAAAGGAGCTGACCTCAATGCCATCAAAGACTTACTAGGGCATGCTAATTTGGCCGCCACCCAAGTCTACACGCATTTGTCGATAGATAAACTTAAGTCCGTTTTTGAACAGGCCCATCCAAAGGCCTGAGTTGTGTTCCTTTTTCTACTTTAACCCCTACAACCGATGAAAGTACAGATGCATTCGGTGCATTTCGATGCCGACCAAAAACTGCTCGACTTCATCCAGAAGCGCCTCGATAAGCTTGAAACCTTCTATGACCGGGTCACAGAAGGCGAGGTGATTTTGAAGCTGAACAATAAAGATGGAATTGACAACAAAACCGTAGAAATCAAGCTATTTGTGCCGGGTGCTACCCTTTTCTCGCAGGAGGATGCGGCTTCGTTTGAAGCAGCCGCCGATGCCGCTGCCGACGGCCTGAAACGACAAATCACTAAGCATAAAGAGAAAATAACTAGTCACTAAGTTATAAACGCCTTTTAACTGCCCCTTTTTAGCCGCATCAAAAAGCCCCGTCTGGTAGCTCAGACGGGGCTTTTTGGTGTATAGAGCTAGATTTGAAATGTCTAGCTGAGTTGGCACTGTGTATTACAAACCAAACTCTGCTTTGATCTTATCAACGTAATCAAGCTTTTCCCAAGTGAATGTCTCCACCGTGCGGGTAGTACCATCGGCGCCTTGCACCTCTTTGGTACCGGGCTGCCGGCCCATGTGACCATAAGCAGCCGATTCGGCGAAGATAGGATTGCGCAAGCCTAAGCGCTGCACGATGGCATAAGGGCGCAGGTCGAACAGCATCTGTACTTTCTCGGCTATCTGGCCGTCAGTAAGTTTCTGCCCGTTGGAGCCGGTAGCTTTAGTGGTGCCATAGGTGGTTACGAACACGCCTACTGGCTGCGCTACGCCAATGGCATAAGCTACTTGCACTAGTACTTGGTCGGCAACGCCGGCGGCTACCAGGTTCTTGGCGATGTGGCGCGTGGCGTAAGCGGCCGAGCGGTCCACTTTCGACGAGTCTTTGCCAGAGAAGGCACCGCCACCGTGGGCGCCCTTGCCGCCATACGTGTCTACAATGATTTTGCGGCCCGTCAGGCCAGAGTCGCCGTGGGGGCCACCAATCACAAACTTACCCGTGGGGTTGATGTGGTGGATAATGTCGACGGTGAAGAGTTTCTGAACATCGGCGCCAAGCTGCGCTTTCACGCGGGGAATCAGAATGTTCTTGATGTCGTCGGAGATGACGGCCAGCATTTTGGCTTCGTCGGTGTCGAAATCATCGTGCTGCGTGCTGACAACGATGGTTTCGATGGCCTCGGGCGTGTTGTCGTCGGCGTAGCGAATGGTTACCTGGCTTTTCGCGTCGGGCCGGAGGTAGGTCATTTCCTTGCCTTCGTTGCGGATCTTCGACAGCTCCTGCAGCAAGCGGTGCGAGAGGTCGAGAGCCAGGGGCATGTAGTTTTCCGTCTCCTTGGTGGCGTAACCGAACATCATGCCTTGGTCGCCGGCACCCTGCTCCTCGTCGCGGGCACGCTCTACGCCTTGGTTGATGTCGGGCGACTGGGCATGCAGGCGGTTCATCACCTCGCAGGTGTCGGCGTTGAACAAATACTCGGGCT
>NZ_DASVSY010000060.1:0-11338 GCF_036387835.1 Hymenobacter sp. | reverse complement strand
GTTGCTGCTCAATCTTCACGGTTAGAACAGCAACTTCACAACGCCACAAATTCACCACCTCACCACCTACCCGCGGCGCTTGTTGCGTGGCACTGGTTTGGCGTTGGTTGTCGACGGTTTCACCGGTTTCTTTAGTGCGGTTTTCTCGTCTTCCTTGGACTTCAAATACCGGAACAGCATCACGCAGCTAAACGATATCATGAACAACCAGTAGTTGTCGCGCAACGCGTTTTTATCGTTTTGCAGCACCGTTTGATAAGTCCCAATTACAAAGGAAACTACGCCTATCGAAAACAAAATCGTGCGCAACAAGGACTTATCGAAACGCATAACTTCTACTGAGGAGTGCTAGACGATTCAACAATAAACTGACCGGCAGGCCGCTTAAACAAGTAACGGCTCGTGGTCATGTTATAAATCAAGCCGTAGCCGGTTAAGGAATCGGTGGGGGTTACAAACTGCGCAAAAGTGGCGGAATCTGTGTAGACCACGTTTTTCTGCTTGTCGTAGAACAGCTCCTCGGTGTACATGCGCTGCTGCTGCTCCTCGTTGTTCACCCGCACGTCGCCGCGCATGGTGTAAAGGTTTTTCACCTTCTCGTACTTGCAGTATTTACCGGTCAAGGTGTTTACCACCTTCAAGCCGCTTTTATCGAAGAAGGTTACTTTCAATCCTTTCGGGTAAAGCTGGTCTCCATTCTCGAATTGCTGCTCGAGCGGGGCCGTGTACCGGACTTGCAATTTGGCGGAGTCACTGTAGAGTGTCAGCACGTTCGTCGACTCCAACAAGGGGCCATTGTACTTTACTCCCTTGGTAGCTTCAGGCTCCGACTTCTTGCAGCCCGCCACCAACGAACCGGCCAGCAGCCATAGCAGTGCCGCTCGGCTAGGCAACAAGCACATCAAACGAAAGGTTGGCATGGCAGGAACGGATAGCTTATTCAATCCGACGCTTGATAAACCACCGGTTGTTAAGCGAAATTCCCAACTGCGCCCGAATGTAATCTTCCTTGATATTGCGCTCTTCACCACCACTTACGCGGTTCACATCAACGTTGCCCCGCTGCCCATAGGTGAAGCTCAGGTTAACCGTAGAAGCTTCGAGCGGCGAAGCTGAGACAGGCAACGAAAAGCCCCAGCTTATCGACCGATCATAGAGCGGCTGGCCGGCTGGCCGGTAAGGCATCTGCGCCACCGAAATACCTGCCCGATAAGTAATCCGTTTGAAGTAGTTTTCAACAGAAGTTGGATCGGGAACGTACTCTCCACCTATTGCTCCGCGAACCGTGTTGCTCAACTGCACTCCGGCTGTGCCGCCTTGCTCATTGAACGAGCGGAACTTCGACCACTGCTGCTGCGCCACATCGGCGTTGAGCGACCAGTTTTTATTGTTGTCGATGCTGATACCAAACTGTCCTAGCGCGGGCACGACAGCATAGCCGTTTTCATCGGCCAGGGTCACGGGTTGGGCGCCAGCTATTTGGCTACCATCGGCATTTTGGGTTTCCTGCGTTAGCAACCTTTCCCCGTTGAGGTTGGTTTGAAAGCCATAGACGCCGCCCAGATTGTAGTTGAGCTTGTCGCTGAATTTGCCCCGGTAGTGGATACCGCCTCTAAATTTGAAGTCCGAGTAATGAACGTGGTCTAACCTTACCACCCGACTGTCGTCAACAGCAGAATTGACTTGTACCTGCGTACCAGTCGATAAGTCAACGCTACCGAAAATATAAGAAGCCGTGAGGCCTACCGATAAGCCTTTGGCTAGGCGGATACCCTGTCCGAAGTAAGCCTCCGATATGTCGCCTTGGCCCTGGTAGCGAGTTTGCACCAGTGTCTGGTCGCTAAGAGTGTTGGTTTGCACCGACTCGTAATCAACGGAGCTAAACGGCTTAAGCCCAATAGCGGCCCCCCAGCGCGTGGAAAGTGGCACGCCCAGCGCGAAATAGCCCAACGTGGCGCTACCCGTTTTCTGCGACTGAACATTGTTGCGCACCGTCTTGTACTGGCCGTTCACGGCCACTTCCCAAGTGGTGCGGTTCATGTAGTAGAGCAGGGCTGGGTTCAGGTCGTTAACCTGCACGCCATTAGGCGCGGCCACTCCCACTCCTCCCATGCCCGTTTGGCGGACACCACCCGTATTGAAATACGTATCGCCCAGACCGAGGCGGGAGTAGGGCGAATTGCCGAGTCGTTGGCCTTGGCTGCGGGTGGCAACTCCGAGGCTCAACAGCGTCAGTCCGAGCAGGCCAGCGTATTTAGAGTTCAACATTGTAAGCTAATATGCGGTGGAGCCCTATTAAGACAAGCTCCGGAATGGCAAAGATAAGGCCTTTCAACCGGGGTTGGAAAAAGGCTGCGTCACCGCCGGCCAATACCACTCCTAGTTCCGGAAATTGCTCCCGGTATCTGTCAATCAATCCGTTCACTTCGGCGGCCGCCCCGTTTAGCACACCGCTTTGAATGGCGGTGGTAGTGCTGTCGCCGGTTAGCGGCACCAGAGCCGCTAGGTCAGCTGGTAGTTCCACCAACGGCAGCCGCCCCGTAAACGTATGCAGCGCTTGAAACCGCAACCGTAGTCCCGGCGCAATACTCCCGCCTCGAAACGTGTGCCCGCCCTGCACTAGGTCGCACTTGATGGCGGTGCCCGCATCCACAATCAGCGTATCCTGGCGGGGCCGTCGCCAAGCTGCTCCTACGGCGGCAGCCAACCGGTCGGCGCCAAGCGTATGCGGCGTAGCATAGGCATTCTGCAACGGCAAGGGCGTAGTAGCTGGTTTAAATTCCAGTACCGTACCCTTCAACTCCGACTTCAGTAAACTGGTCCACTCAGGAGTGGTAGCCGTTACGGAAGACACAATGGCATGCTCGGGCTTTAGTCGCTGGATAACAGCTAGCAATTCGCTAGGCGTACAATCCGTTGTTTCAAGCAGCACATCATCCTCGAAGCAACCGTACTTCACAGCTGTGTTGCCAATATCGAGGGTGAGGGTGCGCACGGGCAGGTATTGTGAGGAACAGGGTGGCAAGGGAGGAGGCAGCAAACTACGCGGTAGTTAGCTGGCTTTTAGGCCGTCAGATGGAAGAGAGTATTTCAGACGGCAAGGTTGCGTGTTGTCTGAAATACTTTGGTTGCCCTTGCTCTTCACAACCCGTTACTTGTTGCCTCCTCACCTGCTACTCTTACATGAAGTACTTCAGGCGGATAACTTCTTTCTCGTTGAGGAAGCGCCATTTGCCACGTGGCAAGTCCTTCTTGGTGAGGCCTGCATACTGCACCCGGTCCAGCGACACCACTTCGTAGCCAAGGTGCTCGAAGATGCGGCGCACAATCCGGTTGCGGCCAATGTGAATTTCAATGCCCACAAAGTGTGGGTTGCCTGCCACTACGGCCACGTCGTCTACTTCGGCTTTGCCGTCTTCCAGTTCCAAACCCGCCGCAATCTGCCCGAGGTGTTCTGGCGTTAGCGGCTGGCTTAGTTCTACCTGATAGATCTTTTTGTTGCGGTGCGAAGGGTGCGAAAGTTTTTGCGCTACCTCCCCATCGTTGGTGAAGAGCAGCAAACCCGTGGTGTTGCGGTCGAGTCGGCCCACCGGGAAAATGCGCTCCTTCGACGCTTCCTTTACCAGCTCCATCACCGTACGGCGGCCTTCCGGATCGTCGGTGGTAGTGATGAAGTCTTTGGGCTTGTTGAGCAGCACGTACACCAGCTTCTCACGGTTGAGGTTGGTTTTGCCGTATTGTACGGTATCGGTGGGCTGCACCTTGTAGCCCATTTCCGTTATTACCTCCCCGTTTACCTTGATTTCGCCGGCCGCAATCAGCGCATCGGCATCACGACGCGAGCAGATACCGGCGTTGGCGATGTAGCGGTTTAGGCGTACTTCTCCGTTGGCGGTTTCTTCCTCTTCGCGGCGGCGCTTGTTGCCCCGGCTTTTATCCTGGTCGTAGTACTTGAGGTTCTTGTAGTCGGGAGCTTGGCCGGCTACTTCGCCACGCTTCATTTTATCGGCACGATGCGGCGTTGCTGCATCGCGGCCTTGGCGCGTGTCAGGGCGCAATGAACGCTCGGAGCGCTCGGGCCGCTCTCCAAACGGACGGGCGGGCCGGTCGTTGCGCTCTTCGTAAGGACGGGTCGGGCGCGATTCGCCGTAGCCTTGGCCAGCGGGCCGGTTGCCGTAGCCACGCTCTGGCTGACCACCAGACGAACGGTTGGCACCAAAGCCTCCTTCGCGCCGCTCGCCGTAGCTGCGGTTCCCGAAACTGCTCCGTTCTCCGGCGCTGGTGCCGAAGCCGGTTTCACGCCGCTCCCCGTAGTTGCTGCGGGGGCGCTCCTCGCGGCTGTTGTCAAATTCTTCCGGACGGCCCCGAAAATCGAATGGTCGAGCCGGCCGAATATCCCGGTCCGGACCTAGCTTTTCCGTAGCGCGTGGCTCCCGGTTGAAGTCTGGTTCGCGGGGAATTATCGGGGCAGCTTTGTCTTTTAGATTAGGATCTGCCTTAATGAACTTCCGGTTCCGCTCACCGGCACCGCCGCGGGGTACGGCCGGCTGCCCCTCCTGCTGGTAAGGCTGACCGTTCCAAGTTTTCTTGGGTTCGAATGGGCGGGCCGGACGCTCGTCGTAATTACGGAAGTTGCCGCCGTAGCCATCGGTCCGACGATCATCGTCGCGGCGGGGCGCGTTGCGGTCAAACGAACGGCCTGCTCCACCCTCCTGCCGATTACCATAAGGGCGGCTCCCGCTGTTGTTGTCGCGGCCTTTGTAGCCGCCGCCGAAGCCACCTTCGCCGCCGCGGTTGAAGCCACCACCCGCGGGCCTACCGAACCCGCCAGAACCAGCGCCAAACTTTTTGGGACCACCAAACCCACCGGGCCGGTCACCCGTGCTACGGCCGAAGCCGGAGCGTGCGCCAGTGCCAGCGTTGCGGTCGGTGTTGTCGCCGTAGCGTGAAGCACCACCCGAACGCTCCCGGTCACCGGAGCCGCCAGAGCGCGGAGCATCCCCGCGGCTGTCTCGATCAGCGCCGGGCCGTGGTGTATTGAACTTCTGATAAAAGCCTGAGCCGGTATTACCGGAAGACGGCCGCTCGGTGCGGCCACGGCGGTTCGGCGTATCGCCGGAGTTGTGCTTCTTGCCCATGGTTGCAAGTATGAGTTCCGTATCGCTACGGTACAGGTGAAAAGTAGTATGAGGTAATAAAACACAGATATCAAGTAGTTGGCTGCTGTTCAAGCAGGAACCTAACTACTCAAATACGTCTGTTCGGGGCTAACGAAAGACGGCAGAAAACAGTGCCCGGACTAGCAGCCCGTTCTCCACGCATGGAGAAGCCGGCCGGTAGTCCGGGCATCGTGTGGTTACGGTTCGTCGTTAGTCGCGACGAGCCATTTTGGCTTCGATGGAATGCTGCGTGTGCGGTACAGCCCGCAGACGCTCTTTCGGAATCAGCTTGCCGGTGCCAATGCACACGCCGTAGGTGCTGTTCTTGATGCGTACCAAAGCGTTTTCGAGCTGCTGAATGAACTTCATTTGGCGCGAAGCCAACTGGTTCAAGCTCTCCTTCTCAGCCGTATCTGCACCATCCTCAAGTACCTTCGACGACGAAGCCGTGTTGTCGGTACCTGAATCGTTTTTGCGGCTCAAGGTTTCTTTGATGAAAACAACCTCTTTGCGGGCGGCGGTCAGCTTTTCCTGGATGATTTGCTCGAATTCGGCCAAATCCTCCCTGGAATAGCGCATAGTTTCGTCACTCATGTCGGGTAAGAAAAAGTAAACTAGGATTCAACAATGAAGAGGCTGCCGGCACAACCGACTAGATTCTAGGATGTGGCCTCAACAGCAAAACAGGCAATTTAGTTTACCCGAATCTTATGTTATAACTGGCTTTCATCCAAACCAAGCAGATTAGACCTGGCTATTTTCGGGCGCAAAGCTACGCTTTTGTTGGATAATCCGTGTAAGTTCTATAAAAGCTTAATAGTAAGTTTACTCATGGAGGAGCTTAGAAGCCAAGCATATGGATGGCCGCCACCGCACCCTCAACTCCTTTGTTGCCGTGTTTGCCGCCGGCCCGTTCCCAAGCCTGCTCGAGCGTGTTGGTTGTGACCAAACCAAAGATGACCGGCTTATTGAACTTCAGCCCCACGTTGGTGATGCCGTTGGCTACTGCGTGGCAGATATAGTCGTCGTGCTTGGTTTCACCCTTTATTACTACTCCTAAGCAAATCACGGCATCAATCTCCTCGTGCTGGGCTAGCAGTTGCGCTCCTAGCGTTAGCTCGAAGCTGCCGGGCACTGTGTTACGAAAGATGTTCTCCTCCTTAGCGCCGTGTTTAATGAGGGTTTCATAAGCCCCCTTAGCCAGGGTGTCGGTTATCTCGCGGTTCCACTCGGCTACCACCAAGCCAAAGCGCTTTTCAGAAATATCAATAAACTGGTCGGAGGTATATTCGCTTAGGTTTTTCAGCGCTGTGGCCATCGTGGATGTTGTTGCTTGGTTGTTGCCCTCAAAGTTACTCTAGTTACTCTTGCTACCGATAAAGGCGCTATGATGCTAGGCAGGCAACTTACCGGACAAAAGAAAAGGACGGTTATTAAACCGTCCTTTTCTTTCTCTGCTTCTCAATGAAAGCTGGTCTTTATTTTCCGCTGGCTAAGCCTTCAGCGCGGGCCTTATACTGACGAGCTTCAGTCACTTCAAATGAGTTGGGGTATTCCGTAAGAATCCGGTCGTAGGCTTTAGCCGCGCCTTCATTGTCTTTAGCTAGCTCCAGAGCGGTAGCCTGCTTCATCAGGTAGGCCGGCGTGAACTGCTCGTTGGCGTTGTGGTTGGCCGCCTTCTCGTAGAAGTCAGCGGCTTCCTTGTACTTATTCTGCTCTAGATTGGCATCGCCTAGTAGTGCGTAAGCCCGGGCTTGTATCAGGAGGTCATCTGATGAGAAGTCTTCCAGATAATCGGCGGCAGCTTTGTACTGGCCTTGCTTGAGGGCGGCTACACCGGCGTAGAAGTTGGCGAGGTTGCCTGCTTTGGTACCGCTGTACTCGCTCGCCACCGACTCCAGTCCAACGTACTGACCATCGCCTTTCATGGCTTTCTTGAGCGAGTCGGCCTCCCAATAATTCACGGCCTGAAACATGGCCGCCTGCGCTTTGGTGTCCTGCGAATTACGCCAAGTGAAAAAAGCAAAAGCTCCGGCTACCGCCAATACCAACACGGCAAGTAAGCCGAGCAGTATACCCTTCTTACGCCGTATGAAGTCTTCCGTCTCTACGAGCCGGGTAGCTAACGCGTCCGGGTCTTCCAATAGCGGATGCTCGGGGTTATAGCTTTCGAGGGGCTGTAGCGGGTCGGCCGCAACTTGCTGTTGAGGCTGACGGGCGCCAGGCGTTTTATTGGTATATGGAATTTTCGACATGAGGTAATTGCTAGGTCATCAACGGCCAAAACCGGGTGCGTCTGCGCGCCAATAAAAGTTAGTCGCGGATGTAAGGATAGTCTTGCTGTACGTAAACGTCTTTGTACAACTCGTCGGCAGTTGGGTACGGCGAACTTTCAGCGAAATCAACCGACTCCTGTACCTGCGCCTTAATCCTTTCGTCGATGGCAGTGAGTTCTTCCTCGGTTGCCATGTTGTTTGTCAGGATGGTGTGGCGTACTGCCTCGATGGTATCGCGCGAGCGGTAGTCTTCCAGCTCTTCTTTGGTGCGGTACTTGGCAGGGTCACTCATGGAGTGGCCTTTGTAGCGATAAGTCTTGAACTCCAGGAACGTTGGGCCTTCGCCGGCACGGGCGCGCTCAGCGGCTCTTGCTACCGCGTTGTGCACGTCCTCTACGTTCATGGCATTCACGGGCTCCGATGGCATGTCATAGGCCTCGCCTAGAGTGAAGAGCTCCGTTACGTTGGAACTGCGCTGCACCGAGGTACCCATGGCGTAGCCGTTGTTTTCTACTACGAAGATGACGGGCAGCTTCCAGAGCATGGCCATGTTGAAGGCTTCGTGCAGAGCACCCTGGCGTACGGCACCATCACCCATGTAGCAGATGCAGAGTTTGCCGGTCTTGTTGTATTTCTCGGCAAAGGCTAGGCCCGCTCCTAACGGAACCTGACCGCCCACGATGCCGTGACCACCAACGAAGTTCACCTCTTTATCGAACATGTGCATAGAGCCGCCTTTGCCTTTCGAGCAACCTGTAGCTTTTGCAAACAGTTCAGCCATGATGGCATTTGGCGAAGTGCCAAGCGCCAGCGGGTGCGCGTGGTCGCGGTAAGCGGTAATCCACTTGTCGCCTTTGGTCAGGGCCGATACGGCTCCGGCCACGCAGGCTTCCTGCCCGATATAGAGGTGACAGAAACCTTTAATCTTCTGTTGACCGTACAGCTGACCAGCCTTCTCCTCGAACTTCCGCATGAGCTGCATCTGCTCGTACCAACTCAGATAGGTCTCCTTCGGAAACTCTGGTTTGGCTGGGCTGCTTGCCTTAGGCGAGCCAGTGGCCGCTTCTGCTTCCGGGTTGGAAGGGGGCAACATTGGATCAGGCTGCCGTATAGGTTCGGCTGCCGCTTCTTTGGGCTTGTTGGATGCGGCTTTCGTAGTCGACGCTTTCTTCGCCGAATTGGAAGCCTTGGGGGCAGCCTTTACTTTCGTCTCCGCCATCTTGCTTTCAGTTATTCGCGTTTGGGATGCGAAAGTACGTAAAAGGATTGCAATTACGAACCTCGCATGATTCTAGAAAACCTACACTTATTGTTCTTCAAAAACTATAGCGAAGCCAATCTCCGCCTCTCTCCGCGTATCAATTGCTTTGTGGGTGACAACGGCAGCGGCAAGACCAATCTGCTCGATGCCATCCATTATCTGTCTCTTACGAAAAGCGCCTTCACTACTGCCGATATCCAAAGCATAAAACAGGACGAAGAGTTCTTTGTCGTGAAAGGACGTTTTCAGCAGTCCGCTGATTCAGCTGCTTCTCCGGAGTCGCCGCCCGCTACTGAGGTTATTCAGGTTAGCTTACGAGCCGGGCAGAAGAAAGCGGTGACGCATGACAAACAACCTTATGAACGAATATCCGACCACATCGGTCGATATCCGGCCGTACTTATTTCCCCCTACGACACTGACCTGATCCGGCAAGGCAGCGAAGAGCGCCGCAAGTATTTCGACAGCCTCATCTCGCAGCTCGACCACGAGTACCTGGAGCTGCTCATTGCCTACAACCACATTCTGCGCCAGCGCAACTCCTTGCTCAAGCTAGCTGCCGAGCGCCAGGGTGGCTATGACCGGGAGTACCTACTAATACTAGATGAGCAACTCGTATCGGCTGGCCAAAAGATTATGGAAGCGCGGCAGCAATTTCTGCGGGAGTTCACCCCCGTATTTCAGCGCCACTACCAGCAACTCGCCGATAGCCGCGAAGTCGTCACACTCGATTATAAGACGCAGCTTTTGGAGGCCGACTTCAATAAGCTCCTCCGCCTGAACGAGCGCAAGGATCTTACGCTACAACGCACTACCGTTGGGCCTCACAAAGACGACTTCGTGTTCCTGATGGACGACCTACCGGTTAAAAGCTACGGCTCGCAGGGTCAGCAGAAATCGTATGTCATTGCCTTAAAGCTGGCACAGTTCGAAATACTGGCTGCCCGCAAGCAGCACAAACCCCTGCTCCTCCTCGACGACATCTTCGACCGCCTCGATGAGAAGCGCATCACCCGTTTGCTCCAGTTAGTAGCCGACCACACCTTTGGCCAAGTATTTCTGACTGACACCCACCTCGACCGTACCGACCGGGCACTGGCTAATTTAACAGAGCAAGTCAGCCGTTTTCGGGTGGAAAGAGGAACGGTAGTAGCACTGTAGGTTCGGCCGTGCCTATCTTTACTGTTCGCCTTGCCGGACCCTTTTCTCGCGCATTATTATACCTATCGACCTTGAAAAAACCTAGCTCCTTCGAAAACTCTCGCAAGGGAGATATTGTGTCTCTCAAGGACAGTATCAAAGCCTTGCTCAAGGCCTACCGTTTGCAAGGCAAGCTGAATGAGGTGACGGTCGTTTCGAGTTGGGAGCGGGTAATGGGGAAAGCCGTTGCTTTGAAGACCAAGGAGGTATACGTGAGTAATGGCAAGCTCTTCGTTCGTCTTACTTCTGCTCCGCTCAAGCACGAGCTAGTAATGGCAAAGACCCGGGTTATGGAACTCATCAACTCTGAAGTTGGTGAGGCTGTGATTAAGGAAGTGGTCTTTCTGTAGAAGTTGTTTAGAAGGTCAGGACCCATCATGCTGAAGCTTTTCGAAGCGTCTCGCTCATGCGGCAAATACCACCCTTACGTCAGCACGCGAGATGCTTCGATTACGTGTGGGCATAAAGGCTAACTTTAGAAAAGAATACCATAGCTTTTCAGGCCAGAGCATCTGTACACGGGTCTAGCACGAAAATTTGTTCTGCGACGAGCGGAGTGATGCTTATACCTTAGACTCATGCAATGCAGTATTGCTACTTGCGGTACCTGTCGCGGAACGGATTGCCGCGCTACAAGTGCATCTGTCCTAGCTGTACTATAAACTCCAGATACATACTGTTTGCCGTGTGAGCTTTGCAGCTTATTTAGGTGCGCTTACTCTTGCGCCCTCTTGGGTCGATGTGGCTACACCTCAATAACTAATTTGTTTTATCTATGGCTTCTTCCCTCCTACCGGAATTCAGGCCGGTGTCTCATTCTCGCGTCACGCTTACGGAGCTGATGATTCCGGCTTACGCCAACTTCGGCGGCAAGATCCACGGCGGCATCTTGCTTTCGTTGATGGATAAGGTAGCATATGCGGCGGCCTCCAAACATGCGGGCACTTACTGCGTTACGGTCAGCGTCGATGGGGTCAACTTTCTTGAACCAGTCGAAGTCGGTGAGCTGGTTTCTTTGTTGGCTTCGGTGAATTACGTTGGCAGGACCTCTCTGCTGGTTGGTATCAAGGTCATTGCCGAAGACGTTCGGATCGGAAGCGTGAAGCACACCAACACCTCCTACTTCACGATGGTAGCTAAGGATGACGTCGGCAAACCCACAGTAGTACCTGGACTATTATTAGAGACGTCAGAAGACACGCGACGTTTTTTGGAGGCCATCAAGAGGCGCGAGTTCAACGCTCAACACCGGCTCGAATTTGACAATACCCTCACCACTCTTGCAGCAGAAAAGCAGCTTTACCTACTCGACCAAGAGCGTTGCAAAATTGCTTACTAAGCATCCCTCTTTTGGGTCCTAGCTCTTCCCAAGCCGAATGCTTTTTTAGCCACTATTGGTTCCGCCATTTACCCGAAACACGAAGTGGCGAGATGCACTAGAT
>NZ_DASVSY010000059.1:0-18113 GCF_036387835.1 Hymenobacter sp. | reverse complement strand
AGACGCGACACTTGGCTATGCCGACCTTCGGTTCGCGTCTCGTCGTTGAACGACCAGAGCCCCACAGGCTAAACAACCTCAGCAACGACGCGACGCGAACCGAAGGTCGGCATAGCCAAGTGTCGCGTCTCTACAACCGGCTAACGAAGCGGCTATATACTAACGACAGTTCGCGAGATGCTTTGGCTCCGCAATCTGGCTTGATGCGCCCATACCGCTGCATGACAGTTACCTCAGCACGCCAGAGCAAACAAGTGACCTGCTTTCATAATCCTGCACTACCGTTCCCACCTCTTACCAAGCACCACCCACCAAGCACCAAGCCCTAAAATCTATGTCTAGACTACGCATTGCTTTCTTCGGTTCCAGCCTGGTATCAGCTTATTGGAACGGCGCCGCCACGTACTACCGCGGCATCGTGCGGGCCTTGCACAGCCGCGGCCACCACGTCACGTTCTACGAGCCCGATGCCTACGACCGGCAGCAAAATCGCGACATCCCCGACCCTGAGTACGCAACCGTGGTGGTGTACGAAGCCACCGAGGAAGCTGTATTCCGCTGCCTGGCACTGGCCGCCGATGCCGACATTGTAGTAAAAGCCAGCGGCGTGGGCGTGTTCGACGAGTTGCTGGAACGGGAAGTGCTGAAGCTGCAAACCGAAGAGCGGCTGGTGGTTTTTTGGGACGTAGACGCGCCCGCCACCCTGGACCGTGTGCACCACAACCCCACCGACCCGTTCCTGAGCCTGATTCCGCGCTACGACCTGGTGCTGACTTACGGCGGTGGTGATCCGGTCATTCAAGCGTACGCCGCCCTCGGCGCTCAGCAGTGCGTGCCCATCTACAATGCCCTCGACCCCACCACGCATCACCCCGTTGCTCCCGAAGCGCGCTTCACCGGCGACCTGGCGTTTCTGGGCAACCGCCTGCCCGACCGGGAGGCGCGGGTAGAGGAGTTTTTCCTGAAGCCGGCCGCCGCCACGCCCGAAAAAACCTTTCTGCTTGGCGGCAGCGGCTGGGGCGACAAGCCCATGCCAGCCAACGTCAACTACCTGGGTCACGTCTACACCACCGAGCACAACGCCTTCAACTGCACGCCCAAGGCCGTGCTCAACATCAGCCGCGACAGTATGGCCCGCTACGGCTTCTCGCCGGCCACCCGCGTGTTCGAGGCGGCGGGCGCCGGGGCCTGCATTATCACCGACTATTGGGAAGGCATCGACTTTTTCTTTACGCCAAACGAGGAAATCCTGGTGGCTAATAGCGGCGCGGAAGTAGCGGCCCTCATGGTGGCCCTCACGCCCGAGCAAGCCCACGCCATTGGGCAGGCGGCGTACCGCAAGGTGCTGGCCGCCCACACCTACGACCACCGCGCCGAGCAGCTAGAGCAGTTGCTAAAAGGGGAAATGGTAAAGTAGTGAACCAGCGAGTAACACGTTCAACCGGCATAGTAAAACACTGAAACCGGATGCGGTGCCACCACTTTTTTGGTGGTGCCACCAGCGTTGCTGACGCCTGCCCGCCTGGTGCTGCCCATCCGATGTCGTTCAATGATAGTGGTACCACAACCGAAAAAGTCAGGGCACCACCCACAACTTCACCTTTCACAACTTCACCTGATGAACATTGTCATTCTAGGCCTCTCGATTACCTCGAGTTGGGGCAACGGGCACGCCACCACTTTCCGCGGCCTGGTGCGCGAGCTAACCCGCCGCGGCCACGAGGTGCTGTTTCTGGAGCGCGACAAGCCCTGGTACGCCAACAGCCGCGACCTGCCCAACCCCGATTTCTGTTGCACCGAGCTGTATAATTCGCGGGAAGACCTAAGCGCCCGCTTCACCGAGCCCGTACGCGAAGCCGACATGGTAATCGTGGGCTCCTACGTGCCCGAAGGAGTGGCCGTGGGCGAATGGGTGGTGCAGACCGCGCAGGGTATCAAGGCGTTCTACGACATTGATACGCCCGTTACGTTGGCCAAGCTGGAACGCCACGACTACGAGTACCTGCACCCGCGCCTGATTCCGCGCTACGACCTCTACCTCTCCTTCACCGGCGGCCCCACCTTGCAGCGCCTCGAGCAGCAGTACGGCTCGCCCATGGCCCGGCCCTTCTACTGCTCTTTCGACCCCGCCCTCTACTTCCCCGAATTACAGGAAATGCAGTGGGACCTCGGCTACCTCGGCACCTACTCCGACGACCGGCAGCCGCCCCTCGAAGCCCTGATGCTGGATGCTGCCCGGCAGTGGCCAACGGGCCGCTTCGTGGTGGCCGGCCCGCAATACCCGGCCCGCGTTCAGTGGCCAGCCAACACGCAGCACATTCATCACCTGCCCCCGGCCGAGCACCGCGCCTTCTACAACCGCCAGCGCTTCACCCAAAATATCACCCGCGCCGACATGATTCAGGCCGGCTACTCGCCAAGCGTAAGGCTATTTGAGGCCGCGGCCTGCGGTACACCCATCATTTCCGACTATTGGGCCGGCCTCGATTCGGTGTTCGATTTCGACACCGAAATTCTCGTGGCCCATTCCGCCGATGATACGCTGCGCTACCTCCGCGAGCTAAGCGAGCCAGAGCGCCAAGCCCTTGGCGCGCGGGCCCGCCAGAAGGTTTTAACCCACCACACCGCCGCGCACCGGGCCCAGGAGCTAGAGCGCTACGCCCGCGAGCTAATGACCGTGAGCGACACCCAATAACCTAAGACGCACTCCGATGACAATAGAGCAGGAAATAGAACAGCTAGGGCCCTGGTTTCACAACCTGCACCTACCCGGCGGCCAGCAAACGGCGCCCAATCACTTTCTAGGCGATTTTCCGGCTTTTAAATGGCAGGAACTACAAGACCACATCCCGGCCGATTTGTCGGGCTGGCAGGTGCTCGATGTGGGCTGCAACGCCGGCTTTTACTCCCTGGAGCTAGCCAAACGCGGTGCCCACGTGCTTGGCATCGACGTGGACCCGCACTACCTCAAACAAGCCCAATGGGCCGCCCGGCAGCTTGGCCTTGAAGACCGTATTGAGCTACTCCAACTGCAGGTCTACGACGTGGCCCGCCTCGACCGGCAGTTCGATTTGGTGTGGTACATGGGCGTGCTCTACCACTTGCGCTACCCGCTGCTGTCGTTGGATATTCTCTCGCAGAAAACGCGCCGCCTGATGGTCTTCCAAACCCTGGCTATGCCCGGCGAGGACACGCAGCCGCTGCCCGATGATTTCGGTTTGCACGACCGGCAGCGCCTCGAAGAATCCTACTGGCCGAAAATGGCCTTCATCGAAAACAAAATGGCCGGCGACATCACCAACTGGTGGGTGCCCAATCACGCCTGCATCGAAGCCATGCTCCGCTCCTGCGGCCTGCGGGTGAGTGCCCGGCCCGGCCACGAAATCTACCTCTGCGAAGTAGACGAGCAGCTACGCCAGCAACAGCAATGGAATCAGTCGGAGTACTTGTCGGCGGTAGGGCTGGAATGGCAGCAGGCCGTGCAGGCCAAAGTGGCCGGCAAGAACCGCTACATGGAAGAAGCCGCGACGCGCCCTTCGTAAAAGCCCCCCAATGTTATAGGCAGAAACCTCGGGCCTCAATGGGAATAGGGCTAGGCCTGGAACAGCAAGTTTTCCTGTGCCGTCTGCTACTGCGCGGCTGGTGCAAGCGGCTGCACGGTTTTGGCCCCGGCAAACTCCGCCAGCTTCGTGGGATTCGGCACCACCTCCGCGAAGCTATAGGTAACCCTTGGTATCACGCCCGATAGCGTTGTAATCCCTTGCAGATAATAGCTTTTGCCGGCTTCCAGTGTCAGGGGTAAGACAGGGGGTTTCCTGGTCAAATACCCCCCAGGCAGTTTGGCAACGATGGTGGTTGCTCCTGCGGGTAGTGTTAGCTGGCAATGACTGTTTCTGCCGAGCTTACACACCAGCTTATCATTGGCATACACCCGGTACTTGGGATAAAATATACCGAAAGCCTTGCCTTGGAAAAGATGCAGAGTCGCCGTTTCTCCCGGCTGCTGGCTTGGCACCGGTCCTGATTGAGCGAAAACTTGGCTTTGAGAAAGGCCAGTGAAAAGTAAGCTGGCTAGAAACTGCGTGCTGTTCATAAAACCACTATCTGCTATAAAGTCTGAAGTGCTTAATAAGAACGGATTGTATGATGCTCCTAGTATTCATCATGTCCTTACCGCTTCCCAGATACCTTTTACTATGGAAGCTATTTAAGCTGTTACTCGAAGGTCGTGCTTGATCTGGCGTCCGCCTGCGGATGCTAGATCAAGCACGACCTTCGAGTAACAGCTTAAATAGCTTCCTCATCTAAACCCACACTCCGCAACCTGCTCTTTCCCTTGTTACCTTGCCCTTTCCTTATTTCGCCCTTTCCATGTCCAAAGAAATAAAGCCCTGGACCACGCTCAAATCCGAGTTGGTATTCAACCACCGCTGGTACAAGCTCCGCCGCGACCATGTACTGCTCCCGACTGGCCAGGAGCTCGACGACTACTTTGTGAGTGTGCGGGCCAACGTGGCGCTAGTGTTTGCCATCACCGACGACCAGCACGTTATCATGGTGCGTCAGTACAAGCATGGCATCGGCGAAATCCTGATTGAAGTGCCCGGCGGCGTAGTAGATGAAGACGAAACCTCGCCCTTAGAAGCTGCCAAACGCGAGCTGCTGGAAGAAACCGGCTACGTCTCCGACGAGATGGAGCAGCTCATTGAAGTTAGTGATAACCCCACCAAGGATACCAACCGCATCTACTTCTTCCTGGCCCGCAACGCCCGCCTGGTAGCCGCTCAACACCTTGACGAAACCGAAAACATCGAAGTGCTCCGCGTGCCTTTAGCCAAGGTAGAAGGCATGATTCTGAGCGGCGAGATTCGCGTATCGGGCTCCATAGCCCTGTGCTTGCTGGCTTTGCGCAAGCTGGTGCACTAGCCTAGCGCGTCCGCCTCCCGCTGCCGGGTAAATACAACTATGGGCTGCTCTTTGTAGGTGGTGCGGGCCGTTTCCTGGTAGCCGAATTTCTCAGCTACCCGCAAAGAGGGCAGGTTATCGGAGTCGATAATGCAGACCGTTTCGTTGGATTGAAAATGGCGGTTGCCCCACGCCAGGGCTGCCCGCACGGCCTCGGTGGCGTAGCCTTGGCCATGCACGCGCGGCGCCAGCGCCCACCCGATTTCGGGTACGCCGCTGATGCAGGGCTTGATGTCCCGGTTGAAGTCGGCGAAACCTACTGACCCGATAAAACGAGTTGTGCTCTTTTCTTCCACCGCCCAAAAGCCAAACCCCATCAGTGCCCAGTGGCCCTGCTGCGTGAGTATGCGCCGCCAGGCTTCCTCCCGCGAAATAGGCTGGCCCCCCAAGTAACGGTAGAAATCGGGGTCGGCGGACATGGCCGCAAACTCAAGTAAATCGTCGGGCCGGTAGCCGCGCAGGAGTAGCCGCTCGGTTTCCAGCACTGGAACCTGCATCCGCGGAGAAGTTAACTGAAGTGAAGAGTTGAGCATGGCGCCAAGATAGAAAAGCCGTTAATAAGGCGGCCGTTTGATTTCAAGTCTATTCCGAAACGAGCAATGTCTTGAAATCAGGAAGCAATAATAGCGTTTACGTCTAGCAGCGGCCCTTAGAACCTATCCGAATAGGCAAAGTGTTTGTCATTCCGACGCAGGAGGAATCTGAGTTTATTCGTTCAACGGGCAAACTCAGATTCCTCCTGCGTCGGAATGACAAACACTTTGCCTATTCGGCATCTACCAATCAGTCTGTGGCGTTTTATCTACTGAATCTCAACTATATAGACAGACCCGGCTGAGGCCCCGGTACTAACTCAGGGGCAGCTGGCACTTAAGACAGCCGCCGGATAGCTAAAGCTATATCCGTTATTAGTGAGGGCAGTTGTAGCGTTAACAGGCTATTCGCATCAACCTGCGCCTGGACCTGGCTCACCTCGCAACCGGCAACCGTATCCCACAGATGCACCCGGTACGAGCCAGCCTGCAAGCCTGGCACGCGCACCTGCACAGACAAAGGCGGCGCCGTTTTAAGCACCAGTTTGTCTTTGCCGCGCTTGTCTTGGCGCAGCAGCCAAACCACGGCCTGCTCGGCGTCGCCGCAGGCAAATCCAACGAAAGCGGGCGTCGAGAGCTGGATTTCCTGGTTGAGGTTACGGCGTTGAAACCGTGACCAGTCGATGAGACTGGTGAAACCGGCGAGGCTGCGTTGCGCCTCCCGCATACCGGGGGTGAGCGTGTGCGGGCGACGGTTGGGCCAGCGCATACCGCCGCCCGCCCCGCCCGAGGCTAGGTGCGCCCACTGGATGTGGCGGAAGTACTCGTCGTCGAACGGCACCGGCAACGTGCGCTTCAAATCCTTGAAGGCGTGAATAGGCCCGTGCTCACTGTCGAAAAAGGGCTTTGGCTGGTGCAGATGCTCGAGCGCCTCCCGCACTAGCGCGCCAGTGCAGACGGCCGAATCAACGGTGTTCTTGGGGTGGTTGATGGTTTTGGCGTCGTAGAAGTGAGTGGTGGCAAAATCCAGCATCGGATGCCGGAAAATGACGTCGGCCACGGCGGGGTGCTCATACAGCACCGGCCCAAACAACGACACCGTTTGCAGGTGCGCACGGCCATAAAGCCGGGTTTCCACTTCCCGCAAGTGGCTGCTTATTTCCCCCACGAAATCGTGAAAAACGTCGGTGCTTTCCTCGGCGTGGCCGGGGTGAATCTCGTTCCAGAGGTCCCAGGCAAATAAGGCCCCACTCCCGCCCCACCGTTCGGCCGCGAAAGTGAGCCGCCGCTTGATGGCCTCCAACGTATCCGGGCACAGCAGCCACTGCGAGCGGCGCGCGCAAGGGCCGCCATTCTGCTTGTTGTAGGGGTGGTGCTGCCAGCGGATCCACATCCAGAACGTGTCGTAGGGCGTGAGCAGGATGCGCAGGCCGTGCTTTTCGCACAAGGCAAACAAATCGTCCCACAGCCGGACCATGTTGGGCTGGAAGTTGCCGGCGGGGCGCTCGATGTAGCGGTTCTCGGTCTGGCAATACTCCAGCATGAAACGCAGACAGGTCACGCCGTGCTCGGCCAGCCAAACCAGATGCTTTTCTACAGCAGCCAGGTTCTTGCGCCGAAACAGGCCATCAAACTCCACCCAATTAATAGCATCGTTCTGCCCGATGGGGGTCCAGCTGTGGCCGTTTTCGGTGATGAAATAAGGAGCATCCGGGGCCACCTGAATCCAGGGCAACGACACCTGGGGCTGGGGTTTTGCCGGAATGCGCACGTTGCTGGTAGCGGTAAGCAACTGCATAGAGGAGCGAAAAGGTGAAACTGAGAGAAGAGCTAACAGCGCAACCGAGGGCACTTGGCACGAAAAAAGGCCGGCAGAAAGGTGCGGCCTATTTTACAGAAGCTCGGTTGCAGTGCGGCTGGAAGCTACGTTTCAAGCCGCAAACCCCGAAAAACCGCCCCGGTTGCCTCGGCATTTGCCATACGAAAACGCAGATTTCCTGTTATGCACGAGGTTGAAAAACAACCCTCGCACCGATATATATCAACCTTAGAGGTAAGCAGTTAACCCACCGGCACGTTTTTCACTACTATGCACAAATTTAGTGCGCCAGCCTTCCGGGAGAGCCGCTACTACAGGTATGAGCCGTAAGCTCAGGTGTCGCTTGACTGGCTGGCAGACCAAGCCTGTTAAAGCCAACAGTTTTTAAAGCGCCAGCGTATCAGCCCGAAACTATTTACCCGCATTGCCTGCTTCGAGCAGGCTATGTTCCTAAAAAACGCTACCCCGCGCCACAACTGGCTAAGGTTGCGCTTGCCCTTCGCTACTACGAATACCAACAGCTCCAGCGGCACCCTCCCGATGTTTGACTACGTCGGGATTGAGAATCTTATTAGGCCATTCCGGGGTTCACCCGCAACTCACCTCAGAACCGGGCAATAACCCGCAGGTTGACAACGCGCTGCGAAAGGTAGCTGGGCACCGAATAGGTGCGGCCGTTCAGGTCCTGGATGTAGCTGTAGCCGCCCACGTTGTTGGCGCCTAGTATGTTGAGTATTTCCAGGCTAATCCAAAGGCTTTCAAGCTGACTGGCGCGGCGGTCCGGCTGGTTGCTCAAGGCCACCACCTTCGAGAAGCCTAAATCCACGCGCTTGTACGAACGGGTTTGGGCGTCGGTGCCGCGCAACTCGGGCAAACCGGGCGGGCTAAAGGGCAAACCCGACCCAAACACAAGGTTCACGTAGCCGCGCACCGAGGGGTTGTTGGGCAGATGGTCCTGAAAGAACACCCCCAGATTCACGCGCTGGTCCTGCGGCCGGCGGATGTAGCCTTTGGCATCTCGCCCAGTTTTATTGCCATCAGCGTCGTAGCGGGTAATCGAGTCGCCTTCAATGTTTTCGCGGGTGGTGAGGACGCCGAGGCTAAACCAGGATTCGGCCCCGTTCACAAACTCGCCGCCCACGCGGGCATCAACGCCGGCTACGTAGGCAGTGGCGTTGTTTTTGGCGAAGTAGCGCAGCCGCACGTTGTCGATGTCGTAGGGCACCACGTCGGTGAGGTACTTCACGTAGGCCTCGCCGTTGAAGCGGAACGGCCGCCCCCACTGCTCGAACCGAGTCTCGTTGCCTACAATGAAGTGCAGGGAGCGTTGCGCCCGCAGCTCTGGGTTCAAGCTGGCTTGAATGATGAGCGGGCTGCCGGGCGTAGCACGGGTGCCTTGCTGGTCGCGCAGCTCGCGGTAGAAAGGTGGCTGGTAATACAGCCCCGCCGCCATTTTATAGGAGCGGTTGGCATGCTGGCGCGGAATAAACGAGAACTGCACCCGCGGACTCACCACCAGTTGCTGGTTCACCGACCAGTAATGCGCCCGCACCCCATAGGTGAGCGTGCGCAACGAATCCAGCTCGATGGTATGCTGGGCGTAGCCCTGGGTTCGGGTGCTGCTTAGGTCCAGGTTGGAGATTTGCCGGGTGCGGCGCCCGTCGGGCACGTAGTCGGCCGAGTCCGCGAAGCTGTATTCGTTGAGGGCATCCTCAATCCGCTCCTGCCCGGTTTTAATCCCGAAACGCACCGTATGGCCGGCGCCGGGCAGCCAGCGGGCACGGGCCTCGGCGGTGGCAATGCGGGCCGTAAGGGTGTTGCGCGAGTGGTCGAACCGGGAACCTACGTCGCGCTGGCGCACGGCCTGGTTGAAGTCCGGCGAGTTCGGGTCACGGTTGATGTCGGCCAAACTGTAGCTGGCTTCTACGTCGCGGTATTCCAGCTCCCGCGAGTATACCAGCCCGCCGAGCAGCTCGGTTTGGAACTTGTCGCTGAAGTTATGCTTCAGGTCGAGGCCGCCCTGGTACATGTCGTACTGCATCCGCTCCCGCCCCTGGTACACGATGAAAAGCCGGGTAAACTGGTTGGTAGCGGTGCTGAAGGTGCTCTGCCCGGTTTCCGGCGTAAAGCGGTAATCGTTGTGGCCGAAGGTGGTCAGCAGCCCGAGTGAGGTACGCTCCGGGTAGTCCTTGGGCCCGAGGTTGGCGTTGAGGTACACCTGCCCATCGTAGAAAGTTGGGTTGTAGCCGCCCTGCTGCTGCTTGAGCGAACGGAGCACGTAAGTGGCATTCTTGTAGCGCACTCCCGCCAGATAACTCAGGCGCTTGTTGGGCGAAGTAGCTTCCACGTGCGCCGCCCCGCCCACCAGACTCGCCGTGCCGGAAGCCGCAAACTTGGTGGGCTGCTTGTAATCAACATTCAGCACCGACGAAAGCTTGTCGCCGAACTGGGGCTGCCAGCCGCCAGTGGAAAACTCCACCTTGCTCACCAGGTCGGGGTTGATGAAGCTTAGGCCTTCCTGCTGCGCCGCCGTCACCAGAAACGGCCGGTATATCTCGATACCGTTCACGTAGACCAGGTTTTCGTCGTAGTTGCCGCCGCGCACCGAGTAGGTGCTGGTTAGCTCGTTGGTAGACGTTACGCCGGGTAGGGTTTTGAGAATAGCGTTGAAGTCGCCGAACGGCGAGGGCAACACCTTGGCCGTGCGCGGGTCGAGCTTGATCATGCTCACTTGCTCGCGGGTATCGGCCTCGTCGTTGCGGCCCCGCACGGTCACGTTGCGCAGGGCCCGGGCGTCGCTCTGGAGCGTCAGGCGCAGCTCGCGCTGGTCTTCGTTTAAGGTCAGGGGCACGCGCAGGGCCTTGAAACGCAGGCCGCGCACGACCAGCACCGCAGGTTGGCCGGTGCGGGTTACGCTCAGCGTGAAGCGGCCGTCGCTGTCGGTGGACGTACCGCCGGGCTGGCCTTCCACGCCCACGCCCACCAGCTCTACGGGCTGGCCATCGGCGTCGCGCACGGTTCCGCTGATGGTAAGGCGGGTTTGTTGAGCCACGGCAGTGGCCGGCGCCAATAGCCCGAAGGTTGGAGCAACTAGCCCCACCAGCGGCAGGGCCCGCAATAAGTTTAAACGCAGAGGTTGCAGCAACCAGCCCGTAACAGAGGAAAAGTGGGGCATTAGCTTGGTTCTTCTTCCAGATTAACTGCCGCCGTAAGCTGGGCACGCATGTCGGCCAGGGTAGCCAACGGGTCCGGGGAGTTGAACACAAACGAGCCCGCCACCAGCACATCGGCCCCGGCTTCCACCAGCGCCAAGGCGTTGTCTTGGTTGACGCCGCCATCAATTTCAATCAGCGCCGCCGAGCCGCTATCCACCAGCAACTCTTTCAAGGCAGTTACTTTGCGCAGGGTGTTCGGAATAAACGATTGGCCGCCGAAACCCGGATTCACTGACATGACCAGCACCAGGTCGAGGTCGGCGGCAATGTCTTCGAGCAGCCACACCGGCGTGTGCGGATTCAGCGCTACCCCGGCCTGGCAGCCCAGGGCCTTGATCTGCTCCACTACGCGGTGCAAATGCGTGCACGCTTCGTAGTGCACCGTGATGGTGCGGGCCCCGGCGTCGCGCACGGCCGAGAGGTAGTTCTGCGGGTCCTCGATCATCAAATGCACGTCGAGCGGCTGCTGGGCGTGGCGGTGAATGGCCTGGAGCACCGGAATACCGAACGAGATATTGGGCACGAAACGGCCATCCATGATGTCGCAGTGCAGCCAATCGGCGGCACTACCAGCCAGGCGCTCGGTCTCAAACTGAAGGTTGGCGAAGTCGGCAGCAAGCAAAGACGGAGCCAGCAGAGGCGCCCGGCGGCGAGTAGGAGTCATACTGCGAAGGTACAGACTAAGTGAGTAAAGGCGTAGCGACAAAACGGAACTATCGGCAGACAATTCCTACCAACGGGCTGCAAGTTGAACCTAAACGGTCAGAATGTGGCGGCTCAGCGACGACTGCGTGATGTTGAGATGCTCGGCCGTTTGCCAGAAATGCAGCTTGTCGGCTAGGCGCAAAAAGTAGCGTACCTGGTGCAGGGTCATTGATGCGGCAAATGCATTAGTCGTTCCCAAAATAACATTGTTGCGCATTAATGCACCGTCTAGTTTTGCTGCGCTCCTGCTCTATTGACCTCACAAGTGGCGTCCATCATTTAAATAAAGTATACGCGCCCGCTTCCCCTCTACTACGACTCAGCATTTTTACCCAAGTTGCGGGCGGACGTCGTAGCGGCTCAAGATTGGTAGAAATGGCTTGTCGTGGGCGGTTGCGCCGCCTAGCAGTGCCAGAACTGAATGTGTCTTTGGCACCACTACGCGGCGCATACCTCCCGCTTCTGTATAGTGCAACAAACCTTGGGCCGCTACGCGGCCAACCCACAACTTGGCTATCTTACCTAAAACGCCCTTTCCTATGCTACACGTAACCCGAACCACTTCTGATAACCTAGACTTCCGGGAACTGGTACAGCTTCTCGACCAAGACCTAAGCGTGCGTGATGGAGTTGAACACGCGTTTTATGCGCAGTTCAACAAGATTGATAAGATACGGCACGCGGTAGTAGCCTATTATAATAACCAGCTGGTCGGCTGCGGCGCTTTCAGGGAGTTCAGCAAAGAGCAAGTGGAAATCAAGCGCATGTTCGTGCGGCCTGAGTACCGGGGCCAGGGCGTTGCGCAGGCAGTACTAGCCGAATTGGAGCGGTGGGCTCAGGAGTTGCACTACACCGGCTACGTTTTGGAAACAGGCAAAAAGCAACCCGAAGCCATCCGGCTCTACGAAAAAAGCGGCTATAAGCTTATTCCTAGTTACGGGCAGTACGTGAACGTAGAAAACAGTGTTTGCATGCAGAATCAGGCTTGAATCAGGACCGAAGCAAAGTTTACCATGCCTCTTCGGACTGAGAAGGGAATAGAAGGATTTCTTTAGGCCCCTCTCTGACGATGCGTTGGGCGCTAACTACGAAGTTGTTTAGGATTTCATTTTAGGTCATGCTGAGCGCAGGCGGAGCCGAAGTCGAAGCATCTCGCGTGCTGACGTTGCAGTGGCAAGAGTTTTCACACTAGCGAGATGCTTCGACTACGGCTCTGCCTGCGCTCAGCATGACGGTCAAGCGTGTTTAAAGGAAATCTTAAACAGTTGCAACAACCCACACAAAAAAGCAGGTGCCGTACGTTTCCGTCAGCACCTGCTTATATCCTGTTGAGAAGTTCTTTGGTGATTATTTGCCGCCTGCTTCTTCTTTATTCCAGGCTTTCCAATCAAGCTTACCATCTTCCGTCTTGCGCAGGAAGTACGTTTGATCGTCTTCCTGGCGCTTACCAAACGTAACGTCGGAGCGGCAATCCAGGCAGCGGAGCGAGGTATATTTAAATTTATCCTGAGCCACGCGGGCTGTCAGGTCGAGGTTATCGGAACCACAGATGCCGCACTTTGCTACATCGGGAAAGCTCAACCGCTCGTACTCCGTGACCACCTCGTGGAGGTTGGCCCCTTGAACGGTAAAGTGAAACTGGCGACGCCCCAGGCGCTTCGAAATCATCATTTGTAGCATGCTACTTGTATTGTGGGTTTGAAAGCCCGGGTTAAAAAAGAGTAGAATTCACCTCGATGAATTCCCGGACAAGATACTAATATTTTTCGCTCAATACTAACTAGATTATCAATTATGAGTTGCCGGTTGAGAGTTACCGGTTGCCATTTTAGTGTTTACCTGGCAACGGGCAACTCTCAACCGGCAACTCATACCTACTGCCTGATGAACCGCACGCTGCGCCGCACTTTCGCGCCGGCTTGTACGTCGCAGTTGTAAACGCCCTTAGCCAGGGCAGCGGTGGGCAAGCGTACTTCAGTGGCGGAGGTGGCGGGCACCTGATGCTCTGCTACCAGCGCCCCGCGCGCGTCATAAAACCGCACTTGCAACGGCAAGGCCCGGAAGGCGGGAGTGAGTTGCAAGTACAACTCCTCGCCATTGGCCGGGTTAGGATATATAACAAGCTCGCTAGTGGGAGTAGCTGCCTTATTAGCTGACAACGGCATACCGGGGTTAGCCAGGCTATAAGCCAGCACAAAGTTGGGAATACCGTATCCTAGCAAGTTGTCGGGGGTGGTGTACTGCGAGCCAGAGCGCTGCAAGAAGGCAATGACTTGCTGAGCGGTTAGCGTAAGATTAGCCTGCCAGAAACCGGCTACCATGCCGGCCAGAACAGGACATGAAAACGAGGTACCATTCTTGCGTTCTGGCTGTCCGTTTACGCCCACCACCGCGGCCTGAGCGCCCTGTGCCGCCAGGTTAGGCTTCACGCGGTTGTCGGCACTCGGCCCCTGCGAGCTAAAACCAGCGTAGCGGCGCAACGAATCAACAGCTCCAACAGTCAGAATAGAATCGGCATCGGCGGGGGCCAGAATCTTCTGCCAGGGCCGGTTGCCTTCATTACCCGCGGAATTCACGACGATCATGCCCACCCGGGCCGCCACCGTAGCAGCGCGGGTTGAAATAGCGGTGCGGCCGTTGAGGTCGGAGTAGGCGTAGTTGATGTAGGGCACGTCAAAATCCCGGTAGCCGAGCGAAGAGCTAATAACGTCGACGCCCGCCGAGTCAGCCCGTTCGGCGGCTACCAGCCAGTTCACTTCCTCGATGGGGTTTTCCCGGTAGGCATCCTCCGTCACGTAAAGCCGGTACGTAGCCTTGGGCGCGGTACCCACGAACACGCCCGTTTGGTTGGCGGCCAGCGTGGAAAGGGTGTTGGTGCCGTGGCTATCGAGCCGGTACACATCGGCGCGGCGCTCCACGAAATTGTAGGTGTCGGCAATCCGGTTATCCGTGCGCAACGAGGCAAACGGTGCCGACTGGTTTACGCCCGGAAAACCGTCGTCGAACACGGCAATCTGCATACCCTCGCCCCGGAAGCCGGCATTGTGCATGGTCACGGCCCCGATCATGTACGCCTGCTGATAAGCCGTGCCATAAATTGGGTTGGCCTGCACCCGCTGCAAACTGTTGCCCGCGGGCGGGTTTTCGTGCTTGGGTGGCGTGGCGACGGGGGCGGTTCGGTTCAACGTCTGGGTGCCGCGCACGAAAGGCAGGGCCCGCACGGTAGCCAGCGTGGCCGAGTCGCAATCAACCACGACGGCATTGAACCAGCGCGAAGTGTACCATACGGTGGCGCCGGGCACCGCCCGCACCTGCGCTACGTAGCTCGGTGTCACGGGCAGGTCGCGGGGCAGCACGGCAATATTCTGGCGGGTGCGGCGCGAAATAGCGCGTGCCGAAAGAAACGCCTGGGGCTGATTTACGGTAAAGGGGGTTCCTGCTTTATCCTGGAAATACACCAAATGCTTGCGTACGGTAGCAAGGGTACTACTTGGGGTGCTCTGCGCAAAACTCGACGTTAGAGTTGCTGCAACAAGCATTCCTGTAAGTGAAATAAAGGAAAGAACACGCATAGAAAAGACCGGTTTAAGACCTGCTGTAAGATACGGATTTAGTGCTAAAACGGCTTGAATGCCGCAATTGCAGATAGCTATTTACCTAGCTCCCATCAACCTGCCACCGCTACGGCTATCCAGGCTATGTAGCTTCCGATATGCTACGGCGCCATCATCCCACGGAACCTAAACAGTACCCCACTAACCATATAAACTAAAAGCGCCACCTGAGAGTCAGCTGGCGCTTTTCAATGAAAACTTCGAATGTTATCGGCCTTTTTCTACCAGCACCTCCGTGCGCGCTGTACCTCGGTAAATAACGTTTAAAGAAGGAATGCAACTGCCATTACCCGGCTCACAGTACTCGAACCGGCGGCGGCTCCGAAACACGGGCCCCTCCCCCAATGCGTATACCTGCCGGACCCGGAAGTAGTAAAAGGCGTTGATGTAGGTTGGATCTTCGCGCTCGTCGGGAGTGGATGTAATCAGCGTTTTCGGATACGTAACTGAGGTGCTGCCAGCAGTGGTTGTGAAAGGCTCGTTGATGCGGGTGTAGCGCAGGTTTTCTTCCTTGATGCCGCTCATGTTGTTGAACGCGTTGGCATTCCAAAACCCTTGGCGCACCGGAAAGATCAACTCCACCCGGCGCAGGTTGTTGCGCGTTACCAGCACGTTGCCGGCCGCCGGACTCACCACCAGCACGCTGTCATCCACCCACGGATCGGTGGCGGTAGTGCGCCGGGAGCGTATCACCCGAAACGTCTGACGGCCGGTTTCGTCGACGTACTCCTCGGCCACTCGCTCCCGAAACTGAAACTGGTTGTACGTTTTCACGTTGCGCGTCCAGACGGTATCCGTCACGTTGTAGACCCGGAAGTCGCCTACGGCCAGCGGGTAGTAGTTGGTATCGGCGGGCTCCACCTTCACCGTTTCGTTTTTGCAACCCGCTACGACCAAGGCCAAAAACGCGGCAGCCAGAAAACTGCGCCCGGAAATCCAACTCTCAACCAACGAATAGCGCAACATAAAAACTAGGATTATAGCGTGGCAGTAACGGCCGAAGATACGGGAGTTTCGCCAATAGTATGCCGCTCAATCCAGCCGCCACCCAGCACATCCTGTCCGTCGTAGAATACCGCGGCCTGCCCCGGCGTCACGGCGTGTACCGCTTCCTCGAAGTAGACGTGCACTTTGTCGCCGATTTGCTCCAGGAAAGCCGGGGCCCCGTCGTGGTTGTAGCGAATCTTGGTGGTGCTTGGCACCAAGCCGCGGCCTTCCAGCGACGCGAATTTGCCCATGTTCAACTGCCCAACCACCGTGCGCGTGCTGGCCAGATCTTCGAAGTTTCCGAGCACTACTTCGTTGGTATCGGGCCGGATTTCGGTTACGTACACCGGAAAGCCCAGCGCCACACCCAGGCCTTTGCGCTGCCCGATGGTGTAGAACGGGTACCCTTCGTGGGTGCCCACAAACGTGCCGTCGCGCAACACAAACCGGCCGCCCGCCACCCGCGCTTCCAAGCCCGGCACCCGGCGCCGCAGGAAGCCGCGGTAGTCGTTGTCGGGGATAAAGCAGATTTCGTAGCTCTCAGGCTTGTTCACCAGTTCCGTGAAGCCCCGTCGACGTGCCTCGTCGTAGATTTCGGTTTTGCGCATGTGCCCTAGCGGAAACAGCGTGCGGCTCAGGCTCGCCTGGCTCACGCCCCAGAGCGCGTAGCTCTGGTCTTTGGTTGAGTCGAGGCCTTTGCTGACCACGTAGCGACCGTTTTCCAGGCGCACGTTGGCGTAGTGGCCGGTGGCAATAAACTCGCAGCCGAGCTGGTCGGCGCGGCGCAGCAAAGCATCCCATTTGATGTGGGTGTTGCAAAGCACGCAAGGATTAGGCGTGCGGCCGGCCAGGTATTCGTCAGTGAAGTTCGAGATAACAAAGTCGCCAAACTCGTCGCGGATATCAATGATGTAGTGCGGAAAGCCGAGGTCCACGGCAATCTGCCGGGCATCGTTGATGCTGTCGAGCGAGCAGCAGCCGGTTTCCTTTTTCGAGCCGCCCGCTGAGGCGTAGTCCCAGGTTTTCATGGTCATCCCGACCACTTCGTAGCCTTGCTCGTGCAGAAGCACGGCCGCCACGGATGAATCGATACCGCCGCTCATCGCGACGAGGACGCGGCCCTTGGTAACGGGCGGCGTGGAAGATGCAAATTGCGTCATAAGTAAAAGCGCCCGTGGAGTCAAGGTCCGCGGCCACGTGGCAAAGATAACACATGCCGCCCGGTCGTGGTTTCCTTTGGCTTCCTCTGGTTTTCTGTGGTTTCCAGGGCGCTTCAAAAACTCAAGCTGAGCAGTGTCGCTTTTTTTGTAGCGCGGACGTCCGTTCCGCGACGAGCAGCGCGAGTATTCGGTATTGCATTAACCCGTAGTAACTCGCCGTGCTCGTCGCGGAACAAACTTCCGCGCTACTGTGCATTGTCCCTAGAGCAACATGTTGCGGCTGAAGTAGAATGGTTACTTTTGCGCTTCGTACGTGGCCGCTGTTTGCTGCCACTAGCCCAACCTTTTCTACGTATGTCTTTGCTTACGTCCGTGCTGGTGCGCGGCATCAACAACCTCTCTGATGCACGCTATTGCGCCGGCATGGGAGCCGACCAACTTAGCTTTCACCTCGACCCGGCCCTGCCCGGCCACCTCACCCCCGAAGCCGTGCTGGAAATCAGCGGCTGGATATCGGGCGTGGAGCTGATCGGGGAGTTTGACGCGCTGCCCGCTGCCGCCATCAACGAGTTGGCGCAGCGCTGCAATCTGCAAGGCGTGCTGCTCCACCGCCGCCGCACCCCCGACGAACTGGCCAAGCTAACAGTACCCGCGCTCAAGCTCATGCACTGGATTCCGGACATGCTGCCCGAGGATGTAGACACGCGCTTCCGCGACCAGCAAGGGCACGTAGCAGGCTTTGTGTTGGCGCAGGCCCCACCGCAACCCCTCTCGCCGAAGCAGCTCGCGCACCTCACGCAGCAGGCCCGTAGCTTCCCCATTTGGCTCGGTGCCACTTTCGCGGCCAGCACCGGCAATTCCGTCCGCCAGCTCGTCGAAACTATCCGCCCCGCCGGTATCGTGCTCGAAGGCGGCGACGAAATCAAGCCCGGCCTCCGCGACTTTTCGGAAATGGAAGCCGTGTTTGAAGCCCTGGAAATCTGATTGAGGTTATGGTCGCTTAGCTTCCAGTTGTTAGTTGTTGAAGCTGTTTAGGAAGTTATTGGCCGTCATGCTTGATCTGGCGTCCGCCTGCCGAAGCATCTCGCTAGTGTACTGATTACCGCTCCTGCATC
>NZ_DASVSY010000058.1:0-75811 GCF_036387835.1 Hymenobacter sp. | reverse complement strand
ATCCGGCCTATGACGACCACTGAACTGTCCGGGCTCACGGGCCGGCGGCCCAACGGGTGCCAGCATGCTGAACGGTCTTCTCGACCAATGACGAACTGCGGCCTGGCCCAAAGGGGTGCCACCACAAACATATGATGACGTTTTGAGTTTGTTCAATTCGTTATCTGCACCGAGCTGTCGTTGATTTCGGAGGGGTGGGTTTTGAGCAGGCGGATGATTTCGGCGCCGGCCAGAATCACGGGGCCGTAGCCGTGGGCCGCGTACACATTCACGGGGCGGTAGTAGTAGAATGCCGGGTCGAAGCCCATGCCGGTGCCCACGCAGGTGCCTTCCACCTGGCCTTTGTTGGTGACTTTGGTGCTCACCGCGTTCCAGGCCAGCAGCGCCATGGGGCCGTAGGCCTTGGTATCGAGCCAGCCTTTGTTGATGCCGTGGGCAATGGCGTAGGTGTAGATGGCGGTGGCTGAGGTTTCCAGGTAAGAGTCGTTGCGGTCGAGGAGCTGGTGCCAGAAGCCGCTGCCGGCTTGCAGGGCGGCCAGGCCTTTTACGTGGGCTTTGAGCTGCGCTAGAATGGCGGCCCGGCCGGGGTGGTCTTCGGGCAGTACGTCCAGAATGTCTACCGTCGTCATCAGGGCCCAACCGTTGGCGCGGGCCCAATGAAACTCGGGGTGCACGCTCATTTCCTGCACCCAACCGTGCATGTAGAGGCCCTTTTGCTGGTTGAACATACGCTGCGAAAACTGCGTGTACTGCTTCACCACTTCGTCGTAGTAGCGCCGCTCCCCGGTGAGCTTGCCCATCTGCGAAATAGCAGGCAAACTCATGTACAAATCATCGAGCCAGAGGGTGTTGGGCTGCGGACGGTTACGGGCCAACGTGCCGTCACTAAGCCGAAATTCCTTGGTCATGATGTAAGACATGAACCCATCAATCAGCGGGCGCAAATCGGCCGACAAGCCGGCGCGTTGGGCTTTGATCATGGAGGCAGTCAGGGCCCCGCCGTCGTCGAGGGCGTGCGGGTTCAGGAAGCCGCGCATGGGCGTGGGCGTCTGTGGGTTGGCGGCCTGAAAGTCGCGGGAGTAGGCGGCCAGCTCCGAGAGAAACTTCAGGCGGCTGAAGGTGTACTCGGTGTACTTTTTGTCGCCGGTTACTTCGCCGGCCAGCAGCATCCCCGAGTACGTAACGCCCCACTCGTAGCTGGTCAGGCGGAAGTCGCCGGGCTTGATGATGGCGTCGGGATTGAACTTGGCGCGGGTGCTAACGGTGGCATTGGTTTTCTTGTCGATCAGCTCGGCGGGCGTAACGGCGTTCAGGTACGTGTACACGCGGTCCAGCACCTGCTTCACTTCCTCGGCCTTGGTTTTGCCGTAGGGCACCGGATAATCGGGCTGCAACAGGTGCAGCGGCGTGGTGGTGTCGTTGGCTTTGGCCGGCGCCTTTTGCGCCACCAGCGGCGTGGCGGCCAGCAGCGTCAAGCCAAGCAAACCAGCCGTAAGGTGTCGTAGAGGAGCTTGGATCTTCATCGAGTAGTGGAGTGTTGAAGAGTTAGAGACTGTCATGCTGACGAGAGGAAGCATCGGCGTGTGGAGGCTGTTCGACGTAGAGACGCGACACTTGGCTATGCCGACCTTCGGTTTGCGTCTCGTCGTTGCTGACGTTGTTTAGATGAGCTTGTTCTGAACTGGTCGTTCAACGACGAGACGCGAACCGAAGGTCGGCATAGCCAAGTGTCGCGTCTCTACATCGTTCAAAACTGTCTAGTTGCCGTCCGGCTTTACCACGGTATTGCGGGGGCTGTCGGCCCACGTCCACTTGGTGAGTGGGTCGGGGTGGGCGGGGTCGAAGGCCGGGACGTTGGTTTTCAGGTATTTCACGAGGCCGAGCCTGTTGGCTTTGATGCCTTCCACCACGCACTTGGCAATTTCGTAGGCGCCGTAGGGGTTGAAGTGGGTGTTGTCGGCCAGGGCCTTTTCCTGACCGGGGTAGGTGTTGGCAGGATAGTGCACAAAGGCTTTCATCGACGCCTCTACGCCTAGCGCTTCGTAGAGCGTGGTGGTCATGGCGTTCAAGTCAATCAGCGCCACGCCTTCAGCCTTGGCCACTTGGCGGGCGGCGTCAGGGTAGTCGCCGAGGCTATTCACGTTTTTGCCCGTGGCTTCATCGAAGTTGCGGCGGGCGGTGGACGTGACGATAACCGGGATGCCGCCCTTCTTTTTCGCTTCGCTTACAAAGAATTTTAACCGCTCGGTGTAAGACTTATAAGCGCCGTCGTTGGGACCTTTTTCCTTCTGGTCGTTGTGACCGAACTCGACGAACAGGTAGTCGCCCGGCTTCATCACGCTGAGCACTTTGGTGAGGCGGCGGGAACTCAGAAAGCTCCCCAAGCTCAGTCCCGATTCGGCGTGGTTGGCAATGGCGACGCCCGGCTTGAAGAAGCGCGGAATCATCTGGCCCCATGCCGCCCACGGCTCGTCGTCCTGGTTGACGACGGTGGAGTTGCCGGCCAGAAACACCGTCACGGCGGTAGGAGGGGCGGGCGTTATTTCCAGGGCGTTCAGGCAGGTGGCCGCGCCGTTGAATTCCAGCGTCAGCTTGTCGTCCCAATCCAGCTTGCCTAGCTCGCGCGGCTTCAACCCCACCGTCAGGGTGTCGTTGATGCGGCGGCTTTTGAGGTTGACGGTGAAGGTTTCGGTGGTGAATTTGCCGGGCGCGGTTTCCGTCTTTTCCAGCAGCAAGCGCCGCGACTCCGCTTTGAGCGAGGTGGAAGCCCGCCTCTTCAGGTCGCCGAGCGTGACGGTGACGTTGTAGTTGCCTTCCGGCAAATCCACCGAGAAGTAGAACGGCTTGTCGCTGGTCACAAAGTCGCCTTTCAGCGCATCCTTGCCACCCCGGTCCACGGCCGTAACGGTGGTGTTGAAGTCGAACCCGTAGCCCCGCTCCGTGGAATAAGTGGCCGAGGGCAGCACCTGCCGGTAGCCCGGCGCCACGCTCCCCGCCCCGAAATCGAACTTGTAGCTGGTCTTGCCCGATTGGGCCGTGGCGCCGGAAGTCAGAAGCACACCAAGCAAGGCGGCCAGCAGGAAGAGGGGGCGTTTCATGGATAGGTGGTAGGTGCTGCTCTTAAAAGTACAGTCTACCCCCTCGTCTGCCTGCCTGTACTGTCATGCTTATGCAGCCCCAATAACAAGGTTTCGATAAGGCACGGGACGGCAAACCGGAACTTCATGTAACCTACAGCCCAATTATCTAGTCTTGAGGTATTCAACTCAACCTTCAACCTTATGACCACGCCCGCCGCAACCCAACGCCTGCAAAATCAAGTAGCTTTAGTTACGGGGGCCAGCTCCGGAATCGGGACCGGAGTAGCCAAAGCCATGGCCGCCGAAGGCGCCACCGTTGTCGTCAACTACGCCCACAGCGCCGACGAAGCCGAGGCCGTGAAAGAGGAAATCACGAAAGCGGGCGGCAAAGCCATTACCATCAAAGCCGACGTGAGCAAGGAAGACGAGGTGCTAGCCATGTTCGATGAAGTCCGCAAGGAGTTCGGCACGCTGCACATCCTCGTCAACAACTCCGGTATTCAGGTGGATGCGCCCCTGCTGGAAATGACGCTGGAGCAGTGGCAAAAGGTGATTGACGTGAACCTGACCGGCCAGTTTTTGTGTGCCCGCGAAGCCGCCCGCGAGTTTGTGAAGCGCGGTCCGCAGCCGGAAATTTCCAAGGCCACCGGCAAGATTATCTGCATGAGCAGCGTGCACGAAGTCATTCCGTGGGCCGGCCACGTCAACTACGCCACCAGCAAAGGCGGCATTATGCAGCTCATGAAAACCATGGCCCAAGAGCTGGCGCCCCACAAAATCCGGGTGAACAGCATCGGCCCCGGCGCCATTGCCACCCCCATCAACCTGGAAGCCCGCGACACACCCGAAGAAGAGAAAAGCCTGCTCACGCTCATTCCCTACGGCCGCATCGGCGAGCCCGCCGACATCGGCAGCGTCGCCGTCTGGCTCGCCTCCGACGAGTCCGACTACGTCACCGGCATCACCCTCTTCGCCGACGGCGGCATGACCCTGTATCCGGGGTTTGCGGATAATGGGTGATTTCTAGTTTTCTAGCTGTAGTTGCCTCATCCCCCTGGCCCCCTTCTCCTTCAGAGAAGAGGGGGCTTACGTCCTACTCATACTACTAGAACTAGTTCCCCTCTCTGAAGGAGAGGGGCTAGGGGTGAGGCGACTAGAAAACTAGTTCCCCCTCTCTTTTATTCCGCGCATCAAGCGGCGTAGGGGGCTAGGGGGTGAGGTCCCTCGCCAAAACTAAAAGCCGTGCTTTCTTCTTTTCAGAAATTGAAAAACTAAGGACCAGGTCCGATGACGAAAGAGCAAGAGCGGCAACGCGAGGAGCATACGGGCAAAGCGAAGTGGCACCAGTTCGGGCCCTACGTGAGCGACCGGCAGTGGGGTACGGTGCGCGAAGACTACAGCGCCGACGGCCAACCCTGGACCTACACCACCCACGATCAGGCCCGCAGCCGCGCCTACCGGTGGGGCGAGGAAGGCATAGCCGGCATCTGCGACCAGCGGCAGCTGCTGTGTCTGGCGCCCGCCTTCTGGAACGGCCACGACCCCATCCTGAAGGAACGCTTTTTCGGCCTCAGCGGGCCCGAAGGCAACCACGGCGAGGACGTGAAGGAGCTGTATTACTACCTCGACAACACGCCTACGCACTCCTACATGCAGATGCTCTACAAGTATCCGCAGCACGCGTTTCCGTACGACTGGCTGGTGCAGGAAAATGCCCACCGGGGCCGGCTGAAGCCAGAGTTTGAGTTGCTCGATACTGGTGTCTTTCACGAAAACCACTACTTCGATATCTGCATTGATTATGCGAAGGCCGACCCGCAGGACCTGCTGCTCCAGCTAACCATCCACAACCGCAGCGCCCACGATGCGCCGCTGCACGTACTGCCGCAGCTCTGGTTTCGCAACACCTGGAGTTGGGGCCACGACAGCTACAAGCCGCAGCTCAGCGCCGCCGCTCCCGGCCAGGTACAAGTCAGCCACGACCACCTGCCCGACCTGATGCTGCACTGCGAGCCACTGGACGGTGCGCTGCCGGAGCTGCTTTTCTGCGATAACGAAACCAACAAGCAGCGGCTGTTCAACTGCGCCAACGACGCACCCTACTGCAAAGACGGCATCAACGACTACCTGATCCACGGGTGGCAGCAGGCCGTAAACCCTACGCAGCGCGGCACCAAAGCCGCCGCTCACTATGTGCTGCACGTGCCGGCCGGCCAGAGCAAGGTGCTGCGGCTGCGGCTGGCTTCCCCAACCTTGAAAGAGCCGTTTGCTGATTTCGACCAGATTCTGAACCAGCGCCGCCACGAGGCCGACGAATTCTACCACCACCTGCAAGCCGACCTGCGCGATGCCGACGCCCGCAACGTGCAGCGCCAAGCGTTGGCCGGCATGCTCTGGAGCAAGCAGTTCTACTACTACGACGTGTGGCAATGGCTGCACGGCGACCCCGCCCAACCTACGCCGCCGCGCCAGCGCCGCAAGGGCCGCAACTCCGATTGGGAACAGCTCAACAACGAGGACATCATTTCGATGCCCGACAAGTGGGAATACCCTTGGTACGCCGCTTGGGACCTGGCCTTTCACTGCATCCCCCTGGCCCTGGTGGATGCCGAATTCGCAAAAAGCCAACTCCTGTTGCTTACCCGTGACTGGTACATGCACCCCAACGGCCTGCTGCCGGCCTACGAGTGGAACCTGAGCGACGTGAATCCCCCCGTGCACGCCTACGCCACCTGGCGCGTCTACCAGATGGACCGCAAGCACAGCGGCCCCGCCGATACCACGTTTCTGCAAACCATGTTTCACCGCCTGCTGCTCAACTTCACGTGGTGGGTGAACCGCAAGGACCTGAACGGCCGCAACGTGTTTGAAGGCGGCTTTTTAGGTCTCGACAATATTGGGGTGTTCGACCGAAGCGCCCCGCTGCCCACCGGCGGCCACATCGAGCAGGCCGATGGCACGAGCTGGATGGCCATGTTTGCCTTGAACATGATGCGTATTGCGCTGGAACTGGCCAAAACCTACCCGGTGTATCAGGACCTGGCCAGCAAGTTCTTCGAGCACTTCCTTTACATCGCCTACGCCATGGCCAACGTGGCCGACCTACAGCTGGACCTGTGGGACGACGACGACGAGTTCTACTACGACGTGCTCCTCGGCGACGACAACCAACGCACGCCGCTGCGCATCCGGTCAATGGTGGGGCTGGTGCCGCTGTTTGCGGTGGAAGTGCTGGAAGAAGATGCCCTCAAGAACGTGCCGCAGTTTGTAAGCCGCATGAACTGGTTTCTAAACAACCGGCCGCAGCTGGCCGCCATGGTGTCGCGCTGGCAAGAGCCCGGCAAGGGGCAAACCCACCTGCTGTCGTTGCTGCGCGGGCACCGCATGAAAAAGCTGTTGCGCCGTATGCTCGACGAGGCCGAGTTCCTGTCGGAGTACGGGGTGCGTTCTATGTCGCGCTACCATCAGCAGCATCCCTACGTGTTCGAGCACGGCGATGGCGTAAACTCCCGGGTTGATTACGAGCCGGGCGAGTCGAGTACCTCGCTATTCGGGGGCAACAGCAACTGGCGCGGGCCTATCTGGCTGCCCATGAACTTCATGATTGTCGAGTCGTTGCAGCGCTTCTACCACTACTACGGCCCCGATTTCAAGGTGGAATACCCCACCGGTTCCGGCCAGTACAGCACCTTGCTGGAAATCGCGCAGGCTCTTACCGCCCGGCTCACCAAGCTGTTCCTGCGCGACAGCACCGGCCACCGCCCCGCCTTCGGCGACGACAAACAGCTCCAGCAAGACCCACACTTCAAGGATTACCTACTCTTCCACGAGTACTTCCACGGCGACAACGGCAAAGGCCTCGGCGCCAGCCACCAAACCGGCTGGACCGGCCTCATCGCCAAACTGCTCCAGCCCCGGCCGGGGGACTGAGTAGTTGGTAATTATTGATTCTAAAGCTAGAAAGCTAGTTCCCCTCCTCAACTGAGCAGGGGCTAGGGGTGGTTGACCAAGCGTTGAACGTCCTGCTTGATCTGGCGTCCGCAGGTGGCGCATCAAGCCGGGCTACGTAGCCGAAGTCGAAGCATGTCGCTCGTGTAGCAACCTTAACGAAGCGAGCGAGATGCTTCCTGCTGTCAGATGATTGATTAGTTTGGCAACGTCAGCACGCGCGATGCTTCGGCTGTGCCTCTGCATGACGTGCTGAGTAAACAACGGCAGATCAACCATCCCTGGCTCCTCCTCAACTGAGGAGGGAACCAGCTCTTTATTCTAAAACAAAACAATATGTGGCTCGACCTCAGTACTCCTATTTCCGATGGCATGGCTTACTGGCCTGACAATGCGCCCGTCCACATCAAAAAGACGCTCAGCATCCAGCGGGGCGACGCGGCCAACGTGACGGAAATGAGCCTCAGTGTGCATACCGCCACCCACGTCGATGCCGCGCTGCACTTCCTCGATGATGGAGCCGACGTAGCCGCGCTGGACCTAAACACGCTCATCGGGCCCGCTCACGTAGTAGCCATCCAGGACCCGCACTTCATCACCCGCGAAGAACTGGAAGGCCTGCTGTTGCAGCCCGGCGAGCGGCTGCTTTTTAAAACCCGCAACTCCGACCAGGAGTGGGCACAAGCCCCCTTCAACCCCGATTTCGTGCGCGTCCGGGCCGATGCCGCCGAATGGCTGCGCGAGCAAGGTGTGGTGTGCGTCGGCGTTGACTACCTGTCCGTTGGCCCCGCCGACACGCACAACATCCTGCTCAAAGCCGGCATCAGCATCATCGAGGGCCTGGCGCTGCAACACGTGGAGCCCGGCCTCTACGACATGATATGCCTCCCCTTGAAAATCATTGGTGCCGATGGCGCCCCCGCCCGCGTCATCGCCCGAAAAGTGAATGAGTGAAGTGGTGAATGAGTGAAGTAGCCTATGGCCCAAACGGCGCGGTTGCTTGCTGACGTAGGCTACTTCCCTCATTCACTCATTTACCACTTCACTCATCCACTGTCGGAGCCTTTTCAAGATATTCGTTGTTGCTTGCCCGTGACTGAACCTACTCCCATCCCGCGTCCCGAACTGCTGCGCGTCCCCTACGACGATTACCGTGCGCTGCCAGCCATTGCCAATTCCGATCTTTCACGGCTGCGCGATGCGCTCCACGGCCGACCACCACGCTCAACCAGTTCGCAGGGTGCCTTAGGATTGGGCACAGCTTTTCACACAGCCCTACTGGAACCCGACCTCTACGAGCCCGGCCAACCCGGCATCAACGACAGCCTCATCTGGTGGATGGTAGATGGCGTCAAACTCAACCCCGAGCTAAGCAAGCTGCTGGAAATCGGTATCCCCGAGCCATGCTGCATCTTCACCGAGTCCACCACCGGTACCCTCTGCAAGCTCCGCGCCGACCTCATCGTCGACCAGCCCGGCCAGCCCTATACCATTGTCGACTTCAAAACCACCCTGGCCCGCGACCATGACCACTTCTACTCGCAATGCACCGGCTACGACTACGACCGCCAGGCTGCTTTCTACTCCGATGCCCTGAACGCCGACCGTTTTCTGCTAGTAGGCGTGCAAAAGGTGGAGCCGTTCAGCTTGTTTGTAATCGAGGTGCCCCCGCACATGCTAGCCGAAGGACGCAACAAGTACTTACGGCTCCTGAAGCTGCTCAACCCCGATACCTTGGTGCCAAGCGCCGTTGCTGGCGCCATCCGCACCGTGCGCGACTCCCTACTAGGCGACGAGTAACCGCCCGAAGTGGTGCCTAAGGCGTTGCTGCTTGCTGAAAGTATCTGCCGTTTTGCTAGGATTTGCTTAACCCGATTTCTATACTTGCGTAAACGTCAGCAAAACGACATTCAGCATGCGCCTTTTCAGCAATAATATTCCTAATAATAACTCGAACAATAATTCGGTTCGGGCTTGGAAGGCTATTGCACCATCGGAAAAATAAAATCATCAATTGATTTTCCTTTGAAAGCCTTCCACTACCTGGAAGGCTTTTTTTATGCCTGCTACAACAAGCATTGCTCTGGTTTCCTGCCTAAGCAAACTCGCTTGAAGTGCAGGGAAAGACAACAGCTGGGGGCAGCGCCCGTTTTGCCGCACGGCAAGCGGAGTGCGCCCGAAACAGCGCAGGTGGGGAAGCAGGCTCGGCGGCCGTAAGCTTCTCCACCTGTTTTTTTGTGCATTACGCAAGGACTCCTTTTTAGAGCAAGCTCCAAGCGGCGGGTATTTCAAGGGTTGAGAAGCAGGTGAGCGGCATCGGCACCGCTGGTTAAGGCGGCTTCCACGGTGCCAATGTAAGGGCCGTCGTACACGCCTTCGCCGGCAATGAAAAGAGTGTTAGCAACGGGGGTTGCCAGGGTGGCCCTCATTTCGCTGGCTCCCACGGTAGTGTAAGCGTAGGCGCCTAACGCGTACGGGTCGGCAGCCCAATTGATGATACGATGGGCACTAAGCTGGCGACGCAGGAAGGCGGGCGTGGTGCCGAGCAAGTCGGCCAGGGAAGCTAGCGCCTCGCTAAGCAGTTCGTCTTCTGGCGTATTGCGGCGCCGATAGGCGGCGGGGCCGGCCAGCCAGCCCGTGAGCAAAGGGCGCGGGTCGGGCAGCTGCGACCACCAGGTTGGAAAGGGTGCATCCGAAAACAGAAAACTTAGATCGGGCATTGGCTGCTGTACGTCGGGCGAGGCCTGCTGCCAGAACGGGTCTTTGAATTCGAGCAGCACCTTGATAACGGCCCCGTAGCCTAAACTAGCCGCCGCGGCCCGGTGCGCCGGTAGCGCCGGCTCGATCCGGAGGTAACCCGGACTCTCAGCTGCCGCTTGCCAGATACCGAGCGGTACGGTTATGAGGGCTTGTGGCGACCGGAAGATGCGTCCGTCCTGGCTGTGCACTTCCACCTGGCCGGGCTGCCACCGGATTTCCCGCACCGCGGTTGCCAGGTACACTTCGCCCCCGGCTGCTTCCACTGCCGTTGCCAGCCGCGCCATCAGGTTGCCGTACGTTCCCTCCGGATGGGGCGAGTCGTCGAAGCCACCGCCGCTTAGCTCGTCGCGGAGCGCAAAGGAGCTGGCCCGGCTGGCGTCGGCCGCGTCGTAGCCCTCGGCAAAGCGCGTGACTTGCTCGCGCATGGGGGCGTGCAGCGCATCGCCGAAATAAGTGGTAAGAAATTCAGCCAGGGGCAAGTCGTGGGGCAGAGCGTGCAGCTGGTCGAGTAGCTGCGGCACGTTCTGAATGAAGTCTTCCGACTCCCGAATGCGGCCCTCCACCACCTGGTAGGTGGTGCCGGTGGTGGGGAAGCTGGTCAGGCCGGCTTCGTCGAGCAGACCCCGCGTCAGGGGTACGGCACCGTGCAGAAACTCGGCGCCGGCTTCGGTAGGGGCCGAAAAGCCGTGGTCGGTGAACGTGTGAATCCGGCCGCCAACGCGGTGGCGGGCTTCCAGCACCACCACGCGCCGGCCGGCCTGGGCCAGCGTGCGGGCAGCATACAAACCCGCCGCCCCGGCCCCGATAATAAGCACTGCATCCGTCATACAACTTGTTTTATGCGCTAGCTCTACTGCCCAGGATAAAGAAATGTTGGGAGCTGCGCGTAAAATCCAGGCTGGCTGTGGGGGCCAAAGCGGGAATAGAGCCTGGCAATTCAGCGCTTTCTCACGCCCCGGCCGCTGCCAAATAAATAGAAGACTTTCAAAGCGCAACTATTGTATATAATACATATTTAATATAATATTAAGTAAGAATCTGTATGATAAGGTGTTGAAGGCAAAAGGAAGTGCGCTGGCGCCTTATCGACGTTGAAATTTACTTACCGGTTACGTTATGAAAACACTTCCCCAAAAGTATAAGTGGCTGGCCGAAGAGCCGGGTCCACGGATGATCAGAGAGGCGCTAGGTGAATTTGGCACCGTCGAAACGCAAGGCGCGGAGAACAACCTCGATATTATCCGCTGGGCCAAAGAAACGGGCGTGAAAAGCGTCACGCAGATGTACGTGGCCGACAGTATTCCGTGGTGCGGCCTCTTCATGGCCGTAATAGCCAAGCGGGCCGATAAGCCACTGGTGAAAGACCCGCTGTGGGCCCTCAACTGGGGTACGTTCGGCGTGTTCACCAAAACCCCGATGCTCGGCGACGTGCTGGTATTTGTGCGCCGCACCGCCGACGGTAGCCGCGCCGGTCACGTTGGGCTGTACGTGGGCGAAGACGAAACTGCCTACCACGTGCTCGGCGGCAACCAAGGCGACTGTGTGTGCGTGACCCGAATGCCCAAGGCCCGGCTCTACACCGCCCGCCGCCCAAGCTACAAGCTGCAACCCGACAACGTGCGCGCTATCCAGTTGGCTGCCACGGGTGTCCTGTCGCACAGCGAAGCCTAGGCAGGCAGCAATAAGGCCCCCACAGCGCAAGGGATTTAAAAAAGGAACGGCAAAGCCGCTCCTTTTTGTTTTGTTGGGAATCACCCGCCGCGCCACAACGAGCAGGCGCAACCTTTTCAGCCTCGAAACATCTCCTCGTCGGCGGACGGGCCGTAGATGGCCGGCACCGGGACGTCGAGTAGCCGGAGGTAGACGCTGAGCTGGCCGCGGTGGTGCGCCATGTGGCTGATGAGGTGGCGGATGATTTCGGCGCGGGTCTGGCACAGCAGCACTTGCTCGCCGTGGCGCAGGGTCCACAGCTGCTCGAAATCGTTGGGAGTGGCGTCGAGGAGGGCGGCGCGGGCCGTGGCGCCGTTGGTGTCGAGGTGCTCCAGCAACTCGTGGCTAGTGGTGGCTGGCTGGGCTTCCCGATCCAGAAAATAGGCCAGATCTACTTCGGTGGTGCGAAGCGTGTTGCCGATGCCGCCCATCAGGTCGGTAATGTGAGAAGCCAAGTGCCCGAGCGTCATCGACTTAGGGTGAGGCTGCCAACTGAACTGCGCTTCGGGGGCGCGGGCCAGTACGCGGCGGGTGGTTTGCAGCTCGTCGTCGAGCTCAGCTATCAGGGCTTGGGCGAAGGGGGCTAGCGTGTCGGTTAGCATAACTAAACGGGGGTTTGGTGGATGATATTCCAAACTTACTAGCGCCCTATGACAGCCCTATGTCAGTAGGAATTCGTGCCGGCGTAATTTTTCAACTGTAGTTCAACAGCTGGTGGTTCTATTAAATTTCTGCGCAACGGCTCACAGAACCTCACTAAATAGCGGGGCGCCTCGAAGCGCAGGCTTCGCGCTACAGCCTCAGTACACTGATTCAATAACGGGGCTACTCCTGCCCGAAGCCCTCGTAAGCCGCCCGCGCCAACTCCCGCAATTGCTCCTGAAGAGCCGGCGGCGAAACCACTTTCGCTTGCCTGGGAAACAGCAGCAGCCAGCGTCCTAAATAATCGAGCCGGCCGGTCAGGAAGGTGACTTCCAGCCAGCCATTGGGCAGGGTTTGCTCGTGGGCCCAACCGAAGTAATGCTTGTTTTCCTCGAAATGCGGCAAGGCCTCCGGCGCGAAGCGCACCACGGCCGGATACTGCTGCCGCTGCTCGGCCAGGCGCTGCCAGTAGGAGTGCAGTGTTTCGGGGCGGGGCGCAAATTGCTCGTCGCGGAGGTGCAGTTGGGCAATTCGGTCGAGGCGGAAATCACGGTACTCCTGGCGCAGCCGGCAGAACGCCACCACGTGCCAGTACTGCCCGAAATAAACGCCGATGGGCTCGACATCGCGCTGGGAAGGAGTGCCGTGGTAGCCTGCCCGGTAGTCGAGGGCCACCACCTGATGTTGGGCAATACCGGTAAGCAGCAACTGATGCGTGTTGGGCGCCAGCGGCATGGGCGCTTGCCGCGACGGCCCTCCCAAAACAGTGATGCGCGGGCTTAGCTCTTCCAGATAATCCCGGTCGGTGCGGCGCAGCACGGCGCGGAGCTTGTCCATGGCCGCGCGGCTAAGCTGGGCGATGTGGGCATCAGTGAGCTGGGCCACCAGCTTTTCGGCCGTAATAAGGGCGGTGGCTTCTTCGCGGCTGAACATAACGGGCGGCAGCCGGTAGCCGTCGGCCAGGCAGTAGCCCGCCCCGACTTCGCCGCACAGCGGCACGCCCGCCTCTTCGAGGGTGCGCAAGTCGCGGTAGATGGTGCGCAAACTCACGCCAAACCGCTCGGCTAGGTCCTGGCCCCTGACCAGGTGCCGGGCCTGCAACTGCACCAGAATAGCGGTAATCCGGTCGAAACGATTCATAGCTTCAGTGAAATAGCCATTGCCAGCCAGTTGAAGGCAGCAATGGCTATGAAAGCGCTGACCCGTAGGGCAACGTGGTAAAACTTGCCGGCCTGGCTTTAGCTCGGATCGGCGGTGATGTCGCCCACCGAAAAGCCCACCGATTCCAGGGCATCCCGAATGCCATCGGCCCCCGGGTTGGCTCCCTGACTAACCGCCACTTCCATCTCGTCCTGATCGATGCGGTCGACCAGTAGCCCAAGGGCCGTAAGTTGCTCACGCGCCTCGCCGATGCGCTCGGAAGAACTCAGGCCATCTACTTGCACCACGTAGCGTAGCAGTTGGGTCGGATCGAGATTGGGATTGGAAGGAGCCATAGCGGATGGGTTTGGTTGGTGAAAAGATGTCAACGGCAGCAAGCAGGAAGTAAGCCAGCTTGAGCTACGCCGTGTGCGGCGCCGGCGTTGCAGCAACGGGTGGCGTTGCCGCAATGGAGGTAGCGGCTTTGATGGTGCCCGCCGCATCACAATAGCATACTACGTACTCGGGCTGAGAATCGTCGGAAAGAGAAGAACGGTCGAAGTACGGGCTGCACGCGTTGCGCGCCACGCACTGCCAGGCATGCTGGTGCTGGCGGCGGTAAACATAAGCGAAACAGCTCGGTACCATGTCGAAATCGAGGCGGCGGCCGGCCGGAACCAAATGAAGCTGCAGGGAAGCGGACGGCTCTGGGGTAAGATTGAACATAGGGTTTGGTTGGTGGTAGAAGGACGAAGAACGGGCCCGGCATGTAGGGCACCGACGCTAGCATCAACGGCCGGCGCGAGGCATTTAGGTCCCGGATTTCTACGGGTTTATGCTTGGGCAAACCCTGATTTTGTGTGCTTATAAATAATGTTGCGCGAGTTCAGGACGCCTGGGCTACTGGTAGAGAATCCGGGGCGATACAAAGGCGACAAGCCTACTGAAAGGCTGTGGGCTTGTCCTCGGTGCTGGCGTGCCCGCTTTGCTGTACCCGCGACCAACAAACTACGGTTCTGCTTCCCCTCCACTTGCTTTCTTATACGCGAGGAAAGGCCCTGGCGATGCGCAGAACGAGGATCAGCCACTCCTCGTAAACTAAAGCCTGACCCAACCAATCATCTAAAAACGCTATGGCAAACAATCAGAAATATGCCCTCATCACCGGGGCAACCAGTGGCATTGGCCACGAGCTGGCCAAGCTTTTCGCGCAAGACCAGTACAATCTCGTACTGGTGGCGCGCAGCCAGCAGGAGCTGGAAAGCACCGCCGCCGAACTCCGGCAGGAGTACGGCATAGAAGTGGTGTCTATCGCACGGGACTTGTTTCAGCGAGAAGCACCATTTCAGGTGTATGAGCAAGTGCAGAGCCTGGGCATTCAGGTAGATGCGCTGGTAAATGATGCCGGTCAGGGCCAGTACGGCGAGTTCGTGGAAACCGACATCTATCGGGAGCTAGACATCATTCAACTCAACATTGGGGCCTACGTGGTGCTAACCAAGTGTTTCCTGAAAGAAATGGTAGCCCGCGGCGACGGCAAAATCCTGCAGGTATCGAGCATCGGCGGCGAAATGCCCGGTCCGCTCCAGGCAGTGTACCACGGCACGAAGGCCTTCGTGACGTCGTTCACGGAAGCTATCCGGGAGGAAACCAAAGACAAGGGCGTGACCATCACGGCCCTGCTGCCCGGCGTAACCGACACCGACTTCTTCAACAAAGCCGACATGACCCAATCGAAGCTGGTTGCTGAAGGCAGCAAAGCCGACCCCGCCACCGTAGCCAAAGACGGCTACGAGGCCCTGCTGGCCGGCAAGGACAAAGTAATAACCGGCCTGAAAAACAAAGCCATGGTTTACAGCAGCAACCTGATGCCCGACGACCTAGTAGCCGCCAACATGCACCAGCAAGGCAAACCCGTAGACGAAAGCAAGTAGTCTGGCAGCAAAGTCAAGAAGCAAAAAGGCTCCGGCACCGCCGGAGCCTTTTTCATTGAAGTCTGGACTGAGAAGGAGGAACTGCCAGATTGTTTTGGCATACGGTTCGCCTCACCCCCTAGTCCCCTCTCCTTCAGAGAGGGGAAACTAGCTCTAGACTAGCTGTTAGCTCATAGCTGTCGGCTTTTTCTGGTTCTAATACTAGAATCTAAAGCTAGTTCCCCCTCTCCCCGAGGAGAGGGGGCTAGGGGGTGAGGTCTCCGTGAGGGCAGCACAGCAAAAAATTACGGGTAAGCCGCAGAGTACAGGAGGGAGGCGTGGTTGCGCTTCACTTCCTTAGGATATATCCTGCCACTCAACTACCCGTTCCTATGTCTACAGCTTGCTACCCGAACCCATTACCAAGGCGCTGTTGGTTGGTTATAGTCTGTTTACTGGCGGTGGCCTGGCGGGCGCAGGGCGCCGAGCCTGCCAGTGCGCGCACCAAGTACAACTTCAATCCTGCCTGGAAGGTGTACGTGGGGGAAATAAATGGCGCCGAGGCCCCGGCTTTCGATGACAAGCGCTGGAAAACGGTGACGCTGCCCTGGGCCTGGAACGAGGACGACGCCTTCAAGAAAGACATCAAGGACCTTTCGACGGGTATTGCCTGGTACCGCAAGCACTTCCGGCTGCCCGCCAAAGACGCCGGCAAAAAGGTACTGGTGGAGTTTGAAGGGGTGCGGCAGCATGGCCAGGTCTACGTGAACGGCCAGCTGGTAGGGGAGCACGAAAACGGCGTCATGGCTTTCGGTTTCGACATCAGCAAGTACCTCAAGCCAGCCGGGCAGGAAAACGTGCTGGCCGTGCGCACCAACAACGACTGGGACTACAAAGAGAAGAAAAGCGGGCAGACCTACCAGTGGAGCAACCGCAACTTCAACGCCAACTACGGCGGCATTCCCAAAAACGTGTTCCTGCACGTAGTCGATCCGCTGCACCAGACCTTGCCGCTGTTTTCGGGCCTCGGCACCACCGGCGTCTACGTCTACGCCCGCGACTTCAACGTGCCGGCCCGCGAAGCCACCGTTACGGCCGAAGCGCAAGTGGTCAACGAAGATGCCGCCGCCCGCACGTTCGAGTATGAAGTACAGGTGGAAGATGCCGACGGTAAATTGGTGAAGACCTTTGCGGGCAGCCCGACCACCCTGCAGCCCGGCGAAACCAAAATGGTGGCGGCCAGTGCGCGCCTGAGTGGCCTGAACTTCTGGAGCTGGGGCTACGGCTATCTGTACAATGTGTACACGGTGCTCAAGGTGAACGGCAAGCCGCTGGACGTGGTGCGTACCCGCACCGGCTTCCGCAAAACCGAGTTCGGCAACGGCTTGGTGAAACTCAACGACCGGGTGATGCAGATGCACGGCTACGCGCAGCGCACCAGCAACGAGTGGCCCGCCGTGGGGCTGTCGGTGCCGGCGTGGCTCTCCGACTACAGCAACGGCCTGATGGTGGAAAGCAACGCCAACCTGGTGCGCTGGATGCACGTCACGCCCTGGAAACAGGATATCGAGTCGTGCGACCGGGTGGGGCTGCTGCAAGCCATGCCCGCCGGCGACGCCGAGAAGGACGTAACCGGCCGCCGCTGGGAGCAGCGCACCGATTTGATGCGCGACGCCATCATCTACAACCGCAACAACCCGAGCGTGGTCTTCTATGAGTGCGGCAACGAATCGATCAGCGCCGAGCACATGCAGGAAATGAAAACCCTGCGCAACCAGTACGACCCCTACGGCGGGCGCGCCATCGGCTCGCGCGAGATGCTCGACATCGACGTGGCCGAGTACGGCGGCGAAATGCTGTACATCAACAAGAGCGCCAAGCACCCGATGTGGGCCATGGAATACTCGCGCGACGAGGGCTTGCGCAAGTACTGGGACGAATTCTCGCCGCCCTTCCACCAAGACGGCGACGGTCCGCTCTACAAAAACGCCAGCGCCGCCGAATACAACCGCAACCAGGACACGCACGCCGTGGAAGATGTGAAGCGCTGGTACGACTATTGGCACGAGCGGCCCGGCACCGGCAAGCGGGTAAGCTCGGGGGGCGTCAACATTGTGTTCAGTGATACCAACACCCACTACCGCGGCGCCGAAAACTACCGCCGCAGCGGCGAGGTTGATGCGCTGCGCATTGCCAAAGACGGTTTCTTTGCCCACCAGGTGATGTGGGATGCCTGGGTGGAAACCGAGAAGCCGCGCACCCATATCATCGGCCACTGGAACTACAAAGACGGCGTCAGAAAAGACCTGTTTGTGGTGTCGAATGGCGACAAGGTGGAGCTGTTTCTCAACGACAAGTCGCTGGGTTTCGGCACGCAGAGCCACCGGTTTCTGTATACCTTCAAAGACGTAGCGTGGCAGCCCGGCACACTGCGGGCCGTTAGCTACGATGCGCGCAACCAGAAAGTAAGCGAGGCCGAGCACCAAACCACCGGCGCCCCGGCCGCCCTCAAGCTCACCACCATAATGCACCCCACCGGCCTGCAAGCCAACGGCGCCGACCTGGCTTTGGTGCAGGTGGAAGTAATAGACGCCCAAGGCCGCCGCTGCCCCACCGCCCTCGACCAAGTAAGTTTCGCCCTGAGCGGCCCCGCCGAATGGCGCGGCGGCCTCGCCCAAGGCCCTGGCAACTACATTCTGGCCAAGAGCCTGCCAGTAGAGGGCGGTGTGAATCGCGTACTGGTTCGGGCTACTACCAAGGCCGGCACCATCAAGCTGCGCGCCACTGCTCCTGGCCTGAAAGCCGCTGAAGTAAGCTTTAAGTCCAAGGCTATGCCCGAGAAAAACGGCCTCGCCGAGCAGCTGCCCGGCCTCGACTTAGCTGGCAGCCTCCAGCGCGGCCCCACGCCCGCCACCCCGTCTTTCACGGCCTCGCGCCTCGCGGTGGCGGTGGCCAGCGTCACGGCCGGCTCCAATGCCGACAAAGCCAAGCTTTCTTTCGATGACAACGAGCTATCCGAGTGGAGCAGCGAGGGGCCGGTAAAAGCCGCCTGGATTGAGTATGAGCTGGAGCGCCCCGCCGCCATCAGCGAAGTAGCTATGAAGCTCGTGGACTGGCGCTCCAGCCAATATCCCATCCGTATTCTGGTGGATGGTAAAGAGGTTTTTGCGGGTACTACCGAGCGCAGCCTAGGCTACTTCACGGCCGTTTTTCCACCCCAAACCGGCAAAACCCTGCGCATCGAGCTAACCGGCGCCAGCCGCAACCAGGACGCCTACAACATTGTGGAAATAACCGGCCAGAAAGACCCCGCCGCCGGCAACGGCCAAGCCGCCCGCAAGGCGACCCTAGGCCTGGTAGAAGTGGAAGCCTACGAAAAACCTGCCGGCCCGCTGGTGAAGTAATGCTGTGGTCCTACGAATTGCCGAAGGGCTTCGTAGGACCACTACTCGCGGAACGTACTACAAAGAGCGAAGTAGCGCGGAAGCCACAGGAAATCGGTTCCGCGACGAGCTGCAGGCGAGTTCCTACGCGTTGGCGCAATACCAGATACTCGCTTCGCTCGTCGCGGAACCGATTTCCTGTGGCTTCCGCGCTACAGCTTGGCGGTACCACTCTTGCAACGAGTAGTGGTTCTGCGAAGCCTTCTGGGCAATTCGTAGGACCACAATGTTACCCGCTAGCGTAGGCTGAAAAGTTGTCATGTAGAGGTACAGCCCAAGCTTCTGCATGACGGATTTCAGCCAGAATAAATCATCCAGCGCAGTCTAAAGAGGGGTGCATAAAGTTCGCTTTTTTGCAACGGCCTCTTGCACAGTTACTTTTCCTATTTACGTTTACGGTACGCTCCTTCACCGGAGCACTTATCGAGAAAGGAGGAGGGACAGGCCCTATGATGCCTTAGCAACCAGTAGTGATACCAAGTGCTAAGTCCTGTTCTGAGGCGGCTTCGGCTGGCTTGGGAGAAGATAAGTTAAAAGATGCTCCACCGGGTTGATGCTGCTCTTCTGACTTGTCGGGAGGGCTTTTTTTATGCTCTTTCGGTAAGCCTTCTTGATAGAGTGCCGCAGGTAAAAGAAGCGTTTTGAGTGTTGTCCACCTTAATGCTTGCTGTCATGTCCGTTGCTATCTGCGCCCCTCAAGTCGCTCCTGTTTCTTTCCTCACTGGTATTCGCGCCACCTTAACCAAGTGGTCGTTGGTCGTGGTGGCCGAATTAGCGGAAGCTCCCGAACTCCTTCAGTTAAAGGAAGTGGAGCCGGTTCCTGCCTGTTGTTTGTCGGCGGAGTTGGAAGAGAAGTTCAAGCATCTGTGGCACTTGGTGGGCAACACGCCCATGCTGGAGCTGCATTACCGCTACCAGGGCCAGCCCGGCCGCATTTATGTGGAGTGTGAGCATTATAATCTTACGGGCAGCCTCAAAGACCGGATGGCTCTTCACATCTTGCAGGAAGCCTACAAAAAAGGCGAAATCAAGTCCGGCAACACCATCGTAGAAGCAACCAGCGGCAACACTGGCATTGCCTTCGCCGCCATCGGCCGGGCCCTGGGCCACCCCGTGCGCATCCTGATGCCCGACTGGCTGAGTGCCGAGCGGGTCAACATCATCCGCAGCCTGGGCGCCGAAATAACTTTAATCAGTAAAGCGCAGGGCGGCTTTCTAGGCAGTATCCAGCTGGCCGAGGAAATAGCGGCTTCCCGCTCCGATGTGTTTTTGCCCCGGCAATTCGAAAACAGCCTCAATGCCCAGGCCCACGCCCGCACTACCGGCGTCGAAATATGGGAACAGCTCCGTGGTTTGGGTCGCACGCCCGATGCTTTCGTGGCCGGCGTCGGAACGGGGGGCACGGTGATGGGCGTGGGAAGCTACTTGCGCAAGCGGAACCCGGCCGTGCGCATTCACCCGCTGGAGCCGGCCGAGTCGCCGACGCTGACCACCGGCTACAAAGTGGGCTCCCACCGCATCCAGGGAATTTCCGATGAGTTTATTCCCGCGCTCCTGCGCCTCGACCAACTCGACGAAGTGGTGCAAGCCAACGACGGCGACGCCATCCTGATGGCGCAAAAGCTGGCCACGCAGCTTGGCTTGGCCGTGGGTATTTCCTCGGATGCCAACGTTATCGGGGCCATTCGGCAGGCCGCGGCGCTTGGCTCCGCCGCCACCGTTGTCACGCTACTTTGCGACAGCAACAAGAAATACTTGAGCACCGACTTGCTGCGCGAGGAACCCGTGCGCGCCGGTTACCTGGCGCCCGAAATAGAGTTCACGCACTACCAGCCCATCAACCGGTTGTCGATATGGTAAGCGGCGTTTACAGGTAGGTAGAAAACAAAAAAGGTGACCCATACGGGTCACCTTTTTGCGCTTTATTTATTCGCTGAATTAACGGCGGGTCGTGGTATCGTCAGTGTCGTAGGCAGTGCCAGTGGTACCGGTGGTGCCGGTAGTACCATCGAGGCGCTCGATGTCTACTTCCGTCTTGCGGACGGTGTCATGGATGGTTTCTTCGCGCTCGGTTACTTCTTTGCCGAGGGATACTTCTTCCACTACGCGGGCTTCTTTGCCTACTACGGCACGCTCAGCACTTTCGGTTACTTCAATTGTGCCTTCTTTGAAGGTGTTGAAGTCAGCCTCCGTGGCCGGACGGTTTACAGGGTGACGCTCTACCGTTACGTGCTCTTCGCGCAAACGTACGCTAGCTTCTACGGGGCGCTCTACGATACGGCTGCGCAGACGAGCACCGCCCGTTTGCTCTACCCGCTTGCCTACCTGGAGGTTTTCCTCAATTACCTGGGCCGACTGGGTGCCCTCGGTATTAGTAGCAGTGGAAGCATCGGCGTAAGCAGCACGGCCCGTCGACTGGTAGCCCGACTGCGAAGCGCGGTCTTCTACGTCAATGGCACCGGCAGCGTCCATAATTTCGGCAGCACGGCGGGCATTTTCAGCTGAGTGAGCATGTACCGTCACGATAGAACCCGTGGAGCGGGCTACGTGCGAATAACGATGGGTATCCTCGTAATCGTCGCCCCCAAACAGGTTGCTGAAGAAGTTGCCGATGCCATCACCGCTGCTGCTGCTATTCGACGATGCAGAAGTTGCACCCGTAGCTGCGGTGGATTGGGCGTTGTTGGTAGATACGTCTACGTGGTCTAGGTTGAAGCCAGCTGCTTGGAGTTGCTGGGCTGCATTCTGCGCTTGGGCAGCGGTGTCGAAAATTCCTACTACGGTCTGGCTCATAACTTTGAGAGATTTGTGAACAATTAAAGGGTTTGATTAAGGGAATTGGGAAGGGAAGACGTTGTACCATCGGGGGCGATGCGCTCTACCTGTATCTGTTCGCTGCGTAGCATTATGCTCTGCGTTTCCTGGGTCTGCACTTGGTGCTTCGTGACCCGCAGCTCTTCTACAAGAAGAAGGCGTTTGACTACTACCTCGCGCACCACCGGAATTATCAGCGTATCGCCTTCATAACGAACGGCAGGGGCAGCGGTTTCATCAGCCACGTACTGGTTAAGGGGCACCCGCTCTACGTTCACCTCTTCATGCTGCAAAGTAAGGTCGATGGCCTCCTCGTGCTCTTGCACGAGTTTGGATAGGCGCACTCGGCCACTTTCCACCATTTCGCGGTGAACAACAGCGTGCTCCTCAATCACAGGTACCACGAGAGGCGTGGTAAGAGGAGTATCGGAAAGCCGATCAGAATTATCGGCGGAAAAGGTGTCGGTTGTGGTAGCCATTTGGATGGAGCTATACGCCGCAATAAATGGTGAGTTTCAAGTATTTTATATAATGGTTTTGTTCTCTAAAAATTAATATATGGACTAATTAAGTATAGTTAAAAGATTATTCTTGAGCTTAAAACACCATCTATAATATTATAGAAGCTTATTTAAAGGAAACGAGCTGAACAGTATATAAGTTGACTTATTACAAGATGAGTGAGGGCTAAATTTAATTCTCGAGCTAAATAAAAAATTAGGGCTCAACGTATATTATAAAAACGCGTAAGTCGGAAATTAAGCCAGGCCATTTTACCGTAATAGCAGCTAAGCAAGCACGGGTGAAAACGCTGCCCCTTACTACCTCAATGCTTGTGACGAGAACCCCCGGAAAGTGGGAGTTGGCGTTTGCGGCGGCCGCTAACAATAGGTGCCCTAACTGGCGACACGCACAGCGCTTGAAACAGCTACCCAAAAGACAACCGAGGCCGGGGTGGGGGTGAGGCGCCGGAGAGGGAGTAAGCAGTGCATAACAGCACTGAATAGGTCGTTCTGGGAAGGTAGTCGAACAACTTACCTAATTGCTCGGCTACTCTGTTACTTTCAAGTAGATCCGAAAAGTGGTGCCCACGCCAACGGTGCTATCAACCTCGATGTGGCCGCCGGCTTGCTGCACGATGCGGTTGACGAGGTACAGACCCATGCCGGAGCCGGCTACGTGGTCGTGGAAGCGGCGGAACATCTTGAACAGGTCGTCGCCGTAGCTTGCCATGTCCAGCCCGAGGCCATTGTCTTGCACTACCAGCACGGGGGTATCGTCTTCGGCCAGCTCACTGCTGACGCGGACAAAGGGCTTGCGGTCGGGATGGGCGTATTTGAGAGCGTTGCTGAGCAGGTTGTACAGAACGCTTTGCAAGTTCAGCCGGGCGAACCGAACCGTAGGCACGGCGTCGAAATTTAACTCGAATTCCGCTTGTGCCGCGGCTACCTGGCTTTGCATACTTTGAAGCACGCCGTGGGTGAGCTGAAGCAATGCCACCGGTTCGAGAGGCACCTGGTCGTTGCGCCGTTCCACGTGCACTACCTCTGCCAGGCCTTGAATGGTGCTGTGAACCTGGCTCAGGGCTCCCTCAAACATCTGCACCAATTGCTCGGCCTCGGGGTCGTGGAACGTAGCACTGCGCTTTAGCTCCTCGAACACCCCGGCCAGGTTGTTGACCGGCTGCCGCAGGTCGTGTGAGGCGGTGTAAACGAAGTTGTCGAGGTCTTGGTTGATGCGGGTGAGCCGCTCGTTGGTGAGGGCCAGCTCCTCGTTGGCCAACTCGCTCTGCCGGTTGGCTAACCGTAGGTCTTTGTTGGTGGTAGCTAGTTTCTGACTGGCCAGCCGCAGGGCATGCTCGGCCATTTTGCGCTCATGAATATCCACTACTGCGCCCACAAAGCCCTCATACTCGCCATCGGAGTTGAATTTTGGCTGGCCCATGTCGGCAAACCAGCGGTAGGTACCATCCTTGCCTTTGAGGCGATACACGAAGTTGAACGGCACCTGACGGGTATTGGCATCCCAAAACACGGTGCGGACCAGGGCGGCTTCGTCGGGGTGGACAATATCCAGCCAGCCAAAGTCCAGGGCCTGCGCCTCGGTTTGGCCACTGTATTTATACCACTGCTCGTTGAGGTAGGTGCAACGCCCATCGGGGGCAGTTACCCAGACAACGACCGGCACCCGGTCGGTCATGATGCGGAAGTACTGCTCACTTTCCAAGAGGGCCTGCTCCAGGCGTTTTTGGTCGTGAATGTCGGTGTCGGCCCCGTACCACTTGGTTATTACGCCTTGGTCGTTGCGCGAAGGTGAGGCCCGCACCAAAAACCACCGGTAAGTACCTGCGGCACTACGCAGTCGGGTTTCAATTTGGTAGGGCTTGCCGCTTAGCAGCGCCGCGGCCCACTGTTCTTGCACGGCCGGCAGGTCGTCGGGGTGAATGAGTTGCTGCCAGCCGTTGCCTTGTACTTCTTCAAACGTGGCGCCCGTGTAATCGTACCACTGCTGGTTGTAGTACTCGGTTTCGCCGGTGGGGGAGCTGGCCCAAACCAAGTGCGGAATAGCGTTGGTGAGGGTTTCCAGGGCGCGGGCGCTTTGCGCTTCTTGCTGCCGAGCCTGTACCTGCTCGGTTACTTCGTAGGCAAACACCAGGATACCATCAATCTGCCCTTCGGCATTGTAACGGGCCTGCTGGATGTAGTTGAAGTAGACCGTCTTTGGCGGGTCACCTTCCGGAGAGAACACCGAAAACGGCAGGGCTTTCTCTTCGTGCGTAACGCCGGTTTCGTACACTTGGCGCAACGTCCGTAATGCCGTATGGTTAGCCAGCTCGGGTAGGGCCACCTTTAGTTGGCGGCCAAGCAGCCGGCGGTTCGGAAACAGCTGCTGATAAATCGGATTAACCAAATCGAACACAAAGTCGGGGCCTTCTAAAACGCAGATGGCGGCGGGTGCCTGCATAAAAAAGCGCTCGAGGCGGGCCCGCTGCCGCTCGGCTTCCTGCCGCGCCAGCTCTAGCTCCTGGGTTCGCTGCTTTACCCTGGACTCTAGCTCCTGATTAAGCACCCGTAGTTGCTGCTGCGTGCTGAAAAGCTCGGCGTTGCTGGATAAAAACTCTTCGTTGGAAGCGTGCAGCTCTTCGTTGGTGGTAGCTAGCTCCTCGTTGGCAGTTTGCAGCTCCAGCTCGCTCTGCTCTAACTGCTGCCGGACCAGCACCTGCTCGGTTACGTCGTAGGCAAAAATCAACACGCCCTCTATCTGGCCCGTTGCGTTGCGGGTGGCCTGATAAATGAAGTTGAAGTGATAAGGAGAAAGCCGGCCGGTGTTTTCCCGGTCCATAAAGGCCACTACTTCCCGCCCGTAATAGGTTTCGCCGGTGCGGTATACCGCGTCGAGCAGCTCGAAAAAATTTTGGCCTTGCAGCTCCGGTATTCCTTCCTGGAAGGCTTTGCCGAGCAAAGGCCGTTTGCCGACCAACTGCTGATACCCCGGATTAACCAGCTCGAAAACATGGTTAGGGCCCGTTAGGCTGGCAATAGCAGCCGGCGCTTGCATAAACAAGGAATAGAGGCGCTTGCGTTGTGCATCGGCATCAGCCAGGGCTTGTTGTAGCGTCAGGTTGGTGGTGTCGAGCTGCTGCTGCAGGGCCAGCACCGACGCGGCATTGTCGGAGGGTGCCACGGCGGGGCTGGCGGCCACGGGCTCCAGGGAGAGCAGCAGGTACAGTAGCTGACCCTGGGCATCGAACAAGGGACCATAGGTGATGCGCTGCTGCGGAAAGGGCCTGCTGGTAGTTTGGGCAGCCGGGAAGGAGAGGGTCTGGGGCTGGCCGGTGCTGCGCGCCAACTCCAGCAGCTCGGGTAGGCGCTCGGCCGCATGGGCCCCGTTGGGCCAGGCATCCGCCAAACTACCGCCCACCAACGCCTCAGGCGGGCGACCCGCTACGGCAGCAAAGCCAGCCGAACATTCCACTACCGTGCCATCAGGGTTCAACAGCAAATAGTTGCCGGGCAAGGAGCGAAATATATGCTGATAATCCGGCGATGAAGACACAATAGACATAACCAGGTAAGCGGCTTTAAACACAAAGCCAATAGAGCTTAGATGAGAAATACAAGCTCATCGGATACAAGCAATTACTTCTCCGCAGGCAGAAAGGTTATTGCTTAGGCTAGCGCAAACGCCAACCAAGCCTTGCAGTACAGCAAATTTAGGTTTGTTGCCGGGGCCGCAGTAGTGCGGAAACCATAGGAAACCATAAGAAACCACAGGAAATCCATGATTTCTGCGCTACTGCGCGTCAACTGTCTGCATCGCTTACGTGAAACCGTCATTAGTAGCCCTGCGCCAACGTTTTTACCCGGCACAGAAAGCTGCCGGAGGCAATGTAGAGCGTGCGGCCATCGTCGCCCCAGGCGCAATTGGCTACCACCTCGCCCGTGTCGATGGTGCCTAAGTGCTGGCCCTGCGCCGACAGCACCACCATGCCGCCGAAGCCGGAGGCCCACACGTTGCCGTTGCGGTCGGTTTTCAGGCCGTCGGGGGTTTCTTTCGGGCGGGTTCGGTTGAGCTTGCTCATGTCGAAAAACACGCGCCCTTTGCCTAGCTGCCCGTTGGGGCGCACCGCATAGGCCATGATGATGGGGCGGAGGGAATCGGATTGGGAGACGTAGAGCGTACGGCCGTCGGGGCTGAACGCCAGACCATTAGGCAGCGGCAGGTCCTTGATTTCCTGGGTGACCTTGCCGTTGGGGGCCAGGCGGTACACGCCGCACACGGGCAACTCGCGGTTAACTACGTCCTGCCTTTGCTGGGGCAGGCCGTAGGGCGGGTCGGTGAAGTAGATACTCTGGTTGGTGGGGTGCACCACTACATCGTTGGGACTGTTGTAGCGTTTGCCTTCGAAGTTATCGGTGAGGGTGCGCTTGCCACTTTTGCTGGCAGCGAGTGGGAGCGAGGCCAGGCGCCGGTCGCCGTGATCACAGATAAGCAGGTTGCCGCGGTGGTCGAGGGCGAGGCCGTTGGAGCCGGGCTCTTCGCCGTAGGGCATGCGGCCCGTGTAGCCTGTGTGTTCCAGAAACTTAGTTAAGCCGCTCTTGGCCGACCAACGGTACACGGTGCGGGTGGGCGCATCAGTGAAAAGGAGCATGCTGCTATCAGGCACCCACACCGGGCCCTCGGCGTGGCCGATTCCGGCGGCTACAATCTCGATGCGGGCATCAGGGGCTAGTAGTTGGTCGAGGGCGGGGGCCTGGCGGATAATGCGGCCAACGGTGGTGAACCGGGCGGCAGGCACCTGCGCCGTGGCAGCCAGGAGAGGCAGCGACGAGAGCAGCAATAGGAGTGGTAAGCGCATGAGCAGCGGGTGTAGGCTGCTTGGTCTACCCGGCGGCGGGAGAGAAGGTTGCGTTAACTCTGATGGAGGGCAGCCGTAGGAAGTAGCGCGAAGCCTGCGCTTCGCGTGTCGTTGAACGACACCGTTGTTGCGGTAGGCAAGTCAGCAACGATACGCGAAGCGCACGCTTCGCGCTACAGCCTAATTCCAGCGCTTTAAGCCTTCCTCTGTGAAATGCCTTTTTTTCTTGCTCCTCGCTTTAACCGGCCAAAAGACTTTTGCGCAAAACACGGAAACGCCGCTGGTAGAGGTGGCCGAGTTTGGCCGGCACCAGCCCATTGGGCTGGCCGTTTCGCAGCAGGGACGCATTTTCGTCACGTTTCCGAAGCGAAAAACCGACTACGACTATGGGCTGGCTGAAATCGTGAAAGGCCAGCGGCAGCCGTATCCCAATGCGGAATGGAACCAGTGGGACTCGACCCGGGCCGCCAGCCGTTTCGTGAACGTGCAGGCCCTGTTTGTGGATCAAACTGATGCGCTGTGGGTGCTCGACCCGGCCAACCCCGCCGACGAACCGCCGCTGCTGGCTGGCATCAAACTGCTGAAAATCAACCTGATCACCAACAAAGTAGAGCGCATCTACCGGTTCGAGGACTTGCCCCGCGAACGGTCGGGCCTCAACGACGTGCAAGTGGACACGCGCAACCAGGTGGCCTACCTCTCCGACCCCAAGCTGGCCGCGTTGGTAGTGCTGAATTTGCGCACCGGCAAGAGCCGCCTGCTACTTCAGGGCCACAAGTCGACAACGGCTGCGCCGGGCTTCGTGCTGCGCATTGATGGCAAGGAAGTACGCGACAAAGCCGGCAAACCCTTCAGCAGCAACGTCAACGGCATTGCCCTCACCCACGACTACAAGTACCTCTACTACCGCGCCATCAACCAAACCAAGCTCTACCGCATTGAAACGGACGCCCTACGCAACCCGGCCCTCAAGCCCACCAACGTAGCCGCCCGGGTAGAGGAAGTGGGCGAAACCGGCATTTCGCACGGTATGCTGGCCGATGCCGCCGGCAACGTCTACCTCACCGACTCGCCCAACCACGCCGTGCGACGCGTCACGCCCGCCGGCCGCCTCGAAACCGTAGCCCGCGACCCGCGCCTGCTCTGGCCCGACTCGTTCGGTCTCGGCCCCGACAACTACCTCTACCTCACCGCCGCCCAGATAGAGCGCACCCCCAAATGGAACAACGGCCAGGACCGGGTGCAATACCCCTTCCGGTTGTACAAGATGAAGCTGCCGTAGAGTAAGAAATCAGGCTGTATCCGTCTCCTGGCGTTTCTGCCTCGGGCGGGCAAGTCACTTCCGGGACGAGGACAAAACGTTTCGGAAGGGCAGCCAGCAACTAGTTTCCCTCTTTCTTTATATCGTTCTCGATGCGCTGGATGTGCTGTTGCAGGGTGCTGATAACGATATCAGCTTCGTCGGCGATGGATTGCTGATAAGCCAGCGCCGCCAGCGACGTGGCATCGTCTTCCCACAAGGCCAGCTCCTTTAGGGTATCAATGCGGCTCAGGTATTGATCGAGCTCCTCGTAAAGCGACAGCCACAGGTCGGGCTCAACCCCGGAGCGGTCAAGTAGCGCAACGCGTAGCTGCAAGAGGCGCGACACAACCTCGGCCAGGGCTTGCAGGCGGCCTCGCTCGTCGGAGCTGAAATGCCGGGCCTGCCGCCCAATCAAGCACATTGTGCCAATGTTGTAGCCCTCCGATTGCAGCGGATGGCCGGCATAAAAGCGCATTTGCAGGGTTTCACCTACTTGCGGATCAACCAGCCGACAAGGTTCCCGGTCCAGATCTTCGAAAACAGTAGTTTCGTCCCGCAGAATCGCCACCGAGCACATGCTTTGCTGCCGGGCTACTTGTTGGGGCTCGGCCATACCAAAATTGGCCTTGAACCACACGGCGTCCGCGTCAACCAAGGAGATAAGAGCAATGGGCACGTCGAAAAGCTTGGCCGCCAGCCGCGCCACTTCATCGAATACTATATCGGGAAGGGCTGTCAGCACTTTGTAGGGTTGCAACGCCCGCAGGCGGGACTCCTCGTTGGCAGGAAGCAAAGCGGGGGCGGGGGCGTCCATAAACGGGAAAGCGAGTGAGGGAAATGGGAAAGGGAGTAAGGTAGCGGATAAACGCCAAAAACAAGCTTGCCTGAACCAGCTTACTCTAAGCTTGATACGAGGTCAGACGCCGCCGGAACTGGTGCCGAAAGCCCCGGCCGCTGCCACATAAAAGTGGCCGGGGCTGCTTGTTTTACGGTTTAGCTTGGGCGAAGTGCGGGAAACATGCGCGTCCGGACCGCGTTAGTGCATTTGTCGCGCCCCATTCGCTGGCGGTTTCCCACCAAGTACTGTACTTTCATCCGGTTATGGCCACCCACGTTCAACCTATAGATCAAGTCACATTTCACAATTCTTTTGTGGAGGAGCTGCACGGTGAGGTAGCGCCCGATAAGCGCCCACGCCAAGTGCCGGGCTACCATTATTCCCGCGTCGAGCCCACGCCCGTGCCCGATCCGCAGCTGCTGGCCTGGTCCGACGACCTGGCGGCGTACTTGGGTTTGCACCGGCCGCCGGAGCGCGGCGCGGCCGTGGAGGCGCTGGCCGGCAACCGCGTAACGGATTCGATGAAGCCGTTTGCCGCCCGCTACGGCGGGCACCAGTTTGGCAGTTGGGCCGGCCAGCTCGGCGACGGGCGGGCTATTTCGCTAGGCGAAGTAACGGCCGTGGACCATACCAAGTGGGAAATTCAACTGAAAGGAGCCGGCCCCACGCCGTATTCGCGCCGCGCCGATGGCCGCGCCGTACTGCGCTCTTCGTTGCGGGAGTTTCTGTGCTCAGAAGCCATGCACTACCTGGGCGTGCCCACCACCCGGGCCCTGAGTTTGGTGGGCACCGGCGACGAGGTAGTGCGCGACATGTTCTACAACGGCAACGCCCGGCCCGAGCCCGGCGCCATCGTGGCGCGGGTGGCCCCCACGTTTATCCGCTTCGGCAACTTCCAGCTCATGACGGCCACCGGCGAAATAGACAATCTGCGCGCCCTGGCCGACTACGTAATCCGCCACCACTACCCCGAGCTAGGCGAGCCGGGGCCGGACGTGTATTTGCGCTGGTTCGAGGAAGTAAGCCGCCGCACCGCCGTGATGATAGCGCACTGGATGGCGGTGGGCTTTGTGCACGGCGTGATGAACACCGACAACATGTCCATCCTCGGCCTCACCATCGACTACGGACCCTACGGCTGGCTGGAGCCCTACGACCCCGACTGGACGCCCAACACCACCGACTTCGGCTCGCGGCGCTACGCCTTCGGGCAGCAGCCGCACGTGGGCCTCTGGAACCTCTACCAGCTGGCGCGGGCGCTAGCCCCCATCGTGGTGAACGTGGAAGGTCTCAACCAGGGCCTGGACCTCTACCGGACCACCATAGCTGCTACGCAACACCAGATGATGCTGCGCAAGCTCGGCCTTACCGCGCAAGTCGAGGAAGAAGACCGCGCCCTTATCGAAAGCTTGCACGAAGCCCTGGCAGAGTCGCAGGTAGATATGACGTTGTTTTTCCGCCGCCTGTCTCACGTGGCTTTCGACCTGCTTTTGGGTTCCGGCAACGAGCAAACCTTGTTCGAGGAGTTGCTGGCTGCGGCGGGCTACCCCGAAACCGCCGGCGAGCAGCAGCCCTTGCTCGACTGGCTCCAGCGCTACGCCGGCCGGCTGCGACAGGAAACGGCCGGCGCCGAAGCCACCCGGGAAGGTATGCTGCGTGTGAACCCCAAGTACGTGCTGCGCAACTACCTGGCGCAACAAGCCATAGAAGCCGCCGAAGTAGGCGACCTATCGGTGTTGAACCGGTTGATGGAAGTGCTCAAAACCCCCTACGACGAGCAACCCGAACACGACGACCTGTCCGCCAAGCGCCCCGCGTGGGCCAGCACCAAGCCCGGCTGCGCCACGCTTTCGTGCAGCTCGTAGGTACAGCAGGATGAACTTCGGCTTGTATTATTTGTAGTGAAACTCGCCAACGTGGGTCTGCATAGAGGTATTACATCGAACTAAGCTGATAGCTAATTTGAGCTTGCCAATTGCGGTTGCGGGCTAAGACCAATGGGTCTGGCCCACGCCAATCAAACATAGGGTAAGGCGAGTAAAGGGGCTTATAAATATCAGTGAGGCCAGCAGTGTAGCGCACTTCCACAGCCAAGCGGTTGCTTAGGGCGTAGCCTGCTCCCACGGCGTAGCCTAGCTCCCAACGGCGGTAGGGCGCAGTGCTCTTCGTTGACTCGGAAGGAGGGAAAGGCCGGGGATACCGATCATTGAAAAAGATATACTCCGTAGTGCTTTGTTGCCGGGCTGCCGCCAGAAAACCGAGCTGCGGCCCGGCCAGCGCGAAAAACTTGCCTAGCTGCCCTCGTACCAGTACCGGCAAACTCAGGTAATGCAGGCGGGTTTGCGCATGACGATAGTAAAGGCCATCGCTACCTTCAAAGCCCCTCCTGCCTTCCTGCGTAGTTCGCACGCCCCGCTGCTCGTATTGCAGCTCGGGTTGCAGCGCCAAGTGCTTTCCTAGCTTTTGGCGCAGAAAAATGCCCGCAACCAGGCCCCACTGGTTTTCCGGATTCGGTACATCCGAGCAAGTGCTGGTCGTAAGGCCTGCTTTAAATCCGACTTGGGGGCGTTGCGCACGCGCAGAACTCATGGTTGCCACCAACCAGCACAAGAGCAGCGTAGCTATTCGTATCATAGGGCAGGGAAGAAGAGTTAACTACCGGAGGAGACTACCAGCGGCGTTAAGGTTGCACAACACTGCGCGATTAGTAGCTGGTTTTGCGTACTTTTTCCGCCAGTGGGTGGTGCCCGCACCGCTCGTAAATCCGGCGGTGCCAACCCAACACCCAAGTGTTTTTCCTACTTCAATCAACGGACAGCAACTTATGCGGTGCCTCTTCCTCCTGCTGGCAGCCGCGCTGCTACTGGCGCAGCCCGCCCCGGCGCAGCAGTTACGCGCCGACCTGCTCATCCGCAATGGCCGCGTGCTCGATGGTACGGGCAATGCCTGGTTCTACGCCGATGTAGCGGTGCGGGCCGGTCGGATTCTGGCCGTTGGCCGGCTCCCTAAAGATTACCCCGCCGATACTGTGCTCGACGCCCGTGGCCTGATAGTGGCGCCCGGCTTCATCGACGTGCATACCCACATCGAAGACGACGAAGTACGCCAGCCCACCGCCGACAATTTCATTTACGACGGCGTAACAACGGTTATTACCGGCAACTGCGGCTCCTCCCGCCCCGACCTGCGCCGTTACTTCAGCTTCCTCGACAGCCTGCACCTTTCCGTAAATGTGGCCTCGTTGGTGGGGCACGGCACGGTGCGCAAGGAAGTGATGGGGCGGGCCAGACGCGCCCCTACCGAAGCCGAACTCGGGCAGATGGAAGCCCTGGTCGAGCAGGCCATGCAAGCCGGAGCCGTGGGCATGTCGTCAGGGCTGATTTACATACCGGGTACCTACACCCGCACGCCCGAGATGGTGCGTCTGGCCCGCGTGGCGGCCCGCTACCGTGGCCTCTACGCCACCCACATGCGCAACGAAAACGACAGTGTGAAGCAGGCCATCCAGGAAGCTTTGCTGGTGGGACGAGAAGCGGGCTTGCCCGTGGAAATATCGCACCTTAAGCTTGGTGGCCAGCCTAATTGGGGCCACGCCGCCGAACTGCTGACGATGATAGAAACTGCCCGCCAAAGCGGCCAGGAAGTTACCATCGACCAATATCCCTACACCGCCAGCTCCACTTCCCTCAGCACCCTGCTACCCGACGACGTGCAAGCCGACGGCCGCGATTCGCTGCGGGTTCGGTTGGCCCGGCCGGCCGTGCGGGCAGCAGTAGAGGCCTTTTTGGTGCAGCGGCTGCGCCAAAAGAAGCTGCGCCACTTCAGCTACGCCGTAGTAGCCAGCTATCCACCCAATACCAGCTACAACGGCCTTAGCATCGAGGCCATCAACCAGCGGATGGGCCGGCCCCACAAAGCCCGCGCCGAAGCCGCTACCGTCCTGGATCTGGTGCTGCAGCACGACGCGGGCATGGTATTCCACGGCATGAGCGAGCCCGACGTACAGCAAATCATGCGCTACCCGTTCAACATGGTGGCCTCCGATGCCAGTATTCGAGTGTGGCAGGAGGGCGTCCCGCACCCGCGCGGCTACGGCTCCAACGCCCGGGTGCTCGGCCACTACGTGCGGGAGCTGCACGTGGTCAGCCTCGAAGAAGCCGTGCGCCGCATGACTTCCCTACCCGCCCAAACCTTCGGCCTTACCGACCGGGGTCTGCTGCGCCCCGGCCTGGCCGCCGACCTAGTGGTGTTTGACCCCAAAGTGGTAGATGAGCGCTCTACGTTCACGCAGCCGCACCAGTACAGCGTCGGCATGCGCTACGTGCTGGTCAACGGCCAGCTCACTGTCCGGGAAGGCCAGCACACGAAGCGCCGGGCCGGCCAGGTCCTCTACGGCCCTGGCCGACAGTAGCGCGGAACAGATTTCCTGTGGCTTCCGCGCTACAAAAAGGTTAAAAGCATCAAAGAAATAAATGTTGAATTTCGCGCCATGAATAGTAGTCCACCTGAACTGCGGACCGTGGAGGTGACGCGGTATGTGAAACCGTTGCGCGAGGGCGGCTCTTTACCGGGCCTGGTAGAGGCCGAGGATGGGTTTTTGTACGTGCTCAAGTTTCGGGGCGCCGGGCAGGGAGCCAAGGCGCTGATTGCCGAACTTTTGGCCGGAGAACTGGCGCGGGCTTTAGGCTTGCGGGTGCCGGAAATCGTGTTTATCACGCTCGACGAAGCCTTCGGCCGCACCGAGCCCGACGAGGAAATCCAGGACTTGCTGCGGGCCAGCGAAGGACTCAATCTGGCGCTGCACTACCTGTCGGGGGCCATTACCTTCGATGCCTTGGTTACCACCGTGGAGCCCAAACTGGCTTCGCAAATCGTGTGGCTGGATTGCCTGGTAACCAACGTCGACCGGACACCGCGCAACACCAATATGCTGATGTGGCACAAGGAGCTGTGGCTGATCGACCACGGCGCGGCCTTCTACTTTCACCACGCCTGGCAGAATGTGGAAGAGCAGGCCCGGCGCCCGTTTGCGCAAATCAAAGACCACGTGCTGCTGCCGCAAGCCACCGAGCTAACGGCCGTCGATGCCGAATACAAGGCCATTCTGACGCCGGAGCGTATCAGCAGTATTGTAGCCTTGATTCCCGATGAGTGGCTGACCGGGGATTCGCCATTCGAGTCGGTGGACGAGCACCGGCAAGCGTATGTTCAGTTTTTAGAGACCCGCCTCGCGGCGTCCGAAATCTTTGTTGATGCCGCGCAGCATGCCAGAAAAGCACTTGTTTGAGTATGCCGTGCTCCGGGTGATGCCCCGGGTGGAGCGCGAGGAGTTTCTGAATGTGGGCGTCATCGTGTACTGTGCCGGGCAAGGCTTCCTCGAAACCCGGTTCGAGCTAAACGAAGCGCGCCTGCTCGCCTTTGCCCCCGACCTGGATTTACCGGAATTGCACGAACGGCTGCGAACCTTCGAGCGAATCTGCGCGGGCCGCAAGGAGGGCGGCGTCATCGGGCAATTGCCCATTGCCTCGCGTTTCCGCTGGCTCACCGCCACCCGCAGCACCATCGTCCAAACGTCTCCCGTGCACCCCGGCCTCTGCCAAAACCCCACCGATACGCTGGCACGCTTGCACACGCAGTTAGTGCTTAGTGCTTAGTGCCTATTCGGATAGGTTTTGTCATTCCGACGCAGGAGGAATCTGAGTTAGCTCGTTGAACGATTTTAACTCAGATTCCTCCTGCGTCGGAATGACAAACTTTTGCCTGTTCGGGTAGCCTCTTAGTGCTTTGTGCTTAGGTCGCTTTGTACTATTGCCGAAGAAGCCCGTCATGCAGAGCGAAGGCGCAGCATGACAGGCTTCTTCGGCAACGTCAGCACGCCAAATGCTTCGCTCCGCCGCATGCCTCTGCCTGACAACCTAAGCACGAAGCACTAACCCGAAAGTCGTTGTTGGAAGGCTTGTAGGAACAGGCCAACGTGGTAGGCGTCGCCGAGGCCGTGGTGCAGGTTTACGGAGACGGGCATCCGCAGCGTGGCGCCGTCCTGATAGGTTTGGCCTACTGAAATTTTCGGGGCGCTATCGGGGTGCTGGAAGCCGCGGGCGTGGGTGAGGCCGGTGAACCGCACCCACGGAATAGCCGAAAAATGAATGGCGTCGGGCCGGGCCGTTTGCTCGCTTAGGCACAGGCCGGTAGCTTGCTGCACCGCCTCGATTTCCGCCTGAGCCCCGGCTACGAAGTCGGTCAGGCTGTCTTGCTGCTCGATAAAAGAGAAGCCGAACGTATGGTCGGGGCGGCCGATAACAGCGGAGGCGTGAATCCGGTCGTAGCGGTACACCTGGCCCTGCTCGATGCGGCAGCGAAATTCCTCTACTTCATTAGCGGCTTGTAGGGCGCAGTGCAAGTAATACAGGAAAAATGAGACGCCGAGCCGCTTGGCTTCGGCAGGTGCCGCTGTGCAATCTACATCGGCTACCAAGCCGAAAAACGGTTCATCGAGGGCGGAGAAAAAGGTGAAATGCTCGCGGCGGGGCCACGTTGTAAGGTCAATTAGCTGCTTCATGGAACGCAAGTTCGATAACTTTGCCGGCTCTCTTTTCCTCTGGCCGCGCCAACCTGCAACTGTTCTAGTCAAGTGCTGCCGTTCGTAAACTGAATTTACCTTCCATGCCGACTCCCCAACTCATCGCCTTCGACGCCGACGATACCCTTTGGCCGAATCAGCCTCATTTCGACCAAGCGGAGGCCGAGCTTTCCGGTTTGCTGACCCACTACGCCAACCCCGACATCCTCTCCAGCCGGTTCAACGAGGTGCACCGGCAGAATGTGCACCTGTTTGGCTATGGAGCTAAATCGTTCATGCTCTGCATGATTGAAACTGTGATTCAACTAACCGATGGCCGCGTAACAGGCACCGAAATCCAGCAAATTCTCGACAGCGGCAAGCAACTCCTTCGCTTCCCCATCGAGCTGCTGCCGCACGTAGAGGCGGTGCTAACTGAGTTGAAAGCGCGCGGCATCCCCCTGATGCTGCTCACCAAAGGCGACCTGTTCGACCAGGAAAGCAAACTGGCCCGCTCTGGCCTCGGCGACTACTTCGATTATGTGGAAATCGTAAGCGAGAAAAACGAGTCTTCTTACCAGCGCATCCTGAGCCGCTACCAGGTGCGCCCCGAAGATTTCGTGATGATTGGCAATTCGCTTAAGTCCGACATTCTGCCCGTTGCCCGGCTTGGTGCCCGTGCCATTCACGTACCCTTCTACACCACCTGGATATACGAGCAAGTACCCGCCGAAGAAGTAGCTGGCGTTACGTTTCAGGAAGTGGCGACGCTGGATGAGGTGCTGCGGTACTTGTAGAAATCAGCCAAGGAAAAGCTTTTCCAAAACAGCAGTAGCTGATTGGGTAGCAGCCTTGAAACTCTAGTACCGAAGCTGTTTAGGAAGTCAAAAGAACGTCATACTGAGCTGGTCGAAGTATCTCTACCGCGCCGTTGAACGGTGCAGGCGAGGCGGTAGAGATGCTTCGACAAGCGGACGCCAGATAGAGCATGACGTTCCAGATTGTGTTAAACGACTTCCTAAACAGCTTCACCGGCTAGGCTGCTCCGCCTACTGCACGGTATTGCGTGGATCAGGCTTAAACTTTAGTTCGTAGTCGTGCGGGGGCTGAGCGCCGGCTAGGTTTTGCACGAAGTAGTCCCAGCGGCGGCGCGTCATGTAGGGCGAGTAGGCGCCGTAGCCGTGGGCAGCGTTTGGAAACACCACCAGGTCGTAGCTCTTGTTGGCTTTGGTGAGGGCCTCTACCACCAGCATTGTGTTGTAGGGCGGCACGTTGTCGTCTAGTAGGCCGTGGGCCAGCATCAGCTTGCCTTTGAGGTTCTTGGCGAAGGTGGCATTGGCTTGGTTGTCGTAGTTGGTGGTGCCGTCGGGCTTGGTTTCGAGCAGGCCGATGTAGCGCTCGGCCCAGTCGTCTTCGTAGTTGCGGCTTTCGTGGTTGCCCGACTCCGAAATGCCCACTTTGAAGAAGTCGGGGTAGCGAAACATGGCCGCTGCTGTGGCGTAGCCGCCGCCCGAGTGCCCCCAGATGCCGGCGCGCTCCAGGTCGATGTACGGGTACTTCTGCGCCAGCTGCCGCATGCCAGTCACCTGGTCCGACAAGGTATTTTCGGCCATGTTGCCGTAGCAGGCATCGTGGTAGCTCTTGGAGCGCAGGGGGTTGCAGCTGCCCTCAATCAGCACCACCACGAAGCCCAGCTCGGCCAGCGCCTGGTGGTCGCCCCGCGCCGTCGAAAACGACCAGCTGCCCACGCTGCCAACCTGCGGACCGGGGTAGATGTAGTTGATAATCGGGTACTTCTTGGCCGGGTCCAGCGTGGAGGGCGTAAACATCAGGCCGTAAAGGTCGGTCTGACCGTCCTGGGCTTTTACTGTGATGGGCGTAGGCGCCTTCCAGCCGGTGGCCGTGAGGCGCGAAATATCGGTTTTCTCTAAGGTCGACACAAGCTTGCCGTCAACTCCGCGCAGCACCGTGATGCCTGGCTTGTCGGGCTGCGAGTAGGTGTCGAGGAAGTAGCGGCCCGAGGGCGTCAGCGTCACCTGGTGGTTGCCGGCCTCGGGCGTAAGAAGGGTCAGGTTCTTGCCATCCAGCCCGATGCGGTAGAGGTGGGCGAAGTAGGGGTTGCCCGGCTCGCGCCCATCGGCCAGGAAGTAAAGCTGGCGCTTCGCCTCGTCTACTTTCAGCAACTGCGTGACCACAAAATTGCCCTTCGTAATCTGATTCTTCACCTTGCCGCTGCCGGCGTCGTAGAGGTACAAGTGGCCCCAGTTGTCGCGCTCCGAGTACCAGATAACTTCCTTGTTTTTAGCTAAATAACACCAGTTGATGGCACCCTGGCCCGACTCGTACTGCGTGGCCACGGTTTCTTCAAACACGTCGCGCACCGCGCCGGTGGCGGCGTCAGCCACGCGCAGCTTCTCTTGCTTGTGGTCGCGCGAGGTCGATACGAAAGCCAGTTGGCTGGCGTCGGAGCTCCAGTCCACGTCGTCGAAGGTGCCGCTGCTGGAAATGTCGTCCGACAGCGAGGCGCGGTGCGGGTCGGGCGGCAGTTGCAGGCGCACCACTTTCGGGGTATTCACTTCGATAATCACCCGCTCGATGGTAGCAATGGTTTTGTCGCCGGGCAGCGGGTACTTCCACGATTTCAGGGTGGGATGGCCCACGTTGGTGGTCACCAGGTACATGTCGCCCACGGTGCGCTGGTCTTGCCGGAAGGTGGCGATTTTGCGCGAGTCGGGCGACCAGCGCAGGATGGCTTTGTCACTGTGGGTCCAGCCGGCGTTGTCGGTGGCGTAGCCGTAGTCCTTGGCTCCGTCGGTGGTGAGCTGAGTGGTTTGATTGGTTTTCGTGTCGCGCACCCACAGGTTATACTCCTTGATGTAGGCGGCGAGCTGCCCGTTGGGCGACTCGACTTCGTTCTCGGCGTTGGGGCTGGACTGGCCAGCGGGCATGGTGTCGGGGCTTAGCTGCCCGCTGGCCAGGTTGTACTTCCAGCTCTTGCCGTCGGCGGCGAAAGAGACGGCCTTCTCATCGGGCGAAAACGTGAGGTCCCGAAACGGCAACCGACTGGCCTCGTAGGCTTTGCCGCTGGCCGTGGAGAGTGCCGCGGCCAGCTTGGCGTGGTCGAAGGCAGCGATGCGAGTTTTTCGGGTCGGGTCCACCAGCACAAACTCGCTGCCCCGGGCCGTCAGTACGCGGTACCAAAACCGGTCGTTGGCCAGCCAGTGGGGTTGGGCGACGTTGCCGTCTACCAGCGCCTGCGTGTTGTAGCCCATAAACCGCTCGGCGCGGGTATAATCCTGGTCGGTGAGAGCGGGCCGCTGCTGGGCGTCAGCCGCGGTGGTAGCAAAAAAGGTCGCGGCCGTGGCGAGGGCCAATGCGTACTTGGGCATAAACGTGGCGGGAAGCAAACTAGAAGTTGATATAATTCAAGGGTGAAAGGTAGCACGTTAAGCTATTACAGTCAGACAAAGAAAAGCATGCGTTTAGGTTGGCCAGGCCTTACTAGCGGACTCACAATAGCACCTGCACTTTATCGAACACCGGGAAGCTGCGTACGGGTTGGTTTGGGAGTAGCCTTGTCGCGTAAGAACTCGTTTGGCTCGTAACGAAGCGCCGCTTCGTGGTACAGGGGGCCTTACCTTTGCCTCATGCATACCCTCGAACAGCTCCGCGCCGGGCAACTGGCCGGCGTCCAACGCCTCGACTTGTCGGGTGGCCTCACCGAATTCCCAACGGAAATTTTCGACTTGGCCGACTCCCTGGAAATCCTCAACCTCTCCGGCAACGCCCTCTCCGCACTGCCCCACGACCTGCCCCGGCTACGCAAGCTGCGCGTGCTCTTCTGCTCCGACAACCAGTTTACCACTGTGCCCGAAGTGCTTGGGTTATGCCCGCAGCTGAGCATGGTAGGCTTCAAAGCCAACCAGATTCACACGCTGCCCGCTGCGGCCCTGAGTTCCGCGCTGCGCTGGCTAATTCTGACCGACAACCAGCTCCGCGAGTTGCCTGCCGAGCTAGGTGCCTGCACCCGCATGCAGAAGCTCATGCTGGCCGGCAACCAGCTCCGGCACCTGCCCGAAACCATGCACGCCTGCACCAACCTGGAGCTGTTGCGCATCGCCGACAACCAGTTCACGGCGCTGCCGGCCTGGCTGCTGGCCCTGCCGCGGCTCTCGTGGCTGGCCTACGCGGGCAACCCGTTCAGCGCCCCGGCCGAAGCGGCGGCAGTTGCGGCCACCACCGCCAGCACCATCGCCTGGCGCAGCCTCACGCTAGAGCAGAAGCTGGGCGAAGGCGCGTCGGGCATGATTTATCAGGCGCAGTGGCAGCGCCCGGAGGCGGCCCCGCAGCCGGTGGCCGTCAAGCTTTTTAAAGGAGCCCGCACCAGCGACGGTCTGCCGGGCAGCGAAATGGCCGCGTGCCTAAGCGCTGGCACGCACCCCAATCTTATCGCAGTAGAAGGCAAAATCAGCGGCCACCCCGAGGGCACCGATGGACTGGTATTGCAGCTGATTGCGCCAACGTTTTACAACCTGGGCGGCCCGCCGAGTCTGGCTTCCTGCACCCGCGACGTGTATGCCACCGGCACTACTTTCTCGTTGGATGTGGTGCTGCGCATTGCCCGCGGTATTGCCAGCGTGGCGCAGCACCTGCACGCCCGTGGCATCCTGCACGGCGACTTATACGCCCACAACATCCTCACTACCACCGCTGGCGAATGCCTGCTCGGCGACTTCGGCGCCGCCTGCTTCTTCGCCCCCGATGCGCCTGAAACGGCCCTGGACTTGCAGCGCCTGGAAGTGCGCGCCTTTGCCTGCCTGCTCGACGATCTGCTGAGGCACTGCGTTGCGCCGGCCACTTCCGCTACCGTGCAGGCACTCCGGAGCTTGCAGCAGCAATGCGAACAGCCAGCGGTTGCTGAGCGGCCGTTGTTCACCGAAATCCAGCTGCTGCTGGCGGGCTTGAAGTAAGACTTGTCCTTGTAGCGGTTCACGCAGGGTTTCGGGGTGTAAAAGCGCAGGGTCTCGGTGGCCGTTGAACGACACTGCGAGACCCTGCGCTTACCACCCCGAGACCCTGCGTGAAATATGATTTAATTTCTTAGCCGTAAGCTCTATCTACTTGAAATACTGCGCGTACTCGGTGGGCATGGCGGAGAGGGGCTTGATTAAGATGTTTTTGTAGAACACTTCGGCGGCTTCGCTTTGCAGCTGAATTTTGCCGTGCGTAAGCGGTTGCGGTTGGCCTTTCACTACGTACCGCGAGTTGTCTACGGCCAGCACCACGTGACCATTCACGATGTGTACGCTTTTGCCGTTGACGTTGATGAGCTCTAGCTCGTTCCACTGGCCGTTGGGGACTTCGTAGTTGGCGCTGGCCTGGCAGAAGCCGGGGCCACCATCGCCCATTTTCACGGGTGCTGCTTTGGGGTCGTACTTCAGCGCCTCTTGCCCCGCAGCTTTGGTGGCCTTGATGTCGGCCGAGGAATTAGCGATGCACCAGAAGTCGCCCATGGCGTTGCCGGCGGCGTACTCCGACACCTGAAACTCCTGGCTGAGCATCCAGCTGTGCCAATAGTCGACGCCGCACTCGCCCTGGCTGTTGTAGAGGATGCCGCTGTCGAGGGGCTCGTTGAGGCGGGGCGTCCACTTTTTGGTGCCCCACTTCACTTTCAGCTTCAGGTCGTAGTTGCTGAAATCCTGCTTGGTGAACACGCAGCCGTAAATTTCACCGCTGATGCGCAGCACTGGCTCGCCGTCTTGCATCACCACCGAGAATACGTTTGCCTCGTTTTTGTCGTAGCCGATGGGGGCCAGTGGCTTGCCTTGGGCGTCGGTGGGCTGCTGGCCTTTGTAGCCGTCTTTGTGCCGGTAGCTTTCATAGTTGCGCCACTTGCTCAGGTTCTTGTCGAGCAGGGGCACCCACCCATCCGGCGCTTTCGATGAAGTAGAGGTAAGCAATAAGGTAGCGCCGAGCGCCAATGCGGTAAGGGTTTTCATCGCTGCGAAATGATGATCGTGGAGGCTAAATCTAAGGATTTCATGGGAGAGGTATATTTCATAGCGAAGAAGCTGACCGATTAAGATGAAAACCAAGGTTGTGCAGTAGTGCACCGCACCCCAAGTGCAACCGTATTAACATCGCCAAAGCAGTTGTTTAAGGGTTATCAGCCACAAGGCTAGTCTCCTCAGCTGAGAAGGTAAACTAGCCTTTTAGCTAACCCAAGTTGCGAGGTAGCCGCGTAGCGGCTTCAGGTTTGTAGTTTTAAATTCGTAAGACGTTCTGCACCGCGTAGCGGTGCCAGACTGGCGGGCGTTTCTGGCACCGCTACGCGGCGCTGTTCCTCTTTCTGACTCCCTTTCTACAAACCTGAAACCGCTACGCGGCTACCTCGCAACTTGGGTTAGCTACAACTCTACTCGGATAGACTGCTTCTTAATGCACGGCCTCGGCTAGTTGGCCTTCGGGCACCGCAACTGGCGCTGTGATTTGCCGGCGTCCGATCAGCAAGATAAGCAGCGCCAGAACTGATGCCCCGGCCATAACTGCCACCATCGGCACGGCCGTGTGGTTGTTGAACACGCTAACCGCTACTGAAGCCAAGGCACCCATACCCATCCGGATGGCGCCCATCAGGGCCGATGCACTACCGGCATTTCTTTCGAACGGCGCTAAGGATAGGGCGGCCGTATTGGGGCTGCTGAAGCCGAGGCAGCACATGAAGATAAATTGCAGGGCAATGGTGCCCCCGAGCCCAATCCAGCCGTTGAGGGTGAGGAGCAGGAACACCAAGCCAGTTAGCACCTGGCAGATCAGGGCGGTGTAAACCAGCTGCTCGTTTTGGAAGTAGCGCAAAAGCGCGCTGTTGACTTGGCTGGCGCCAATAAGCCCAACCGAGAGAAAGGCGAAGATCCAGCCGTATGTTTTGCCATCGACCCCGAAGATGTCCATGAATACCAGCGGCGAGTCGGCGACGTAGGCGAAGAGGCCGCAAAACGACATGGCCCCCGTGAAGGTGTAGGTGTAGAACTGCGGCTCGCGCAGCACCGACCAGAAGCTGGTCAGGATGGGCAGCGGCTTCAAGGAGAGCGTCGTGTCGGGGGTGTACGTATCGGGTAGCCACAGCACGCAGGCGGCCAGCATGGCAGCCCCCATGAAGGCGAGAGCAAGGAACACGCCCTGCCAGCCAAAGGCCGTGGTAACGTAGCCACCTATTGTAGGCGCCAGCATCGGGGAGAGGCCTACGATCAGCATCAGCGTGGCAAACACTTTCGCGCTGTCTTTCACCGGGAACAAGTCGCGCACCATGGCCACCGAGGCCACACCGGCGGCGCAGCTGCCAATGGCTTGCACCAGGCGCAGCGCAATCAGCCCGTCGATGGTGTGAATGGCGGCACAGCCTAGCGAGGCGGCAATGTACACGGCCAGCCCGATGTAGAGCGGCTTCTTGCGCCCAAACCGGTCGAGCAGGGGGCCATACAAAAGCTGGCCCGCCGAAATACCCACAAAGAAGCTGGACAGGGAAAGGGCCACGCGCGCGGCAGTGGTTTTCAGGTCTTGGGCAATGGCCGGGAAGCCCGGCAGGTACATATCAATGGAAAAAGGACCGAGTGCCGTGAGGCTACCTAAAATCAGAATCAGGAAAATATATTTCTGCTTGGACATGAATTCAACCGGGAGTTTGCAGTGCGCTGCTGCTTGTTTCTCTGCAAAGGTACCTCAACCTATATGCCCCACGCAGAACCAGCGCACCCATACGAATCAGACGAAGTGAGGGGTACGAAAGAATGACCGCCCGGTCTGAAAAAAACAGCTAAAGCTCGCCAATACCTTTCATCGGCTGTAAACGTGGCGCCTTTGGTGGGCTTACTAAGGTTGAGCTAGCAGCGCATTCGCTTTTCACTGCCCCAACTGATAAGTTGAAATGCTTCTCCTTTTCCGCTTGGGGACCGTATCAGAGCGAATACTACACCACCGAACGGCTGTGCTGATGAACGAGAATCCTAAAATAGAACTGCCCTTCTACGCTAAAGCGTCGTTGGTGCTGCTGGGCCTAGCCCTGTTGATACTGATGATTTACCTGGCCGGCGACATCCTGTTTCCGTTCTTTTTCGCCACCATCTTCGCCATTCTGCTGCTGCCTATTGAGCAGTGGCTGCGGCGCCACCGGGTACCCGAGGTGCTGGCCATTGCCCTGACGGTGCTGCTGGGGATAGTGGTCTTGCTAGGTGTTCTGTACTTCATCTACCTGCAAGCCGGGGAACTGGCCACGCAGATGCCGCTTTTCAAAACCAAGCTCCTGCAAACCCAACGGCAGGTGGTCGGCTGGCTCGATGCCCGTTTCGGCATCACCAACGAGCGGCTGCTCGGCTACCTGCAACAGGCCACCAGCCGCGCTACGGCCCTGGCTGGGCAGGCCCTATCCACCGTGTCGGGGTTGCTGGTGGTTTCCACGTTAGTGCCGGTGTACGTCTTCCTGCTGCTTTTGTACCGGGAGCGGCTGGTTAATTTTCTGATTCAGGTGTTTTCGGGGCGCCGGCACGACCCGGAAGTGGAAGAAGTGCTGCACGAAAGCAAAAGCACCATCCAAAGCTACATGACGGGCCTGCTGATTGAAGGCGCCATTGTGGCCACGCTCAACGTAACGGGGCTGCTGATTTTGGGCATTCCGTACGCCTTGCTGCTGGGCGTAGTGGGCGCGCTGCTGAACTTTATTCCGTACGTAGGCGGCCTGATTGCCATTCTGCTGCCCGTGCTCATGGCCTTCATCACCAAAGACAGCTACCTCTACCCGCTCGGCGTGGTGGGCGTGTACATGCTGATTCAGTTTATCGACAACAACCTGCTGGTGCCGCGCATTGTGGCGGGCAAAGTGCAGGTGAATGCCCTGGCCGCCGTAGTGGGCGTGTTGGTAGGAAATGCCATTGGTGGCATTCCGGGCATGTTCCTGGCGCTGCCCGGCATGGCCATCCTCAAGATTATATTCGACCGGATAGAAGGCCTTAAACCGTGGGGTATGCTGCTCGGCGACGACGAACGTCCGCGCAAAGTCAAAGAAAAAGACAGCACCAAAGTGCTGACGTAGGGTCGTTTTTCGTCTTCGGTCAAGCTGCAAAGTGGCTGCTTCCTGAACGACTAAAGCTGTAACGCGAAGCTCTGCTTTGCGACTGGTGGAACGATTTCGTTGGCACGTTGTCGTTCTGCCGGTCGTCAAGCAGAGCTTCGCGTTACAGCTTTAGGTGTGCATATAGCTCGGCCTAACTTAGGCTGAGAGGAGTGTAGCGCGGAAGCCATAGGAAATCTGTTCCGCGACGAGCAACGCGAGTTCCTACGCGGTAGAGCCACCTAGTGCGGTACCGAACACTCGCGCTGCTCGTCGCGGAACAGATTTCCTATGGCTTCCGCGCTACGTTTCACAAACCCTGACCAAAAACCAACAACGAAAGCTACTTCAAATACTTGCGCTTTAGCCACTCTTCTGGCACGGGCACGATGCAGATGTTCATGGAGCGGTTGTCGGTGGAGAGCATGGCCGACTGGATTTGGATGCGGGTACCGTCGGGGCTGAACGTGGGGTGAGGGTGGTCGGCGGCAGTTTCTTTGTGGCCGGTAGTCAGCAGCAGCATTTCCCGGGTGTGCCGGTCGATGAGGTAGAGGCTGCGCGAGAAATCGTCGCCGACTGCCCAACGGCCGTCGGCGGAGCCATGCACGTGCCAGAGGCCGCTGCCGCTCGGCGTCTGGCCGGCAATTGTCATTTCGCGGGTGCGTAGGTTCACAATAGCCAGGCCGGTGGGTTTTTCGCGGGTGCCGGACGGCCCCCACGCGTCTTCCTGGCCGGGGTTGCGCTGGTTGGGGGTGGTCGGTTGGGCGCTGGTGCTGGCCGTGGCGTTGGCGGTTTCTTTGTTGAAGTTGATTTTGCGGTGACCCATGATGGCAATAGCCACTTCATCGGGCGCAATAACCGCCTCGTGCGTCACCCATTCGTAGTCGGCCTCGGGGTAGAGGGGGCGCAAACCGGTACCATCGGCCAGCACCGTCCAGGTACGTTGCGGCGACTTGCCCCCGGTTTCCCAGCAGAACACGATTTCGCCGGGCACCCATGGGTTGGTTTGCACGTGCCCGATCTGGAACGGCACCGCCACCACGTGTTGGATGGCCCCGGTTTTAATGTTCAGGCTGGCCAGCCCCGCCGGCCCCGCGCCCATGTTGCGCGGCCCAAAGGCACTGCTTATTTTAACGTCGGCGGGCAGGTGCCGGGCGGCTTCCGCTTTGCCTTCCCGGAAGTATACCACCTCCTCGTTGCCATCAAGGGCCATGTCGCCGCCGGCCCCGAGTGCGGGCGGCGTGGTGCCGCACACCCGTTGATACACCGTGGCGGGCTTCATCCGGCCTGCTTTGCTGTCGGCGAGCAGCTTGGCCAAATCCACTTCAATAATCTGGACGCTGCGCTCGGGGTTGGGGGGCGTGTTGGGGCCAGCCTCCGCAGTGCCACCGACGTTGCGCATGAAGTATAGCTTCATCGATTTGCGGGCAATGTTGAGCATGCCCGTGTAGCCGCCTTCGGTTACCTGCACCATCTCACCGGTTTTCTCGTTCACGGCCATGGCCTCGCCGGGCACCCGGCCCGAGCGGAAAATCAGCCACTGTCCGTCGGAGGTCCATTGGTTGTGCGTTTGGTAGATCTTGGAGTCGCCGGCGGGCGTGCTGGTCAGGAAAGTGAGCAGCGTGCCCGTCACGGGGTCTTTCACCACTTTGCGCTCCGAGGGAAACCGGCGGCCAATCTGGGCAGAAGCCGGCGCCGCCAGCAGCAGGGCGGCGCCGAGCACCGCTAACAGTAAAACAGGGTTTCTTTTCATGTGCGCTTGTCTGAGGTTCGTCTTCACGGGTTCCGCTGGCCTGACGGCTTACCAGGTATCTAAAGACGCCAGATTGCACTGCCGTGCCGTCCTGCACCCTCCTGTTAACGACCTACTGCCTGCACGCTGTAGAGACGAGGCACTTGGGGCGTTGCCTGTTGTTGAGGTTGTTTAAATAGTCGCGGAATAGGTCAGGCAAAGACAAGGCACGAGGTGGCGCGGCTCTACAGCGTGCAGGCACATAGCAACAGGTCCTTACACCACGCAAGCAGCACGTTAATTCGGTTTCTTTGCGTGCAGCGGTTGGTAAGCCACTGAGCGGGTGCATCGTAGCGGAGCGGATAGAAATACGGAGGTGGGCCTAGAGTGGAATACGGATTTTGCTTTTTCCGGCTTGCTCGGCCGCAACATGGAAGCAAGGCCGTGGGTACTAACAAGGAAGACCGGACGCGTAAACGCCTCCTCACCACCAGGTGGCGAACGACACACCACCAACCCAAACCCACCGATTGACGAGCATGGAAGCACCAGCACGTAGCTTGAAAGGACTCGACTGGGTCAGCCTGTTGATGGCGGATGTCCGGGACGGAGTGGGGGTGTATTTGTCGGTGTTTCTGCTCACCGTGCGCAACTGGGAGCCCGACGACATTGGAATCGTTATTGCCGCGCCGGGGCTGGTGGGCATCTTGGTGCAAGCCCCCGCCGGCGCCCTCATCGACCGTACCCCGCACAAGCGGCTGCTGCTGATGGTGGCGTCGGTTGTCATTGCGCTGTGCTGTTTGGCAGTGGTAGTGAGTGACGGGTTTGTTCCCATTCTGCTTTCGCAGGGAGTAGTGGGATTCACGCAGTCGGTGTACGCGCCCTGCGTGGCGGCCATTACGCTGGGCATCGTGGGGCACGCGGCATTGTCGCAGCGGATAGGTCGCAACGAGAGCTATAACCACCTGGGCAACATGCTGGCCGCCATCATTGCGGGACTTATTGGGCGGTTTATTTCCTACGAAGGAATCTTCTACTTCTCTATCGTTCAATGCCTGCTGCTGGTGGCGGCAGTGCTCGTCATTCGGGAGAAAGACATCGACCACGACCTGGCCAGGGGCGCCGCCACTACGGGCGAGCAGGCGGCGCCGAGCGTGGCCGGCATCAAGGAATTATTTGCCAACCGAACCATTCTGGTTTTCACCATCGCCATGGGGCTGTTTCACTTATCCAACGGGGCCATGCTGCCGCTGGTAGGGCAGAAAATGGGCCTTGTTGACAAGCAGAATTCGTCGCTGTATCTGTCGGCAGCCATCATTATGGCGCAGGGCGTAATGGTATTTGTCGCTACGTATTCCGGCCGAAATGCCGAGAACGGGCGCAAGAAGATTATGGTGCTTGCTTTTCTGCTGCTTCCGGTGCGGGCTCTGCTCTTCACCTTCATCGACAACCCCTATGCCCTCACCGGAATCCAGCTCCTGGATGGCATTGGCGCCGGTATTTTTGGGGTGGTAAGCATTCTGATGATTGCCGACCTAAGCGAGGGAACCGGGCGGTTTAATCTGCTGCAAGGCGTGGTGTACTCGGCCATTGGGTTGGCGGTTGCGCTCAGTAGCATCCTGGCGGGTTTTGTGGTGAAGAACTTCGGCTACCCGGTTGGGTTCAGCACCCTGGCCGGTATTGGGGTACTGGGTTTGCTGTTCTTCTGGTTTTTTGTGCCCGAAACCAAGAATATTGCCAGTAGCGAGGAAGCGCCTAAGGTGCCAGCCGTAAACGTTAGTACCGTATAGTTGAACCCGAGGCGAGCTAGGATGTGACTTCCGCGCTACAATTCAGATCCGGTTCATTCCCAATCGTTGAGTAGGCGCCGGACCAGAATAATCTGTCCGGTGTGGTAGGCGTTATGGTCGGCAATCAGGAGGGCTTCTCGGAAAAGCGTTTGGCCGGTACCGTGCGGGAAAGGCGCAAACAAGTTTTGCGCCGGGTCGTGCAGGAAGGCAATAAACCGGTCCCGGTCTTGCCGGATTTGCGTTAGGGTGGCTTGCCAGCGGGCGTCATCAACCTGCGTTTCCGGGCTCGGCCAGTATTCATCGGGCCACTTCGGCGAGACGTGGTTGGGGTTGATGCAGAACTCTACAATGTCCCACTGGTCAATCCGAATGTGCTCGGCTAGTTGCCAAGTAGTGTAAGGCAGGCCCGGAACCGACTGGTTGAGTAGCTCCTGCGGCACGTCGGCGCAGGCTTCTTCGAGCGGAACGTGCGCGTTGCCCTGTACGAGCAAGTGGCGTAATTCCTCTACTATGTTCTTTCGGGTTTGCTGATCCATGGCTGGTAGAAAAGGAGTGAGTAGAGAGCTTCAGTCAACGAACTAGTAGGGATGCTTGTTCAGCGCAAAATGCAGCATTAACAGATATTGGAGGGCGCGAAGCCTGCGCTTCGCGCCCTCCAATATCTGACACAAAAAAGCCTCTCCAACTCAGTTGGAGAGGCTTTTTTGAAAGCAATCAGTTCAACGCTATTTCTTCAGGATTCTAACGGCGCCGTTCTTTTTGCCGTTGGCTGCCGATATGGTGTACAAGCCGGCTGGCAGCTCGCTCATATCCACCACGTAGTCGGCCTGCAGGGCCTTTTCCGTCCGTACTACGGCCCCCACGGCGTTGATCAGCGAAACGTTGCCGCCAACTAAGGTCTTGGGCAATTTCACCATCACCGAATTCTCCACCGGGTTAGGGTAGGCTTCCAATACGGCTTTGGCCTGCTTGCTGCTAGGCGCTACAGCCAGGGCCACCGACGACGAACCGTAGATGATGCCGCGACCGGCCGTGCTCATGTACACGCGGCCATACACGTTCCTGTCGCCCATCACAAATTGCCCGTTGGCAGGGCCACCGTATTCGTGGGCGTCATCGTTTACGCGCAGCCAGGTGGCACCTTCGTCGGTCGAGCGGAAGATGCCGCGTACGCCACCTACCGTACCGTAGATGAAGAGGGTTTCGTAACTGCTGGCGGAGGCAGCCTTGCCAAACCCTACCGCGTCGCAAGAGGTGACGTTGGTGAGCTTGGTGAAGGTAGTGCCCGAGTTGGTGGAGCGCGTCAGGCCGCCGCCGTAGAGTGCCACCCACAGGTGCCCCTCCCGGCCCGGAATGGTCCGGATGATCTTCGAGCCGTTGTTGCTGCCCACACTGCCGGCCGCCGCAAACGATACCCCGCCGTCGGTGCTCACCAGCATGGTGCCGTTCGAGGTATTATGAATGTAGAACTTGTTGGAATTCACCGCGTCGGCTACCGGCCGGTGGCTGGTAAACGTGGTGGGAATGCCGGTAGACGGCGTCCAGGTGGCCCCGTTGTCGGTGGAGCGGTAGGTTAGGGTGTTGTTGGCGGGAGCGGGGAAGCCTGGATTGGTGCCGTTAGGAGCTACTACGCCGTTCGTGGGGCTGTGCAGCAGCACGCTGCCATCGGCCGAAAGAGCTACCTGCCCACCCGAACCGTTCATGGTCGCGGTCCGGGTCCAGGTCAACCCCATATCGGTGGAGTACAGCAGAGCCGAGGACTCGTTCGATCCACTGCGGTTGCCGACCCGCACGAGTTTGCTAGGGCTGAGTGTGGCGAAATCCAGACCGGAAGAGGTGCCGATGCGCGGCTGGTGAATAGGCGCGTACTGCGCCGGATCGGCGTGCCGGAACCCGTCGTAGTCGCCAATCACTGAAACAAGCGGCCCGTTTGGAATGCTGACGGCGTTGAGCGGCACTGTTTCTTCAAGACCTTTCACGTAAAACTTCCACACCCCGGCCGTCGAGGTTAGGTCGTCGTTGACGTAGATGCCGTTGCCGGACGTAACCAAGGCCCGGTTGGGCACGAAGGGGTCGAATTCGATGCAGCCGGCCCAGTGAATCGAGGAAGTCGTTACCCAGGTTACGCCGTCGGGGTTGAGGCTGTAGCCGCGGGTTACCAGGTCGGTCCAGGTGGTGCCGCCGTCGGTAGTCAGGTAGAACCGGTCGCCGTAGGGGCTGCTCGACGTGGGCCCCTGCTGCAGGTAGTCGTTGGCGGTGGAAATGATGATGCGGTTGGGGTTGTTGCGGTCGACGCTGATGCCGCCGAAGGCCCGGTTGCGGCTGGTAGTGCCAGTCGTGGAGAAGACAGGCGTAATATTGGTCCAGGTACCCGCCGCAATGTTGTACTTCCAGATCTGCCCTTTGTCGTAGGGCTCGGCCGAGGCAGGCATGGTGCCGTTGGCGTTGAAGGTGGTGCCGTAAGGACCCGAACCGTTGCCGTAGCTGATGTAGAGGTTGCCGCCCACCTGCACGGCCCGCTGGGGCATCAGGCCAGTGCTACCCGTTGCCGGTATCACCCCCACGCCTAGGTTGGCGTTATCAACGGGCGTGAAGGTGGCGCCAGCGTCGTCGCTGCGGTAGAGGTTCTGGGTGTAGCCACGCGAAATTCCCACGAATATGCGCTGCGACGAACCACCGGAAGCACTGGTGTTGTCGACGTGCACGAAGCTGATGCCGTTGCCGTTGGGCGTGGCGGTGACGGGCAGGCCGGACAAGCTGGTCCAGGTGGTGCCGGAGTTGGTGCTCTTAAACAGGCCGTTGGAACGGGTGCCCAGATACAAAGTCGAGCTATTGCTGGGGTCTACCTGCAGCTTCTCGCCGTTGCCGCGGCCCATGCCGTTGCCGTGGGCCTTAAACTGGTTGGTTACATCTATCACCGTCCAACTATCGCCGTAGTTGGTGGAGCGCAGAATGAACGAGCGGCCGTTGTTGAAATAGTTGATGCCGCAGTAAGCATACACGGTGGCCGAGTTTTGCGGGTCGAGCGCCAACGACTCTACCCCAAGCATGCCTTGCTCCTGATCGGAGGCAAAATCCATCAACGGTATCCATCTGTTGGCCGTTACATCCCAGCGGTAAGCGCCGCCCACGTCGGTACGGGCGTACATCAATCCAGCCTGCGTTTTGCTGGTCACGATGCCCGACACGAAGCCACCCCCGCCAATAGCTACGCTGTTCCAGTTGTAGGCTTCCGCCGTTTGGGCCTGGCTGGTGTGCTGGACGGCAAGTAAAGAGAGCGTACAGAGCCCCAATGAAGTAACAGTCCGCTTGCTGAGGCGCAAAAGCCGTCCGACGGAAGTTGGAATAGAAATTTGCTTCATAAAAGTAAGAATTTAAGTACGGTAAGGAAAAGTAGGTTCTGCTGGAGAGGCAAACGTTTGCACGAATGTATAAAGACAAACCTTTGCATAAATTGACTATAAGAATATTGCAATTAAAATTCCTGAGGACGTCTCATAAAAATAGGCTGCATAACCACGCTGTTTTCACGGCAGAAATGAAATGCATGCTACCTCTGCCAAAGGCAATTGTTCAGGAACGTGCCTAAGCACTTTCTGAAACTTTCCTTGAAATGTTTAGCTAAGGTTTGTCAAGAATCCAACTAACAACTGGTTATGTTAAACCCAGAAACAAAATGAGTACATTATACACGTGGTTAAGCTTAAAATATACTTGGTACAAACTTAAAAAATTATGGCACGCTGTGCGGTAAGCTGACTCACGGCTTTATGATCTGCTTGCACCTAATTCAGTACGAAACCAACTTCGAGCAAGCGACCGAGGCAAGAAGTAAGAGCCCTGCATTTCGTCTTCATGGCCTGGCAAAAAGCAAGTACATCGGCACCGCGTCAGCAGCCTAGCTAAGTTTGCTGCGAGTACGCCATACAAGGCGGTAGCAGCCTTTAAAAACAAGGAACTTCGCGTTTCGATGGTACTGGCGCTGTGCAGGAAACCAGCTGGCAACTCGACAGGGTTGCACGTTTTTGCGTACCAGAGGGTATCGGCTATCTATCACGGCCGCTGCATTTCATGGCGAAACCTTCACAACTAGCTACCTCACAAGAATTTACCGGCTTCGTGCGCGTCCGGGGCGCGCGGGAGCACAATCTCAAGAATATCGACGTCGAGATTCCGCGCGACGCACTGGTAGTGTTTACGGGCGTGTCGGGCTCCGGCAAGTCGTCGTTGGCGTTTGGAACCTTGTACGCCGAGGCGCAGCGGCGCTACCTGGAGTCGGTGTCGCCGTATGCGCGGCGGCTGTTTCACCAGATGGCGGTGCCGGAAGTTGACGCCATTGAAGGCCTGCCCCCGGCCGTGGCCTTGCAGCAGCAGCGCGGCACACCCACCACCCGCTCGTCGGTGGGCAGCGTCACGACGCTTTCCAACCTGGTGCGCATGCTCTACTCGCGGGCCGGCGACTACCCGGCGGGGCAGGGCATCATCTATGCCGAAGCCTTTTCTCCGAACACCCCCGAAGGCGCCTGCCCCAGCTGCCACGGCCTGGGCCGCATCTACGAAGTGACGGAAAACTCCATGGTGCCCGACGATTCGCTCACGATCCGGGAGCGGGCCATTGCCGCCTGGCCCCAGGCCTGGGGCGGCCAAAACCAGCGCGACATCCTGGTTACGCTCGGCTACGACGTAGACCGGCCCTGGCGCGACTTGCCGCAGCAGGACCGGGACTGGATTCTGTTTACCGATGAGCAGCCGGTGGTGCCCGTGTACCCCGGCTATTCGCCCGCCGAAACGCAACGGGCCCTCAAGCGCAAAGAGCCACCCAACTACATGGGCACGTTCACGAGCGCCAAGCGGCACGTGCTGCACACCTTCGCGAATACCCAAAGCCCGCTCATGAAAAAGCGGGCCTTGCAATACATGCTCGGCACCGAATGCCCGCTCTGCCACGGCAAGCGGCTGCAACCCGAGTCGTTGTCGGTGACTTTTGCGGGGCTGGACATTGCCGAGCTGTCGTATCTGCCGCTGAAGCGGGTGGCGAACCTGCTGCAACCCTACGCCGCCGGCACCGCGGCGGGCCGCAAAAAGCAGGATGCCGCGCACCCCGAGCAAGCCATTGTAGCCCAGCGCATTGCCGCCGACTTGTGCGCCCGGCTGGCGGTGCTGCTGGATCTGGGGCTGGGCTACTTATCGTTGGAGCGCAGCACGCCCACCTTGTCGCCGGGCGAGCTGCAGCGGCTGCGGTTGGCTACGCAGTTGTATTCCAACCTGTTCGGGGTGGTGTATGTGCTCGATGAACCCTCGGCCGGCCTGCACCCTTCGGACACGGAGGCTTTGCTGGCGGCATTGGCGGCGCTAAAGCGGGCGGGCAACTCGCTGTTTGTGGTCGAGCACAACTTAGATGTGGTGCGGCAGGCCGATTGGCTGGTAGACGTGGGGCCGGCCGCTGGCGAGCAAGGCGGCGAAGTGCTTTACAGCGGCGCCCCCGCGGGCCTGGCCGAAGTGGAGGTTTCGCAGACGCGGCGTTACCTGTTCACTTCCGGCAGCCAGTCAGCAATTCGTACTCCGCGTACGCCAACCGGCTGGCTGCACCTGCAAGGCGTCACGCGCAACAACCTTCAGCAGCTTGACGTGGCCTTTCCGCTCGGGGTGTTTACAACCGTTACGGGCGTGTCGGGGTCCGGCAAATCGAGCTTGGTGAGTCAGGTGCTGGTGGAGTTGGTGGCCGAGCAGTTGGGCCTCGACACGACAGGGGGGGAGGAAGAAGAGGCGGACCCGCTAGAGCGCACGGCTCTTACTGAAACCGAAGGCCGCATTGTAGCAGGTATGGAAAGCATCAAGCGGCTGGTGCGCGTCGACCAAAAGCCCATCGGGCGCACTCCGCGCTCTAACATGGCCACCTACACCGGCCTCTTCGACCACGTGCGCCGACTGTTTGCAGCTACGCCAGCGGCCCGCAAGCGGCGCTATGATGCGGGGCGCTTTTCCTTTAACGTAGTTAAAGGTCGCTGCGAGAATTGCCAGGGCGAAGGGTTTGTGATGGTGGAGTTGCTATTTCTGCCGAGCGTGTACGCGCCGTGCGCCGTCTGCCACGGTGCCCGCTACAACGCCAAAACCCTGGAAGTAACCTACCGCGACAAAAACATTGCGGAGGTGCTGGCCCTGACCGTGGATGCGGCCTGGGAGTTCTTTGCCGACGAGCCCGCTATACACCGCGCCCTGACCGTGCTGCGCGAAGTGGGCCTCGGCTATCTGCGCCTCGGCCAACCTGCCACCGAGCTATCGGGCGGGGAGGCCCAACGCATCAAGCTGGCCACTGAGCTCCAACGCGCCCAACGCGGCAATTCGCTCTACGTCCTCGACGAGCCCACCACCGGCCTGCACCCCGCCGACGTGGAAAAGCTCCTCGTTCAACTCGACAACCTGGTAGAAGCCGGCAACACCGTCATCGTAGTAGAGCACGACATGCGCGTGGTAGCCAACAGCGACTATGTGCTGGATATGGGTCCCGGCGCCGGCGACGAAGGCGGCCAAATAGTAGTAGCCGGCACTCCCGAGCAAGTGGCAACCACCAAAGGCAGCCGCACCGCGCCCTATCTGGCCCGCTTTCGAGAGAAGTGAATGAGGTGATGACTGAGTGAAACGGTGAGTGAGTGAATGAGTGAAGTAGCCTACGGCACGAACGGCGCGGATGCTTGCTGACGTAGGCTACTTCACTCATTCACTCAGTTAGCTTATCACCTCATTCACTTCTTCTGCCACGCATAATACCCCGCTACTGCGGCAACCGCCGCGGCGCCTAGCCACTTCGAAGAGTTGGAAGAAGCTGGGCGGCGCCAGCCGCCCGAAATGTCGGTGCCGTGGCGGGTGGGGGTGGGGGTGAAGAGGCTGCCGTCGGAAATGGGGGCGGGCTCGGCTTGTTGCAGATAGTGGTGGAGCAGCCGCATGCCACCCCAGCGCGTGGCAGCCGGCGCTAGGCGGTAGAGCAGCCGGAAGGCGGGAGCGGTCCAGCCCACCATGGTGGAAGGACGCGGATGGTGCACCAACTTAACGATGGTATCGGCTACTTTCCGGGCGGGAAACACCGGTGGGGCCGGCTTGATGACGCGGCCGGTGTAGTTGGCGCCGTGCTGAAAGCCGGGCGTGTCGATGTAGGCCGGGTGCACGTCGCAGACGTGGATGCGGGGCTCGGTGCTTAGCTCGGTGCGCAAGGTGTCCATGAGCCCGCGCAGGCCGTATTTGCTGGCGCTGTAGGCCACCGTGTAAGGCTCGGGCAGCCAGGCACCCAGAGAAATTACATTGATGAGTATGCCCTGGCCCTGCCGCCGAAAGATGGGCAGCACGGCGTAGGCCCCGTACAAGTTGCCAAACAAGTTGACGCGTATCACTTGCTCGTGAGTTGCCAACGGGATGGTGTTGAATGGCCCAATGGCCCCCACCCCCGCATTGTTGACCCATACGTCGAGGCGGCCGCCAAAGGCCACGGCTGCCTCGGCAAGGCGCTGCACGGCCTCGGCATCGGTAACGTCGGTAGGAACGGCCAGGGCCTCGGTGCCTAGCTCCTCGCACTCGGCAACTACCTCGGCCAAAACTACGGCGCGCCGGGCGGCCAACACCAGACGGGCGCCGTGGTGGGCAAACGCAAGCGCAGTAGCTCGCCCAATGCCGCTGGAAGCCCCGGTAATAACCACCGTCGTATTGCGCAAGAGGTTGTTCTTCATAGGCTATAATAACGTCGTATCAGGTGAGTGGGGCTATAGCGCGAAGCTGAAAGCGGCGTTTGATATTGGCCACATGCCAGGTGCCAGTTGTATAACGCCTGCTTGCTGCCGGAGTTATAGACGAGTTGGAACGCCGGAAGAACCTACGACAAAGGCTGTTTAGCTTTAGAAGCGAGTTCCTTTCCTCAGCTAGATTCCGCGCATCAAGCAGTAGGGGTCGGGGGTGGTTGATGGGTCAGAACAACCTGCGTCAGCATGGCAGTTCCTTTGACAATGGCAGGAGGCGTCTCTACAGCGTTCGGTGAGTTCCAACACGTAACGCAAACAGCCTCTTAGCCTTCTTCCTGAATGCAGGCTTGCAGAACATCCACGAACAGGTCGATTTCCTGCGGAATGTTGAAGAAGCCCAGGGAAATGCGCAGAACGCCTTCCAGACCCAGGGCCTTCATCAGCGGCTGAGCGCTTAGGTCGCCGGCCCGTAGCGCAATGGCGGTGTGCTTGTTGAACCAGCTTTTCGCTTTTTTCGTCTGTACGCCGTCGATGGTAAACGAAACCAGTGGCTCTTTTTCGGGGGCGCTGCCGATGATGCGCACCCGGTCCAGCGGCGCTAGCTTGCCGAGGACATAGGCCAGCAGTTGCTGCTCGTAATCGGCTGTTTGCTGACGCCCGATACCCTCCAGGTACGACCCGAAGCAATGATTTCAACGAAGGCCGTGGTACCACCTTCGAAGCGCTGGGGTGCCGATTTAAACTTCGATTTAATCGAGGAAAGAGTGCGGGCCAGGCTAACAGTATCTACCATTTCTTCGCTCAGCTGATAGGGCGGTAGCTTGTCCAGCCATTCCTTGCGGCCATAGAGTACGCCCACTCCGCTGGCACTGCCCATTTTATGCCCCGAAAACGTGTAGAAGTCGCAGCCGAGTGCGCGCATGTCCACGGGCATGTGGGGAGCAGCCTGGGCGCCATCTACCAGCACCGCAATGTTGCGCTGGTGGGCTATGTCTACGATCTGCTTAATGAGGTTGACCGTCCCTAGTACGTGCGAAGAATGCTCGACGGTAATAAGCCGGGTTTTGTCGGTGAGGGCGTCCTGTAGCTGTAGAGCTGCTGCAGGCGCTCCACGAGGATGCGCGGCTTATGAGAAGTGGCCGCGTTGTCGAGATAAATCAGGGGCTGCCCATTGACTTGCTGGTGCAGGGCGGGAAAGTCGTCCCGGATACGGGCCACGTCGAAGCCCAATGGCAATGCGTTTTCAACGTTTTTCAGAAGGTTGGAAGTGTGGGTGGCGAAAAGCGGGGAACCTGTGTACCCGTATCCGCTTTGCTTTGCCAGAGCACGCCTCGAATAAATACCCATTATACCTCCGGAAACCCACGGATTACGGCGCCCAACTGCGGCGACCACCCATCCGCGGGTGGTCGGCATAAAGCAGCAACCTATTGCCAGGTGGCCCCAGCCTCGCTCCGGCTAAGGCGCACAGAAACAGCCGCTAAACAAGCTAGCGGCGCGCATTTGGGGCTCAATTGAAATAGGTGGCGCGATGCTAATCTTCCAGAACAACCCGGGTGAACAGCGGCTGCGTGGGGCGGGCGTTGGCGGGGTAGAGCTGAGCGAATTTGGCTAGCTGCGCCGTGGAAATAGTGACTGGCTGCCGGAAGATCACCCAATCGACGCCGGGCGTGCAGGGCGGCGTGGTGAGCGAGCCGATATAGGTGTAGTAGTGCTGGTCGGCGGGCAGCACATCCCGCAACGACAACATCTCCTGAGTCTGTACTTCCTTTGCTTTCTGGGCGGGTATGTTGTTGAACACTGTGGCAATAAACGGATTGTCGGTGCCCGACTCCTGAAACAGAACCGACAGCACCACCAAAGTGCCCGTGTTCGGGTCCTGGCTCACGATGTGCATTTCCAGCGGATACGCCTGCCCGTTGACGCTGTGCTCGGAGTGGTGGTGGAAGTGGAACTGCACGAAGTTGTAGGTGTGGCCATTCACCGTGACGGTGTTGGTGCCCGTGTTCAGTACTTCCACGGTGTGCCCGTTGTCTACTATTTTCATGGGAAATAGCGTGAAGTTATAGGCCACATCGGGCAGCATGGTCTTCACGTCACTGGCGGTTGTGATGTCCACCGGCGACTGCACGTTGTCGCCGCAATCGGCGTAGCCCAGGGTTTTCCAATCGGTGTTTTCGTAGTTCCAGGCCGCCGCCGCAGGGGTGGAAGCCTCGTGGTCTTTCGAGCAGCCGGCGAAGCTGGCCAGTGCCAAAAGGCCGATGTACAAAGCGTTGGATGTTTTCATGAGGTATACGTTGGTATAAGTATGACTCGAATTTCTTCCTGAGATAGTGAACACTCGATGAAATTGCTGCACTGCTGGCTTCCTAACTTCTTGAGGCAGACAATGGCTACCGACTGCCGCCGCGGGGGCATTGTCGCTCGACACCACCAAGCAAGGGGGGCGTACGCCGGCTTGTGGTTGATGTGAAGGTTTCAAGGCTAACTGCTCAGTAACTGGGCGTAACCGTTACCTTAGGGCGCAGAGAAGCAGCAACCGGCTTCAATAGTAGTGTCGTGCTTGGAGGCTCTTATTTGTTGTTAGCTAACGATGTGCTATGGATATTTTAAAGCGTCATAACGTTACCATTTCCGGGGCAGGAACCCAGCCTATGGTGTTCGTGCACGGGTTTGGCTGCGACCAGCGTATGTGGCGGCAGGTAGCGCCGGCTTTCGAACCCAACTACCAAGTGATATTGCTCGATCTGGTGGGAGCGGGGCAGTCAGACCTGAAGGTCTACGACCCGGCCCGCTACAGCTCGCTGGATGCCCACGCCGCCGATGTACTGGCCGTGCTGCGTGAGCTGGAGCTGCGCGAAGTGATACTCGTCGGCCATTCAGTAAGTGCCATGATTGCCGTACTGGCCGCTATTGAGGAGCCGAACCGCTTTCACCGGCTGGTGCTGGTGGCGCCGTCTCCGCGCTACCTCAACGATGCAGGCTATACCGGTGGCTTCGAGCAAGCCGATATCGAGGAGCTGCTGGCCGCCATGAACGACAACTACCTCGGCTGGTCGGGGGCCATAACCCCGGTGATAATGGGCCACCCCGACCACCCCGAGCTGGCCGCCGAACTCAACAACAGCTTCTGCAGTACCGACCCCACCATTGCCCGGCACTTCGCCCGCGTCACGTTTCTGTCCGACAACCGCGCCGATCTGCCCCTGGTACGCACGCCGAGCCTGATTCTGCAATCCGCCAGCGATGCGCTGGCCCCCCTGGCCGTCGGGACCTACATGCAGCGGTACTTGCCCAGTAGCCACCTAGTTGTGCTCGATACCTCGGGCCACTGCCCGCACCTGAGCGCGCCCGCGGCGACCATTGCGGCGATAAGCCATTTTCTAAGTTTCACGCATATTCCATTGGTATGAGCGACGCTGACGACGAGCAGCTACCCGAGCTGGACCTGCGCCTAACCGAGGAAAACCTCAGCGAATTCTACGAGCATGCGCCCTGTGGCTACTGCTCCTGCCTGCCCGACGGTACCTTGATCAAGGTCAACCAAACCCTGCTCGACTGGCTAGGCTACACGCGCCAGGAGCTGGTCGCCCGTCAGTGTTTGCAGCATCTGCTCACTATCGGCGGGCGGCTGCACTACGAAACCCATTGTGCGCCCTTGCTGCTGCTGCAAGGCCAGGTGCGCGAAATCAGCTATTCACTGCGGCGCAAAGCCGGCTCAACGCTGCCCGTGCTGATGAACGCGAAACTGCTGCGCGACGACCACGATAAGCCGCTGGTGGTGCGCGTCACCTTGTTCGACATCACCGACCGGCGCAAGTACGAGCACGAGCTGCTGCGGGCCAAAGTGCAGGCCGAGGAGCAGCGCGAGCAGCTGGCCCAAGCCAATAAGCTACTGGTGGTTAAAAACGAGCAGCTCACCCGCATCAATGCCGACCTCGACAGCTTCGTGTACACGGCCTCCCACGACCTCAAGCAACCCATCGACAACATGGTCGGGCTCTTCGGCGAGCTGAAGCGCAGCGTCACCTTCCACGACCCGGTGGCCACTACTATGGTAGGTATGTTTGATGAGGCCTTGCAGCAAATACTGAGCACGATTGCGGGGCTGACGGCGGTGGTGCAGCAGCAGCGGGAGCTAGAGCAGGTAGTTGAAGAAACGGTGGCGCTGCAACCTCTTACCGAGGAGATTGTGCGCAGCCTGCAGCCCCACGAGCAAAGCGCGGCCTTTACCCTCGACTTCACGGCGGTGCCCACCTTGCGCATGACGCGGCCCAGCTTACACAGCATGCTGTACAACCTGCTCAGCAATGCTCTTAAATACGCTGAGCCAAGCCGCCGCCCTAGTATTGAAGTAAGCACCGCCCTTGTCGATGGCGCCCCGGTGCTCAGTGTGCAAGACAACGGCCGCGGCATCAACCTGGAGCGCCACGGCCCGGAGCTGTTTCAGCTGTTCCGCCGTTTCCACCCCGAAGTGGAAGGTACCGGAATGGGGTTGTACCTGGTCAACCGCCTGGTGCATCAGGCCGGCGGCCACGTGGAAGTTGACAGCGCCGTAGGGCAGGGCAGCACGTTCCGCATTTACCTGCCCCGGTAACCACAGCGTCCCTTAGTGCGGTGGAAAACGCAAGACCAGCTGTACACCAGCGCGCAGCGGACGGAAGTATGAGCCAAGAACCTGCCCGACTAAGGACTGTCGGAATGACAAGGACTATCCTTAGTCGGATACAGGCTGAGTAGGGTTGCCTGTTTTCCTCAGATCGAATCTGCGTAGCGCTGAAAAAGAAGCTGTTTAGTTCAGAATCTGGTAGCCGATGGGCTTAAAAGCGTAGTTGTTCGACATTTCGGCCGAGCAAGCCGTCATCCCGATCAGCAGGTCGGTTTTAGCTTCCAGCACCACGTAGTCGCCGGCCTTGCTTTTGGGGGGCAGTACATCCACTTTGCCGGTTTCGCCATCCACGGTTACGTGCATGAAAATGTTGAAGCAAATGGGAATAGCATCGGGGCTGATGTCGTACTCCTGCAGGGCCTCGCAGAGGTTGCCGAAGCACCCGCGGTGCGGATGCGTATGCCCGTAGATGATGCGAAACGTGTCGGCACTGCACGGGGTAAGCAGAAAATCGTGGCGGCCAACGGTGTCCTCCACCAACTCGAACATGATGTTGCTCCGGTTGGAGTAGAACGGGTGGCCTTTGGTCAGGAAAATGGTTTCGGCGTAGTCGATGGTGCGGCCCGAGGAAAGGTATTCGGCTTTGTCGGCGAGGTTGTAGCAAACAAAGTCCGATACTTGCTGGCCTTCGATGTCGACCACTTTGAGCTGCTGGCCTTTGCGCAGAATAAAGGCGGTGCCGCTACGCGGCGGAATGATGGTTAGCTGATTCATGGGCACTTAAAAAGGGGCATTTCCAGGTTTCGTCGTAGGCTTTGCCGCTGTACTGATAGGCTTCGGAAGAGTCGCCAAAGTCGTGCAGCATCGGGTTGATGGAACCGGAGTAAGCCACGTCGCGGGTCCGGATGGTATTGCGGATGCTGTCGAAGCGCCCGTTGAGTCGGATTTGCTCGAACTGCGCGTGGGCGTTGAAAACCAGCGTGGGGTAGGTGAAGCGCCGGGCCGGCCGCGAGCTGCCGGGGTGCAGTCCAATCACGAAAAAAGCTTCCTCCTTAAGGCTAAAGCTGAAGTTGGGCGAAGAGGGGTCCGCTACCACGCGCCGGTCGTAGCCGTAGCGCCGGGCATCGAGGTTGGAGAGGGCCTGCAGGCGCTGCCAAAACAACTCTTCGAACATCGCCTCATCAGGTACTTCCGGCCCTTTAAAAATGACGGAAGCGCTGTGGTATAGCTTGTCGGACTGCCGGTAAGTATCTACGAAATCGTAAATGAATTGCAGAATGGCCGCGTCGTCTTTGGGGCAGGCCAGGTGGTCGACCACCAAGCACTGTAGTTGCTGATGGGTGAGGGCGGTTTTGGCAGCTACGCAAGGAAATTCTTTCTTTCCTATAAAAGAAAGATATTCTTCAACATATATAGCTGTGTGATTGTCAATCATGTGTTCAGTATTGGGTAAATAGGAAAACAGGAATAGTTAAATTCCTGGTTTTGCTTTACGCAATACCTCGACAATGCGTTGACGAGGTGCTAACACCCCTAGTAGCTCCACCGTTAGTTGCTTATGCTTGAGCTTGAAAAGAGATTGAGCGCAATGAATAAAGCACAACCATGTAGCTGAACGGCACTTACTCGTCAGTTTTCCCTTACGGGGGAAAGTCAAATACAGTGGGATAAATGGCCATTAACGGTTGTCTAATACTAAGGATAATGGCAAAATCATGTACAATATTGTTCAGGTGGTTACTAGGCGAAGCGCAGCAGTAGCCGGCTATAGTTCAGTTACAAGTATTCCTTTAAAGGCATAAGGTAAAGCCTTTAGGAAGTGTTGTTTAGCAGGCAGGGGAGGTGCCGTCGGCCAAGGACTGAAGGGTGGCAATAGAAAGCATAGGTACGAGTAGAAACCTGCGAGCAGGAAAGCTAGGGTGTTTAGATAAATTTATATAAAATAAATTATATATTTACTCAAGCCAAATATTTCAACGATTATTTACTTTTATTGCTCCACTTCCCAACCCACCTCTTACCCTATGGAGCAAAACTCTACCCCCCATTTTAAAGCCCGGACTCCCTTGTTGCGGGCCCTGCAACAGGCCTTCGGGCTGGCGGTGGCCGCCAACGAGCCCGGCGCCCCCACGGCCGAACAGCTAGCCGACATGGCTACCAGCCAAAGCCGGCGCGACTTCCTGGCCAACACCGCCAGGCTAAGCTTACTAGTCGGTGCCGGCGGCCTACTAACGGCCTGCGAAACCGAGGTGGTAGCGCCTACGCTGCCAAGCACGCAGGCCACCTTCGAAGTCAAAGGTCCGCAGCCCCGTATTGTGATAGTGGGGGCTGGCATGGCCGGGCTCAACTGCGCCTATCAGCTGCGTAAAGCTGGCTTGCGCGCCGACATCTACGAGGCCAGCAGCCGCACCGGCGGGCGCATCTATACCGCCGCCAACCTGATGGCCAACGGCCTTACCACCGAGCTAGGCGGCGAGTTTATCGACAGCGGCCACCGCGACATGCTGCAACTAATCCGCGAGTTCAGCTTGCCGCTCTATGATGTGGAGGCCCCGAGCGAGACTGTGCTCCGTAAGGATGCCTATTTCTTTGGTGGGCAGCAGTACACGGTGGCGCAAGTGATTCAGGCCTTCCAGCCCTACGCCCGCCAGGTAACGGCCGATGTCCGCACCTTGCCCAATACCATCACCTACGACAGGCTAACCCCCGCCGCGGCCCGCTTCGACCAACTATCGATTGCGCAGTACTTCGACTCGTTGGGCATGAGCGGTTTGATTCGGGAGCTGCTCGACGTGGCCTACCTCACCGAATACGGCCTGGAGGTAACCGAGCAGTCGGCTATCAACTTCCTGTGGCTGTTTTCGAGCGATACGCACAAGGGTACCTTCGATATCTTCGGGGAGAGCGACGAGCGGTACAAGATTCAGGGCGGCAACCAGCGCCTCATCGACGCCCTCGCGCAGCAACTTCCCGGACAGATCAGGCTGAGCTACAAGCTGACGCAGATCAGCCAGAACGCCGCCCGCGAGTACGTGCTGACCTTCGAGTCTGCCCCTGGCCAAACGCTCGACGTGGTAGCCGACTACGTGGTGCTCACGATTCCGTTTACGGTGCTCCGGAAGGTGAGCCTGCAAGTGCCGCTGCCAAGCTGGAAAACCAACGCCATCCAGAACCTCGGCTACGGTACCAACGCCAAGCTGTTTCTAGGTTTCAACGGCCGGCCCTGGCGTACCAACGGCTACACGGGCTATATCTTCTCCGACCAACCGGTGCAATCCGGTTGGGATTCGGGGCAGTTGCAACCCACTACGCAGTCGGCTTACACGGTGTACTTGGGTGGGCGAGAGGGGCTGCGGGTGGGCGTTGGCACGCCAGACTCGCAGGTGAGCCGCTACTTGCCGGTACTCGAAGCGGCCTGGCCGGCGGCCCGTGGGCAGTACAACGGCCGGGTTGAGCGCATGCACTGGCCCACGCACCCCTACACGCTGGCCAGCTACGCCTGCTACCGGCCGGGGCAGTTCAGCACCATTGCCGGGGCCGAGCGCAAGCCGGTGGGCAACCTGTTTTTTGCCGGGGAGCACTGCAGCGCCTGGTACCAGGGCTACATGAACGGCGCTGCCGAAACCGGCCGCCTAGCCGCCGACGATTTGCAGGCTGCCTTGCGTGGTAACCGCACCGCCCTACACCGCCGTCTGCGGCAGCGGGAGGCGGCCTTAGTGGCATAGGCTTCGATCCGTCACACGCACAATAACGCAGTTACCTCAAGCTAAGGCATAGCCGCGTGGCGGTGCCAGGTTTGTAGCACCACATGCCCGCAGCCGCGTAGCGGTGCCAGACGGGCAGGCGTTTCTGGCACCGCTACGCGGCGCGATGTTTCCTTTCCTCGTCTTCTACAAACCTGAAGCCGCTACACAGCTGCTCCTTAGCTTGAGGTAGCGGTAAAAACAACCAAGGGCGCCCGCAGGGGTGCCCTTGGTTGTTTTTATCGTCGGGAAGCGGCAACTACAAGCCGAGGTCAAATCGAAAGTGGCTGGTCGGAACCGGTGGTTTCGGGGCCTATCAGGCTTTGGTTGTTGAGGGGAAAGAGGCAGTGCAGCCGCTGTTTCAACTGTTCAGCTACCACCCTAAACACGGCATGCGGAACAAGCTGAACCCTATACCACGCACGGAAACAGGCCGTACAACTAGGCTAGGCCACTTTGCCCGCCCGATTTATTTTAGCTGCTGCGTTCCATGCTACCTATTCCAGCCTTTGTAGGAGAGTTTTTCCGCAACCCCGCCACGGTCGGCTCCCTCATTCCTAGTTCTCGCGAACTAACCAATAAAGTCACCGAACCCATTGACTTCAGCAGCGCCGGTTGCATTGTCGAGTATGGGCCGGGCACGGGCGTGTTCACCGATATCCTGATTCAGCGCCGCCGGGCCGAAACGGTGATTGTGCTGGTCGAGGTGAACCGCCGCTTCGCCGATTTACTGCGGGAACGGTATGCCGGCCAGCCCAACGTGCACGTCATCCATGGCTCTGCCGATGAAACCGGGCAGTATCTGCAGAAACTAGGCATCGGCAGGGCCGACTACGTGGTGTGCGGCCTGCCTTATTCCTCGCTGCCCCGGCGCTTGGGCTGGCGCATTCTCGAGCACACCCGGCAAGTCTTGCTGCCTGACGGCAAGCTGATCCTTTTTCAGTATTCCCTTCAGAACAAGAAGCTGTTTGGCAGGTTCTTCCGCCAAATCGATGAAGCGCACGTGCTCCTCAACCTGCCCCCCGCCTACGTGCTGGTCTACGAGCCGATTCTGGAATTGCCGGCTGGCTAAGACGACGTAGCGTTAAGCCGCGGCTTGACGTTCGTGCATCCTACTCCACAACCCGCAGCTCATGCGGCACGGTGTAGCCCTGCAACGCTTCGTATACCGCTTGTTTTACTTCTAGTCCTGCGGGGCCTGAGGCTTCTATGGCTACCATCAGGCCGCGCTGTCGGTCGTCGCGTACGGTTAGCTGCCGGACGGTAAGGCCGGGAATGGCGGCCAGCCGCTGCCCAAACACCCGGCTGATTTCCTGCTTCACCAGGGCCGGTTTGAAAATCTTGCCGATGGCCGTTAGAGGCAGCTCGTCGGCCAGATAGATGCGCTTGGGTACGGCGGCCCGCTCCGGAATGTGCTCGGCGGCGTAGGCCAGCAGCTCGGCTTCGGTGATGGTTTGGCCGGGGGCCCGGGTGGCGTAAGCTACCGGTAACTCGCCCACGTCGGCGTCGGGGCTGCCGATGGCGGCGGCCAGCGCCACGGCGGGATGCTGTTGCAAAACTTCCTCTATCACCTTAGGGTCGATGTTGTGGCCACCGCGGATGATCAGCTCTTTTTGCCGGCCGGTGATGTAGAAGTAGCCTCGCTCGTCTTGCCGACCCAGGTCGCCGGTGTTGAAAAACAAGCCTTTGCCGTCGCCGACGTCCACCCAAATGCCTTGGTTGTGCTCGGGCTGCAAGTAGCCGCCAAACACGTTTTCGCCGCGCACCACAATTGTACCGCTTTCATTGGGAGCCGCCGGGCGCAGATACTGGCCGGTTTCCGGCTCAAGCACCACCACGCGCACATCCTGGTAAGGCAGCCGCAACCCAATCGAGCCCGCCACATACTCGCCCGCAAACGGCGTAACGGTCGTGGTGCAGGAGCACTCGGTGGAGCCGTAGCCTTCGGCAATGCGCAGGCCCGTTCGGCCCTCAAACTCCTGAATCAGACCCATGGCCAACGGTGCCGCCCCGCAAATGGCGTAGCGCAGGGTGCTTAGGTCGTGCCCCGCCACGGGCACTTCCAGCAGCCGGCTAAACACCGTAGGCACGCCGCTAAACAAGGCAATGCGATAATGCGCTACCAGGTGCCAGAAGTTGGCAATAATACCCGGCCCGCGGTAGCCTTGCGGACTGCCCAGCACCAGCGTGTGCCCCATCGACCAAGGCGCGCACACCGTCACCACCACCCCGTTGATGTGGAACAGCGGCAGCCCGCAGAAAAATACCAGGGGTCCGGTTTCCGCGGTGCGTCCCAGTAGCAACTCGGTGCCGCTGGTAATGACGGTGAGGTTGCGGTGCGTGAGCGCCACGATTTTAGGCACGCCCGTGGTGCCGCCCGTATGGAAATACCCGGCCCGGTCGGTGCCGGCAATAGCCCGGCCCGATACCAGGCGGTTGCCGGGCTGTGCTTTGAGGAGCTGCTCGAAATCAATCACCCGCTTGCCGGCCAAGGCGGGGCGGCGCTGCCCGAGCCGCAACGCGCCCACCAGCAACCGCTGGGGCGTGGGCAGGTAGGGTAGCAAATCCACCGTTACAACCGTTTCCAGCGTGGGCACCAGCGCAGCCAGGGCTTCCACTTTCTGCCAGATATCGGTTTTCGGAAAAGCCCGCAGCGTAACGAGTACTTTGGTGCCGCAAGCATTCAAAATGTCGGCAATTTGCGCAGGTTCCAGCAGTGGGTTCACCGGGTTGACGATGCCCGCCGCCTGCCCACCCATAAACGTGAAGGTGGTTTCCGGCAGGTTGGGCAGCAGGTACGATACCACATCCGTGGGTCCCACACCCAAGGCGTGCAGGGCGTTGGCGGTCTGGTAGAGGCGCTCTAGCAGCACGGCATACGTGAAATCAACCGAGTGCGTGGGCTTCTCGCCGTTGAGCACAAAGCGCAAGGCCAGCGTCTGCGGGTTCAGGGCGGCCCCGCGCTGCACCATGGTAAACGTATCGGGTGCAACGGGCCGCTCAGTTAGCGGGGTTTGCTCTATTTCAAGAATATCGGGCAGCGACTGATAGCCGGGCATAGGTAGAAAGTAGCGTGATGGGGCGAAGGTACTACACGCAGGCGCCAGGATATTGGGAAGAAGAGCAGGAACGGGGTTAACGGCTTGACTTTCCGGCCTATTAATGTCTAGAGCAGCCCTTTATTTAAGCTAAACAGTCTGCTGATTTTTATAGCAATACAAGCTGAACACTAGTGGTTTGCGAACTTTTTTCTTTGAACTACCACCGCCAACCATCGTAAATAAAAACGCGCACCGGCTAGCATAGCCAGTAAGCACGACGGTAAAACACAGAGCATTCCGAAGCTCCTTATCCACACATAAACGCAGGCGCAAGCCCGACGGGAAAAAGGTAATATGACAGGCAAAACCATACTTTACGGGCTGGCAGCCGGCGCTGCCGGAGTGGCCGCCATGACGCTGGCCGAGAAAATCGAGCAGCAATTCACCAAGCGCCCTGATTCCTACGTGCCCGCGCACGTGCTGGAAAAGCTGCTCGGCCTGCCGCACAAGCCCGACGCAGAACGGCTCGGCCTCAACTGGACCATGCACTGGGGCCAGGGCATCCTGCTCGGCATTGCCCGGGCCCTAATGGCCGAACGCGGCCTGCGCGGACCCGTGGGTTCGTTCCTGTTCATGAACCTGCGCCTCCTCAACGACCAAACCCTGGAAAACGCCACCCGCGTCGGGGCCCTGCCCTGGACCTGGCCCCGCGATGAGCAAGCCATCGACCTGCTGCACAAAGGCATCTACGCCTTTACTACCGGCGCCGTGCTCGATAAGCTTGTCCCCGGCCCCGACCAAACGCCCGTACCGCGCGAAGGATGGACGGTAGGAGAAAAGGCCTAGCGGCGCAGTGCACCCGCCGCCGAGGTAAGGCGGCTTATTGTTTTCGGTGCGCGCCGGCTGCCACGTGAATCCGTACAGACGGAGGTTGCCGGCGCGCAGCAAGCCTGTTTGCCGCGCCGAACAGGCTTGCTATAGTCGTCTACGGTATAAGCTTGTTGCCTTGGGCAAGCGCTTTCAGTGTAGAAACTAAACCGGTGTAGGCACGGCACTTTCTGGCTGTTCAGCCCGCCATTGAAGTTTGCTATGATTGTTCGGGAAACGCCTGCCAGCTTTTATTATATCAGCCAGCACGATCATGCGCGGGTGGCGGGCGTGTTGATAGAGCACTGGCAACCCGAGTATTTCGAGGGGGCAGCCCTGCGCCCCGAGGTGGAATTGGCCGTGCAGCAGCACGACCGGGGCTGGATTCCGCTCGATGCCGCGCCGCGCTGGAACGAGCAGCACCACGCCCCGTATTCCTTTCTCGACTTTCCGGCCGAGCCTAAAGTGCGGCATTACCAGCAGGGCATAACGGAGGTCGAGCAGCTGGCGCCCTATGCCGGCCTGTTGTGCAGCCTGCACTACACCGGCTTCCCCGACCTGGCGAAAACCGAAGTCGGGCGGGCGTTTCTGCTGGCCGAAGAGTTGCGCCAGCAACGTTTGCAGCAGGAACTTGGCCTGAGAACCAACGCGCAACAGCACCAACTCGACTTCCACCTGCAGCAACTCAAGTTCGCCGACCGGTTGTCGCTCTATTTCTGCCTCAACGAGCCCGGCGCCGACAAAGCCCACGAACATCCCTGGTACCGCGACGGTATTCCCTTCTCTGATTTTTTCTCGTTTGCGCGGCACCAGCTTATGCAGGCGTACTGGCTAACCAAAGACCAGGTTCGGGTGCAGCCCTTCCCCTTCGATGAGGAATTCATTATCCGGCTCCGTTACCGGGAGCTGCCGAAAGAGCAACTAGCCGCCGTAGGCCTAACGCAGTGTTTCCAGCAGGCTTCAGTGCAAGAGCTGCGCGTGCAGGTGGTGCGTTAGCACTGTGCTCTCAGCTTTCCGCATAGTGATGATACAAGGCTCTTAGTTGCGTAAGCGCTTGAACACAGTGAAAGATGCGTAAGGCAAGCAGCAGTAGGTAGGCAGTTACTTGGTACCTAGCACCCATTGACAGCCGCTAGTCAATTTCTTTAGAATCAATTGAATTGAAACGGAACGGTCAGGAAGCTCCGTAATAGGCTCATACTGAATTAGGGAGCTAGAATTTTGCATCCAGCCGGTGTTTAGTTTGCTTATTAGTTGATCAAGATATTATAAGTAAAATGCCAATTGAAATTATTTCCTTCGACAAGTCCTAGTATATCCAACAATTATATTGTACTTATGCACTAAAATTGCACTAATAGCGAATTGCATTCCACAATACGTAGTCTAATCAGAGTTCTTATTACACGCTAGCTTCTCTTTATGAAACACCTTTCTACTTATTCCTTATTGCTAGTAACTAACCTGCTGCCGATGGCAGCGTCTTATGCACAATCAACTACCGGTGCACTGCCAACACAAACGCTAAGCATCATGTCGGGGCCGGTTAGTGAGGTGTGGGCTGCCCGCTACAACGGCCCTAGCAACAGCTACGACATGGCCGCCCACTCGGCGGTAGACCAGACCGGTAACGTGTACGTGACCGGCTCCTCGTTCAGCCGCGACAACCACTACGACTTTGCTACCATCAAATACTCGCCTACAGGCCAGCAGCTGTGGGAGGCCCGTTACGACGGGCCCGCCAGCGGCGCCGACTTGGCCGTGGCTGTGGTAGCCGACAGAATGGGCAACGTGTACGTAACGGGGGCCAGCAACACGGATTATGCCACCATCAAGTATTCGGCCAGCGGCCAGCAACTGTGGGTGGTGCGCTACAATGGGCCCGGCAATGGCAGTGACGCTCCTACCAAACTGGTGGTAGACCAAGTCGGCAATGTATACGTGACCGGCTCTTCAACGGGAATTGGTAGCGGCAGCGACTATGCCACCATCAAGTACTCGGCGAGTGGTGCCAAGCTGTGGGAAGCGCGCTACAACGGCGCCGGCCGCAGCGAAGATCAGGCCAACGCCCTGGCCGTTGATGCCGCCGGCAACGTGTACGTGACCGGCTCCTCGTTCGGCCGCGCCGACTACGTGACCCTCAAGTACTCGGCCAGTGGCCAGCAGTTGTGGGAAGCCCGCTACAACGGCATCAGCAACGGCAATGGTTCGGCGGCCGACTTGGCCGTTGATGCCACGGGCAGCGTTTACGTAACCGGTTACTCGCTCGGCAGTCTTACCGGCAACGACTACGCTACCGTTAAATACTCGGCCAACGGCCAGCAGGTATGGGAAGCGCGCTACAACGGCGCCGGCAGCCAGAACGACCAAGCCAGCGGCCTCGCCTTGGATGCGGCCGGCAACGTGTACGTAACCGGGCGCTCTTACAGCGGCAGCGGCTTCAGCTCTTCCGATTATGCTACGCTCAAGTACAACGCCAGCGGCCAACAGCTCTGGGAAACGCGCTACAACGGCTCCGGCAACGGTGCGGATGTAGCAACCGCCTTAACCGTGGATGCCGCCGGCGACGTGTACGTAGCGGGCTACTCCGACAACAGCAGCAGCAACGGAACCTACGACTACGCGGCGGTGAAGTATTCGGCGGCCGGTGGTCAACTCGTGTGGGCCGCCCGCTACAACGGCGTCAGCAACAGCGTAGACGAAGCCAACGGCATCACCCTCGATGCCACGGGCAACGTGTACGTAACCGGCTATTCTGTTGGCAGCGGCACCAACTCCGACTACGTAACCATCAAGTATGCGCAACCTACCCCGTTGGCGGCCACTTCGGCCCGCAGAACTCAGGTACAGGAGCTAGCGGCTTACCCCAACCCCGCAGCCAGCGCGGCCACTATCAGTTTCCGCCCCGTGCTCGATGGGCCCGCGCAGGTACGGGTTTACAACCAGCTGGGCCAGCAGGTGGCTACGCTCTATGAAGGCTCCGTGCGGCAAGGCCAGCGTTATACGCTGCCACTCAATAGCGAGCACCTGGCTTCGGGCTTGTACACCTGCTCTCTGCTTATTAACGGTCAACACGAAACAGTACGCTTACTCGTCGCTCACTAAATTACTACCACACACCACTACCACACTTACGGAAGAAGCGTCCTCAAACCTAGTTTGGGGGCGCTTTTTCGTGTGTATCCCTGGCGCTTGCACTGCCTTTTTCGAAGCAAATAGCTGGTATTTAAGAAGGTGTCTACTGTGGTGGAAGACGCTCATTTATGCTTTTCATATTCATTGAAATTTCAGTGGAACATTAAGCTGATTAGCGCGTACCGGGCTTTAAATTATATTATCATTAAATCATGTTTTTGTGTTCACTTTTTTGGAATTTGCCCCTGACTTATTCGGCCGTTAGCCAGTTGTTTCATAGTTCATGTAGAACCTCTGAGACCTTATCAAGGAGGTTGCATGGGTTAGGTTTTCCTTTAATGGTACTCGTATTTAACTGATTTATAGATTGTTCCTGCTTTCCTCTTTCCAACCTCTTTCTTATGAAACAAACTTTTACTCGCTTGCTGCCAGCGGCAGCAAGCCTGCTCCTGCACATGCCTACAACTCAGGCACAAGTTCCTTCGCCACCGGCAGCTAGAAAAGAGGTGCAGTTGGGTCCCTTGCAGCAACTATCACTACCTGCTGGTGCGTTGGCCGGGCGTCCGGCCTTGCCCACTGCGGGAGGAATGGTGGCCAAGCAATTAGCACGGCAGCGGAGCCTGGCCGGCGCTAGGGCCAAAACCGCGGCCCGCACCGGCGGCAGCCAAGATCAGGCGCGCACCAGCACCACCGAAACCGTCACTCAAGCCTGGGTGGTTCAGGTACCGTTTAGCCAGGCCGATATGGTGGTCGACGCTGCTGGCAATACGTATGTAACCGGAACGAGTAATGGAGACTTCCTAACCATCAAATATTCGCCAAGCGGACAAGAGTTATGGCGAAGAAGCTACAACGCAACACTCGGTAGCATCAACGGTTCGGAAGACGCCCGCGCCATAGCCTTAGACCCGGCTGGTAATGTAATTGTGACGGGTAGCTCTATCATCTTCCCTAGCTCCGGCTCTTCGGGCACACGCGAGGACTTTGTCACTATCAAGTATTCGCCAAGCGGGAGCGTGCTGTGGAATGCGCGCTTTAACGGGGGAAACTTCCGGGATATTCCCACGGACCTCACAGTCGATGCGGCGGGAAACGTGTATGTGGTTGGCACTACCCAGCTAACAATCGGTTCTTCGGTTGGCGACGTAGTTGCGGTAAAATATTCAGCTACTGGCAATCAACAGTGGTATACTCCGTATGTTAACAGTGGTTTGAGGACGCCTAGAACTATTGCTGTGGATCCTGCTGGTGACGTGTACGTGCTTGCAGGCTACATCTCGAAGTATTCTGGAGCGACAGGCCGGTCAGTTGGGTATAATTATCTCTCCAACGGAAATTTCACAAAGCTCTTAGTTGACGCTGGCGGTAATGTAGTAGCCACGGGTACAACTGGTGGTGGTAGCGACTACTATACGGCCAAGTTCTCCTCCAGCGGCCAGCGGCTTTGGGAGGCGCGTTACAACGGACCGGGCAACGCGCAGGATGCTCCCGCGGACTTAGCTCTGGATGGGGTCGGCAATGTGGTGGTGACCGGCGCCTCCAGCAACGGCACCAGCAACGACTTCGCCACGCTCAAATACGACGGGGCCAGTGGCCAACAGCTCTGGCTGGCGCGCTACAACAGCCCGAACGACGTAGGGGATGCCGCTACCGAACTCGTGCTCGATAGAGCTGGCAACGTGTACGTGACAGGCGCCTCTAGAAGCAGCGCGGGCGACAACGACTTCAACACCGTCAAGTACTCGCCTAGTGGTCAGCAGCTGTGGGAAATCCGGTATGCCGGCCCCAACAACAGCGACGATGTAGCCCAAGTCATTGGTCTGGATCAGGCTGGCAACGTCTACGTGAGCGGCCTCATCAACTTAGGCAACAGTAATGCTACTGTCAAGTACGAACAGCCTAGCGTGCAGGAGTTGTGGGAAGCGCGCTTCACGGGCACTGGCAGCAGCGCCGAAGTAGCCAAAGATGTGGTCAGTGATGCGGCGGGCAACGTGTACGTGACGGGCTACGCCTACAACGGGCGCAACTACGACTATGCTACCGTCAAGTACAATGCCAGCGGCCAGCAACAGTGGCAAGCGCGCTACAACGGCCCGGCCGACAACGAGGACCTGCCCACCAACGTGGTCGTGGATGCTGCGGGCAATGTGTACGTCTCGGGCACGAGCTACAGCGCCAGCGAGAGCGACTACGCCACCGTCAAGTACTCGCCCACGGGCCAGCAGCTGTGGGTGGCCCGCTACAACGGCCCGGCCAGCGGCTACGACCTGGCCGCCAAAGTAAGAGTGGACTTGGCCGGCAACGTGCTGGTAACGGGCTCCTCCGACAATGGGGCCAGCAGCAGCTACGACTACGCCACCATCAAGTACGACGCGAACGGGCAGCAGCAGTGGGCCACGCGCTACAACGGCCCGGCCAACAGCTTCGATTTAGCAGCCGACCTAGTGGTGGATGACAGCGGCAACGTCTACGTGACGGGCACCACCTATACTGACTCGCAGAGCGACTATGCTACCCTTAAGTATGATGCGGCCGGGCAGCAGCAGTGGGCGGCGCGCTACAATGGCACCGGCAACGGCTATGATGAAGCGGCCAAGCTCGGGCTGACCGGCGTGCGGCAAACGGGTGTCGTGGTGACGGGCACCTCGGATGGAGGTAGTAGCACCGGCTTCGACATAGCCACGGCACTTTATGCCGGCACTACGGGCCAGCAGCAGTGGGTGAACCGCTACAACGGGCCCGGCAACGGCGATGATGTGGTGGCGGACTTAGTTACAGGCCAGCGCAACAACGAGTACGTGTACGTGGCAGGTACTTCGTTCAGCAGTGTGGGTGCCGACTATGCCATCATGTCGTACTATATAAGCGGGCAGCCTCTATGGAACATCCGCTACAACGGCCCGGCCAACAGCTACGACGAAGCCAAGGCCGTAGCCGTGGATGCGGCGGGTAACGCTTATGTAACAGGCTTGTCCTATAACAGCGACGGTACCGACGATTACGCCACCGTCAAGTATGCCTTCAATCCTAACCCAAATTCCACTTTGCAGACCGGACAGCAACTCTGGGCGGCACGCTATGATGGGGCGGGCAGCTACGATGAGGCGGCGGCTATAGCCGTAGACGGCAGCAACAACGTGTACGTAACGGGCTACTCGCTCGGCACAAGCACGGGCTACGACTTCGCCACCCTCAAGTACAGCCAGAGCAACGGCGGCGGGCCAGTAGCGCAAACGAGTGCGGCCTCGTCATCGGTAGCCGCCAGTGCGCCCCTGGCCGTAGCGGCCCCGCGCAAAGGACAGCAGGAGCTAGCCGTGTACCCCAACCCGGCCACCGGCCCGACCACGCTCAGCTTCCGCCCCGTGCTCGATGGCTCGGCGCAGGTGCTCGTCTATAACCAGCTAGGGCAGCAGGTAGCTACCTTGTATGCGGGCACCGTGCACAAGGGCCAGCACTACGAGCTGCCGCTGCACAGTGAGAAGCTAGCGCTGGGCTTGTACACCTGCTCGTTGCTCGTCAACGGCCAGCGTGAGACGGTGCGCCTGCTTATCAACCGCTAACTCTATCCCTGCCACCTGCCACTAGTAGCGGCGGCGTCCGGGCACCAGCAGCCCGGTCACTGGCCGCCGCTAGTGGCAGCTTGGGGTGCTTCTTGCTGACAAAAGATCCATAGTGCCTGCCTCAACATTTGCCTGCTTCCAACCCCTCTTTTATGAAACAAACCTTTACCAGTTTGCTGCCGCTGGCGGCAAGTCTGCTCCTTTGTGTGCCTACCACTCAGGCACAAGTCTCCTCATCGCTGGCCGCCCGTAAGGCGGCAACGGCGGGCCCTGTTCAATTGCAACAATTGCCCTTGTCGGCCGGGGCGCCGGCTGCACGTCCGGCCCTGCCCATGGTGGGTGGCATGGCGGCCAAGCACCTGCTGCAACAGCGGAGCTTGGCCGGCGCCAAGAGCAAAGCCGCGGCCCGCACCAGTGGTGATCAGGCCCGCAGCAGCACCACTGAAACCGTTACCCAAGCTTGGGTGGCCCGATACCGCGAAGTAGACAACGCCGCTGCGGGTTTTACTCGGGTCGATATGGAAGTAGACGCGGCCGGCAACACCTATGTTGCCGGCTACTTTACGACGGGCGATGATTACGTGACAGCAAAAATTTCACCTAGTGGCCAGCTGGTTTGGGAACGATACTACAACGGCGCCTTTGGCACCAGCACCAGCACTGACCGCCCCGTTGATCTGGTGCTCGATGGAGCTGGCAACGTAATTGTAACCGGCACCTCGTTTATCACTCCTCGCACAAGTGGTACGCCAAATACTCGTGAAGACTTCGCTACAATTAAGTACTCGCCGAGTGGTCAAACCTTGTGGGTCAGTCGCTTCGATGGCGGAAGCAACCAGGATGTGGCAGTGGCCGTGACCGTAGACGCAGCGGATAACGTGTACGTGACGGGTGCCACTATTTTTGGCGGCTTCACTTCCGCCCGTAATTCCGATATCGTCACGGTCAAGTACTCGGCCAACGGCGCGCAACAGTGGAACACCTCGTATTCCAAT
>NZ_DASVSY010000057.1:0-17719 GCF_036387835.1 Hymenobacter sp. | reverse complement strand
GACTCCGTTCCCGAAACCGCTATAATTAAGATAGTTAACGTTGTCCGATCAAAGTGTATCGTTTGATACATATACCGTCTGTCGTAGTGGGAGCCAGATTACATTTACCCGTCAATTTGCCTTTTTTATCAACAGTGAAAACAATCTGTCGGGCCCCGGCAGGATCCTTGTCACCGACAATCTTATTAAAATGTAACTCTTTGCCGATAAACTGCCCGCCTTTAAGTAGGCCAAGACGCTGACCAGTATCCAGTACATAACTGTCTTTTTCCTGGCTTACTATCCATACTTGATTTTCTAAGCCACCCGTTGCTTTCTCCTTTATACCAGTGGAGCCATCACAGTAGTTTTCAGTATAAACTAACTGTACTTTCCAGGTGCCTAGGCAGTTAGGAGTCGGTGGCTTTAAATTAAATCCTACTAATGACGCGCAGCAAAATCCGAAGGCAAGCAAGGTAATCGGTTTCATAATTGTTTGTGATGAGAATGTAGTATCGTTATGTTTTATAAGAACTGGTTGGATGCCTCCCAACAGGGGTAGCAAAGATATTTACAAGTTCCGGCTGCGTAATACCAATTACTTAATTCTACGGTGATGAACGTGGTCTGGTCGTCCATTAGCTCGCCGCGCTGGTTGCGCAGCACGGTGGTGTTGTGGTAGTCGGCGAGGTGCGGAAAGATATTGGCCGCCAGGATGCCGATGCAGTAGATGCGCGGCAGATTCCCGAAGGAATAGTGGCCTTTCTTGACCAGCGTATTGAAGCGGTAAAGCGAGTAGAACTTCATCCGCTGAATGAACTCCGGATATTCGCTTAGCTGCATCTCCACGATGAAGAAGTTGCCGGCCGCATCCTGGCAGGCCAGGTCATAGATGCCGGACTGTCTTTCGTGAGCCGGCTCAACTCGTTGGGAAGAAACGTCACTTGTTCAATGGCGGTGTCGGACTGGATGAGCGCCTGCAAGGCCCGGCGCAGAAACAGGCTGTTGGCTTCGTTGCCGAAAGTGACTTTAAAGCCGTAACCTGAAATCAACGGAATGAAATGCTGGTCGTCGGCTGGTAGTAAGTTCATGGGCTAAAGCCACGAAGAGCCGAAAAGCTTGCTTGACTTTCCACTACCTGCCGCATGATGTTTTGAGAGCCTATTCGGATAGGCTTTAAGTACCCCGTACCTGTTATACTCCGAAACATTAAAATCACCGCCATTTTAGTGGCAAACGCCACCTAAGCCCCGCCAGATTCGTTAGAAATGCAGACCGGACTGGTGACGCGGCGTATGGGCGTGGCAGCAGGCCAGATGAGCGTCACCAATGACTTAACAGCAACTCACTATGGAAACAGCGCAGCTAATTGACCCCACCAAAACCGCCTACGACATTGCTCAAATCATGGGCGGGCTCTACGGCGACGGTATCATTGGCCTGAAAGGAGCCTTCAGTCGCGAATGGGCGCAGCAGCTCGGCGAAGACATTGCCGTGCTTTATGAAGCCGCCCTCAAGCGCCCCGGTGGCGCCCTCGGCCGTGGCCCCAAGCGGCACTACGTTGAGATTCACCCCGAAAACATTCGTGGTTTCGTGGAGCTAGCCACGCATCCGTGGGTGACGGCAGTGTGCGAAACCGTGCTCGGACCGGAGTATAAAATTGTGGAAATCGGCTTCGACGTGCCCAACCCCGGCGCCGTGAACCAGCCCTGGCACCGCGACTTTCCCGCCCCCGACGACACTACTATCGGTCGCCGTCTCAACTCACTGGCCTTCAACCTCACCACCATTGACGTGACCGAGGATATGGGCCCCTTCGAAGTAGCCCCCGGCACGCAGTGGGACTTGCCCATCGACTTCGAACACGGTATGTTCCCGCCCAAATCGAACAGCCCCCGTTACGAGCAGCGCGCCCAACGCAAAATGCCGCAGATGGGCGACATTTCCGCCCGCTCGGCCCTGACCATTCACCGTGGTACGGCCAACTACTCCGATAAGCCCCGGCCCGCGCTGGTACTCGGCGTAGATGCGCCCACCGCCAACAACGCCGAGCGCCACGACCTGCAAGTCAGTAAAGCATTCTACGCCACCCTTCCCGAAAGCCTCAAGCAGCACCTCACCTGCCGGATAGTCGATGAGTTGGAGATTATCGAGCAAGGACATACCATCGAAGGCCTGATGATGGGCGAGGCGTAATGAAAATCAGAATCAAAGGAACGTCATGCTGAGCGGAGCCGGAGGCGCAGTCGAAGCATCTCGCTCGTGTGGTAAACTCCTTTACCATCACAACCTCAGCACGCGAGATGCTTCGACAAGCTCAGCATGACGTTCCTAGTGAACAACATTCATCAACTCCAGCCTACAAAGCGTGAGTAAGCATATACCCAACGACCATATTTACCAAGAGGCGCAGTTAGCGCCGATGACCGTAGCAGAAATCAATAAGCTGACGGCCAACGCCCGGGCGCTGCCGCCGAGCGGCGACCAAACGCACGTGCTGGTAGAAGATGGCGAGGACCCATGGGTTGTTTCGCACGGAGGCAGCCTGTATTACTGCACCGTGGATAGGCTAAAGCAGAAAGTTATGGTCGGCAAGTTTTCCCATCTAAAGGAAATGGCCACCGCCGAACTGGTGCAGGTATGGCCAGGCAAGCAAGGCACCACGCCCGAGTACGTGGAGATTTGGGCGCCCGAGTTGCAGCTGATTGACGGGAAGTGGTACATCTACTTCGCCCTCTACAACGCCAAAAACGGTGCCGAACGGCTATTCGCCCTCGAAGGCATTTCCGGTCACCCCCAAGGCGACTACGAATTCCAAGGGCAACTTCAGATTCCAACCGATCGGTGGGCCATCGACGGGACGGTGCTGGCTACCGATGATGGGCAGCTGTATTTCGTCTGGTCGGGGTGGGAAGGGTTTACCAACGTCAGCCAAAACATTTACATCGCCCGCATGAGCAACCCGTGGACTATCGCCTCGGATCGAGTGTGCATTTCCCGGCCGGAATACGAGTGGGAAAAGCAAGGCTACCCCCACGTAAACGAGGGCCCGCAAGTGCTGACCCGCAACGGCCGCATCTTCATCGTCTACTCCGCCAGCGGCAGCTGGACCGACGACTACTGCCTCGGCCAACTCACGTACCTCGGCAGCGATATGCTCGATCCCGCCTCCTGGCGCAAAGAGCCCGAGCCCGTGTTCTCGAAAACCGATACCATATTCGGGCCGGGCCATGCTTGTTTCGTGGAAATCGACCAGCAGGACTACATTATCTACCACGCCGCCCGCCGCAGCCAGGCTGGTTGGGCGCGCCAAGTCCGGGCGAAGCCGTTCATCTGGAACGCGGACGGCTCGCCAAATTTTGGCGTCCCGGAGTAGCAACCCGAGGTACTTATTCGTGTCGCAAAGTGCACTGCAAGTACGCTGTAGAGACGCGACACTTCGCGTCTCGGCGTTGCTGAGGTTGCTTACAAGGAGCGGTTCCAGTTGTTCAAGCCAGTTGTTGAAGCCAGTCGTTCAACGCCGAGACGCGAAGTGTCGCGTCTCTACCTGTTCTTGCAGCTCAGTTTGTGGGGAGTATACTTTCGACTAGGCGTATAAACTGTAGCGCGGAAATCCGTTCCGCGACGAGCAGTGCGAGTATGCTGTACCGCACTATACAAGGCAGCCGCGTAGGAACTCGCGGCGCTCGTCGCGGAACGGATTTCCGCGCTACATCCCCACAGGATGGCTTCACTTTTTAGAGTTCGACATGGAATAGGGCGCGTCAGCGGCGGCAGAACCGCGGGTGGTGTTTGGCTTATCGGCCATATCGAAATCGACAATGGCGCCTTGCATGAGGGCTTGGTGGCTGAGCCAGTTGTGGGTGTAGGGCTGGCCATTGACGCGCACGGCTTGCACGTAGCGGTTGGCGGCGCTGTTGGCGGGCGCGTTGAGGACGACGGTTTTGCCGTTGGCGAGATGCAGGGTGGTTTTCGGGAAAAGCGGGGCGCCAAGCACGTACTGGTCGGTGGCGGGGCAGACGGGGTAGAAACCGAGGGCCGAGAAAACGTACCAGGCCGAAGTCTGGCCGTTGTCTTCGTCGCCGCAGTAGCCGTCGGGGGTGGGTTGATAGAGGCGGTCAAGGACTTCGCGCACCCAATACTGCGTTTTCCAGGGCTGACCGGCGTAGGCATAGAGGTACACCATGTGCTGGATGGGCTGGTTGCCGTGCGCGTAGTTGCCCATGTCGGCAATCTGCATTTCTCGGATTTCGTGAATCACCGAGCCGTAGTAGGACGCATCGAAAATCGGGGCTAGGGTGAACACCGTGTCCAGGGCGGCTACGAAGGGCTTGGGGCCGCCCATGAGCTGCATCAGCCCGTGCACATCGTGAAACACCGACCAAGTGTAGTGCCAGCTGTTGCCTTCGGTGAAGGCGTCGCCCCACTTGAAAGGGTTGAAAGGCGCTTGGAACGTGCCACTCTGGTTGCGGCCCCGCATAAGGCGGGTTTGCTTGTCGAAGAGGTTGCGGTAGCTCTGGCTGCGCTTGGTGTAGAGGGCAACTTCCTTTTTAGGCCGATTCAGGGCCTGGCCAAGCTGTGCAATGGCGAAGTCGTCGTAGGCATATTCGAGGGTGCGGGCGGCGTTTTCGTTGAGCTTGACATCGTAGGGTACGTAGCCGAGCTTGTTGTAATAGCTGGCGCCGGCCCGACCCACCGCCTCCAAGGGACCCTGGCTGTTGGCGCCTTTCAGCATGGCTTCGTACAGCGTATTAATGTCGTAGCCGCGCAGGCCTTTCAGGTAGGCGTCGGCTACAACCGAGGCCGAGTTGTTGCCCACCATCACATTGCGGTAGCCGGGGCTGGCCCATTCCGGCAGCCAGCCGCCTTCCTTGTAGGTGTTTACGAGGCCGGCCTGGATTTCAGTGTTTACGTTGGGGTAGAGCAGGTTGAGGAAGGGAAACAAAGCCCGAAACGTGTCCCAAAAGCCGGTGTCGGTGTACATGTAGCCGGGCAGCACCTGGCCGTTGTAGGGGCTGTAGTGTACGGTTTTGCCGGTGGCATCTACCTCGTAGAACTTGCGCGGAAACAGCAAAGCGCGGTACAAGCAGGAATAAAAGGTACGCCGCTGCACGTCCGTACCGCCTTCTACCACCACCCGGCTCAGCTGCTGATTCCAGGCCGCTTTTGCCTTTTGCTTTATCGCCTCAAAGTCGTCAGCGCCTATTTCCCGCAAGTTCAGCTCGGCCTGTTCGGGGCTGATAAACGACGACGCCACGCGCGCCTGCACCTGCTCGCCCTTGCGGGTCTTGAAGCCGACCACCGCGCCGGTATGGTTGGCGGTGGCTTCCAGCAACTTCCCATCCAGCACCTTGTCCTGGTAAATGGTGGTGCTGGTGAAATCCTGGTCGAACTCGATGATGAAGTAGTTGCGAAAGTTTTTGGGCACGCCGCCGCTGTTGCGGGTGGTGTAGCCGATGATGCGGCGCTGCTGCGGCAGCAGTTGCACGTGCGAGCCTTTGTCGAGGGCATCGAGTACCACGTAGGCGCTGTCGGTTTCAGGAAAAGTGAAGCGGAAACGGGCGGCCCGCTCGGTAGGTGTTAGCTCGGTGGTTACGTTGTGGTCGGCGAGGTAGACGCGGTAGTAATAGGGCGTGGCCACTTCGGCTTTGTGCGAATACCAACTGGCCCGCTCTTCTTCCTCGAAACGCAGCTTGCCGGTGATGGGCATGAGGGCAAACTGCCCATAGTCGTTCATCCAGGGCGAGGGTTGATGGGTTTGCTTGAACCCTTTGAGCTTGTCGGCACTGTACTGGTAGGCCCACCCGTTGCCCATTTTACCGGTTTGGGGCAGCCAGAAATTCATGCCCCACGGCAAAGCAATGGCCGGGTAGGTATTGCCATTAGAAAGGTCGGGCTTGGAATCCGTACCCATCAAGGGGTTCACCAAATCCACCAAGTCACCGGTTTGGGCAGCAGCCGGGGCAGCTTTCAGGCAAAACAGTGTCAGAAGGGCAAAAAGCAGTTTTGGCATGCGGTAGAGTTTCAAGCAAGTGTACGTGACTTAGAGCGCATCTTGGGTGGGGCTACGGCAGAACGAAGCAGCACAAGAACCTTTCACTGCAGGTTTGGCGCCAAAGCTAGAAGTAAAAGCCAGAGCTGGTAGCTTCTGAAAACACGCATGCCGCCTCGCACCTAAACTAAAACCAACAATAGTCCTGTCATTTTACAGTATTTTCGTGGTTCAAAGCAGCAAGCGGGGCTAGATTAGCTTTTACTTTAAAGTAGTGAAGCACAACATTTAGCTACGCGGCAGCTCAGCCTTCTTGAATCTTCTGGTGACGGGGTTGTTCAAGTAGCAAACGTGCACTGTTGCGCTGTTATCCTTTATTCTCCGGCCCCTCCCCTAGCTGGCTACTTCGATGAAAATTCTCCGCGTCAGCTTCTTCAACATCAACTCCCTACGCGGGGAGCACTCTGTCAATTTCAGTGAGACGCCTCTCTCAGATGCGGGGCTGTTTGCTATTACCGGAGCAACGGGAGCCGGCAAAACCACCATTCTCGATGCCATTACGCTGGCTCTCTACGGGCAGGTGCCGCGCCACGAAACCACCGGCCCCGAGCAGGTAATGAGCCACGGCACCGGCGAGAGTTGGGCCGAAGTGGAATTTGAAGTGAGCGGCCAGCAATACCGCTCGAAATGGGGCCAGTACCGCGCCCGCAAGCGCCCCGATGGCAAGCTGCAAGACCCGCGCATGGAGCTGAGCGAGCGAAAAGTAGCCGAAGACGGCGAAGAATCGTGGCCGTTTCTGGAAACCTACAAGTCGAAGGTGCCGCCGCGGGTGGCCGAGCTGAGCGGGCTGGAGTACCGGCAGTTTCTGCGCTCGGTGCTGTTGGCGCAGGGCGACTTCACCAAGTTTCTGAAAGCCACGGCCGGCGAGCGGGCGCAGCTGTTGGAGAAGATTACCGACACAAAAAAGTATTCCGACATCTCGCGAGCCGCTTTCGAAAAAGCCAAGCAGGAAGCGCAGCAAGTGGAAACCTTGCGCACGGGCCTGGCGGGCGTGGTGCTGCTCTCGCCCGAGGAAGTGGCCTTTCTGGAAGTGGAAATCCAGCAGCTCCAACAGCAGCTCGAAGAAGCTACCACTGCCCGGCAGAAGCTTCTGGAAACCCAAATCTGGCTGCGGCGCCTGCAGGATTTGCGCACGCGCCACCAGGAAAACCAGACTCGCCAGCTTCAACTCACGGCCCAAACCGATATCCTCACCCCTCTCAAGCAGCGCCTGGCTTTACACACGCAGGCGGCGCCCTTCGCCACCGATTGGGCGCTGCTCCGGCAGTCCGACACGCATATAGCCCGCCTGCGCCAGGAGGCCGAGCAGTTCCGGCAGCGCCTCCCGCAGCTCCAGCAGCTCCGCGACACGGCCGCCGCCGCCCGCGCCACCGCACAGCAAGCCTACGAAACGGCCCTCGCTACCCGCCAGCTGCAAGAGCCCAAGCTGCGGGAAGCCGAGCAGCTAGACGGCTTGATGCGGGAAGCCAATAAGCAGCTGCAGTTGGCGAAGGAAGAGTACGAGTTGAAAAACGAGTTATGCAAGTCCTTGAAAGCTACGGCCGAACAAGCCGCTGGCCGTACCCGCGCCCTGCGCGAGCAAGTGCGCGAGCTAAGCAAGTGGCTGGAGCTGAACGCCAACGTAAGTGAGCTAAACGAAACGCTGCCCGACCTCTCGGCCAGCCTGCAACAGTGGGAGTACTTGAAAGCGGAGCTAGGCCAGCTGCGCCAACGCCTACACGAAGCCCGTCAGCGCCAGCAGCAGGCCACGGAGGCCGCCACCCGCCACCAGCAAGTTGCCGCCGAAGCTAGCCAACGCTTGCAGGCCCTCACCACCCGCCAGCAAACCGCCCTCAATACCCGCAACGTCTGGCTGTGCCGCCTGCGCTACCACGTAGCCAGCCTGGTGCGCGAGCAGGAAAAAGAGCAGCAGCATTGGGACGATTTGCGCCGCAGCCTGCAAATGCAGCAGCTGATTTTGTCGCACACCGACACCCGCCAACTGCTAGAGTCCGGCCAGCCGTGCCCCGTGTGCGGCGCCACTGAGCACCCGTACCTGGCGGGCGTGTTAGGTGTGAACGAAGATTCTTTTCAGCACGACCGGCAACGCGAGGAGGACTTGAGCCAGAAAGTAAGGGCTTTGGGTACTCGCTTCAACCGCCTCAATACCTACGTGACCATGCTGGAGCAAGCCGGCCCCGAACCAACGGAAGTGCCGACCGATACCATCCAGCTGCTACCCGAATCAGGTGAGAAAGGGGCCGCCGAAGAAGTGAAGGCGCTGGTACAAGAGCTAAAAGAGCTGCGCGACCAGCACAATGTCACCAACCAGCACCTCACCCAAGCCAGCAGCCAGCAGGAAGCCGCTACCCGCCAGCAGCAAGAGTACGCGCAGGCCGTGGTGCACTTGGAAGCCGAGCTGGCCGATGCCGAAGAGCGCGGCCCCGCCGCTCGGATCATGATTCAAAGCCAGCTCGAAAACTTCGGGATGGTATTCACCGAGGAAAACGGCCGCGCCCTCATGGAGCAGGCCCGCCTACGCATCCAGGAGTTCACCGACAAGCAGCAGCAGCGCGACAAAGCCACGAACGAGTTGAGCGGCGTAAGCGTAACTGCCACTGAAGCTGAACGGCAGAAGACGGAGCTGGATGTTTGGCTCCGCGCCCGCAAGCAAACCGTACTCGACCAGTACAATGCTATCCAAGTACAGCAGCGCCAGCGCCAGGAGCTTTTCCCTGGCGCTGATGTCGCCCACGCCCGTCAGCAGCTGGAAGAAGAGGTGCGCCAAACCGAAACCCGGCGCCAGCAGGCCGAACAGGCGCTGCAACAGCACGAAACCGCCCTGATCCTCGCCAACACGCAACAGCAGCAACGGGAGCAGGATGCCCAGACGCAGCAGCAGCTTCGGGAGTTGCAGCACACCACGCTCACCGCCGCCCTTACCGCCGCCGGCCTCGCCCCCGACCCGGCCGCCCTCACCGCCCTGCTCCTCCCCGACCCCGAGGTGCGCCGCCTCGCCGACCAGCTCCAGCGCCACGAGCAGGCCCTGGCCGTCACTCAGCAAACCCTCACCGACCTGGCGCAGCAGCTCCAGCAAGAGCAAGCCCGCGCCCTCACCGAGGAGCCCTTAGAGTCGATAGAACAGCAACTAACCAGCAGCAACCAGCAACTAGCCACTCTAAATCAGCAGCTAGGTCAACGGCAGCAGCGCCTACTCGACCACCGCAGCGGCCAAGAGCGCCACGCCGCCCTGGCCGAGCAACTCGCAACCCAGCAGCAGGAAGCCCGCCGCTGGCGCCAGCTGGCAGAGGTTATCGGTTCGGCCGATGGCAAGAAGTTCAGCGAATTTGCCCAGGGCCTCACCCTGGCCCGCCTCACCGACCTGGCCAACCGCCACCTGCACCGCCTCACCGACCGGTACCGCATCCTGCGCAACCCCGACCAGCACCTCGACCTACTTATCGTGGACGAGTACCAAGGAGGCAGCTGCCGCACGATGAACTCCTTATCGGGTGGGGAGAGTTTTCTGGTGAGCTTGGCGCTGGCCTTAGGACTATCAGAATTGGCCAGCCACCGCACCCAAATCGATACGCTCTTTATCGACGAAGGCTTCGGTACCCTCGACCCTGATGCACTGGATATGGCCCTTTCCGCCCTTGAAACCTTGCAGGGAACCGGCAAAACCATCGGCATCATTTCCCATGTCGAAGCCCTCAAAGAGCGCGTCAGCACCCAAATCAACGTGCGCAAAGGCGTCGGCGGCATCAGCTCGCTACAGATTGTAGGCTTCGGCGAAGAAGTGTAACGCAAAGCCTCTGCGCATTCTTCTGCCCGGCTGTAGAGACGCGACACTTCGCGTCTCTACGTTGAACGACCTATCAAGAGCAGGTCTTGTAGTGTCAAAGGCTATAGCGTGAAGCCTGCGGTTCGCGCGTCGTTGAACAACAAATAGCCACGCTGTAGCAAATAAGCATCGTTCAACGATGCGCGAAGCGCAGGCTTCGCGCCACAGCCAACGGAACAACCTCAGCAACGGCGAGACGCGAAGTGTCGCGTCTCTACAGCCGGGCGACGAAACGCGTAGAGGCTTTGCGTTACTGGCCGGCCGCCTTGATTTCTGGCCAGGTCCAATACCGTTTAGGCTGTATGGCAGCATATTTCCCTTGGAAAAAAGCCACTACCAATTGCTCTACATCCTCCGGCGCGATGGAAGAGGCATGAATGGGCCGCTGGTCGGGGTCGGCGTAGCGCTGGACTTTGTTAAGGCTTTTGCCAGCCAGGCGCAGCAGCGGCCCGGTATCGGTGATGCCGTCGAACGTCCAGCGGTGGGCGGCTTGCTCGCGGGCATTGAGTTGAGTTGCCAAGCCATCGAGCGGCAGGCGGGGCAGTGTAGGACGGCTTTCGAGGTCTATCCAGGTGGTGTACTTGTACTCGAATTCGTAGCGCTGCCCATCGTAAAGGCTGAGCACGATGTCGTAGCCAGCGGTGGGCCCGAATAGCGCGTAGTACGGCAGCGGCTCTGGCGTCCGCACAACCACCAAGCCAATTTCGGGGTAGCGGGTGAGCGTGGTGCTGTCTTCTCGCAACACGGCGGCAGCTTGTTGTACACGCTCGTACTCCGGCTCCCACGCGGCGCGGTCGGTTTCCGGGTTTTCCAGCACCTGTTGAAAGCGCGGGAGAAACCATTCGAACTTCTCGGCCGAGGCTTCGTCTTCGCGGCGGCGTAGCGCGGGCGCCCCAAACGGCACGTAGAAGAGCTCCTTTTCCCGGGCATTGAGCCAGCAGACTAGCCGCAATGCGTGGTCGGCCAGCGGGTCTTGCCAGTTTAACTCCCGAAAGTCGCCAAGGGTGGCGGTGAGGCGAAGCAGGTGCTCGTGGCGCAAAGCCAGCTCCGGGTTCAGCAAGCTCCACACGCCCACAAACCCATCTACGTCGAAATGATTGGCCGTAACGGCCGTAGCCTCCATACCAGGTGTTTCGGGCGCATGCAAAGCCCGGAGCACGGACCCGGCGCTGGTATCGTCGCGCAGCGGCGCTGGCGTGGCGGCCCCGCGCCAATGCGCCAGCGTAAGTGCCGCGCACAAACCCACACTGTCCACCACAATAGTTGGCTGCTGGCGAAGCTGCCGGAAAGAAACGAACCTCATTTAACAATTACCATTTATCATGTAACAAGCAGGTGGCAAATATCGGTTGTCCTGATCGGTCGTGACGCTACAAGTAGCAACCCTTAGCATACCAACATGCAATCAAGCGCTAAACGGAAGCCATACCCCACTTGCCTACCAGGTGCCGATAGCCGATAGCTGATTGTTAAATGATAATTGTTGAATGTAACCCGTCACCCGTTTCTGCGACGGTTGGAAATACGCTCCACTCGGCTGCGGCGAATCCAATGCAAATACTTCTGCAGTTTTTCGGCGCTGCGCAACGCTTCAATGGTGTGGTATTGGCGGGCTAGTTCTTTGTTGTCGAGCAGTAAGTGCACACTGCTGTGGCAGGGTTGGCAAAGGTCAGCAGTAGGGCCGTGGCGGCCACCTTCCTCGCGCGGTATCAAGTGGTGCCGCGACAACTGCTGTACCTCCCGCTCACACAAGGCACAACAGTTGCCAGCAGGCTTAACCGTGAATGCAGCAAGTTCAGATTGGGAATCGAAAATAGGACGACGCGGCATAGGAAGATGATAACTAGCATGTTGAAAACAACGATATCTAAGCAGCTAGTTTCCCGAATAGGGATAAAAAAACTAACGGTTACAGCACCAGCCAGAGCAGAATACTTCTATATTTGGTTGGACTCGAACGGTTTAACAGTAAGTCGTCTTAATTTTTTCACTTTTCTGTTCTTTTTTTGCCTTCTCACTTTATCATCATACTTATGGGCGTTTCTACTCTTAATTTTTCTAAGCAACTCACTTCTCTGTTACGAGTTGCCGGTCTAGGGGTGGCTTTGATGCTATTGTCCTCGACCGACTTAAAAGCGCAAACATGGATGGTTTCCACCGATGCCTTCATGAAACTTGGTGTTATGGATAAGTTTGGCTCCCTGGGCGCTTATTCTGCCAAGTTTGTTGTTACCAATAACACCAGCGGCAAGGTGTATATTCTAGTAAAAGAAGTGGCTGGTGGCCAGAACGGTATCGACGTGATTTTCCCTTCCGAACCTACTGAGCCCGACTATTTCAAGGCCGAAACGGGAGAAGCCGCCCGCGCCTTGCCTGGCACTTATGTATGGGAGTGTCAGGTAGGAGGCAAAAAAGTGGTTAGCGGTAAATTCTCGTTCCCTGAAACTGCCAACGATGTTACGACCATCATAGCAGACAAAAAGAAATAATACAGTCCTAACGTTTATCTAACGGCCCGGTGCGTACGCATCGGGCCTTTTTGCGGTAAAGGCCTCGCCTTCGGGAACGTGGACTTACGCGTTTCGTATGCAGTGTACTTCAGGCTGTCGTTCCAACAGCCTGGCCCAAACCTATTCAACTGTTAGTTGCCATGCCCAAAAAATCATTCTCCGAACTCATCAACAGTCCTGGCATGCCCGTGCTGGTTGATTTTTATGCTGATTGGTGTGGTCCGTGCAAAACCATGGCGCCTATTCTCGAGCAAGTAGCCGCGCAGCACCAAGGCAAACTCAAAATCATCAAGGTGGATGTGGACCGCAACCCCGCAACGGCGCAACAATTCCGCGTGCAGGGCATTCCAACTCTGATTCTGTTTTATAAAGGACAACCGGTGTGGCGGCAGTCGGGCGTGGTGCCGGCGCCGCAATTAGCCCAAGCGGTACAACCCTTTCTGGGATAAGCTCCTCCAGACAGAAACGAAGAGCTGTATTACAAACTATCCGGGGCGTTGGGGCGTTACTAAGCAGCCTACCTTTGTGGCAACTGCACTTATCCCCCCCGAATGCGTTTACCGTATCTGCTCCTTATTCTTAGCTTTTTTGGGTTCCTGCTTGCCCCTCCAACATCAGCTCAGTCGAAGGGCAGCTACACGTTGAGTGGCTATGTGCGGGCAGACGGCAACCGGGACGTTCTACCCGGTGCCTCCGTTACGGTTCCCGCCCTGGGTACGGGTGTCACGACCGACGCGGCCGGTTTCTATTCGCTGGTGCTGCCCGCAGGCCGCTACCAGGTGGTCGTTTCCTTTATTGGCTACTTAAACCAAACGCGGGAATTAAACCTCTCCCGCGACCAGAAGGTGTCGTTTAACCTGCCGGAATCAACTAACACGCTCAATGAAGTGGTAGTGGAAGGCTCCGGCACCTTGGAGCAGAAGCTTCAAACCACTCAGATGAGCGTGGAGCGCCTCACAGCCAAGGAAGCCAAGCTGCTGCCGGCGCTGTTCGGTGAAGTCGACATCCTGAAAACGCTGCAGCTTAAGCCCGGCGTGCAAAACGGCGGTGAAGGAACCAGCGGCTTGTTTGTGCGCGGGGGTTCTTCCGACCAGAACCTGGTACTCGTGGATGATGCGCTGGTATACAACCCTAGCCACTTGTTCGGGCTGTTTTCGGTGTTCAATCCCGATGCCGTAGCCAGCGTAGACCTGTACAAGGGTGGCTTTCCGGCGCAGTACGGCGGGCGGTTATCGTCGGTAATTGATGTGAAGCTCCGGGAGGGCGACCGAAAGAAATTCGGGGTGAGCGGTGGCTTAGGACTGATTTCTTCGCGCCTGACGGTGGAAGGGCCCATTGTGAAAGATAAAGGCTCGTTTATTATATCGGGGCGGCGTACCTACTTCGATGTCTTTACCCGCCAAATCAATAAGCTTAACGAAGCCGACCCGGAGTACAACCCTATTCCAGACTATTACTTCTACGACTTCAACGCCAAAGCCAACTACACCCTCGGCCCCAAAGACCAGGTGTTTCTGAGCGGCTACTACGGGCGCGATGCCTTTGCTTTTGCCTCGCAAGGGGGCTTCGATTTCATGTTTACCTGGGGCAACACGGTGGGCGCGGCCCGTTGGAACCACGTGTTCAACAAGCGCCTCTACCTCAACACCACCGCCTCCGTCACCAACTATCAGTACGACGTCACCAACAAGCTCGATCAGTTCAGCTTCAACCTGGCCTCCGACATCCGCGACTATTCCATCCGCACCGACCTCGACTACGCCCCCAACGACAGGCACGCGCTGAAGTTTGGAGTGCAGGCTACCTCCCATCTTTTTGGGGTGGGCCGCCTCCAAGCCGGCTCCGACGACGGCCGCCTCAACATCGGGTCCGACGTGAACTACCGCGGGCAGGAAGGCGCCGTGTACGCCTCCGACAATTTCAAACCCTCCGACAAATGGCAGTTCGAGTACGGATTGCGGCTAACCGGCTTCCAAAGCGGCTCCAACACCTACGGCGGCCTCGAGCCGCGGGGCTCGGCCCGCTATTCGCTCACGCCCAAAACGTCGCTCAAGGCCAGCTACGCCCTGATGTACCAGTACGTGCACCTGGTGACGAACTCTGGCGCCACCCTGCCCACCGACATCTGGTACCCTTCGCGGCTGTCGGTGAAGCCGCAACGCTCGCAGCAGGTGGCCACGGGCGTTAGCTTTCTGCTTGGCGATGGCAAGTACTTGCTTACCAACGAAGTGTACTACAAGTGGGCGCAGAATCAGGTGGATTTCAAGGACGGCGCGCAACTGTTTGTAAATCCGGACCTGGATACCGAATTCTTATTTGGCAAGGGTTGGGCCTACGGCAACGAGTTTTATATAGAGAAGAAAACCGGCCGCACGACCGGCTGGATCGGCTACACGCTCTCGTGGAGCAAGCGCAGGTTTCCGCCGCAGCGCGAAACCAGCGGCATCAACGGCGGCCGGACCTTCTACCCCAACTACGACCGGCGCCACAACCTTACGGTAGTGCTCTTGCACCAGCTCAGTGAGCGAGTGAACCTGACCGGCTCGTTTGTGTATACAACCGGCAATGCCACCACCTTGCCCGCGGGCCGCTTTGCAGTGCAAGATGTGTTTGGGGGCGAAATAGAAGCGGTGCCGGTTTACCCCGACCGTAACTCCTACCGCCTGGCCTCCTATAATCGGCTGGACCTTGGCTTGGTTTGGCGGATGAAGCCCAACCGCTGGTTTACAGAGTCGGACCTGACGTTCAGCGTGTACAACGCTTATAACCGCCGCAACCCCTATTTCGTGTACTTCGACCAGATTCGGGCAGACGACGATGCGCCCGTGACCGGCTACCGGGCCCGGCAGGTTTCGTTGTTCCCCGTTATTCCGGCCGTGACCTACAATTTCAAGTTTTAAGTACCGCTTCTGGTACTCCGGTTTGTTGCTACATTGCTTTTATGTTCAAGTTCGTAACTACTTCTCTGCTTTTTAGACGGCTGGCCTGGCTGCTGGTTTTGGTGCCATTTGCAGGCTGCGACTTGCAGAAGAACATTGAGGTGGATTTGCCCGTCCTGCCCGCGCAGCTGGTGGTGGAGTGCTACCTCGAAAACGGCCAGATTCCGCGCCTCACCGTGACCGAATCGGTGCCCTACCTTTCTAGCCCCGACCCGGTAGTTCCTAGCGACGTCACCGTGAAGCTCACACTGCCCAACGGCCAAGTGCAAGAGCTACGCTATTTCCCGGCGGCTGACCGCACTACTCGTAAAGCCTTCACGCACATTGGATTGCGTCGGGTGGTGGCCCGCCCCGGCGATACGTTTAAGCTGGAAGTAACCGACACCAAAGGCCGCCGCGTGACGGGCACTGCCACCATGCCCACCCGCGTCCCCATCGATTCGGTGGAATATCAATACAACGACCTGCCTCCCGAGTCGCGCGAAGCTTTTGTATTAACCAACTTCACCGACCCCGCCGGAGTGGGCGACTACTACCGCCTACAAGTTCACCGCGACAGTATCTCCGACGACCCCGAAGTGGACTACGACGTGGAAGACCGCCTCAACGACGGCACCAACTTCACCCTCGGCACCAGCTACATCTTCGATCCTGGCGACCGGCTTTTTGTAACGCTCTACCACTTCGACCGGCCCTACTACCTATTCCGGCAGTCGGTGAACGATGCGCGCAATGCCAACGGCAACCCGTTTTCGCAGCCTTCTTCCATTAAGAGCACCGTGGAAGGCGGCATTGGGGTATTTACGATACTGAGCTACGGCCGAAAGCGGCTCAACATTAGGTAGAGGCAACAGAAACTACCTAATTAGGTATGGTGCTTGCAACCATTCGGCGGCCCCATGTTATCTGTTAGACTGATACGTATTTCATTCCTTTTTTGCTTATGCGCCACACTTACCACTTCCTTTTACTACTGCTGTTGCTGGCTGGTATGCTCACTGCCTGCAACAACCAAGATTGCGGCTGTGTTCCACCACCCGGTTTGGCTGACTCTCAACTGCTTCATACTTGGCAGCTAGATAAAATTCTCGGTGACGGCCAGGTTATTAGCTCCGGCAACGATATCAAAGACCGTTACACTCTCGCCTTTAAAGCACAGCACATTTACACGCAAACCATCTTGGCGACTGGCACTGAATTCAACGGTACATGGAAGCTTACCAGCGCCGGCCACAGCCTTGAACTAACCGACCATAAAGGCGACATCCAGACGTACAGCATCAATGGCAGTTGGCCCAATGGTGGTTCGCAGCCCGAGCAAATTCTGCTGCATCAGAACAACAATGCGAAGGAGACAAACACACTGGAGTTCGGCCTTATACCTTGATTCATTTCATACCCACATAAAAAGGGCGCCGCAATCTTGCGGCGCCCTTTTTATGTGGGTATGAACTAAAGCTTACTGCATTTCGACCACGGCCTTCAATAGCGCCGTGAGCCGGGGCTCGGCGTCGGCGGCTACGCGCAGGATATCGGCTATGGCTACGCGCTTTAGCTTGCCCGGTGAGCAGAGGTCGGTGATGACGGAAATAGCCAGCACAGGCAAGCCCATGTGCACGGCGGCAATTACTTCGGGCACCGTGCTCATGCCTACGGCATCAGCCCCGATGGTGCGCAGGTAGCGGTACTCGGCGGGCGTTTCGAGCATGGGGCCGGGCAGGCTGGCGTATACGCCCCGGCGTACTTTGTTGGCGAAGCCGAGGGTGCGGGCAGCTTCTTCGGCTTGCTGCAACAGTCTGGCATTATAGGGCTCCAGCATGTCGGGGAAGCGGGGGCCCAGCTCGTCAAGGTTTTTGCCGACCAGCGGGTTGGTAGGCTGCAGGTTGATGTGGTCTTCGAGCAACATCAAGTCCGAATACTCCATGTCGGGGTGCAGGCCACCGGCGGCGTTGCTCACAAATAGCTTCTGGATACCGAGCAGCTTCATCACGCGCACCGGCAGCACCACTTGCTCCATGGTGTAGCCTTCGTAGTAATGGAATCGGCCTTGCATTACCAGCACTTTCCGGCCAGCCAGCTCAGCGGCCAATAAATTGCCGGAGTGGCTTTCCACCGTTGAAACGGGGAAGTTGGGTATCTCGGCGTAGGGAAATGTGTGGTGAATGGTCAGGTCCTTGACCAAGGCCCCAAGGCCCGTACCGAGGATAATGCCAAACTCAGGCGTAAAGTCGTGAAGGCGTTGGCGGAGGTAGTCGGCGGCTTGGTGCATAAGTCGTTTTTCGTTGTTGGTTTTTCGTTGTTCGCTTCGGATGAAAAAGGCCGTCATGCTGAGCGCAGGCGCAGCCGGAGTCGAAGCATCTCGCTAGTGTGGTAACCTCATCCGGTTGTTGATTACCACACTAGCGAGATGCTTCGA
>NZ_DASVSY010000056.1:0-16095 GCF_036387835.1 Hymenobacter sp. | reverse complement strand
GATTCAGGAGCAGTTGGGGGGCAAGCTCTTGTTTGGGGAAGCGCAGCTAACTAACCAAGTCGACCACTTCATTACCGGGGCCATGCAGGTGCCCAACTTCCTGACCCGCATTGCCGAGAACGTCCTGATTGTAACGCCTGGCGACCGAGCCGATATTTTGCTGATTGCGCTGCAAGCCAATGCGTCCGCCAACTACCCGCGGGTGGCCGGGCTGGTGCTCACCGGCGGGCTGGAGCCTGAAGCACCAATTCTGCGGCTCATAGAAGGCCTACAGACGGTGGTGCCCATTCTGACCGTGCAAACCGGCACCTTCCTCACTACTACCACTATCGGCGCCATTCAGTCGCGCATCACGGCCGACAACCCCAAGAAAATCCGGCTGGCCATCGACACTTTCAACCGGTACGTGGACGTAGCGGCGCTACAGGAACGAATTGTAACCTTTGAGCCAGAGGGCATTACGCCGCACATGTTTCAGTACCGGCTGCTGCAATGGGCCAAAAGCCAGCGTAAGCATATCGTACTACCCGAAGGCAACGACGACCGAATTCTGCGCGCGGCGGCCCGCCTACTCAACGAGGATGTGGTGGACCTCACCATCCTCGGCGACCCCACGGCCATTACAGCCTCCGTCAAGCGCCTCGGCCTGAACCTGGACCTAAGCCGCGTGCAGCTCATCGACCCGGCCCACGCCGAACACTACGACGACTACGTAACGACACTCTATGAACTGCGCAAAACCAAGAACGTGAACTACGACATGGCCCGCGACTTCATGCGCGACGTGTCGTATTTCGGGAGCATGATGGTGTACAAGGGTCACGCCGACGGCATGGTGTCGGGGGCAGTGCACACCACGCAGCACACCATCCGGCCGGCCTTGCAGTTCATTAAAACCAAGCCGGGCGTATCGGTGGTGTCGTCGGTGTTCTTTATGTGTTTGCCCGACCGGGTGGCCGTGTTCGGCGACTGCGCCGTAAACCCCAACCCGACGGCCGAGCAGCTAGCTGAAATTGCTATTTCCTCGGCCGAAAGCAGTGAGCGGTTTGGCATTGCGCCGCGCATTGCTATGCTCTCGTACTCGTCGGGTACTTCGGGCGAGGGGGCTGATGTTGAGAAGGTTCGGCAGGCTACGCAGCTCGTTAAGCAGCGCCGCCCCGACCTGCTCGTGGAAGGTCCCATTCAGTACGATGCCGCCGTCGACCCCATGGTGGGCCGCCAGAAGCTGCCCGGCTCGGAGGTGGCGGGTCAGGCCAGCGTGCTTATCTTCCCCGACCTCAACACCGGCAACAACACCTACAAAGCCGTGCAACGTGAAACCGGCGCATTAGCTATTGGCCCGGTCTTGCAAGGCCTCAACAAGCCCGTAAACGACCTAAGCCGCGGCTGCACCGTGGAAGACGTTTTCAACACGGTAATTATTACGGCTATTCAGGCGCAGGAATAATAGCGGGCGGTTCCGCATTTCCTTGCACGTAAAATCAGCGGTGGTTTGACCGGTGGTTTTCTAAGAGGAAAACACTTATTTCTCTGCGTATACTTCTTTTAATTGCTTGGTCAGATAAGCGAAGGTGAGCGGGGTATCGGCGCTTGGGTTGCTTGTATTGCCTTCAATGAAAATGTAGCCTTGGTAGTTGGCCTTTCTTAGAGCTCGTAGATAGGGCTTGAAATCGTCGCCTCGAACACCCGGGTAAGAGCGTTTTTCTTTTTCGGCTATTTCGCAGTAAACCAATAAGTCTTTCGCGTCAACAATGCTTTGCGGTGATTCGCCCTCGCGCATCATGTGAAAAATATCCGCGTTGAGTTTGAAGTTAGGATGGTTAACCGCGCGTACCACATCGGCCGCCGACTTTAGCGTAATCAGGAAATTTGTTTCGGTCGCTTCCAGGCTTTCAATGGCAATCATGATTCCGTGCTTTTGGGCCGCAACCGCCATTTGGCGGCACAGGACCACGAAATCGGCTTGGGCTTTCTGTACATTGTAGCCCTCCGGAATTCGGCGGGCCCCACCGCTGCCTAAAACGATAAAGGGAATACCGGCTTGTTGGGCTCTCGAGAAAACACTGTCGGCATACGCCACCACTCTGGCATTATCCACGTTGGGTCCGGCAATTTTTAGTTTGCCAGGAAAGAAAACGTTGCAGAGAAATACTTTGCACTTCGCCTTTTTTATCCGGGCCAAGTTTTGCTTGAACTGCTCCTCCGATAAGGACGGTGAAACCATGCGGCTCACCGTCTCCCCTAGCATCCGAAACCCGGCGGCATAGAGTATACTGTCCTGCTCGATGGGTGCGACTACACCTATCTGCGGAATAACTTCTTTGCCGGGGGCAAAGCCAAGCAACACCGTAAGCGCAACAGGAAGCAACAGCAAGGCCCGGAATTTCATAGAGCAGTTTTGGTAGACGGTTAATCAACAAGGAGATACAAAGCAAAGCTACGGCGCTGTTGGTGGACAATAAGCGCTGCTAGCTTTTCATTGCCCGGGCCATGGCGTCTTTTACTTGCTTGAAAAACGGTGGAATAATAGCGAATGGGTCGCCGGGGCTCAGGGTTTCAATGGGCAGGTAGCCCCGATACGGCGAGGCTTTGATGATGCGGAATAATTTCAGCAAGTCCATGTTCTCGCTCTTACCAGGATAATCGATTTTCTCTTTTACCTGCCAGTTCACCGCGTAGAGCGAGGCTTTGGCTATTTCCCCGTACGCTTCATTGGTGACGAAATTACCCGTGTCCAGCACCAGCCCAAACCATTCATCATCAACCCTTTTCATGAAGTCAAGGGCTTGGTCGGCGGTTTTGATGAAATCATTGTGGTTTTGAATTGCGACCATAACGCCGCGCGCCTTGCCGTAAGCCACGCACGTTTTAATGTCTTCTATCATTCGGTCGGCGGTGGCCGACCACACTGTTTTTTCGGGTTGCGCTTTGCCGGTATAGATGCGAAGTACCGGGGCGCTGAGCTTCGCAGCTACTTCAATCCATCGTTTTACCAAGGCTATTTCGCCAGCTCTGGCGGTAGCATCTGTTTGGCCTAACTCGTTGCGGATGCCAGTGCCGCTGATGCCTAAGCCCAATCGGCGAGCTTTTCTTTTCAGTTGATACACATACTCATCGGGTGGGGTGGCCGGATAGCCAGGAAAGTAATAGCCGGTTAAGTCGACGGCGTCGAACCCTTGCGCAGCACAAAAATCCAGTACCGCGGGTAGTGTTGTTTTCCCGCTCAGCAGCGGTGCGTTGAAAGAGTAGGCGTTTAAGCTTATTCTAAACCGGTTCTCGGAAGCCGCCGTAGCATCAGCCGCTACCACTGCCGAGTGCAACCCGGTGAGGGGCAAAGCCGCCAGCGCCAGCGAGGATTGTAAGAAGGCTCTTCTTTCCATTTTCATGACGCAAGCTTTTGTAGCGAAGCTGTTCGGGACGGTCTTACGACCGTCCCGAACAGCTTCGCCTGCCATTATTTCGCTTTCTCTATCCGGGCGGCCCAACCGCCGCCGGGGGCAAGGTGCACCGTAAGCTTTTGGCCTGCAGAAACCTGCATCACTTCTTTCTTGTAGTCCGTGCCATTCCGATCAGCGTTTAGGCCATCACGGAACACTTCAGCCTGGTAATTTCCAGGCGGCAGAAACGAAAAATCGAGGGTAAGGTCGCGGGGCGTCCAGTTGCTCATGGCGCCTACGTACCAGGTGTCGGCTTTGCGGCGGGCCAGGGCTACGTACTCGCCGACTTTGCCATCGAGCGGCACGGTTTCATCGAACGTTACCGGCACCTTCACGATGAAGTCGGTGCACTCCTTTTCCTTCATGTATGCGGTGGGGCTATCGGAGAGCATTTGCAGCGGAGCTTCGTACACCACGTACATGGCCAACTGCTGGCAGCGGGTGCCCTTGCTCATGGGCTGGCTCCCGATGGCGCGGTAATTCAACTGGTTGACGTTGCGCATGGCGCCCGGCGTGTAATCCATGGGGCCCGCCATCATTCGGATATACGGAATCGTGACGGCGTAGCGGGGCTGGTCTTCGTCGGCCCACTTGTAGTTCTCCATTCCTTTCACCCCTTCGTAGCCCATTACGTTGGGGTAGGTGCGGTGCAGGCCAGTAGGCTTGAACGAGCCGTGATAATCGACGAGCAGCTTGCTCTCGGCGGCCTTAGCGGCAATTTCATAGAGGGAGGCTACGGCCAGTTGATCGTCGCGGTCAATGAAATCAATCTTGAAGCCTTTGGCGCCCATTTTGGCGTAATGCGGAAAGGCCTTGTCCATCTGGTGCACCACGGCGTTCCACGAAGCCCACAGAATAACACCGACGTTTTTCTGCTTGCCATAATCGATTACCTGCTGCAGATCCAGTTCGGGTCTTACCTGAAAAAGATCGAGCTGCGGCGTCCAGCCCCCGTCAATTACAATGTATTTTACTTTGTTGGCGGCCGCGAAATCAATGAAGTATTTATAGGTATCGGTGTTCAGCCCCACCTTGAAATCGACGTGCGTGATGTCGCGGCTATTCCACCAGTCCCACGCTACCTGTCCGGGTTCGATCCAGCTGGCATCGGCTATGCGGCTCGGAGCGGCCAGCTTCTGCACGATGTCGTTGTTTAGCAGCTCTTTGTCTTGCTCACTGATGGCAATGGCCCGCCAGGGAAACGTGCGGGCGCCAGTGGTTTTGGCAATGTAGTCGGCTCGTTTGGTGGGAATGAGGTTGATGGTGTTGTAGCCGCCGTTTTGCACCTCCAATGGGTACGGGGCATATACGCCCTTGAGCCCTTTGCCGTCGGGCTGGTAGTTGAGGTACATCCCCGGATAGTTTTCCAGGTCGGCCTCCAGAATCACCACTTTCTTGTTTTCACCGGCCTCTACCAGCAGCGGCAGGATGGCGAGGGAATCCTTGGGAAACTGCGAGAGGGTGATTTCGTGGTAAAGCGCTTCAAACGAAGAGTTGAAATTCTGACCGCCCCGGTAATCCCACTGAATCGGAATGAAGGCTTTCTGGTCGGCGGGAAAATTGAAGTTCGCCTCTTCGTTTTTCACGAGTAGCTCGCCCTTCTTTTTGGTGAAGAAACGATACGCCACGGCATCATTATACACCCGGAAAACGACCCCGTAGTCTCCTTTACAGGTTAGCGTAAGCTCGTTGTATTGGTCACTGATAACGGCTTTCTTGTAATTGATAGCCTTGATGGTGGTATTGACTTTTTTGGTGGTTGCCGACCGAACAACGGCATCGTCGCCAAGCACCCCCTTGGTAAGTTGCAGCGAAATAGCCGACGGGGTAAGTAGCGGTTGGCCTTTGTGTTGCACCGACCATAGCAGCTTGCTGCCTGCTTCCACCTTCAGGGCAATATTTCCATCCTGCGACTTTACTTCATAGGTTTTCCCTTTTTGCGCAAAGGTGAACGTTGAAATCAGCAAGCAAATACCAGACAAGTAAGTGAAGCGCATTTTCATAGAGAGTGGGTTAAGGACGTGCGGCTGCGTAGTAAGTAATTGATACTAAGCCCGGTTTTGGTTATAAATATAGACTACTGTGGTACAGCCCATCTATACGCGTCGTAGAAATTGCTACAAGCTGGCTCTTACCATCGGCAGATATTTCTGGCGGTTTTCAAAAAGCACCCACAGATTGATGGCCAATAGCACCAGCGCAATAGGTAGCCCCGAAGGTACTACTGTGATGTGGGTCAGCAGAATTCCTATCACAATCGGGAAAATGATGATAGCCCCGAGGGCCCGGAATTTTGGGATAATGAAGAGGATACCGCCAATAATTTCAACTGCCCCTACAAGCGGCATCAGCCATCCTATTTCCATAAAAGCGGCCATAACCTTCTGCATCTTCTCGGGCAGATCTGTTGGCGTGGGCATGTAATTGAGGAACTTGTTCAACCCGGAGTTGATGAACATCAATCCGAACAGTAGGCACACGACAAATAGGATTTTCTGTTTCATTATTCTTGTTTGCTGATTTTGAAAATAGGGTAATAGTCTAAATGCTGGTTCAATTGCAAAGGCAACGGCTTTTCCACTTAGCCGTGATAAATACCTTTTATTTATTGGCAAAGTCAACTATTGCTATTCATCTGCTTCATTTTCGCTGTCGATCCGACTGCAACTTCCGGGTTGCCTGGCAGTTGCACTAGCGCCGCAAGCAACTGCTGACCTGTAGGGCACTGAATGCAGGAATAGCGTAAAGTAACCATCTGTAAGCTAGCTGTGCTATTCGGTTAACCGTCTGCATCAACTGCACCCATCATGTGCAACGTGGGTAAGCGCGCTTCGTTAGCTACTTTACTCCTTAAAGGAAGCTCAGGGGCCTAACACAACATCCATGAACTTACTCGTCCTCAATTCCGGCAGCAGCTCTATTAAGTATCAGTTCTTTCGGTGGCCTTCGGAAACGCCGGCTTGCAGTGGCCTGGTAGAGCGCATCGGGCTCGACAACGCGGTGGTGACGCACAAGCTGCTAGCCGGCGAACAGGAAACGACCACGGTGCTGAGCGTGGAGCTACCCGACCACGAGGCTGGCCTGCGCGAAGTAGCCCGCCTACTAGCTGATCCGCAGCTCGGCGTGCTACAGGACCCGGCCGAAGTGGAAGCGGTAGGGCATCGGGTGGTGCACGGCGGCGAGGAATTCGCGGACACGGCACTGATTATTCCGGTGGTGAAAGAGGCTATCAAGCGGCTGTTTCCGCTGGCCCCGCTGCACAACCCGGCCAACTACCGGGGCATAGAAGTGGCCGAAAAGACCTTCCCGCAGGCCAAGCAAGTAGCCGTGTTCGATACAGCCTTCCACCAGACCATGCCCGAAGAAGCCTACCGCTACGCCATCCCGACGGAGCTGTATTCCGAGCAGGGCATCCGGGTGTACGGGTTTCACGGCACCAGCCACAAGTACGTAACCGAGTTGGCGGCGCAGTACCTCGACAACCCCAATGCCCGGCTGGTGAGTGTGCACCTCGGCAACGGCTGCAGCATTGCGGCCGTGCGCGGGGATAAATCGGTGGATACGAGCATGGGCTTTGGGCCGCTGAGTGGCTTGGTGATGGGCACCCGCTCCGGCGACATCGACCCGTCGGTGGTGTTTCACCTCATCAACCAACTAGGCTATACGCCCGACCAAGTCAGCACGCTTCTCAACAAGCAAAGCGGCATGCTGGCCCTCACCGGCCTCAGCGACATGCGCGACATCACCGCCGCCATAGAAGCCGGCGACGCTAACGCCCAACTCGCCTACAACCTCTACGCCTACCGCATCAAGAAATACATAGGCGCCTACGCCGCCGCCCTCAACGGCCTCGACGCCATTATCTTCACGGCCGGCGTCGGCGAAAATGACGCCCTGGTGCGCAAGCTGGTCTGCCAGAACATGGACTACTTGGGCGTGCAGCTCGACGAAGAAAAGAACGCGCTACGCGTGAAAGGAATTCGGGAAATTAACTCGGCGGATTCAAAGGTGAAGGTGCTGGTGGTACCGACCAACGAGGAACTGGAAATTGCCCGGCAGTGCGTGGAGTTACTTTCTATGAATAGTGAGTCGTGAAACGGTCATGCTGAGCGAAGCCGGAGGCGGAGTCGAAGCATCTCGCGCGCTGATGTTGAAATGGTAATATCGTGTTGAGCAGTCGAGGCATCTTATGTGCTGACACTAACAGAGTAGCTGATTTTACCACACTAGCGAGATGCTTCGACTCCGCCTCCGCCTCCGGCTTCGCTCAGCATGACGGTTCCATTACTTAAAAAGGCGGCCTGCGTAATGCAGGCCGCCTTTTAACAATTTAGCAATCAGCAATTATCCACTACCAAATCTTGGCTCGCACATTCTCGGCGCGTACCATTTTGGCGTCTTCCTTGCAGCCGAAGGCTTCGTAGAACTCCGGCATGTTCATGAGCGGGCCGTTGGTGCGGTACTGCGAGGGAGAGTGCGGATCGGTTAGCACTTGCTGGCGCAGGGCCTCGGGGCGGGCGTTGGTGCGCCATACTTGGGCCCAACCCAAGAAGAAGCGCTGCTCCGGCTTCAGGCCGTCGTAGTTGGGACGGGGGCCGTTGCCGTATTGCTTGGCCAGTTGCTTTTGCAGGGCCGAGTAGGCCAAGGCCAAGCCACCGAAGTCGGCCAGGTTCTCGCCCATGGTTAGCTTGCCGTTTACAAACACTGAATCAAGCGGTTGGAAGGCGGAGTATTGCGCACCAACCATATCAGCGCGCTTGGTGAACTCCGTGGCGTCTTCCTTGGTCCACCAGTCGCGCAGGTTGCCTTCGGCGTCCGACTGCCGGCCCTGGTCGTCGAAGCCGTGGGTGATTTCGTGGCCGATGACGGCGCCCATGCCGCCGTAGTTCACCGCGTCGTCGGCCTTGGGGTCGAAGAAGGGCGGCTGCATGATGCCAGCCGGAAACACGATTTCATTGAGCGACGAGTTGTAGTAGGCATTCACCGTGGGCGGCGTCATGCCCCACACCGACCGGTCGATGGGCTTGCCGTAACGGCTTATTCGGTCGTTAGTTTCCCATTCGCGGGCGGCAATTACGTTTTTCAGGTACGATTCGCGCGTGATGTTGAGCGCCGAATAGTCTTTCCACTTATCGGGATAGCCAATTTTGACGCTGAACGCATTCAGCTTTTTGAGGGCTTCCTTCTTGGTCACCTCGCTCATCCAGGAAAGCTGCTGGATATGCTCGCCCATGGCTTCCTTGATGTTGCCCACCATCTCCTGCGCTTTGGCCTTGGTTTCGGGAGTGAAGGCTTTTTCCACGTACAGCTGGCCGAAGGCTTCGCCCAACGCCGCATCAGTAGCCAGGTTCATGCGCTTCCAGCGGGGCTGTTGCTGCTTGGCGCCGCTCAGCACCTGCGTGAAGCGGAATTCCTCATCAACATACGCCTTAGGCAGAGCTGACGCCATTGAATTGACAAGGTGGGCGCGCAGGTAGGTTTTCCAGTCGGCTATTGGCTCTTGCTTGAGCGCGGCGTTAACTTCCTGGAAAAAAGCCGGCTGACCCACAATTACTTCCTTGGCCGACGCCAACCCCAACTGCGGAAGCATGGCCGGGAGGCCGAGGTTAGGAAATTGCGTATTGGCCTGCGCCACGGTCATTTTGTTGTAGTTGGCATACGGGTCGCGCAGGGCAACCCGCTCTTTGCTGGCTTTCGCCAGGCGGGTTTCCAGGCGCACTACCGTTTCGGCCCCTTTCTTGGCCGTGGCCTCGTTGTCGCCGAGCAGCTTCAAGAGGTTGGTCAGGTAGGTGATGTAGGCCGTACGGACGGTTTTCGAGCGAGCGTCATCCTTGAGGTAGTAGTCCCGGTCGGGCATGCTGATGCCACCTTGCGAGATATAGAGCGCATACTCGGTGCTCTTCTTGCGGTCTTGGTTGACGCCCAAGCCAAACACCGAGCGGGTTTGCAGCTTTTGCTGACGTACCAGGGCGTTTTGCAAGCTTTTCAAATCTTTCACGGCCTGAATGCGGGCCAGCTCAGGCTGCAAGTATTTCAAGCCCGCCTTTTCAATGGCCGCCGAGTCCATGGCAGAGGCGTAGAAGTCGCCGACTTTTTGCAGGTTCGAGCCTTTGGGGGCCGACGTGTTGGCGGCGGCTTCCTGCAGAATGCTGCGCAGGGCGGCGTTGTTCTGGTCGCGCAGAATGTTGAATGAGCCCCACGATGTTTGAGCGGCCGGAATGGGCGTGTTCTTCAACCACGTACCGCCCGCATAATGGAAAAAGTCGTCGCAGGGGGAAACCGACAGGTCCCGGCCGGCTAGGTCCAGCCCAACACCAGGTACGGCGGGTGCAGCGGCAGCAGTTTCAGTGGTGGCGGTAGTGGAGGCCGGCGCAGCATCGGCGCGGTCGGGGGCGGTGGTGGAAGTGGAAGAAGCGCAGCCAGCTAGTGCAAAGCCAGCGGCTGTGCCGAGCGTAAGGAGTAAGTTTCTGTTCGAAATCATAGAGTGAAAAAGGGGTTGGGAATTTGTTACTGACACTATGGAGCGGTCTTTCTTACTGTTGCGGTTGCCAGCCAGAAGATTCCACTACATCAAAATTAACGCGTGTTAGGTTCCTTACCTAGGCAGCCAGCATCCCGCGCAAGTGGCTGTTAAACCAATGGTTACAGGCTAAACCATCTACCAAATCTTGGCTCGGTCGCTTTCGGCGCGGACCATCTTCTGGCCTTCTTTGCAGCCGAAGGCTTCGTAGAACTGCGGCATGTTCATGAGCGGGCCGATGGTGCGGTACTGGCCAGGCGAGTGCGGGTCGGTGAGGATTTGCTGGCGCAGCGCTTCGGGCCGAATATTCTGGCGGCGCAGCTGGGCCCAACTCAAGAAGAAGCGCTGCTCGGGCGTGAAACCGTCGATGACGGGGCGGGGCTTGTCGCCGTACTGCTTCTGGAGCTGCTTTTGCAGCGCGCCGTACACGATGGTAAGGCCCGCGAAGTCGGCCAGGTTTTCGCCCATCGTGAGCTTGCCGTTGACGTGCACCGAGTCGAGGGGCGAGAAGGCGTCGTACTGGCGGCCAACCACGGCGGCGCGCTTGGTGAACTCCGTGGCGTCGGTGGGCGTCCACCAGTCGCGCAGGTTGCCTTGGGAGTCGTATTGGCGGCCTTGGTCGTCGAAGCCGTGGGTCATTTCGTGGCCCATCACGCCGCCGATGGCGCCGTAGTTTACCGCATCGTCGGCGTTGGGGTCGAAGAACGGGGGTTGCAGGTAGCCGGCCGGAAACACGATTTCGTTCATCGGCGGACTGTAATAGGCATTGATGGTGGGCGGCGTCATGCCCCACTCGTTGCGGTCAATCGGTCCGCCGTACTTCTTCACGTTCTGAGTGTAGTTCCACTGCCGCGCCGCCAGCACGTTTTTCAGGTACGACTCGCGCGAAATAGTCAGCGCCGAGTAGTCTTTCCACACGTCGGGGTAACCGATTTTTACGCGCAGGGCGTTCAGCTTCTTCAGGGCTTCGGCTTTGGTGGCGTCGCTCATCCAGGTGTTGGTTTGGATGTGCTCGGTCATGGAAGCCCGAATGTTAGCTACCATTTCCAGGGCCTTTTGCTTGGCGGCTGGCGGAAAGGCTTTGTCTACGTACAGCTGGCCGAAGGCCTCGCCGAGCGTCGCGTCGGTGGCGGCTAGCATGCGCTTCCAACGTACTGGCTGCTGCTTGGTGCCACTCTGTACCTGCGCAAACCGGAAGGCTTCGTCGCTATACGCCTTGGGCAGCGCCGAGGGCACCGAGCTAACTAACTGCCAGGTCAGGTAGGTTTTGGCGTCGGCTAGCGGCGTGGCTTTCATCACGTTGCTTAGCTCTTGGAAGAAAGCTGGCTGGCCTACTATTACTTCCTTGGCAGCGCTTAACCCGTTGGCAGTCAGCAACACCGGCAAGCCCACGCTGGGGTACTGGCGCTGGAAGTCGGCCACAGTCATCTTGTTGTAGTTGGCCTGTGGGTCGCGCAGCTCTACCCGGGTTTTGCTGGCTTCAGCCAACTTCTTTTCCAGCGCCAATACGGCCGCTGCCTTCTGCTTGGCCGTGGCCTCCGAGTCACCCATGAGACGGAAGGTATTGGTCATGTAGGTGATGTAGGCCGTACGGATGGCCGTGGAGCGGGCATCGTCCTTGAGGTAGTAGTCCCGGTCGGGCATGCCGAGGCCGCCCTGATTGAGGTTGACGGCGTACACGGTGCTGTTCTTGCGGTCGGGCCCGACGCCGGCGCGGAAGAAGGCGCCGGTACCAAGCATCTGCTGGCGGGCCAGGCTGGCGTGCAGGCTCTTCAGGTCGTTGATGGCGGCAATGTGCTTCAGCTCGGGCTGCAAATACGTCAGGCCCGCCTTGTCCAGCGTCACCGAATCCATGCCGGAAGCATAGAAGTCGCCGACTTTTTGCAGGTTGGAGCCCTTGGTAGCCGAGGTGTTAGCGGCGGCTTCTTCCAGAATCTGGCGCAGCATGGCTTGCGTCCGGTCGCCGAGCAGGTTGCGCGGCCCCCAACTGGAAGCGTAGGCCGGGATAGGGTTGCTCTTCAACCAGTTGCCGCCCGAGAACTGGTAGAAGTCGTCGCAGGGCGATACGGACGGGTCGATGTCAGCGGGGTTGATGCCGACGCCTTTGATGGAAGGAGCCGCCGCCGTGGCCGTTGTTATGGTGGTAGCAGGTGCCGTAGTAGCCGCCGTAGGGGCTGAGGTCTTGCTGGTGGTACAGCCAGCCAACGTTAGGACCATAGCGGCCTGTAAGCCACGCAAGTAGTAAGGGTTTTGCATCATAGCTGAGTCGGTGGAAGGAGCAGATCGGTAGCAAGATAACCCTTGGGTTTGTCTTGCCTTAACGGCAAGGACACACAGTATGCTCTGCACGTTGCGGCAAGACGCTATTTCAAGTGCTAATCTTTCGGATGAACGTGCACGTGTTAAGCTGATAGTGCCGCTCAGCCACGATGCGCGAAGCCTGAGCGGCACTATTGCCTGATCAATGCAAATCTTTAGCGGAAATAGATAACCATCTTTCCATAGCCCCGACATTCCCGCTTTCTTTGCAACCAACCTCCTACCCTACTTCCTATGAAAAAAGCTTTTCTCTTGGTGCTGCTCTGTTGCAGTGCGGTGCGCGGTTTTGCGCAATCAACTCAATCTCCCCAACGCTTCTTCGCCAAAGAAAAACTCACCGAGATTGGCGTGTACTACTACCCCGAGCATTGGGACGAAAGCCAGTGGGACCGAGACATCAAGAAAATAGCCGACCTCGGGTTCGAGTACATCCACGTGGGCGAATTTGCATGGGCCTTCATGGAGCCCAAGGAAGGCAAGTATGATTTCCGGTGGCTGGATAAGGTGGTGGACCTGGCCGACAAGAACAAGATGCGCGTGATTATGTGCACCCCGACGCCGACGCCTCCGGTCTGGCTCACGCAGAAACACCCCGAGATATTCCTGCGCAACAGCGACGGGCAGACGGCCGAGCACGGCTCGCGCAACAACTACTCCACCTCCAGCGACGTCTACCGCAAGTACACCGAGCAAATCGTGACCGAGCTCGGCAAGCGCTACGGCAAAGACAAGCGCATCATGGGCTGGCAGCTCGACAACGAGCCTGGCCGCGGCGTCGACTTCAGCCCGGCTGCCCAACAGAAATTTCGGGAGTGGCTCCAGAAAAAGTACGGCACCATTGAGGCCCTCAACAAGGCGTGGGGCGCCGCCTTCTGGAGCATACTATACAGTGACTTCAGCCAAATCAACATTCCGAACCAGCGGCTGCTCTACGGCCCGAGCCCCCACGCCGTGCTGGATTCCAAACGCTTCGTTGCCGACCAGATGGCGGGTTTTCTGGACTTCCAGGCGGCCACGCTACGCAAGCATCTGTCACCGGATCAGTGGATTATGACCAACTACATGGTCATGGAAAACGCGCCCGGCTTCGACCCTACCCGCACCAAAAACCTGGACTTCACCTGCTACACCAAGTACCCCGTACACGGCGCCGACGAGATGCTCGGCGATAAAGGGTTCCGGGTGGGCTCGATGTCGGGCCTGGCGTTTCTCAACGACTATCACCACGCCCTTAATAAGGGCGTGTTTGGGGTGATGGAATTGCAGCCGGGCCAAGTGAATTGGGGCGGCATCAACCCGCAACCCGAGCCCGGCGCGGTGCGCATGTGGCTATGGCACACCTTCGCCGGGGGCACGGCCCTCAACTGCACCTACCGGTTCCGCCAGCCGCTCTATGGCTCCGAGATGTACCACTACGGCATCGTGGGCTCCGACGGCGTGACGCCCACGCCGGGCGGCCTGGAGTTTGCCAAGTATATCACGGAAGTGAAGGCGCTGCGCAAACAGTACAAACCCACTGCCACGCCGCCCGCCGAAGTTACTACCCGGCGCACCGCCATCCTGACCAGCATGGACAACCTATGGGACCAGGACATCCAGAAGCAAACCACGCAGTGGAACCCGTTCGGCCACCAGATGAAGTACTTCCTGGCCGCCAAATCTTTCGGTGCGCCCGTCGATTTCGTGTCGGAGCAGATGGATTGGAGCGCCTACAAGATGCTGGTAGTTCCTGCTTATCAGCTAGTTGATGAAACCCTGATTGCCAAGCTACAAGCCTACGCTAATAACGGCGGCCAGCTAATCCTGACCTGCCGCACTGGCCAGAAAGACCGAGACGGCCACCTGTGGCAAGCCACTTGGGCAGCCCCCATCTATAAGCTGATTGGGGCGGAAGTCCGGTTCTTCGATATGATGATGCCCGACACCGACGGGCAAGTGAGCTTCGCGGGCAAGAGCTACCGCTGGAACAATTGGGGCGACGTGCTCAAGCCCCTGGCCGGCACCCAAACCCTCGGTACCTACACCAACCAGTACTACGCCGGTCAGGCTGCCGTCACGCAAGTCAAGCAAGGCAAAGGCACCGTCACTTACATCGGCGTCGATACCGACGGCGGCGAGTTGGAAAAGACCATCATGCGCTCCGTCTACCAGCAAGCCGGCATCAAGACAGCCGACTACCCCGCCGGCGTAAACGTGGAGTACCGCGACGGATTTTGGGTGGCCGTCAACTACTCATCGAAACCCTACACGCTGCCGCTGCCCGCCGGCAGCAAAATCGTGCTAGGCGAAAGAGTGTTGCCCTGCCCCGGCGTAACCGTCTGGACGGACAGGTAGTGGATTGCCATTTCGCCTACAACTTCGCTACCAACTCCCACCTAGCGTACCAATTCTATGCGCACCATCAAGCAGCAGCACCAAGCCGTTAGCTCTCCTATAGCCGACCTAATAACCTACCGAGCTTTGCCGACGCATTCCGTCGAGCACCTCGACCCGTTCTTGTTTCTGAACCACCACGGCCCGCAGGTGTACCGGCCCAACAACCAGGGGCTACCCTTCGGTCCTCACCCGCACCGCGGCTTCGAAACCGTCACCTTCATCTTGACTGGCGACATCATGCACCAAGATACCGGCGGGCACCAAAGCATCATCGAAGCCGGCGGCATCCAGTGGATGACAGCCGGTAGCGGCCTGATTCACGCGGAAGTCTCGTCCCCGGAATTCAAGCGCAACGGCGGACCGTTGGAGATTCTGCAGCTATGGGTGAACCTACCAGCCAAAGACAAGATGACGGCTCCCGCGTACACCGGCTTGCAGGAACCCGAAATCCCGACGGTAATACTTGATGAGGGCCGCGTGCAAATCCACGCCGTATCGGGTGAGTGGGCCGGTACGGCAGGTGGTTATCAGTCACTTACCGATATCCAGCTAGCTACCATCACCTTCCAGGCGGGCGGTCAGCTGCAACTATCCATCCCGGCCGAGCACACGGTTTTCTTCTACACCATTCAGGGCAAATTCCGCGTGAATGGCCAGGAAACGGAAGCCCGCTACCTCACCGAGTTCAACTACGACGGCGACAAGGTGCACATCGAAGGCCTAAGCGATGCTGTGCTGTTGCTCGGGCACGCGTTGCCTTTCCAAGAGCCTATTGTTGCCGCCGGACCTTTCGTGATGAACACCGAAGCAGAAATTCAGCAGGCCTACCAAGACTACCGGGCTGGTAAGTTCGGCCGTTGGCAGTAGGTGAAGTTGTGAAATAATGAATTTGCTAGTGGGTGTCGCCAATGGCGCGGAACAGGTGGAACCACGAATTGCCCGAAGGGCTTCGTGGTTTCACTCTCGTTGCTGATGGGTTCAACGGAACGCCTTCAAAACAGTAAGTTCGAACAACTGCTGTTGCTGATGTGCGCATGCTGTCGTGCAACAATGGTGGTACCACGACCGAAAAAATTGTGGCACCACTCCGCCGATTCACAACCTTACTTCCTGGGCTGAGCGCGCTCGTACTGGTTGGGCCATTTCATATCAGCACCTAGCTCATGAGCGGCGTGCAGCGGAAAATAAGGGTCACGAAGCAATTCGCGGGCTAGTAGTACAAGGTCGGCTTGACCTTTCGCAATGATTTCTTCGGCTTGAGCGGCCGTGGTAATCATGCCCACAGCTCCGGTGGGCAGGCCGGTTTCTTCTTTGATGCGCGTGGCAAAAGGCACTTGGTAGCCTTGCCCCACAGGAATGTCGGCCTTGGGCACGTTGCCACCGGTAGAGCAGTCGATTAGGTCGACGCCGCGCTCCTTCAGCAAGTAGGTTAGGGCTATAGAA
>NZ_DASVSY010000055.1:0-28921 GCF_036387835.1 Hymenobacter sp. | reverse complement strand
TTCCGTCCTACTCTGCTGCTCTTGGTTTTCGGTTGCTTTTTGTCCGGCTGTATCAGTCTGGGAGAGGTGGACGTGCCGGTGTCCTCGTTTGCAGCGCGAGCCGAGGCGGCAGCGCAGGCGGCGCGGGTCGTGCGGGTGGTGCATGCCGATACCTACATTCTGATGGTCGGGGCTACGACCTATCGGCTGCGACTGCTGGGGGTGGACGCGCCCGAGACGACGCAGCCCTTCGGCAAGCAGGCAATGGATTCGGTGGGCCGGGTGCTGCGCGCGGGCCGGGTGGTGCTGGTTGCTAAGTCGGGGTACGACCTGTACGGGCGGACGCTGGGCACGGTACTGCTGCCGACGGGTACGACAACGGCGGCCGGCCGCCCGGTACCGCTGGATTCATTGCTTGTGAGCCGCGGATGGGCCTGGGCGGCGGATGAGCGGCGGGCACGTCCCCGCCTGTACGCCGAGCAGCTCAGCGCGCAGCAGCGTGGGCTGGGGCTGTGGAAGTGCGGTACGGCGGAACCGGTGCCGCCCCATATCTGGCGCGGGTTCAATGCAAAAGTCAAGCAGCTGTATCGGGGTGGCTGCACCTGGTAAGCGTCGATAGCGAAAGCGGCCACTACTATATTTCTCACTTTTCTCTCTTAACTACTATGGCACGTCAGACCGGCGTAATTCAAATCAGTGGCACCGTAGGCGGCGTCGTTTTCGCCAAGGACGGCACGGTGCGGCAAAAACAAAGCTCCAACAAGAGCCAATTCAACTCGTCGGCTTCCATGCAGCGGGTACGTGAAAACGCCTCGGAGTTCGGCACGGCGGCCAAGGCCGGCAAACTGGTGCGTGACGCGCTGCGTCGCGTGGTATCGTTGGCCTCGGATAGGCTGATGGTCTCGCGCTTGGCGCAGCAAATGAAGTTTATCCTCAACCTGGATGAGGACAGCGACCGGGGCGGGCGGCAGATTCTGCCCGAGAACCTGACGGCGCTGGTGGGCTTCGACTTCAACGCCGGTTCGGCTTTCTCGGGCACCTACTATGGCAGCATCGAGGCGCAGCTGGACCGGGCAACGGGCAACCACGCGGTGAGCTTGTCGGAGTTGAACCCTTCGCGTGACATTGCGGCCCCGCAGGGCGCGACGCACTACCGCATCACGGCGGCCATCGGCGCTATCAACTTCGAGACGGGCGCGGTGGCCAGCACGGAAATCAGCACGCCCGAGCTGCCGCTGAGCAACGCGGTGCGGCCGGCCGAGACGTTGCAGCTCGTAAGGGTCGCTGCTGCGGATGACGCCCTAATCGTGGCCGTGGGGGTGGACTTCTACCAGCAGATCAATAGTAAGCTGTACCCACTCAACAGCAACGCCTACAACGCCCTGAGCGTGGTGGCCGTGGGGTAGTATAGAAGGTAGAGGTGAGAGCTTAGAACCAAGAACCGGGCGACGGTTCCAGGGATAAGCTCTCCCCTTTTGCTTTTGGCTATACCCTGGCGGATTCTCAGCTCTACGTTCTAGACTCTAACTTCTGTTTTTCAACTTATGCCTAGAAGTGCTTATCAAAAACAAGCCGACAGCCGCACGCGCACAGCCCTGCGGCTGCGGGCCCGCGCCGACGCGAAAGTGAGAAAGTACGCGGTTGCGCTGGTAGCGGCGCTCGTCGGCGCTGCCGATGCCAAAGCCCGTCTGGACCGGATCAATCTGCTTTATGGAGTGGATATTTCCCTGGAAACCCTGCTCGTGCATGACGTGCGTACGGCTGGCTTGGGTGAGCAGCTGACGAGCTTATTGGCGGCCACCGGGCCCGGCGAGGAGGTGCAGTTATTTAATTCGGCCGTTAACCGCAATGAAGGCGCTTTGCTGGCTAATGAGGCAGTATTCGGAGAGCCGGTAGCGGCGGGTAGCGTTGCGCCCTCTACTCCTACTACTCCTACGGATGGCGGCGTTACGCCTGCTATCAGCGTGAGCCAGTTGCGAGCCATCCGCATCAACGACACGACCTGGACGGTGCAGGTGCAGGCCAGTGCGCCCTCGGGTACGTATCATTTGACTGATGATAACACGTCCTACGAGTACGATTTCAAGAATGGGGAGGAACTAATCCTCAGCTTTTTCGATCTGCCAGCGGGTTCACCAATCACCTTTACCTTCACCGATTCGGTGAACCGCCAACTGACGCTACAGCGGACCCTGGTACTGGAATAAGCTGCTACCGGCAATGAAGAGGCCAATCTTCCTAGGAAGATTGGCCTTTTGACTTTCCGTAGAGGCCGTCAGACGAGGAAAAAGTGGAGTGGCCGGCAAGTGGTGGCTGCTCCGGGAGCCTGGCTTTTAGGCTTTGCTGAACGCATGCAACAACGTGAGTAGGTGCGGTTCGGTGATGGAGACGTAGGCCGGGGATGCGTGCGAGAACCGGGCATCGAGCTGGCTGGTCAGCCAATGGAACTCCAGGGGCTCGGCCTCTACTAAGGCCAGGCGCCAGTCGGTAAATAAACGCATGAACTGGGTGGCTTCACTCAACAGCGTGACCTGATGGTGGCGCTGATCCTGCCGGATACGGTCGTACAAAGCCAGTACCGGCTGGCTAGGGCCTTCTAGGAGTTGTACGAAGTGCCCCGCGCTATAGCACAGCAGCCCGGTAATGTCGTGGGCTTCATTCCAGGCTTTCGATTGCTCGACCAGCTCGGCGAGCTGTTGATCGGAGAAGGGAGCAACGGCCTGGCTGCGGTAGAGCACATGCTGCACCCGCTGATCGAGCCGCGCCAGCACCGCGGCTAGGGTGAGCTGGCCTTGGGCGTACTGCTCGAGCAACTGCTGCTCGTAGTGTTGGGGAGCCAGGGGCGTGTCGGTGGCTAAGGCAAGAGCCCAAGCAACAGCACGGCGGCGCTGGGCTTCGTCCTGGAGTTTGTTCATATCACTTGCTGTACGGCTGGCCGGCAGGAAGTGGTTGGCTCTTCAGGCAGGGACAACTACGCAATTATACCGCGTTGACTACGTAAATGACCGTCATAACTACGGGATATAGAACGGTCGTAACTCATCTTATGGCATATGTCGTAGATTGAACTGTTTGTTTCGTTGATTTCCAGATAACGCCTTTTCGTTATGAGTCCTGGCCCCTCCCCTATCGCTGATGATCTTTCCCATGGGGTAGAAACGCCGTCGTATGCGCAGCAATGCGAGCAAAGCCAACGGCGCTTCCACACGGTGTTCGAGCAGTCGCCGTTGGGACAGAAGATCATTGGCCCGGACTTACTTATTCTACAAGTGAATCAGGCTTTGTTGGCGATGCTGGGCTATACGCAACCGGCGGACCTGGTGGGGCGGCGCATCCTGGACTTTGCGCACCCCGACCATCGGGCAGACTGGGCGCTCTTGCAGGAGCGGTTGTGGGCGCGTAAAGCCCCGAACTTTACGTTGGAAACGTGTATGCTGCGGCAGGATGGGTCCTCCTTTTGGTGTCAGGTGGTTTCGTCTTTGTTTGAAGACCAAGGACGAACGTTGGGGTATACGACCCTGATCGACATCGATGAGCGCAAACAGCTGGAAGCGTCGTTGAAGCGGGTGTACGACGCGCAGGAAACCATCTTGCACTTGGTGGCCCACGACCTGAAAACCCCGATTGCCAACATCCAGCTGCTTACTCACCTGCTGCGCTTGGCACTACCAGCAGACGAGAGGACGCCGGCAGAAAAAGAGGTGGAACGAGAGCAGCACCTTGCGCTGATCGACCAATCGTGCGCGGAGGCGGCCGATCTGCTCAAGGATGTGCTCTACCTCGGCGAGTTGGATGCCTCGATCCTAAAGAAAGAGCCAACCGACCTGAACAAGTATTTGCGCAAGCGGCTGACGATATTTCACCTGGCTGCGCAGCAGAAGGGCCTTACGCTGGTGCTGGACTTGCCGCCCCACGTAGTGCAAGCCCGCCTCCACCGCCAGCGGTTCGGGCGGGTGCTCGACAATCTGCTGTCCAATGCCTTGAAGTTCACGCCCGCGCCGGGCCGTATTACGGTGCGGCTGCAAGAGCATATGGGGCGGGCCCGGCTCTCGGTGCAGGATACGGGCGTGGGCATTCCGGCGGCACTGCAAGAGCAAATATTCGATAAATTCAGTTCGGCCGCCCGCACGGGCCAGTATTCGGAAACGACGACGGGACTCGGCCTCTTTATCACCCGGCAAATCGTGCAGCTGCACGGCGGCAAGATCTGGCTGGAAAGTGTGGAGCACGAAGGCAGCACCTTCTTTATCGAGCTGCGGTAGAACGGCGGGGTACACGACGGAGCTTTGGCGAGCAGGAAAATAGGGTGAGTTGAGGTAAGCCAGGCGGGCGGCGGGTTCGTTGTCGTGGTGTATCCGGCTTGTAGACCGGTTAGCGGCGTAAGGCCTCGCGGGCACCCTGCTTGGCTTCCTCCAACGAAGAATAATAGGCCGAGCGGATGGCGTATTGATCCTGCCGGGCCTGGGTGTTTTTCACGTACATCTGCGTGGCTAATTGACCAAGCACGTTTTCAGCCACGACAATGCTGACTTCGCGGACTCCGGCCGTGAAGGCCCGCACGTTCCAATCCGTGGTCAGCCAGTCCTGGACCGCCTGCGGGATGGCGCCCATGTTGCGCACGTCGCCGATCCACCCCCACGGCCGGAGCGACTGGCTATGGGCCGCATAATAGGCCAGCCCCGTTTCCATGATGTTTTTAAACTCGGTGCGGTTGGCGAAACTGTGAAATTGCACGATGACACAGGGTACTTGGCTATCGACCAGTACCGACCCGTAGGACTCGGTCAGGATAATTTCTTCCGGCATGGGGGCGGCGGTTAGGGTTCGGTAAATGTTGAGCGGTCGATCAAGGAGCCGCCCTTACCGGCTACAGTGCTGGCGAAGCCACGCCTGGGCGGCGGCGGGCGTGTTGAACACCCCGGCTTGGAAGGCCGTGAGTTGCGCGTAGAAGTTGGCGGCAGAGCCGTCGGCCAACGAATCGGGGGTGGAAATCAGGGCGAAGTGCTTCAGGCCGGCGGCAGCGGCATTAGGAGCCCACTCGTTGATAACCCAATCCATGGAATGGTCCCACGGCCCCCGCACCGCCCGCGTGTCGTTGAGGACGCAGGAGAAACCCGAAGCCGCGAGGGCCGCGATGTACGCTTCCGCGCCGGTCTTGATGCTATCCGCCGTGAGGTAGCCCATCCATTCTACCACAATCCAGCGGTTGGCGGCGTCGGTTTTGATGGTCAGGTACACCCGGCCCGTGGCACTTTGTAGTTCTTGCATGGTGGTGCAAAGAAACGCCTAACCCTTTAGAAATACTAAATGCAGCTGGTACTAGTACAGCAAAGCCCGTTGGCAAGTTGCCAGCGGGCTTTTTGCATTAAACAAAAGGGTTACGTCAGGTCCTGTACTCCGGCCTCGGGGGCTTCGCGCAGCACAACCTGGATGCCATGGTCGCGGGCCTGAGCGGTGGTGTACTTCTCGCTGCGGCCAATGATTTCGCCGTTGGCGGCCACGTGATTGAAACCATACTGGCCGGCCATGAAAAACGATTCGAAACGGCCGGGCTGGCAATTTACCCGCACGGAGCGGCTGCCGTTTTCGCAGCTGGCTTTGGTGGTATAGCCCTCACTGGACTGGATGATTTCGCCGTTGTCGGCGCGCAGGCGGTACCAGAATTGGCCGCTGCTCGGGAAGATTTTAAAGGATGCCCTTAGTTGAAATGAAGGGGTAGGAATGTCCGGCCAAGTTAAGTAATAGAATACAACCAACCAAGACAGCCGGAACGCTCCTTATATAGCTAAGACAGGCAAAGGTAACCATCGTCAGGCGAAACAGAGCGTTACCCCAACCTGCCCAACTGGTGTACCGCCGTTGCCGCCAGAGACAGAGAGCTAAGCTGATCGGCTACGCGTAGGTGTCGGTAATTTGTACCACGGGCAGAGGTGGTGTTACCGTAAACGTGCTGCCCACCCCTGGCTGGCTGCGTACTTGCACCCGGCCCCCAGCGTTTTCCACAATTTTCTTGACCATGTAGAGGCCCACCCCCGAGCCCTCTACGTGCGTGTGTAGACGCTGAAAAAGGCCAAACAGCCGTTGCTGCTGAAGCTCATCTAGGCCGAGGCCGCTGTCCTGCACGGCCAGTACCACGGTGTCGTCCTGTGGCTGGCACTGCACGTGGAGGACAGGCACCCACTCAGGGTGGCGGTACTTGAGGGCATTGCTGAGCAGGCTGTAGACGACACTGCGCAAGTTTTTGGGCGAGAGCGGCAGCATCGGACTACCCGTCAGCTCGATGCTGACTTGCGCACCCGTCGTTTCCAGCAGCAGGGCCAGGTCGAGTTGGACATCGGCCAGCACCGTTGACAAACTCATGGTTTCGGGGGCTTGGCCGTTTTCCTGCTGCAAACGGGAGATATCGGCTAAGTGACCAATGGTTTGCTGGAAGCAAGCCACCGCCTCTTGCATCAACCGCAGAATATGCGGAACGGAATTGTCATCGACGCGCTTGGTCGTGCAATTCACGACCAAGCGCGTCGAGCAGGCCTTCGATGTTGGCGATGGGCACTTTCAGGTCGTGGGAAGCGGTGTAGACGAAGGTATCGAGGTCGGCGTTGGTGCGCTTGAGTTGGTGATTGGCCTCGCCAAGCTCTTCGTTGCTGGCTTGTAGCTCCTCGTTGCTGGCGGCCAGTTCTTGGTTGAGTTCCTGCACCCGGCCGCGGGCGAGCACCTGCGCAGTGACGTCGAGGCCAAACAGAGCAACGCCCACAATGCGGTCTTGCTCGCGGTAGGCCTGGTAGGTGAAATCGAAGTAGCGCGTCACGGGGGCGAAGTCAATAGAGCGCGTGATGGTGACGGGTACCTCGGGATGAAACTGCATCGTGCCCGTCTGGTAAATACCGTCGAGCAGGGCAGCAAGTGTCGTGGCTTCGGGCTGAACCTCGGCCAGAGTACGGCCCCGGAGGGTTTGGCTGGAAAACAACGCCTGGTAGGCGGGGTTGCAGTAGTCGATGCGGTGGTCGGGCTCGCGCAGCAGGCAAATGACGGCCCGGGACTGCTCGAAGAGTTGAAACACGTTTTCGCGTTCCTGCTTCTGGCGCTGCACGGCGGCCAGCACGGCCGCCTGCAAGGCTTCCGTTTGGCGACGGGCAAGCACCCTCTCCGTGGTATCTACGACAAACGCCAGGATGCCTTGGGTTTGGGCGTACTCGTTGGTAAGCGGCTGGTAAATAAAGTCCACATAGTGCTGCTCGGGCTGGCCGGTGGCGTGCTCGACGAGTTGAACGGGCATATCGTTGCCGATAAAGGGCTGGCCGGTGGCGTACACCTGATCGAGTAAATCGATAAAGCCCTGCGCCACTACTTCGGGGAGCACTTCGGCTACCGTCTTTCCTAGCACGGCCCGGTCGGCGGATAGCGCTTGTACCGGTCGTTGGAAAACGAGAACCGATGCTCGGGGCCGTGGAGCGTGGCCACCGAGGCTGGCACCTGCCCCAGAATCTGCCGGAGCAGGCCTTGCTGCTCGCGCAACTGCTCGCGCTGGGCCTGGGCTTCGCGCAGAGCAGCCTCGGTTTCGGCGGTACGCGCCGCCACCCGGATTTCCAACTCCTCGTTTAGGTTCTGCACCTGCTGCCGGGCCAGCACCTGGTCGGTTACTTCCACAGCCGAAGCGGTAATGGCGGTGATGTGCCCGGCACTGTCGCGCAGGGGCTGGTAGGTGATGTGGTAGTAACCGAGCAGGGGATGCCCGTGGCCGGCCCGGTCCACGAGCACAGAGTTGTGAGCGTAGCCGCCAGATAATTGTCACTAACCGCCTGAATGAGCAGTTCGGGCGTGAGCAGCAGATAGGGGCCGGGCAAGGCATTGAAGACCTCGGGCAATAATCCGGCGCTACTCGGCAGCGGGAGTGGCTGCTGGTGGGCTGGAGAGTAGGCACAGCAGAGGAATCAGTTGGCATCCAGGCAAGATAATAACCTTTCTGCGGCAAGCGACAGACCAGCGAGAAACAACACTACGAGCGTGGTAAAAGCAAGTAAACTGATAGGGCAGCAAACTGCTTAAACCCAGCTATAGCTCGATTGGCAGTTGCTCCTTGCGTTAATAACGCACAAAAAGAAAGACTTAAGTAAGCAAGCTACATGACAATAAGCATTCTGCTCGGTTTGCTTTCGAAACAACCTATTGAGCTTCCGACAAGAGTTTTTTACTTGCCTTCCTTCTTTCTGAAGAACCTAAAAATACGCAAGCCCACCGAAGCCGGTAAGCGCGCAGCGCCTAGCTTACCTGGTGGCCAGGCAGCACCGCTTCTTCGGGTAGGCGCTCTTCCAGCAGTTTTTTAGCGGCCAGATAAACCACCACCACTACTCCCACTTTATTGACGATGTCAGCGATGGTAAAGGCAATATGAATCCAGTCCAGGTTCAGATCGGTGAGCGTGAGCAGGTAGCCGATGGGATACACGCCCCAGGTGGTGACGGTAGTTAAAGCCATCCATTTGAAAGCGTGCCGTTCGGGCTCCCTGGCGCGCTCCTTGAACTGTTGCCACAATCGGCGCAGCGTGAGCGGAATCAGCACGTAGCCCGCCGTAGAGATGGCGCCCCACAGCAGCTTCGGTCCCGCCTGAATGTGGCCATCGGGCGTTAGTTGCTGCTCGCCGATGAAGCCCGTCAGGATCATGAAAAAATCAGCGCACAGCAGCACCCTGATGGATCGTTTGGCTTCGTGGGGCTTGATGCGCAGCATGCCGACCATCTTAAGCAGGAGGAGCGGCGTAGTTACGGCCCAGTCCATGTACCGGTAGCCGCCGATGGCCTGGTAGCTGTGGTTGATGAGGCTGCGCCGCTCTTCGTCGCTGGTCAGTTTGGCCAAGTCCTCCAGCATGTGGTGGTAATAGGTCAGAATAAGGAAGTACGACACCCCGGCCACGGCGGCAATAATGGCTTCGAACACGCGGGAGGTGCGGTGCTCGGGCACGACGCTGCTGTGGGTGGCCAGCGAAAAAATCAGGTTGCCTAGAAACGAGTAAGCGGCCACCGAAATAAAGAAGTAAGTGACCATGGGCAGCAAACCCACTTCGCTGGCCGTGGGAACAAACGTACTGGAGAGGTGCATAGGCTTCCGATTAAGTGAAAGAACGCTCCTATCATACGGCCTCAGTTCTTGTTGAAATGCTTGTATTTATACGTATTTCCATTCCTGCTGCATTCCGGGCCCAGAAGAAATACGGCCAAGCACCGCCGCCTGCTTTCCTGGTTCTCCCATCACGATTCTGGTTTACAGCTGCTTGTTTCGGGTTACCGGGGCCACAGCAGCTGGTGCACGACAACTTTTGTTTCTTGGGCCGCTGTGGCCAGCACAGCTCCGAAACCGGTCGGCGGTTGGGGCCGCCCAGCATACCGGGCGGCCGACTGCTGGCGTTTTGCTACGCTAGAGGTTGAAGCCCTTGGCAACCCAGCAAGGTTAAAACTACCGATTTGACCCTAGTAACAACTACTTAAACCGTATGATAACTCTTTATAAGTAAGACTATTACAATAAAAATTATACATATCCAATAGGGGGGGGGGTAACGTAAGAAAGCCCATGCAAAACTCTCCTTACGACACCCCCTCCCAGCGGCAACGAGCCGTGGCAATGGCTGTGGCCCTGACCGTCGATACCCCCTTGGCGCCCCAACGCTACGAGCGTCACTTGCTGTCCCTCTACCAAAGCGGCACGCTTACCATCGAAGAAGTGGTGGAACTGCTCGACTTAAGTGTTTACCAGGTGCTTTACCACAGCCGGGCCACCAAGCCCCCGAACGAAACTGATTTGCTGGCGCTGCTGGACTGGTCGCGCCGTTTCAATGCCGAGCACCAGATTACGGGCTTGTTGCTTTACAGCGACAACCGGTACGTACAAGTGCTGGAGGGGCCGGAGGCCGATGTGCGTGCCCTCTACACCCGCATAAAAAAGGACCCGCGTCACGAGCAGGTGGTGACGGTGAGCGAAGGCCCCAGCCCGCAACGTCGATTTGCCGATTGGCGCATGGGCTTTGGGAAGTTGGCCGTACCGCTTATCGATCAGGTGCTGGAGGCGGCCCGCCAACAAACTCTTTACACGGGCATCCCCCTCAACGACCCGCACTTACAGGCCCTCTTGCTGGCTTTTGGCAGCACTGCTGCCAGCGAGCAGAAGACGCCAGGCTAAAGGTCAGCCAGCGGTATTTCCACGGTAAAGGTACTCCCCTGCCCTTCGGTGCTAGCCACCGAGAGCGAGCCTTCGTGCCACTCCACTATGGTTTTGCACAGCATCAGGCCCAGGCCGGTGGTGTCTTCGCCGCGCAGCCCTGGCCGGCGGGCTTTGGTGAAGCGCTCAAACAAGTACGGCTGCAAGACTTCCGGAATCCCGATGCCATCGTCCACAACCTGAATTCGTACGCAGTTGGGGTAGGAGTTTATCTGCACGGTGATGTGGCCGCCGTCGGGGGTGAACTTGATGGCGTTGCTGATTAGGTTGGTGAGAACCTGGGTGAACTTGTTGACATCCAGATTCACGTATACCGGCTCGGCCGGTAAGGCGTAGGTAAACTCGTGTCCTAGCAGCCTTTGCCCCCGTTGCAGTTCCTCCAGCGGAAGGCGCAGCGCCCCTCCCACCTCCACCCGGTCCCGCTTCAGGTCGGTATTGGCTGAACTTAGAAACTCGATGTTAACCAAGTCCCGAATCATCTTCACGCTGTTGCGGCTGGTGGTTTCGAGCACGCGCAGCATCTCGGGCACCCGGCTCTCAGCCGGGGCTTGGAGCTCTTCGCGCAGGTACTCCGCTATTTGCTGCACCAGCACAAAGGCCCCGCCTAAATCGTACGAAAGAATTTCCAGCGTTGCGTTTTTCTTGGTGTTGTAGGTGTCGGCATTGTACTGATAGCGCTTAGCCACGCTGATATCCCGCAGCACGCCCGCCACCAGCACGGCATCGGAACCGGTTTGCTGCTGGTAGGGCGAGAGGCAGAACCATTGCTCGGGCTGGCCCACCTGTTGCAGGCGCACTTCTATTTCATCCGAGGCCCGGCCGCGTACCCACAGTTTCCAGTAACGCATCAGATACCCGTAGTCGTCGGGGTGCAGGCAGGCCAGCAGACCGGGTAGTTCCTCGTTGACCTCCGCTAGATGGCCGTGTAATACGTGTTCGTAAGCAGGATTGATGAACACAACCCGGTGCGCCTCCACATCATACACGAAATGAATATGCGCGCTGGCTTCCGCCTGCTTGTCAAATAAGGCGGCGAAGTCAGACATCAGGTTCAGCTTAGTTAGCTATAAAGGTAACATGGTTTAGCTAGCATCTCCCCTCCGCTGCACAAACAGAGCATCAGGCATCAGGCATCGGGCATCGGGGCAGATTCCGGATAAGCACAACGAACGAGGAGAAGCAAGCCGTAATGCCTCAACACGACCTAGGCACTCGCTGGGGCGCTAAACAGGCGGCGCTACGTCAAAACCAGGACGGAGGACCCTTACACGCTTCCTAAAAACCGCCTTACGCTAACGGCAACCCGGCAACAGTGCGCCCTGGCTGTCGCCATTGCTACCGGGGCCGCCGTGGCAGGCCCTCGTGGCCGTCATTGGTTGGCGGCCTTACAGTTTCCGTTAAAAATCCGTATAAATCCCTTTCAACGCCTTCTGTCACAGGCCGTACAACTAAATAGCCGCTGAACTTGGCTCGGGGCGGAGCACGCCCACTGCCCGGTAAGCAGCGCCCCCAAATTCTTATTCACGATCAAGTTCCCTGAACTCCCGAACCAAACATAGCTTACTAGTTACTATGACTGAAGACAACAAATTCAGCCGGCGCCAAGTGCTCGGCGGCTTAGGAGCCAGCTTAGCCGCCGCCGCGGTGCCCCCTATTTTCTCGGCGGAGGGTGCCGCCCCCGAGGCTTCAACGCCTGCTCCCCTCCTGGACCCGACCAAGACCTACCCCAAGCCCCCGTTTAAAGGCCAGTCGCAGCCTTGGCCGGGCCTGGCCAGCCAAATGGACCCGCGCCCCGACCATGGCGAGAAAAGCTACAAGGGTTCGGGTCGCCTACAAGGCCGCAAAGCTCTGATTACGGGCGGCGACTCGGGCATGGGCCGCGCCGCCGCTATTGCTTACGCGCGGGAAGGGGCCGATGTAGCCATCAACTACCTGCCCGCCGAGGAGCCGGATGCCAAGGAAGTTATTGCACTCATTAAAGCCGAGGGCCGCAAAGCCATTGCCATCCCCGGTGATCTTCGGGATGAAGCCTTCTGCAAGAAGCTGGTGGACGAAGCCGTGCGCCAGCTAGGTGGCCTGGATATTCTGGTCAGCAACGCGGCGCGCCAGCAAGCCCACCCGTCCATCATGGACATTTCCTCCGAGCAGTTCGACTGGACGATAAAAACCAATATTTACGCGCCCTTCTGGATTATCAAAGCGGCCCTGCCGCATTTGCAGCCCGGCTCGGCCATCATCGGCACCACCTCGGTGCAGGCCACCGATCCTTCCGCCGACTTGTACGACTACGCGCAAACGAAGGCGGCTACCACCAGCTACGTTCGGTCGTTGGCCAAACAGCTCGGCCCGAAAGGTATCCGGGTGAACGGCGTTGCCCCCGGCCCAATTTGGACGCCGCTGCAAGTAAGCGGCGGCGCCACGCAGGAAAAACTGAAAAGCTTTGGTGGTACCACGCCGCTGGGCCGGCCCGGCCAGCCCGCCGAACTCGCCTCCATTTACGTGCAGCTGGCCGCCAGCGACGCCAGCTACGCCACCGGCCAGGTTTACGGCGCAGCCGGCGGCGACGGGCAGCCTTAAGCAGTAAGCAATTTAAGGTCAAGCAGAAGAACAGTAAGCGCCCCTCGAGGGAAATATACCGGCGAGTCTGAAAGCACAGAACCTGCTTTCAGACTCGCTTTTTCTGCTATGACAACGGTAGCAGCACCTCCTAGTGGCGCGTGAGGAGCCGGCGCAACGCCAGGGCTTCAACCCCAAAACCACCCGCACTTTACCACCTCAGCCTTCGAAACCCTGGCACAGAGCGGGAAGTATTGCCTAAGCAAGTGCCGCCAGGAAAGTGGCTACAGCCTCCCCTCCTGCTGCTTATTTACCTTCTGACCGTACGGCGTTATGCCTCAGCAAGTCAGCGACTTCATTGTTCAACGCCTGTCCGACTGGGGCATCCGGCGCATCTTCGGTTACCCCGGCGACGGCATCAACAGCCTGATGGGCTCGTTGAGCCGGGCCCAGGACAAAATGGAATTCATTCAGGTACGCCACGAGGAAATAGCGGCGCTCATGGCCTGCGCCCACGCCAAGTTCACGGGCGAAGTGGGCGTATGCATGGCCACTTCCGGCCCCGGCGCCATTCACCTGCTCAACGGCCTCTACGATGCCAAGCTCGACCACCAGCCGGTGGTGGCCATCGTCGGGCAGAAGGCCCGCACCGCCATGGGCGGCAGCGCCCAGCAGGAAGTGGACTTGTTATCCTTGTTCAAGGATGTCGCCAGCGACTTTGTGCAGCAAGCCGCCGACCCGAGCCAGGTGCGCCACCTAATCGACCGGGCCGTGCGCATTGCCAAGGCCCAGCGCACGGTCACCTGCGTTATCGTGCCCAACGACTTGCAGGAAGAGGAATACGAAGACCCTAAACACGAACACCAAACCATTCACTCGGGCATAGGCTATACCGCTGCTACTTCTTTGCGTAGACATGGGAAGCCGAGACCTTTTGTTGGCCTCTTTACTCTTTACTTCAACTACGTGCTTTTATGTGGCATAAACATTCTTGGCTGCTGCCCGTGCTCGGGTTGTTGACCGCCTGCGGTGATTCGACGCAACAGAAACAAGCTTCTCAACAAGAAACCCAAGGCGGGGCGGCCAACGCCGACTCCGCCACGGCAGCAACACGGCTCGCGCGCTTACCAGCCCCTGATACCACGCACGACGTGCAGAACTTCAGCAAGGTGATAGGCTGGCCGGCCGGCAAAAAGCCCACGGCGCCGCAAGGCTTCGAAGTGGCTGCTTACGCCAGCAACTTCCAGAATCCGCGGTGGATCTACCAGGCTCCCAACGGCGACATCTTCGTAGCGGAATCCAACACCATTCCCCAAACCTCGACGGCCAAGGGCGAAAAGAAGCAGGGCCTCAAAGAGTCGAAAGCCATGCGCGAGACGAGTGCCAACCGTATCACGCTGCTGCGCGACGCCAACCGGGACGGGCAGCCCGAGGTGCGGGAAGTGTTTCTGACCGGGCTAAACCAGCCGTTTGGCATGCTGGTGATGGGCAATTATTTCTACGTCGCCAACACCGACGGCGTGCTGCGCTACCCCTACACCGCAGGTCAAACCAAGATGACCGCAACGGGCCAAAAAATCATGGATTTGCCGAAAGGCGGCTACAACAACCACTGGACCCGCAACCTGCTCCCAAGCCTCGACGGCAAGACCATCTTCGTGTCGGTGGGCTCGGGCTCGAACGTGATGGAGCACGGCGCGGATAACGAGGTGCGCCGCGCCGATATTCTGCAAATCAACCCCGACGGCTCGGGCGAGAAGATCTACGCCGCTGGGCTGCGCAACCCCGTTGGCATGGCCTGGCAGCCCGGTACCAACCAAATCTGGGTTGCCGTGAATGAGCGCGACGGCCTGGGCAACGACCTGGTGGCCGACTATATAACCAGCGTTAAGCCGGGCGGCTTCTACGGCTGGCCCTACGCCTACCTCGGCCCCAACGAGGACCCGCGCCGCAAAGGTGAGCGGCCCGATTTGGTAAAGCAAACTCTGGCGCCCGATGTGCCGCTGGCGCCGCACTCGGCCTCGCTGGGGCTGGCTTTTTACGACAAGCAGGCCTTTCCAACTCGCTATCAGGGCGGTGCTCTCGTTGGGCAGCACGGCTCCTGGAACCGCGCCATTTTTTCGGGATATAAGGTGGTGTACGTGCCCTTTAAGAACGGTCGTCCCGCCGGCCCACCCGAAGATTTCCTGACCGGGTTTCTGGTAGGCAACGGCACCAAGGAAGCCTACGGCCGCCCCGTGGGCATTACCCCCCTCGCCGACGGCTCGTTGCTGGTAGCCGACGATGCCGGCAATATCATTTGGCGAGTACAGGCCACCAACGAACAGCCGCTAAGCTAGTTTTCCGTTTTTGGTTTTTCGTCGAGGATTGACCTAAACCAGAAACGGAAAACCAAAAACTAAAGTCCATGAAACAGCAAGCTTTAGCAAACAACGCGACCGGGGCGCCTATGAACCGGGTCGATGGCCGCCTCAAGGTGACCGGAGAGGCCAAGTACGCCGCCGAGTACAACCCCGACAACCTCACCCACGGCGTGCTGGTTACCAGCACTATTCCCCGGGGCCGCATCAAGCGCCTCGATACGGCGGCGGCCGAGCGGGCGCCGGGCGTGCTGGCGGTTATCACGCACTTGAATTCGCCTAAAGTGCCCGGCTACGGCGGCGATGTAAACAACGGCGGCTCGCGGATGGAAGGCCAGGAATTGCGCGTGTTCTACGACGACCAAGTGCATTTCAACAACCAGCCCATCGCGCTGGCCGTGGCCGATACGCTGGAACGGGCGCAGTACGCGGCCTCCCTGGTGAAGGTGGAGTACGAGGCCGAAGCGCACGAATCCGACATCACCGCTAACCTGGGGCAAGCTTACCCGCCCAAGCGCAACAACGACCACAGCCACGGCCAGCCCTACGCCTACCGCACGGCGCCCGTGCGCATCGAGCAGGAATATCAGACGGCGGTGCAGGTACACAACCCGCTGGAAATGCACGCAGCCGTGGCCGTATGGTCTGCCGAAGACTGCCTGACGGTGTACAACAAGACGCAGGCCGTGAAGAATTCGCAGAGCGACTTGGCCCAAGCCTTCAACCTGCCCAAGGAAAACGTGCAGATTTTTTCGCCCTTCGTGGGCGGGGCCTTTGGCAACTCTTCGCGGGTGTGGCCCCCGGAAATGGCCGCCGTGTTGGGAGCCAAGAAGGTAGGCCGGCCCGTGAAAGTGATGCTGCGGCGCGACCAGATGTTCAACATGGTAGGCTACCGGCCGCATTCGGTGCAGAAAATGGGTTTGGGCGTCACCGCCGACGGCACCCTCGTGGGTATCACCCACGAGGCCACGGGCTTTACTTCCCGCTACGAGCAGTTTACCGAGCGCCTCGTGGAGCCCACCAAATCCATGTACCGCTGCCCAAACCTGAATACCACCTACCGACTGGTGCCCCTGGACGTGAGTACGCCCTGCTGGACGCGCGGCCCCGGTGAGACCAGCGGCTCCTTTGCCCTCGAATCGGCCATGGACGAGCTGGCTTATGCCCTGAAAATGGACCCGCTGGCGTTTCGGCTGAAAAACTACGCCGACCTGGACCCGGAAAACAACAAGCCGTGGTCGACGAAGTACTTAAAGGAATGCTACCAGATGGGCGCCGAGCGCTTCAACTGGCGCCAGCGCAACCCCGCCCCCCGCTCGCTGCGCCAGGGCGATTGGCTGGTGGGCACCGGCATGGCCTCGGGCGTGTACAAAGCCGACCGTTCTCCGGCCACGGCCCACGCCCAACTACTGGCCGACGGCACCCTAATCGTGCGCAGCGCCACGGCCGACGTAGGCCCCGGCACGGCCACCATCATGACGCAGATTGCCGCCGATGCCCTGGGCCTGGCCCCCGAGCAGGTACGCTTCGAGCTAGGCAATTCTGCCTTCCCGCCGGCGCCGGGCCAGTTTGGCTCGCACACGGCAGCCTCGGTCGGGGCGGCGGTGCACGACGTGTGTACGGCCCTCAAGCAAAAGCTACAGGAGTTAGCGCTGCGCCAAACCAGTTCCTCGCTAGCCAGCGCCGCCCCCACCGACCTGGTGGCCGCCAATGGAGCCTTCTCGCTGGCCAGCAAACCCGCCGTGCGCGTGCCGTACACCGAGGTATTGAAGCAGCAAAACCTGCCGTTGCTGGAAGTAACGCTGGAGTCGAAGGGCGGGCCGGAAATGCAGGCGTACTCGGGTAAGTCGTTTTGCGCCAACTTCGTGGAGGTGCATGTGCACGCCCTGACCGGCGAGGTTCGCGTAAGCTGGGTGGTGTCGGCGCTGGATGCCGGGCGGGTGCTCAACCACAAAACGGCCCGCAGCCAGGTACTTGGGTCGGTGGTGTGGGGCATCGGTATTGCCCTCATGGAACACGCTCAAATCGACCACCGCTACGGTTGCTTCCTCAACCACGACCTGGCCGAATACCACGTGCCAGTGCAGGCCGATGTACCGGCCGTGGATGTCCTTTTCGTGGATAAACCCGACCTCCGGCTAGACCCGGTGGGTGCCAAAGGACTAGGCGAAATTGCACTTATTGGCTTCACGGCTGCCGTTGCCAACGCCGTGTACCACGCCACCGGCCAGCGCATTCGCGAGTTGCCCATCACCCCCGATAAGCTGCTGTTGGCAACTGGCAGCTAATCTCTTTACTGGACCGGGAGTTTCAGGAGCCGGTCGGCGTTGCCGTGGGCAATTTTGGCGACATCGGCCGGTGCCAGCGCCATAGCATCCAGAAAAGCGCGGCCTTGGTCGTTGGTACTGAAAGGATAGTCCACGGAAAACAGCACCCGGTCGATGCCGAAGGTAGCAATGGCGGCCTGCAACGGCGGCTGGGTGAATATACCGCTGGTGGTGATATAAACCTGCTGTTGCAGGGTCTCGCTGATGGTGCGGGATAGGCCCGTCATTTTGGGCTGAAAAATGGAGTCGCAGCGCGCCATCAGCATGGGTAGGGTTTCGCCCATGTGGCCGATAATAAGCTGCAGCCGCGGATACCGCTCGAACGTGCCCGAAAGCACCAGCCGCAGCACGTGCACCGCCGTTTCGATGTGCCAGCCAATGCCGGCCATGCCTAATTGCGTGGACAGCGCCGGTGGCAGCCCTTCGTAGTACGTCTGGCGCACCAATGCCGGCGGAATATTAGGGTGCAGGTACAGCGGCACCTCCAACTGCTCGGCCCGTTGTAGCAGCGGCGCAAACTTGGGGTCGTCCAGAAAGCGGTTTTCGGTGAGGCCATTGATCATGGCTCCGCAATACCCTAGCTCGCGCACAGTACGCTCCAACTCGTCGGCGGCGGCTTCAGGCGCGGTCATGGGCAAGTGTGCGAAGCCAGCAAAACGCGCGGGGTTTTCTGCTATTTTACGGGCTACCGCGTCGTTATAGTCACGCGCTAATTGAGGTCCCTCCTCTGCACTCAGCAAGTCGGCCCCGGCTCCTGACACCGACAGCACCTGCATGGTAATGCCCGCGGCATCCATAGCCTGTAAGCGCCGGGGGCCAACTTCCTGTAGTTGCGGCTGCACCCGTTGTAGCGGCGATTCAGGATCGTCGGGCAAAGGCCAGCCTCGCCCTGTAATCAACTCTGGTGCAATTCGTTGTATTAACTCAGGAAAGCTGACGTGTTCTTCTAAGGCAATAATGCGCATAGCAAAAGCGGTGATGGAGAGGCAGAGTAATACCCACGTTTTCGTTACCAAGTCACAGCCTTTGCATTTTCTGGCCGCGTTAGGACTTTAGATTGCAGCTAGGGAGCACATTCCCAAATCTATACTCAAATACCAAATAGAGAATATAAATTAAGTACTAGTCCCAAATAGAACAACATTTACCTTTTGCTTTACGTGCCACAACGTCATTTTTGTTGACATGAAAAGTTGCTCCCTATCCTCCACCACCTTAATTACACACCATGCTGTTTTCTACCCCCAATGCAGAAGCTGCCACAGACACTTCTGATCATGAAAAACCACTTCATTTCGAAACTATTGATGGCTTACGAGTTTCTTATGAAGAAGCAGAAGCAGCCCTGCGGAGTGGCCAAGCCGTATTAGTAGGTGATTTGCTTGTAGGTTTATTTATATCCTTTCGATAAGGACAACATACAATTCGCTGGAACACTACTTTCCCACAAAGAGACGCCTAGAGGGAATACATCTTGGCTCTTACTCTCCTTTGGTTGTTTCGAATTGGTTGCAGCCTACGCTACAGCGGTAGAGTAGTGTCTATTGCCTCAGCAATTAGTGGCGGCCTTCAGCCACTTGGGCATGAATGGTTTGGATCTGCAGGTCGTCTAGCGGCTTATGAATTAGGCCAGCCACCAGCGGAAACTCCTGTACCCGCTCTGTATCAGAAGGAGCGAGCGAGGAAGTCAGAACATAGATAAAGCAACGGCCAGCCAGCTGCGCCTCGAAGGGCCGCAAAGCTGTCAGGAAGTCCCACCCGCTTATTATTGGCATGTTGAGGTCCAGCAGAATCACATCGGGCACCTCGTCGGGAACACTTTGCTGAACGTAGCGTAATGCTTCCTCCGGTGACTGAAACGAACACAAACCTTCGGCTAAACCTTCGCGCTTCAGTATTTTTTCGGTTAGAAACACACTGATATAATCGTCATCTACAAGTACGGTACGCATATATTTTCTTAAGGTAAGAGCAGTTGGAATTCGGTTCCGGCGTCTGGGGTGCTATGCACCTCAATATGGCCGCCCATTACCTCCACGTGCGAGTTGACTAGATACAGGCCCAAGCCCCGGCCAGCAGGCACTGAATGAAACCGTTTGTAAAGTTTGAATACTTCTGCCCCTGCCTTTTCCCGATCAAAGCCTGAGCCATTATCTGCTACCGTTACGTGAACCCCGTTTTCCGGATCAGCGCTTCCCGTAATAACAACCCGTAGAGAGCGGTTTTCGGACCGATATTTTATTGAATTCGAGAGCAAGTTAAAGAAGATACTGAACAGGTAGGCCCGCTTGCCATGTACGCGCAGGTCCGAGGACACTTGCAGCACCACTTCCCCACCGCTCTGCTGCAACGGCTCTTGCAAGCTCTCGACCACTTGTTGCAACACGTCGGTCAATAACACGGTTTCGGTCCCTTCCGCAACCCCCTGCTTATCCCGGACGGCTAGAATGGTATTTAGGTCTTGCAGAATGGAATCGAGTTGCTGCAAGCTGGTTTGCAGGTGGGTTAAGAGCGCGTTCTGTTCGGGGTCGTGGGAGTGCAGCAGCTGTCCGAGGCCCAAGGCATTGGCCAAAGGGGCCCGCAGATTGTGCGAGACAATGTACGTGAACTGCTGTAAGTCTTGGTTGTGCCGGTACAAATCCAACGTCAGCTTTTCTTGGCTAATTTCCGCTTCTTTACGCGAAGTAACGTCCGAGAAATACACCGACAAGCCTTCTTTCGAAGGGAAAACCTTGGTTTCCAGCCACAGGTCGCCGGTTGCGTAATAGGCCTCAAAGTGCGCCGCCTTCCCCGTAGCCATAGCGGCCCGTTGATGGTGGTAAAACAGACTATCAACTTCTGCCGGAAACACTTCCCATAGATTTCTGCCCACCGTTTGTTCGCGGCTTACTTGCAAAAGCCGCTCCGCTTCCTGGTTCATAAAGGTGACGTGCCACTCGCGGTCAAGCAAAACCAGCGCGTCGGTGATACTCTCGAAAATGATGTTGAGCTTACGGGCCTGCTCCTCGATGAGCAGGTGGGAGGCGGCTAACTCGGTGATATCCCGGCCTACCATGTGTACGCCAACAACTGTACTATCAACCACTAACGGCACTTTGGAAATACTGAGCACTTTGGGTTCGGCTCCCTTGAACTGCACCTCCACATCAAACTTCACTGGAATTCCCTGGAAGGCCTCGTGCAATTTCTGATCGAAGAGCGGAATCAGGTCCTCGGGCAGAAAATCGGTCAGCGCTTGCCCCACTACATCCGCTTTGGCTTGGTGCACTAGGCTCAGAAAAGGCTCATTAGCGTCTAGAATAATACCTTCCTTGTTCTGGTAGAGCAGCAGATCCAGGTTGTTCTCAAATAAAGAACGAAACCGTTGCTCACTATCAACGAACTGCTCGCTCGCACTCATAGGTAGACGGTACTGATGTGAAAAACAAGCAACCTGCTACACCGGAGCAAGGCCATGGAATTGGGCATTCTGTATTCAACTCATAGGTTTTTAATACGCCTGTGCCAGCTTTTGCGTTGCAAGCACAGCACTTGTCATAGAAATTATTAGCGGTATAGACTCTCAAAATGTACTGTACAGCTCCAGCAACTGAGGGAGTTGCAAAGAGGGGCTTACATAAGTTGCTAATTAATTAGTTCACTCAACAACCAAGTTGTGGTCGATTGATCGGGTCCGGCTAAACACAAAAAAGCCAACCCCTGTGCACAAGGATCGGCTTTTTTATGAATTAAGCCAAGAATTAATCGGCTTTTTTGTTGTCCTTACCATCGAAGACGCCCTTCACGGCACCCCCAACTTTCTTACCGACTTTCACGGCTCCCTGCCCTATTTCTTTGCCGGCTTCCTTCACGTCGCTGCCAGTGTTTTTGGCTGAGCGCTCCACCTGCACGCCCTTGCCTTTGGCTTGTGCGTCGGCCTTGTCGCCGGTAACTATATCAGCGCCCTGCGACACGCGCGACTCGGTTTTGTCGAAGGATTTGAAGGCGGCATACTTCAGCTTTTCCTTGGCAATTTCCGCTTTGTCTTTGCCGCTCACGTTACCCTTGATTTGATCGTATTTCTGATCAAGCGCCCGCCACTCAGCGTTGATGACGCGCCAGTCGCCTATTTCATACTTGTCTTCGTTGTTTTTCACGCGCTGGATAAACGCCTCGTACGTGGCCCGAGCATTGGCGGCCGTCATGGCAGCAGCGGGGCTAGTGGCTTTGTAAAGCTTAGCCGGTGCTTCGCCCGCGGGAGCCGGGGCGGGCGCAGCAGCAGTTGTAGTCATTGGGGCCGTAGCCGTGTTGGTGGTATCGGTGCTAGCCGTGGCCGTGCTGGCCGTAGCGGCGCTTTGCGCGGTGGTGTAGCGCAGCTGCAAACGTCTGATTTCCGCTTGCTGGGCGGTGTCAAACTCGGCCGAGTAACGCTGTACGGCAGACAAACGGGCGGCAAAGGTGTCGGGCACCGTGGTGGCAGGAGTTGCCTCCGCTTCGGCTACGTACGTCTGTAGGTTGTCGTAGGCACGCTGGCCTTCCTGCGATACTTCTTTCTTATTGTTGGAAGAACAGCTCGATAAGGCCAGGGAGCTACCACCGGCTAATAAGGTGGCTAGCAATAGGGTGTTGATGCGAATGTGGAGCATGACTCGGAAAAGTAACACAAGTGAGAGTTGGACAAATACTGATTGGCTGGCTTTTAAACGCAGCGGTGTGTCCCAAGGTTGGAAATACGCTTCCTTAATCCGCTCGTGGCAGCTAGCTTTAGTGCTGATTTATAGTTTTATCGTCCAATAAAAAGGGAACTGCACACTGGTTGAATAAGACAGCAAAGCGCCTGTAGTCGCTGCCTAACAGGCAGGCTAAGACTCGGAGTTTCCGCCTCTTCAAGGGCCAATATCAGCTGTACTCTGTTGTAGCACAAGCAACCGAAATTCAAAGTTTCCAGGCTTGTGGTGCTAACTAGTGGTCCTGTGTGCCAGGCATCTTTTCGGCTACATCAGCTTCGGGCAACGTATGCTGCCCGAGCATTGAAAAACTTGCGCCGCTGAGGCCACTGCCTATATTTGCCACCCCACGAAAAGGTTTCGCGCTGTTAACTAATGCCCGTGCCGATTCCTGTATCCTCCTAGTAGTGCGTAGTATGCTGTTTAGAAAGCTGATTGGAAACTGTCCCTGTTGTTGCCCCGCAACCACTGACTCGGCGCCGGAGAGGTGCTGAGCTGCCCTTTTCCGCTTTCTTTCTCTACTTCGCATGACTCCTCCTATGGCGGCATCCCGGCCTGATTTGGTACGCGGCATTGGCCGCTGGGACTTTGTGGCCCTTATCGTCAACATCACTATTGGGGCCGGCATTTTAGGGCTGCCCGCCAAAATCTACGCCTTAATTGGGACGTATAGCTTGGTGGCTTATGTAGTGGCGGCGGCTATCGTCGCGCTGATCATCCTGTGTTTCGCGGAGGTTAGCAGCCGGTTCAACGGGGCTGGCGGACCATACCTGTACGCGCGGGAGGCGTTCGGGCCGCTGCTCGGATTTGAAGTCGGCTGGCTGCTCTGGATTTCGCGCCTGGCCAGCTTCGCGGCTCTTTGCAACCTATTCGTTGACTATGCCGCCTATTTCTGGCCCGCCGCGGGCGTGGGCGTTGGGCGCGCGGCGCTCATGGCCGGGCTTATTGCGGGGCTTACCCTACTCAATCTGGTGGGCGTGCGCACGGCCTCGTTGGTTAACAACCTGTTCACGGTGAGTAAGCTGCTGGTACTGGGGCTGTTTACGGTGGTGGGCTTGTTCTTCGTGGATTGGCAGGCGTTTTCGTTTGCCGTAGCTCCCTCCTACACCGGTTTTTCCAGCGCCGTTTTGCTGCTCATCTTCACTTTTTCCGGGTTTGATGTAGCCGCCATTCCAGCCAGCGAAATCCAGCAACCGCAGCGCAACGTGCCCTTCGCGCTGTTTACGGCCATTGCCACGGTAGCCGTTTTGTTTCTGCTGGTGCAAGTGGTGTGCATCGGCACGCTACCCGATCTGGCAACGGCGGAGCGGCCCCTGGCCAGCGCCACCCAACGCTTTTTAGGACCGGGCGGGGCGGCGCTGGTGGCCGCCGCCGCCATGCTCACGGCCCTGGGTACGCTCAACGCCCTTATGCTCACGGGGCCGCGGCTGCTGTTTGCTTTGGCCGAACAAGGACAGATTCCGGCAATTTTCGGGGCGACGCACCCCCGCTTCCGTACGCCTCATGTGGCCCTACTGGTATCGGCGGTGCTGAAGCTGGCTTTGGCGGTTTCGGGCACTTTTATTTATGCCCTTACGCTCAGCACCATTATCCGACTTACGTATTTCGCGCTTACCTGCGCCGCGCTGCCGGTGCTGCGCCGCCGCTACCCGGCCCAGCCGGCGCCGTTCCGGGTCTGGGGCGGCGTAGTGGTAGCCCCTTTGTGCGTCGGCCTGTGCTTGTGGCTGCTGTCGAGTAGCAAGGGCAACGAAGCGCGCGATGTGGCCTTGTTCGCCGCCGCGGGGCTGGTGCTTTACTTTGTATCAAACCGGCGCCCGGCCACGCAACCTTAACGGCTACGCCTGTTGCCCGGCGGTTGCTGCAACTTTGTTGTTTCCAGCGCCGCACTTTTCTTTCGACCTGCTGCTTTCCTTTAGTGTATGTCTCTTTCCTCTCCCATTACTTCCGTTGCCATTCGCACACCCCAGCGCGTGGCCGAAATTTCCTGGTTCGACGACCTCTGCGGGGGTGACACGCAGTACCTGAGCGTACTTGATGGCGCCTACCGCAGCTCCTGGGCCCATTGCCGCGACATTGTACTTGCCTCCGAGCAGCTAGGCTATTCCAATATTCTGCTGCCCACGTCGTACACCGTGGGGCAAGATGTGATGACATTTGCGGCTGGTATTGCCCCGCAAACCTCGCGCATCAACTTGCTGACGGCCATCCGCACCGGCGAAATCCACCCGCCCATGCTGGCCCGCGCCCTGGCCTCGCTCGACCACATGCTCGAAGGCCGGCTTACCATCAACATTATCAACTCCGATTTGCCCGGCCTGCGCGAAGTGCCCGAACTGCGCTACCAGCGCTGCGCCGAAACCATCGAAATTCTGCGGCAAGCCTGGACGCAGGAGCGCATCGTGCACAAAGGCGAGCTGTACCAGTTTGATATGCCCGCCGACCCCGCCAAGCCCTACCAGCAAAACGGCGGGCCGCTGCTCTACTTCGGCGGCACCTCGGAGGGCGCCCGGGCCGTGTGCGCCAAGTACTGCGACATGTTTCTGATGTGGCCCGAAACCGAGGAAATGCTCTACGAAACCATGCAGGACCTCAGTGCCCGCGCCGCCGCCCACGGCCGCCAAATCGACTTTGGCTTGCGCATCCACGTTATCGTGCGCGAAACCGAGAACGAAGCCCGGGCCTACGCCCGCAAGCTGATGTCGAAATTCGACCCCGTGAAAGGCGCCGAAATAAAGAGCCGGGCCCAGGACTCGTGGTCGTTGGGCGTACACCGCCAAAATCAGCTCCGCGAGTATGCTGATATGGAGGGCTTTGTGGAACCCCTGCTCTGGACCGACATCGGCAAGGCCCGCTCAGGAGCCGGCGGGGCGCTGGTCGGCAACCCCGATCAGATTGTAGAGAAAATCAACCGCTACATGGACATGGGCTTCCGGGCTTTTATCTTCTCGGGCTACCCCCTGCTCGACGAGGCCGACTATTTCGCCCGCTACGTGCTACCGCGCCTGCCCAACGTTTCCATGCCTCAGGTGCAGGGCCGCATTCCGCACGATACCCCCGTCACCCCGCTTACTACGGCCCCACTACGCTAAGCTGGCCGAACGACCTGGCGTCTCGGCGTTGCTGAGGTTGTTTAGTTGGCGGTAGCGCGAAGCCTCCGAGGCCGCTACTTGAACGGTTTAATGCCGAGACGTCAGGTGTAACGTCTCTACCTCGTTCTGACGTCAGGTAGCAATTAAAATGAAGGCGCCCCCGCATTTTCTGGCCGGGCAAAAGCGTAGCGGCCAGGTTGCTAACCTCAGTATCGCCATTGCAACTCGTTAAGTAAGTTGCACGCCACATGGGGGCTATGCAACTTAGGGGCTGACTTAATTGCTTCCGCTTACTGTACCTGCTGCATGAACTTCTCTGCCCCGCCTCTCCCCAATACGCAAACCACCGAACCGCTGGATGGTAGCAGCCTGGACGTAACGGCGGAGAAGCTAGCCCAGCTGCGCCAACTGCTCCCCGACGTATTTGCCGCCGGCAAGCTCGATGTGCACAAGCTGCAGCTGGCGCTCGGCGAGGCCGTGCATACAGGCGAAGAGCGCTACGGCCTGAACTGGCCGGGCAAGGCCGAAGCCTACAAGGAAATCCAGAAGCGCACCACCGCCACCCTCACCCCCGACCGGGCGGGTAGTGTGGCGTTTGATACGGCGGAACATGTGTTTATCGAGGGTGAAAACCTGGAAGTACTGCGGGTGCTGCAGAAGTCGTATTTCGGGCAGGTCAAGATGATTTTTATCGACCCGCCCTACAACACCGGCAACGACTCGTTTGTGTACCCCGACGACTACAGCGAGCAACAGGCGGCCTACCAAAAACGGGCCGGTATCACCGATGCCACGGGCCGCCTCAACAAGAGCGACCTATGGCGCACCAACACCCGCGAAAACGGGCAATACCACTCGGTTTGGCTGGGTATGATGATGCCCCGCCTGTACTTGTCGCGCAATCTGCTGCGCGAAGACGGCGTCATTTTCGTGTCCATCGACGACAACGAAGTAACTAACCTGCGGCACCTGCTCGATGAAATCTACGGGGAGGAAAACTTCGTTGCCAGCATTATCTGGCAAAAGAAATACAGCCCCCAGAACGATGCCAAGTGGTTTTCGGCCATGCACGATTACGTGCTGGTGTACGCCAAAAACAAAGAACTGTGGCGGCCTTATCTGCTGGAGCGCACCGCGGAAATGAATGCCCGCTACACCAACCCCGACAACGACCCGCGCGGCCCCTGGAAATCAGGCGACTTCCTGGTGAAAACGTATTCCGCTGATTACGACTACCCCATTACCACACCGTCGGGCCGGGTGGTGAGCCCGCCTAGTGGCAGCTGCTGGCGCACTTCCAAAACCAACTTTCAGAAGCTGGTGGCCGACAACCGCATTTCGTTTGGCAAAGACGGCAGCAACATTCCCGCCGTTAAGCGTTTTCTAAGTGAGGTCAAACAAGGCGTTACGCCTTCCACCCTTTGGCTGCGGACCGAAGTAGGCGACAACCAGGAAGCCACCAAAGAAGTGCGCGACCTGTTCGACGGTTTACCCTTCGATACGCCCAAGCCCACCCGCCTGCTCAAGCGCATGCTCGATTTGGGCACCCGGCCCGATGAGCACCACTTGGTTCTCGACTTTTTTGCGGGCAGTGCCACCACGGCCCACGCCGTTATGGCCAAGAATCTGGAAGACGGCGGCAACCGCAAGTTTATTTGTATTCAACTGCCCGAAGCCGTTGATCAGCACAGCGGAGCGGCCAAGCTCGGGTACACCAACATTGCCGACGTCAGCAAAGCGCGCATCCGGAAGGCGGCAGCTGCCTTGCAAAACGCCGCCACAAAGTCCGGCGCGCCGCAGTTAGTTGCGGGCCCTGCGCTCGGGTTTCGCTCCTATCGGTTGATTGAAACGAATTTCCGGATTTGGCAGGCACAGCCGGAAGGCAAGGCGGCGCTGCTCGCGCAGTTAGAACTGTTCACCGATTCCTTGCAAAAAGAGCAGGTAGATGCCGAGGCATTGCTCACTGAAATTTGCTTGAAAGCCGGTAAGCCCCTCACTACGACTCCGAGCAAAATTCACACGCACCCCGATGTCTACCGGATTGATGCAAGCTTGTATCTGGCCATTGGGGTGTTGTCTTCCGAGGTGCTGGCGTCGGTAGTTGCGGCCAAACCCAAAGAGCTACTGATCTTGGGCAGAGACTATAACACGGCTTCGGGTGATGTGGCCCTCAGCAATATTCGCCTTGAGTTACGTGAGGCAGGCATAGCCTTATCGATTCTATAATTCAGTTATGGCCTAGGTTGTGCCTCTTTAAATTCCACCTAGCGGTTCCAACGGACCACGATCTTACCACTATCTATCACCATTATTTACAAGCGGCATGCACACGACAAAGCAGGACTGGCTCAATGATGCGCTTGCCGCTAACGGTTATTTTGTGTCGGGGCATGCTAGCACCGAAAGAGTGCTGGGCCTTAAAGGCAAAGCCGAAGTTCGATTTGCCATGCTCAAGGATGGTAAGGCGGTTTATTTCTTGACTATTCGCTCGCCGGAGCCCAACTACCGAGAAATGTATTGGAAGGCCTTTGAAACCAATATGCTGGGGTGGCTACGCTCTATTTATCAGCCCCTCATTCAGCTGTTTTACCACGACGACCAGGAAACGTTCGACGTGTTTTTTCCAGCTAAAGGCACTTTCAAGCAGCTCTCTTTTCAGGGCCTTGCTGATTTCGTGGGCAAATACAACAGCAGCTTTACCACCAAGCCCGGCACGAAAAAGGAAGTTAACACAACCACCAATGACATTTTTCATCACTGGACCCGCAATTATCTATCGTCGTCGTGCGTGGTAGCCGACCTGGATGCCTTCACCTTCAACATGCACCAAGCGGTGTTCTACGAGCTAAAGCGCGTAAAGGAATCGGTGCGAACCTGGCGGCCTTACCTGGACGACCACCGCAACTACGCGGCGCTCGATAAAATTGCCCGAGCCCACGGCGGCGTGGCCATCACCCTGGCCTACCAGGCCACCGGCGACCCGGTGGTAGCCATGCACCGCCACCTGAACTTAGAGCAGCCGGAATGCATCAGGGGCCAAATGCAGCTCCTAGACAAGGAAGTAGCCGTCAGGCATCCTCTCGCCGTCGACTTCTCGGCCATCAGCAGCTACACCAGCACCAACCAGCGCCAGAAATGAAACTACAGTTTGATAGTTCGCAGGACTACCAGCTCGACGCGGTACGGGCCGTGGTAGATGTGTTTAAGGGCCAGCCGCTTTTTGCGGGTGGCTCGCCGACCTCGTTTCAGCAGGAAGGCAGTTCGTTGGAGTTCACGGAGCAGGGCGTGGGCAATCAGCTGGTGCTAAGCGAAAAGCAATTGCTCGATAATGTGCGCCAGGTGCAAGCCCGGCAGGAGCTGCGCCCGTCGGGTGCGCTGGCGCGCACAACCTTCGAAAAAGACGGGCAGCCGGGCTTCATACACCTGAACCTGACGGTGGAAATGGAAACGGGCACCGGCAAAACCTACACCTACCTCCGCACCCTGTATGAGTTGCAGCAACAGTACGGGTTTCGCAAGTTCGTGGTGGTGGTACCTAGCGTGGCCATCCGGGAGGGCGTGTTGAAAAACCTGGAAATCACCCACGAGCACTTCCAGACTCTTTACGGCCAGGTCCCAATCAACTTCAGTTCCTACGACAGCGGCCGCCTGGGTGCCTTGCGCAACTACGCCACCTCCGACGCGCTCGAAGT
>NZ_DASVSY010000054.1:0-36528 GCF_036387835.1 Hymenobacter sp. | reverse complement strand
TGGATGGCTCGGCTTTTTTATTGTTCGCGCCTGGGCTAATCTTTACGAGCGATGATAATAATGTGCCGGGCCGCAGCAGAGCCACCCAGCCGCCCAGCTTGGTGCAATAGTTTTGCCACCTGAGTACAGGCCACTACGGGTTCCAGTACATTTTTGCCGGGTAGCTTTTTGCACAAGGCTTCAAGCAAATACCGAGGCTTATCGTACAGATAATTTACGGTAACAACCGAGAAGGCACTTTTTTCGATTACGTCTGTATAATCAGCAAACCGATCGGGAGTAAGGTAATCAGTGAATACCGCATAACCTCCCGGACGTAGCACTCGGTGTGTATCCTGCAAGGCGGCCTGCGTCTGTTCTTAGCTAAACCACCAACCAACCAGCCCATCGCAAAGGGTAACTACCTCGAAGCTATATTCGGCGAAGGGTAGGCCAGGGGTAGTTGTCACGTAGTAATGCATGGCGCAGTCGTGCTGGCTGGCAAGCTCATCACAAGTCTGCTTACAGGCTTTCACCGCACTAGGCGATATATCGGAGGCGTACAGCTCTTTGGTGTAAGGAATAAGGTGAGCGGCCATCAAGCCCCGACTGCAGCCGAGCTCCAGTAATGAAGATGGAAAAGGGCAGACCTGACGGAGTAGCTCAACGCTATGGATATGACGGTACAGTTCTCCTCCCGGCGGCTATAACTCCAGGGTTCAGCTACAGAGCTGTATTGTTCTTCAAACCAAGGGTTGTAGTCTTGGTTTTGCAACATAAAACACCATCTACCTGCTTATAGCTGGCCTTGTTAGTTGAAAGTTCGGCGTCCGGTAGTGGCATTAGAGAGAAGAATAGTGAGAATCAGCTACTCAATTAAGTAATTTTTTGTCTTAATTATATAATCATTCATAGAAATTATGCTATAGATAGGCAAATTACGGGTGAGGTTGGAATGCTGAGCTTAAGGAAGATTTTTATCCCTGGATTGTTGGGTTTACAGCGAAACGATAAAAAAGCTTCAGCAGCTTGACGTTAGATAAAGCAGAAACGAAAAACAAGCTCCTCAATAACAGCGGGGTTGCTTCCAATCAACTCAATGGAAGCAACCCCGCTGTTATTGAGGAGCTTAGCTTATCTGGACAAACCTTCTCAATTTGCAAAGGCTAGCCCTTTTTTACGCCAGGAACATACGCTGCATAGCCTGCCAAAGCTGTTTTTTGCGGCCGGCGTCGTACTCCAGCATCTTGATTTCGCTGGCTCCCAGGAAAGCAGTATCACCGTAGAGTAGCACGGGCTCATAGGGCTGGGTGGTGTACACAGCCACATCGAGAAGGTTTTTGCCAAAAGCCAGGAACTGTTTGGCCGCAAGTGTTTTGCGCAAAGTGCACAAAGCCACCGGAAACTTTTCATGTTCTACATTCACGAGCACCACATCTTCTATCACCAGCCGGATAGCTTTCAGGATGTTGTTGAGGAACACGTTGCGGGGCAGCTTCCGAAATTCCTCAGCGGGCAGACGCACCAAAATCAGCAGGCCGTTGGGGTTGCTGCCGAGCGTCGCAAACGGAATGTGCGCCACCGGCGACTGCGTAGGGGTGGGCTGAATCCGACCCGGTTGCGAAGCTGGCGCATTAGGAGCGGCTGGCAGGTCAGCCAAAGTGGGTACTGAGAACAGCGGACCGGGTTCGGGAGCAACCGGAGCAGCTTGTATGGGTGGTGGAGCCGGCGCGGCGGGCGGCGGAGTTAAAACCAAATTGGCCAGGGAAGGGAGCTTACCTGGCGTGGCAGCAGGCTCGGCTGCCGCTAGAGGGGCAACTACCGGGGTAACTGCTGCACGAGGAACTTCCACCGACGCTGGTGCTGCAAGAACGGGAGCCGTAGCCGGCGCAACCGTTGCTACTGGCGCGGCTACTGGAACTGCCGTAACTACTGGCACAGGGGCCGGTTCCGCCACTACGTACAGCGATACATCGGTGTAAAAGTTCTGAAAGAAAGCCAGTGAATCAGCAGTTGCCATGAAGAGTAAAGGGGGCAGAGTAACGGAGTGATTATGGGGCGGAGCACTACCCAAGTAAAGCTATCAGCTAGCAACCAAAACAACAAAGAGGTTAACCTGACTACTCGATTCTACCACTGCTCAGTTCCTTGCCTAGGGTTATTCCATATCAAACAACGCCCTAAGCTCATTAGCTTCAGTGGGTTTCATGCGGCCCCCAAGTACTAGCCGCAGCTGGCGCCGCCGCAGCGCCCCTTCGTATAGCTGAACTTCCTCGGGTGTTTCCGGTACGGCCTCTGGTACGTCAATCGGGCGGCCCGACTGGTCGACGGCCACGAAGGTGAAGAAGGCCTCGTTGGTTTTCATCTTGGTTCCGCTCGGAATGTCTTCGGCCCACACGTCAATGTGTACTTCCATGCTAGAGCTGAAGGAGCGCGTCACCTGGGCTTGCAACGTAACCACGCTGCCCAGCCGGATAGCGTCGCGAAACGAAACGTTGTCGACGGAGGCCGTTACAACAATGCGGTTGGAATGCTTTTGGGCGGCAATGGCGGCCGCAATATCCATTAGGTGCATCATACGGCCGCCCATCAGGTTGTTAAGCGTGTTGGTGTCGTTGGGTAGCACCAACTCCGTCATTATAACGAACGAGTCCTTTACGGGCCTTTGTTTGCGCATCATGCAGTGAAATTCTCAGGAAATAAACGCTGCAAAGAAAGGCAGCCACGCCAAGAGTAACTGCATACTTTCAAAAACGTTGCTATGGCGTAGCTAAAAGCGTTTTTAGCTTTTCCTCGATAGAGGCTAAATCACTGCTTTTAACTAGCAGAACGCCCTGCTTATCGAGCAGCATGTAAGTGGGGAATTGGTCGATGTTATACTGTTCTATCACTCCTTTGTCCTTCTTTAATTCCGAGAGCTGCGTCCAAAGGGCTTGATGCTCTCGAATGGCTTTCAACCACAATTCCTTACTTTCAATAGCTTCCATTCCGATGCCTACCACGGCCATCTGCTGGGCGTAGCGCTTCTGCATCTGCTTTAAATGCGGCATAGCAGCAATACAGGGTTTGCACCAGTGACCCCAAAAATCGAGTAGCACATATTGGCCTTTGAATTTCTCCAGCGACACCGCTACGCCAGCCGTATCAGGAATGACAAAGGTTGGTACCGGGCGGCCTACTACCGGCTGCTTACGCAATACCTCCAAGCGAGTAGCTACGGCCTGCCCCTGCGTACTCGTCTGCACAACCGGCGCCAAGGCATGCCATAGCTGCTCGTACTTGGCAAGGGGCTGGTCATTGCTGTATTGAACCTGCTCGTAGAGCAAATCGGCACTGGTGCGAGCGTGCGGGTGACTTTCGATAAAATCTCGGGTTGCTTGCCCAATCAAGGGGCGTAGTGTGGCCACCGAGTCGGAGTGGGCCTCTGCCCGACGTTCAAATTTCCAATTAATACGCTGGTTGTATTGGGCCCGGATGTCGTTTTCTGGTGTGCCAGTAACTGCTAATTGGCCGGGCACTGCAACGTCGCCCGTGACTGTTATCCGGCCGGGCTCATACCAAATAGAAGTGTAGCGGGAGGGTACTATTTTCAAGTTTACGGTGCCATCGTCGCTAGGATGAGCTACGTAAGTGAACGAGTTATTGCGGGCGTACACAGTATCGTGCTGCTGGTGGCCGTTATGCTCGTAAAAGAACACAACTGACTTATTGCCAAGCCCCTTAATGTTGCCCGTTATCTGGCAGGGGCGTGCCGTTTGCGCGAAAGCAGAGGTGGCCAGACTCACACTTAGCAAAGTCAGCAAAGTAGCAGGTAGCGACATGTCAAGGAGTATAAGAAGACAAGGTAAATACAAGAAAACAGAGCTGGTTACCAGTTGCTTGTGCAGCAAGTATAACCCTAATCTGCTCTCCACCTATTCTTGCCACCCCGCTTTTCCTAGCAGTGGCACAAAACGAAACTGCTCGAATTCTTCCCGCGTGAATTCTTCTTCATTCACCCGCGTAACGCGCACCATGCGCTGCGCCTGCGCGTCGCCGACGGGGATAACCAGGCAGCCACCTACCCGCAACTGCCGAAGTAGGGGTCGGGGCAAGGTAGGCGACCCGGCCGTCACCAGAATCCGGTCGAAGGGGGCGTGCTCAGGCAAGCCCACGGAGCCGTCGCCGCAGAAGAGCTGCACCGTCCGGTGCAGGTGTGTTAGTCGGCGGCGCGTACGCTCGAAGAGCACCGGCTGGTATTCGATGCTGAATACATGCGGGGTGAGTTCGAGCAGCACGCAGCACTGGTAGCCCGAGCCGGTGCCCACCTCCAGCACGCGGTGCTGCGGCTCAGGGTGTAGCAGCGCCGTTTGGTAAGCCACGGTGTAGGGCTGCGAAATCGTTTGGCCCTCGCCAATCGGGAAGGCTTTGTCTTGGTAGGCGTGGGCCTGGAAAGCCGTTTCAAAAAAAGCATGGCGCGGCACGGCTAGCATGGCCGTCAGTACCCGCTCATCGCGAATGCCTTTGCGGCGCAGCTCGTCTACGAGAGTGCGGCGCTGGCCGCGGTGTCGGTAGGTATCGGCGTGCATGGTAAAGAAGCAGTCCCGGGGAGTGCATAAAGACGAGTCAAGGATTGGCACGGTTTTCCCGGTTTTCGGTTTATTGCCCTACCTTTGACCCGCTCAAAACGGGCGATCAGGGTCCGTTTAGGCATTTGTTTCGGTGCGAAGCTACCCATTCGCCCTCATAAAACCACTCGCCGGCCTCCGCTGCCGGCCCGATAACTCGGCCCTTGATTCGCACCTTGCAACAACTGAAGCTAATTGCCGCTGACTTTGGCGCGGCGCTTTTAGCCTGGGTGTGCTTCTTTCTGCTGCGTAAGTACCTGCTAAGTGAAATCAACGAGGGCTACCGCTTCACCGAAGGGGCCCTGTTTTACTTGTCAGGTTCCGCCGTTATGATTGCCCTGTTCTGGACGGTCCTTTATGCGCTTATTGGCGAATACCGCGACATTTTCCGCAAGTCCCGCCTAGGAGAGATTATTCGGCTTGGGCGCGTATCGGTGTTAGGGGCACTTATCATATTTTTCGCCTTTCTGCTTGATGACCAAGGCGTAAGCAATTATCAGCTGTACTACAAAACTATTACGGCCTACTTCCTGCTGCATTTCACTATTTCGGCCGTTCTGCGCACTATCGCCGTGAGCAGCGTGCAGCATCTGGTTCGCAACGGCACCATCTTTTTCAATACGCTGCTGGTGGGCTCGAATGCGTTGGCGCTTGAGACCTGCCACGAACTGCGCCGCAACAGCCGGCATCTGGGGCTTAAGCTAGTTGGGTTTGCGCCCGTCGGTGAAACTGTAGACGCCGGATTGGCTGCCGAACTACCCACCCGCGGTTCGTACCGGCGCTTGCCCGCCTTGGTAAGAGCGCTCAAGATCGAACAGATTGTAATTGCCATCGAGCCCTCCGAGCACCGCTTGGTAGAAGAGATTCTGACGCTACTCGAAGGAACTACGGCCCGCGTCAGCGTCCTGCCCGACCTCTACCAGATGCTATTGGGCTCGGTGAAAGTGAGCCATATTTTCGGTACGCCACTTATCGAAATCAAGCAAGATCTGCTGCCGGTGTGGCAGCGGGTACTGAAGCGGATAATTGATGTGGTAGCGTCTGCGCTGTTTCTGCTGTTGGCTTGGCCAGTCTATGCCTTCACTGCCGTCATGGTTAAGCTTTCGTCGCCAGGGCCGGTATTCTATTCGCAGGAGCGCATTGGGCGGTACGGCCACCCGTTCCGCATCTACAAATTTCGCTCAATGTACCTGGATGCCGAAAAGAACGGACCTCTGCTGAGTTCCGACCACGACCCGCGCATTACGCCCTGGGGCCGCTTTATGCGAAAAGTCCGCCTCGATGAGTTGCCCCAGTTTTGGAACGTTATCCGCGGCGACATGAGTATAGTAGGACCTAGGCCGGAGCGGCAGTTTTGGATCGACCAGATTGTGAAAGTCGCGCCTCACTACCGCCACTTGCACCGCGTCCGGCCGGGCCTTACCAGCTTAGGCCAAGTGAAATATGGCTACGCGGAAACCGTAGCTCAAATGGTAGAGCGGCTCAAATTCGATATTCTGTACATCGAAAACATGAGCTTGGCCATGGACTTCCGCGTGTTGCTCTATACCCTCAAAATCATCATTGAAGGGCGGGGGAAGTAGAGTCATTTAACAATTAACATTCAGCAGTTAACAATAAACTGGTTGCTAGCGTGTGTTGGGATAAGCTTACCAGCTAGTTTGTTGTTAATGACATTTGCTGATTGTTAACTGCTGAATGTTAACTGTTAATTGAAAACCATGTTCACTGGCATTATTGAAGGGCTCGGTACCATCCAGGACATGCGCCGGGAGAGTACTAATATTCATTTTACCGTGGCCTCATCTTTTGCGGCCGAGCTGCGCATCGACCAAAGCGTGGCCCACGACGGCGTGTGTTTAACGGTGGTGGCCGTGAATGGCGCTGCCGGCACGCACGTAGTAACGGCCATCGACGAGACGCTGCAAAAAACCAATCTGGCCCACTGGCAGCCCGGTCGCCGCGTAAACCTGGAGCGCTGCCTGGCCGCCAACGGCCGCTTCGACGGCCACATCGTGCAGGGCCACGTCGACCTGACGGCCGTGTGCGAATCAGTAGAAGACCAGAACGGCTCCTGGCTCTACCGTTTCCGCCACGCCCCCGGCCCCGGCCGCGTAACCGTGGAAAAAGGCTCGATCTGCATCAACGGCACCAGCCTCACCTGCTTCAACTCCACCGACGACGGCTTCAGCGTAGCTATCATTCCGTACACCTACGAGCACACTACTTTCCAGGACCTGCGCCCCGGCCATCAAGTGAATCTGGAGTTCGACATCGTAGGTAAATACGTGGCGAAGCTGCTGGGTAAATGAGCGTTTCAACGTGAACCGGCGAGCTGTATTTGGGCTTTTCTTGTGGGCGGTGGCGTTGCTGGTGGGCTTTCGGCCGTTTGCCAGGAAGCAGTCAGGAACTGCGAAATACGTGAGCTACCGGGCGAATCTGGAGAAGCAAGAACTAAAACTGTATTGGAAAGATGAACAGGGCCGGTTGTTGAGAAGCTTGGGCCGATTGGAAAATTGGCTTAGCGATAACGGCAGGCACCTGGAATTTGCCATGAATGGCGGCATGTTTAAAGCCGGCAATGTGCCTGTGGGGCTGTTTATACAAGAGCAGCGCGTAGTAGCGCCGCTCGACACAGCCACTGGTGCGGGCAATTTTTATTTGATGCCGAATGGGGTGTTCTATACCACCATCGACAACAAAGCCGCTATTTGCCGGACAGCGGCGCTTCCTAACACCAGAAAAATCCGTTTTGCTACGCAGTCGGGGCCGCTACTGCTCATAGATGGGCGTATTCACCCGGCTTTCAACGCAGCTTCCAAAAACCTGAACATTCGCAATGGCGTCGGCATTTTGCCAGACGGTTCTGTATTGCTGGTCATGTCGAAGAGTAAAGTAGGGCTTCACGAGTTTGCAACTTATTTTCAGAAGCAGGGCTGCCGCAACGCGCTGTATCTGGATGGCTTTGTTTCCCGAACTTATTTGCCGGCGAAGGGATGGGTGCAGGCCGACGGTGATTTTGGGGTTATCATCGGGGTGACAGTTCGTTAGCCAACCACTAAACTCCCTTTCAGCGGTTGCGTATCAAGTAGACCATCAACTTGTTACTGCTCCCAGCCATGCCTAAATCCAAGCGTGAACTAATCGAACCCACTCCCGGCGACAAGCGCTATGTACGCCGCAATGCCAAAGGCCAATTCACTAGTGAGGTGGAGCTGCACCGCTCCTTATCGCAGGACGACCGGCATAATTCCAAAATCACCAGCAAGCCCGGCCAGGGCGACCGGGGTGATGGCCATACTGGTAACCGGAAGCCCGCGAAATAACAACTTGCTTAACCATGAAAAAAGCCACTCCTAATTAATCAGGAGTGGCTTTTTCTTGGTTGAATGAACTCTCTAAAAGTCAGCGGTGGCCTACAAGGCTATGCCAAAATAGGGAAGAAGGAGAGTTAATTAGGAATGCTCCGGGTGAGGGATAGGCTGCTAACGTAAGTTCAGCTGATCGGTTCAGGAAATGCCAACCAGCGGGCAGGAAGTGGTCAAGCGCTTGTAGCTGGTAGCACTTAGCCACGCGAGCAGACTGCCAAGCGCGGCGCCGGCCAGCACGTCGGAGGCGAAGTGGGCGGCCAGGTAGATCCGGCTGTAGCTGACCAGCACGGCCCAAAGCAAGAGCAGCCATTTCGCCCCCCGATATTGCCGGGGCAGCACCAGATTTACGAACACCGCAAAGGCAAAGGCATTAGCCGCGTGCGACGACATAAAGCCAAACTGCCCTCCGCAGCCGTGAATCAGGTTGAGGGTAGCAGACAGTTGCGGGTCGTGGCAGGGGCGCAGGCGGGCGAAGTAGGGCTTGAAGAACCGGCTCGATATCAGATCGGCCAAGCCGACGCTGGCGCCGAGCAGTGGCACCAACAGCAAGGCCCGACGCTTGTAGATATAGCTCAACAGCACCAGCAGCACAAAATAGGCCGGAAACCATACTTCGCGCTCGGTGAAGAACACCATGAGCGCATCCAGTTTGGGCGTACGGTGGCTGTTGGCGGCCACTACCAGCCAGCGGTCCAGGGCTTGTAGCTGCTCGATCAAGCGGAGAGGGGCGTTTCAGTGAGCCAATCAACGCCTTTGCGCAGCCACTGCTGAGTGGTAGCCTCGGGCGAGCCTGGTTCAATAGCGAAATTATAGTGCCACTCGGCCTGGGGTGGCAAACTCATCAGGATGCTTTCGGTGCGCCCCCCGGTTTCCAGTCCGAAGCGGGTGCCCCGGTCGATGGCCAGGTTGAACTCGGCGTAGCGGCCGCGGCGTACTAGCTGCCACTGCTTCTGCTGTTCGGTATAAGAGCGGTCGGCGTTCTGGCGCAGAAGCTCAGTGTAAGCTCGACCAAAAACTTCGCCTACGGCACGAATAAAAGCGAACAGCGCATCGGCTTCGCCGTCTTTACCCACGGTAAGCCGGTCGAAAAATATGCCGCCGATGCCGCGCGTTTCCTGGCGATGAGGGAGGTAGAAGTAGTCGTCGGCCCACTGCTTGAAGCGGGCGTAGTAGGTGGGATCGTGCTGCTGGCAGACCTCGGCAATTTGTTGGTGAAACCAGCGGGCCTGCGCCTCTTCCACATAAATAGGGGTTAAGTCAAGGCCGCCGCCAAACCAGGCCTCGCCGTTGCCGGCTTCGAAGTAGCGCACGTTCATGTGCGCAATGGGAACCATCGGGCTGCGTGGGTGCTGCACCACGCTCACGCCGGTAGCAAAGTACTCGGGGTTGGGCATAAGCAGCACGCGGGCCGCCTGCTCACTCATTGTGCCTGACACGGCCGAGAAATTCACGCCCCCCTTCTCGATGATGTGGCCGCCGGTCAGGATGCGCGAGCGGCCCCCGCCTCCGCTGTGGTGCTGCCAGGCATCTTCCTGAAAACGGCCCGCGCCATCAGTAGCTTCTAGCTGCTGGCAAAGCCAATCCTGAAACGCACGCAGCCAAGCCTCCACGCCGGCGCGGAAGGTAGAAGCGGGAGCAACCGAAGGGAAAGAGTTTGACATGAAGTGTGATACGGCGACTTTTTATCGACTTGAAAGCAAGTACAAGATAGCCACCACAAATTTTCAGGCTGCGAAGGTAAGACTTTGTATGATTCAAAGGTTGCTAACCTCAGCAAGTGCATAGCCAACAGCCCGCATTTGTGCAAGTAAGGTGTTCTATTTAAAGCAGCTTAAACAACTAAAATATAGAAGGTTATGCTCGTAAATGCAGGTGTTGTAAAGTCTGCAGTGGGCAAAAGATGGAAGCCTATGGCTAATGGGAGAGGCTATACTTGTAGGAAGAGTATTTATTCCCTGTTTTCAGCTATTCCATGTACCGTAAGATTCCTGTTGTTCTTGTTTACGCACGTCTAGTCATGGGTTTGAGCGCGCTAGGAGTTTATCTAGTGCAACCAACTCCCGCCCTTTGCTATTTAATGGTGGCCTTGTTACTCTTCGGGTTGATTACAGATATATTCGATGGCATCCTTGCCCGCCGCTGGGGAGTAGCTACGCCCAAACTACGTCGTCTGGATTCAACCGTAGACTTGATATTCTGGCTTTGCTTGCTGCTCGGGATACTCTATTTGCGTCCCGCCTTTCTCACGGCGAATGCGTTGCCAATAGGCCTGGTAGTGGGGCTAGAAGCACTGACGTATGTGGTTAGCTACGTGCGGTTTCGGAAGGAAATAGCGCTACACACCTTTTTTGCCAAAGGATGGACGCTGCTGTTAGCTGCTACCCTAGTGCAGTTGCTGCTAAATGGGGAAGTAGGGTTGCTGTTTTGGGTATGTATATCGGCGGGCATTCTGAGCCGGTTGGAAATCCTGGCAATCCTTTGCACGCTGCCTGTTTGGGCCACCGATATTCCTTCTCTCTACCACGCCGTGCAGCTACGGCAAAGCAAACTTCTGCCGTAGAGGAAAGGCTACTCTAATTCTTTCTCCATCACCAGCAGCTCCAGCGGCTGCCGCGGTATGCCAAAGCGGGTATCAGTAGGGAAGGGCTCGGTTTCGCCGGTTGGGTGGTAGCCGTGTCGCTCGTACCAGGCAATTAGCTCCGTTCGGACGGAAATGACGGTAATGCGCATCCGGGTGCGAACATGCTGATGAGCGTGGGCTTCGGCTGCTTGCAGCAGGCGTTTGCCGATGCCCCGGGCTTGCTGGTTGGGAGCCACCGAAAGCATGCCCATGTATAGCGCGTCATCCTGCAGCTGTAAGTACACGCTGCCACACAGCTGCTTATCGGCGGTGGTACACAGGAGCATGGTAGCCTCGGCGGGAGCCAGCAAGTCGAGTAGGGCTGCGGCGTCGGTGCGCTGGCCGCCGAGCAAGTGCGCCTCGGTGGTCCAGCCCTGCATTGATTGTTCGCCCCGGTAGGCGCTGTTCACTAATGTCACCAAAGCTGGAACATCGGCAGGGGTAGCGAACTTAATAGGAAGATCGTCAAGCATAAACTGCGTCGAGTAACGAAGTTATCAAGTAAAGACGTTTAACTACTTCGGCTTGCAGGTTAATTCACTTACGGCCCTTCCGCCGCCGGGCTAGCAAGCTTCTAAACGGCCCGCAAGGCTTCGGAAAACCTCTGTTGTTGCAGGTGCAGCCGTTCAACGAAGGCTATGTTATTATGCTATCAGTAGTTCTACCCATTGCAGATACTGTTGTTCAACGAGTAGTGGTTCTGCGAACCGCTCCGCGGAATTCATGGAACCACTTCGACGGCATACTTGCCCTTACTCAGTTGCTCCGCTACTCCGTTACTCAACGCAGTTACTCAACCAAGTTACTGTAATTTCGCCCCTCCACCCACTGCTCTTGCATGCTCACTGAATCTGCTCCGCCTCTGGAACCCGCTTTTGCTGCCACCCAACCCGACCGTGCCACCTGGCAGCGGGCCTACCGCCTCATGCATACGGCCGCCGAAATGGCTCGGCTTTTCGAAGAGAACAAAGCGGTAACAGCCAAATACGTGCACGCCACCGCCCGCGGCCACGAAGCCGTGCAACTGGCCGCCGCTTTTCACCTTCGGCCCGTTGACTACGCCGCACCTTATTACCGCGACGATGCTTTCCTGATTGGCCTCGGCTTGCAGCCCTACGAGCTGATGCTGCAGCTCATGGCCAAGCGCGACGATCCTTTCAGTGGCGGCCGGACTTACTACTGTCACCCATCGTTGCGGCGAGCTGGTTTCCCCACCATTCCGCACCAAAGCTCGGCCACTGGCATGCAAGCCATTCCGGCCACCGGCATGGCCCATGGCATCAAGTATCTAGAAAGGAATTCTGAACTAGGAATTCTGAATCCTGAATTGCAGAAATCAGAGGAGGAGGTTGAGGCTGGCCATGCTAACTATGAAGAGCCCGCCATTCAGAATTCAGAATTCAGAATTCAGAATTTTCCCTCCGTGGTTCTCTGTTCCATTGGGGATGGGGCGATGACGGAAGGTGAGGTGAGCGAGGCGCTGCAGATGGCCGTGCTGCACCAGCTGCCCATCATCTACCTGGTGCAAGACAACGACTGGGGCATTTCCGCTACGGGCCGCGAAATGCGGACCATGAACGCTTATGAATTCGCGGCGGGCTTCAAAGGCTTACACCGCTTGCAAGTTGATGGCGCTGATTTTCAGGATAGTTACGCTGGGTTAGCTGAAGCTTTCAATTATGTGCGGGCGCGGCGCGGTCCGGTGCTGGTGCATGCCAGGTGTCCGCTGCTGGGCCACCATACCAGCGGGGTACGCCGCGAGTGGTATCGTGGCGACAATCTGGCCGAGCACAACCTACTGGACCCGCTGCCGCGCCTACACCAGCACCTGCTGACCCTCGGCTACAGTGAAGCCGATTTGTTGGAGTTGGCCGCCGAAGCCCGGGCCACTGTGGAGGCGGATTACCAGCGCGCCCTGGCGGCCCCCGCGCCCGATCCCGCCACCTTCGCCGACCACGAATTTGCACCGCCCGCTGTACTAGAGGAAAGCGGCGAGCGTAGCCCCACTGGCGCTGGAAAAGCCCTGATGGTGGATGCCGCCCTGCACACCATCGACGATATTTTACGCGAGTTTCCCGAAGCCCTGTTCTATGGCCAGGATGTGGGCGGGGAGCTGGGCGGCGTATTTCGGGAAGCGGCCTTGCTGGCCAAGAAATACGGCGATGCCCGCGTCTTCAACACGCCCATCCAGGAGGCCTACATCGTGGGCAGCACCGCCGGCATGAGTGCGGTGGGAGCCAAGGCTATTGTGGAAATTCAGTTTGCCGACTACATCTGGCCGGGCCTCAACCAACTGGTAGAAGAACTAAGCAAATCGTGCTACCTCTCGAACGGGCAGTTTCCGGTGCAAAGTCTGATTCGGGTGCCTATTGGCGCCTACGGTGGCGGTGGGCCCTACCACTCCGGCTCCATCGAAAGCACCTTGCTCACGATTCGGGGCATCAAAGTGGTGTACCCCAGTAACGCTGCCGATATGAAGGGCCTGATGCGGGCGGCCTTTCTCGACCCCAACCCGGTGGTGATGCTGGAGCACAAAGGCCTATACTGGAGTAAGGTACCGGGCACCGAAGACGCAAAAACCACAGAGCCCGGCGTCGGCTACGTCATCCCGCTCGGCAAAGCCGCCGTATTCCAAGCGGCCGATTCGCAGAAGTTGCAGAGTGGCGAAACGTGCGTGGTTATCACTTATGGTATGGGCGTGTATTGGGCGAAAACCGCCAGTCGTCAGTTTCCTGGCCAGGTGGAAATCCTGGACCTGCGCACCCTCAACCCCTTGGACTACGACGCGGTAGAGGCCGCCGTCCGCCGCCATAGCAAGGTGCTGATTCTCACCGAAGAGCCGCTGCTCAACTCTTTCGCCGAAAGCCTGGCCGGTCGTATTCAGCGCACCTGCTTCCACCAGCTCGATGCCCCCGTCTTCACCCTAGGCGCCGCCAATCTGCCCGCCATTGCCCTCAACATAGACCTAGAACGCCAGATGCTCCCCAATCCTGATAAGGTAGCCACTGCCTTAGCAGAGCTACTAGGATGGTGAAGGAGTGACTGAGTGAGTTTGATGTTGAGGTGGGGAGTGGTACCACCTCGTGCTACTTGTGCCGTTAGAACAGCCAACTCACCATTTCACTCATTCACTCATTCACCACTAGAATGGGTACCCAATGCCGAGGTTCAGGGCAGTTTGATTTCGGGTGTTGAAGACGTTGATGTTGCGAATAACCCAGTTGCTACCAGGAGCAGCTGGGTCGTACACCTTCGTGGCTATATCAAGCCGAAGAATCAAGAAAGTAAAGTCGAAGCGGAAGCCAAATCCCGAACCTACGGCGAATTCTCGGTAGAAGCGGTTCACATCAAATCGGGCTTCAGGCTGGCCCACACGTTGCAGCGTCCATACATTACCGAAGTCTGTAAACAAGGCACCGTTTATAAAGCTGAACAGGGGGAACCGATACTCGATGTTTCCTTCCAGCAATAGCTCACCCGGCTGTTCGATATTGTAATTGCGTACCTGCTGGCCATTAACAGTGTTGAACACGGGAGCTGAACCGGTGCCCAACCGCCGTGGCCCCCAGGCCCGCACGCTATTACTGCCGCCCGCAAAGAAATACTTGTCGTACGGAATAGCACTGGCATTCGCATCCTTGCTTTGGCGCAAGGGCTGAACCACACCTCCGTTGAGCCGGTACACAAAGTAAGACCGTGGCCCCAGCTTATAGTAGCGACGATAATCTGCGTTGACTTTGTAGAAGTCAAATACTTGAATCTCCGTCGAATCGGGTTTGTTTGGTTTGTCGAAGATACCCTGGTACAGGGGCCGCGTGATACCCCCTATTTCTATAAACCAGCGTAAATAACTGGCATTCCGGGTTTCGTTGAAGTCGTTGGAGTTATAGAGGGAGGTAAACGATAGACTAGGGATAAACTGGCTTCTGAAGGCAACCAATATCGATGGGTTGTCAGGAAACTGACTTCTAAGCGTATCGATAAAGGCTGGTAGTTTTCTAGGAACACTTACTAAGCTCAGGTCAACGGGGGTGAAAACGTACTGGTGGTACGCGTTACGCTGCCAGATATAATCGAAGGTGCCTTCCAGATTGGTGCGCGTGTACTCCGGGCGGTACACATAATTGTAGCTGAGATTGAACCGGGTCCGGGGGTTGTATTTTGTTAGATAGCGGTTGGTGCGAAAGAGTACCAGAAATTGAGGTAGAACAAGGTTGGCGTTGACACCAAGCTGCGTGGTGAGGGTGCTCCCTAGGTTTTCTTCCGAAGAGCTGATGCGGTTGTATTGCCCTTCAAAGCCAGCCCGCAAGCCAACCTCCAGTACCTCGGCTCCCCCGAACGGATTGCGCGCTTTGATGCGCAGGTTGCCGAACGGCCCTGGCAGCCCCGCCACGTAGGTGCCACCAAATTCCACGGTTTCCTGATAACGCTTGGCGGGCGAGGCGGCTACGTTGGCATCGAGCTGACGGTGCAAGCTGTCTTCCAGGGTAAGGGGCCGCACTTTCTGGTAGTTCACGTTGGCAAAACGGAATACGTCGAGCTGGCTTAGCTGGCGCTGGGTGGTTTGGGTAGCGGCGAGGCTGTAGTAGTCGCCCGCATCGATAGCTACCTTCCGGTTGAGTAAGCGGGGACTAATCTGGTGCTTGAAGGCCAAGAAGATAGTTGAATCCTGGATTAAGGTGTCGCGCTTCTGCCCGAAGCGGATAGTGCCCGCATCGGTAACAAAACGTACCCGCCGAATGGTGTAGCGCGGGTGTAATAGGCCCGGACCTGGACTAGCTACAATGGTGCGCAGCCGAACCGTAGCGGGGGCGAAGCTAGTATCAGCCTCCAGCGTGATGTACTGCTGGCGAAAATCAAAGTAACCTTCGTTTTTCAGGAGCGTTTCAATACGCGCCCGTTCCTGGCCAATCAGTTCCTCATCATATTGCTCGCCAACGTGCAGCAGCGTAGCCGACTGCGAAGCCAGCACCCGTTGCGCCACCACCGAATCCGCAATGTCGTAGTCGAGCTGGGAGTAGCGGAAGGGGGTATTTTCGCTGATACGGTAGGTTACTACCACGCGGCGGCGGTGCAGGCTGTCGGGGCCTCCAAACAGGCGGCCTAGCGAAAAGCGCCGGTCGGCCAACGTATCGGAATAGCTGACCCGGCTGCGGAAAAAGCCTTTCGACTTCAAAAACGTAGCCAGCTGCTCGCTGGTCTGGCGGGTGAGGGCCGTATCGTAGACAACAGGCGGTTCGCCCAGGCGCATGATGGCATTGCCCTTATCAAGAACCAACTGTAGACGACGGGTTTGCCGCTCGCGGCGGGTGAGCAGCTTGCCTACCTTTACGGAATCGGGGCGGGCCGCCTGAATGCGGCGGTTATACTCGGCGCGGGTGGTATCGAGCTTGCGCTGGAGCCGGTCAGGGTTATAGAAGCGGCGGCCTAGCTGATAGATTGCTAGTTTTGGGAGTGGAAAGCGGCTGTTTGGCTTTTGCCGGTACAGGGCTTGCAGGCGCTCGGCATCGGCTTGCTTCACGCCTTCCAGCTTGATTTCACTCAGCAGCAGCTGGTTGGGGCCTAGCAGGTGCAGGGGCGAACAGCCCACGACCAGCAAAGCCAATAGCAGCAGGGCCAGGCACACGCGCCGGGCCGGGCCACTTTTCTTATCTATCATCTGAGGCCCGGTAGGGCGTCTGTTTAGTGAAGCGTATGGTCTCAAAAGCAGTAGCAAAATACGTACACGCGCTGCACCTGAAAAAGTACCGGCTCCGGCACGGCGCCTTCCTGGTAGAAGGAGGCAAGAGCGTACTGGAACTGCTAAGGTCTGGACTTCAAACGGAACGTGTGCTGGTAACGGCAGAATTTACAGTAAAATTACCTGCCCACCTGCCCAATATTCCGGTCGATGTGGTGACGGAAGAGGAATTGACGGGCCTCGGCACCCTGGCCACCAACAACACGGCCCTCGCCATTGCCCGCCTGCCCGATGAGTTGCCTCTGCAGCCTACCACTCCGGGGCTACTGCTCGCCCTCGACCAGGTGCGCGACCCCGGCAACCTCGGCACCCTGATCCGCCTCGCCGACTGGTACGGCCTACCTGGTGTGGTGCTCAGCGAAACCTGCGCCGACCCCTGGGGCCCCAAAACCGTGGCCGCCACCATGGGCTCGTTCACCCGTGTCCCTATCTGGCAGCGCGACCTACCCACCTGGCTCGCCACCCTGCCACCCCACCTGCCCATATTCGGCGCCGACCTCCACGGCGACAATGTGCACCACCTCACGCTCAAGCCTACGGGGATACTGGTGATGGGCAGCGAGTCGCACGGCCTCACCCCTGAAGTGGAAGCACGCCTCACCCAACGCCTCCACATCCCCGGCCGCGGCCAGGCCGAAAGCCTAAACGTCGCCATTTCGGCCGCTATTCTGCTGGATAATTTTCACAGGAATAAGTGAAATGGTGAAGTTTTGATAAGTGAAAGGTGAGTTCAAGGTTTCGCTTGCGCCGATTGCGCGGCAGGACTCTTGAACTCACCTTTCACTTATCACAACTTCACCATTTCACTTCTACCGCAGCAGCGAGATGCCGAAGCTGAGCGTTTGGGCCTGGATGCCGCGGTTGTTCTGAAACAGGTCGTTGAGGTTGTATTTGGCAAACAGGTCGAAGCTGCGGATGCCGATAGTGCCTTGCACGCCGTACTGGAAGTCTTCGAGGTTGTAGCTGCCCCGGTCTTTGTCTTTGCGGGTGCGGCCGTCTTCGCTGTACTTGATTTTGGTGTGTGACCCTAACCGGTAGCCTATGAAGCCGCCGGCCCCAATGCGGAACGCGTCGCGCCCTTTCTTATTCTGAAAATCGAGCACGGCCATCAGGGGCAGATTGAGCGTAGTAACCGCCAGCTTACTTTTTTCCAGGCTCCGCTCCATTTCTGCCTGTAGGGTGGTGGCCGCGTTGAGGTTGACAAAGCGGGAGTTGTTGTCGAGCATGTAGTTGTTGAAGGCCAACTCGGGGCCAGTCAGCAAGTGAAGAGGCGAGCCTTTCTGCCCCAGCCGGATGTCGTAGTGCCAGTTGAGGCTGAGGTAGCGGGAACCTACGGGCTTGAGGTCGGGCGCCGACTGGCCCACTGGCGTTTCCACGTTAACGAGCGTGTTCAAGCCCAGGTCGATGTTGAAGTTGTTGTGTACGGCGCGATTCTGCTTTTCTTCCTGCTTCGCTTTGCGCTTGGCGGCGGCAAGGGAATCATCCTTGGCGGTGCTGCCCACGTGGATGTCCACCCGGTCTTTGCTACCGTCACTCTTTTCCTGCACCGACACCCCAAACACCCGACCCATGCGGACTTCCACGTTGTTTTCTTTCACCGTGGACTTCTTGCTTTCGTCGTTGTGCATCGTAATGCGGATTTGTTCGGGCACCTGCTTACCGGGCTTGTCCTTGGCAGGATAAAACTCCATAGTCACCTGCTCGGATTTCGAGTTTTTCCCGGCTGCTTCTGCCTGCGTGATGTAGGTGTCCAGCAAGATCATCAGCGAGTCGAGCTTGTAAGCCCGCAGTTCGCGTAGCTGCTGCTTATTTTTCACGAACAGCGTCATAGTGGCCTGGTTGGGCAGTTTCACCACAATCGTATCGTCGAGGTGAGCGGGGTAGGCAGGGCGGGCAAAGCAAGGCGAAGCCAGGACTAGCAGCACGAAGGCAGCCAGCAAAGCGGAGAGGCGTTTCATGGCAAGGGATAATTAAAGTTGAATCACTTTGGTTAAGGTGCGGTTGCCCACGCGGGCTTGAACCGTCACGGCTTCGGGCAGGCCGGTTTCAGCCAGACTAACCCGTTCACCGCGCACCGCATTACGAGCCTGCCGAAGCAGAATGCCACCCAGGCTATGACGGGAGCTGCTTTCTGCAGTAGTTGAGGCCGTGGCATCGTTGCTGCGGTGTACTTCTACCTCAATAGGACCAGTTGGAGCCGTCGGGGTGGCCGCTAGAGCTATTGTCGTTGGCGTCCGGGAAAGAGCCGGGGCATCTACCGCGGGCAAAGAGCGCTCCGGTTGCGTCTTTGGAGTAGTAGCGGCTACTGCTTCGGGGGCTGCCATGACTTTCGGCGCTTGAGGAGTAGGAGTGGAGTGAAGGAGCTTATTGGTGTGGCTTGGCTGAATAGTTGAAGCGGTAATTTGCTGCCGAGCCTCGGGGCGCACACCCTTCTGCTGGCGAAGCCGAGCGGTCGGGGCTGCAGCAGCGGCCGCTTTCGAGGAGGTAGATGTCAGCGCTGGCGAAGGCGTTGCCTGAAGCTCGACAGGTTTCACCGAATTTTTTAGAGGTTGCACAGCAAGCTGTTGCTCTTGATTAGCGGAGCGTGGTGCTGGCTTCGTGCTGGTAGCCAGCGGAGCAGAGCCTACGCCTGCGGTAGGGGCAAGCTGCAGCCACAAAACGCCACTCGCTAAGACCAGCGCCACGGCAGCAGCGGCCGCCCACAACCATAGCACAGGGCGCTTTTTGGCAGGTTGCAACTCTTCTTCGAGCCGGTCCCAGAGGTAGGCCGGTGGAGTGGGAGCGTGGCCCTCGAGCCGGTCCCGAAATAGCTTATCAATATCTTCCGGTTGCATATATTTCTTTCGGTGAAGCGTTAGAAGAAGGAGTAGCCGTTTGATTGGCTAGTAGTAGGCGGCGCTGAAGCATGGCCCGGGCCTTGCTAAGCTGCGACTTGCTGGTGCCCTCCGAAATACCGAGCAGCTCGCCGATTTCGGGGTGAGTATATCCTTCCAGAGCGTAGAGGTTGAATACGGTCCGGTAGCCAGCGGGCAAATCAGCCAGCAACCCCATAAGGTCGGCGGCATTCAGCTGGCTTTCGGCCTCGGCCGCCGTAGCAGGTACGTCGTAGGTGAGGTCGTCGATGGCCATGTGCAGGGGCTCTTTACGCCGAAGCATTCCGAGCGCTTCGTTCACCATGATACGGCGAATCCAGCCCTCGAAGCTGCCCTCGTGCCGATATTGGCTGAGAGCCCGAAACATTTTGGTGAAGCCGCTTAGCAAGGCTTCTTCGGCATCTTCCCGCCGACGCACATAGCGCAGGCACACCCCCAGCATCCTACCTGCAAACCGCTCGTAAAGCAGTTTTTGGGCGCGGCCGCTGCCTTGGCAGCAGGCGGCAATGAGGTCAGCATCAGTCACGGTTGGTTGAGGTAGAGTTCAGAGCAAAAGCAGCGCGTTTGGCAGGGTAGATGGTCGTTGCCAGACAACAGTTGCCTGAACACCAGAAAAATTTAGAAGCTAACCCAAGCTACGCTTTCCACGCCGGCTAGCAAGCCCAGTAGCATCATTAAGCAAGTGTACAAGCGGCGGTTTCTGGCCAAGAGGTTCAAGAACACGCACGGGCCAAAGAGCAAAGCAAGCCATTGCAATGTCTTCTAGCTTACATGCGAAAAAGCGGCTTGATCAGGCAATTGCCTGATCAAGCCGCATTTTCGCATGTTGAAAATTATGGAAAGCTAAGAGGCAACTGCCAGCCTTAATGGGCTTGTAACCTTCTTCGCTCTAAGGTTCAGCGAAACAAATAAAGCGTTCCACTTAAAGCGAAAAGCGCTAATGCTGGTTATCTAACCCCACTTACTAATCTATACATCTAGATAAGTAATTATCAAAGGCTCGTTACAAGTTTAGAACTTGTTAAAGTAGCTAGGTGTTGGCTTTACACACCACATCCAGCAAACCAACCCTCTGGTGCTGGATATTGCGTTTTTAAATGGTTATGGAACCCGAGGAAGAATTTTTAGAAAATGCCGTCACTATGGCATTCTTCGCACGGCAGGAGATTCAACAGTTTCTGGCCTGGACTAATAGTAGTGGCCCTTATGGCCAAGCTGCGGCAGCGTTGTTGCTGAAGTTGGATAACCTGACTTCTGAGCTAAAAGCCTTGAGAAGGCAGTATGGAGAAGAGTAACACGTGCAGTCACTCGTTTCAAGAACAATGCTATGCCTTCTTTTTAGAAGGCATTTTCATTACCTCTTATCGCTTGGCGAACCGTAAGCGCTACAATTTTCAAGTCCAGGAGAAACGACCAGTTCTTGATGTAGTGGATATCGGCGTTTACGCGTTTTTCCATTGCAGCAGTTTCCTTGGTTTCACCTCGGTGACCTTCCACTTGCGCCCAACCAGTAATACCAGGAGTAACCATGTGACGCTCCATAAAATTCGCAATCACCCTCGAGTAGTCCTCGGTGTGGCGCAGCATATGGGGGCGCGGACCTACCACCGACATCTCGCCCTTGAGGACATTGAGGAACTGTGGTAACTCGTCGATACTGGTTTTGCGCATGAAAGCTCCCAGCTTGGTTATCCGATTATCATCACGGCTAGCTTGCCGGGAGTCGGAATCGGCATTGATTCGCATGCTGCGGAACTTGATGCAGTAGAAAGGCTTGCCGCCTTTGCCGGTGCGGAGCTGTTTGAAGAAGACAGGACCTCTAGAATCAACTTTTATAAGCAATGCTATTAGGGGTACCAACCAGCTAAGTAGCAGAATAAGCACGAGGGAGGCAAAGCACAAGTCAAAAGCACGCTTTACCACGTCGTTGACGCGGTTGTGCACTTGATGGGACGTAGTGTGGTGTGACATACCTTTTCGCCTTTTGTGTTCATAAATGCTGGACATTTGGGCGGGTTCAGAAGAGGAGCGGCGTGGTTGGCAAATCTCTGAAGTTAACATGCGCAGAGACCGTAAGGTGTTATAAAAGTAAGAAGAAACTCCTTGGGACGAAAAATGGAATACACTGATCTTTGATCTTTTATAAATATAACCAGGGCTTTATTGGAAAAGTCAAAATTATTATTATATTAAGTAAATGCGAGAAGTGCGTCAAGGAACCAGCACCCTAAACGTCGCCTCCTAGTAATGGTTTCAAACTTATCTAAAAAAACTCCACTAACAACTTCGCAAATCAGCACTGAAGTGGTTCTTATTGCACTCTTAATAGATGTAAATCGATTTCATAGTACTATCCATAGTATAAATTAATTTAGAAAATAGCGATTTTTTTTGAGCTAGCGCTTAAGTAGGGGCACTTCTTACACTACTTATCGATCATTGGCAGGTGATGGCCTCTTGTATATCTAAACTGCCCCGACCTATAAGTTATAGATCGGGGGCAGTTAGTGTATCTGAAAAAATTAATATTGTCCTACCGAAAGCATTACGAGAGTGCAACCCTCTTCCGTTCTGATACCCCGCTCCTGGGCCATACGCTCCAACTCCGGGTTTTCAGTGCCTGGGTTGAAGATGATGCGCTTTGGCTGCAAATCCAGGATGTAGTCGTACCAAGCGGGTTGGTTTTGTGGGCCTACATATAATGTAACGGTATCAACGGCTGTTGCGGCCGGCCGATCAGTGCGGATGTCGTAGCCAGCTACTTGCCCTTTGCGAATGCCTACGGGCACTACTTCATGTCCGTGTTTGATGAGTTGATGCACAGCTCGGAAGGAATAACGAGCCGGATTGTCGCTGGCGCCGAGCACAAGAGTCTTTTTCATGAGTGTTGAATTTCTAGTTGCTGATTCCATTCGAAACCAGCAAGATCAAGTAAACGAAGCAGGGTAGAAGAGCCCTAGTTATACGAAATAACACTTCTAACAACGGAAAAGCTGCTAGAAGCTCTTAAAGGCTGCTTCCGCACAACGCTCCCCATCCATGGCTGCTGATACAATCCCACCCGCATAACCGGCGCCTTCGCCACAAGGAAATAAGCCCTTTATCTGCGGATGCTCCAGCGTATCCCGGTCGCGAGGAATGCGCACGGGCGAAGACGTGCGGCTTTCAACGCCCACAATCTGCGCAGCGTTGGTAGCGTAGCCCGGAATCTTCTGGCCGAAATCACGGAACCCTTGGCGCAGCCGCTCGGCTAAGCCCGTCCCCAGAACATCATCCATGGAAAGGGCGACGAGCCCGGGCTGGTAGCTGGTGTCCAGTAGTTCCGAAGACGTTTTTTTCTTTAGAAAGTCGCCCAACCGCTGAGCCGGTGCTAACTGGGTGTTGCCGGCTAGTTGGCAGGCACGCTGCTCTATCTGCTCTTGAAGTCGTAGGCCCGCCAGCGCTCCGTGTTGGCGCACGTCCATATCTTCCAGTTCGATAGCCGCCACAATACCAGAGTTAGCAAAGCGCGAATCACGGCGGCTAGGGCTCATGCCGTTTACTACCACTTCGCCAGGGGCGGTAGCGGCCGGCACAATAAAGCCACCTGGGCACATGCAAAACGAAAATACGCCTCGTTGCTGGCCTTGCCACTGCGTTTGATGTACCAGCGAGTAAGAAGCGGCTGGCAACTGGCCCCGATCAGGCAAACGGTACTGCGCTTGATCGATTAACTGCTGCTGATGCTCTACGCGCACTCCTAGCGCAAACGGCTTGGCTTCGATAAACACGCCGCGGCGGTCGAGCAGCTCATAAATGTCGCGGGCGGAATGACCGGTAGCTAAGATAACGGCATCGGCTTCGAGGGCTTCGCCTGCGGCCGTTACTACGCCGTGCAATCGGTTGTTCTCCAGCACTAAATCCGTAACCCGAGTATCGAAACGCACTTCCCCGCCAGCTAGGCGGATACTATCGCGCAGGGCCGCTACTACCATGGGTAACTTGTTGGTACCGATGTGCGGGTGCGCGTCAACCAGAATATCGGGGGTGGCGCCGTGCTGCACCAGCAGGCGTAATATCCGCCCTACGTCGCCGCGTTTGGTGGCGCGAGTGTAAAGCTTTCCGTCGGAGTAGGTGCCAGCGCCGCCCTCGCCAAAGCAGTAGTTGGAATCGGGATTAACCAGATGTTCTTTATTGAGCGCGGCTAAGTCGCGGCGACGGGTACGTACATCCTTGCCCCGCTCAAGTACTATGGGCCGAATACCAAGTTCGATGGCGCGCAGGGCCGCAAATAAGCCAGCCGGTCCCGCACCTACAATCAAGACGGAGCGCTTTGCCTGACGCACATCCGGGTACTGAAACCAGGGGCCAAACAACTCGGCGGGTGGAGACGTTCGGTAGATGTCGGCGCGTAGCCGCACCAGTGGCTGTCGGCCGCGGGCGTCGATAGAGCGTTTACGTAGATGCACGAAATCGGCCTCGCCGGGTGCCAGGCCCGCGGCGGTAAGCAGCGCACGGTAGCGCTCGAATTCATCGTAGGCTACTGCTGGCGGCAGCAGTACCTCGACTTCTTGTTTGAAATCAGACATGAAAACGGTGAAAGGTGGTTATCCTTTTAACCAGTACTACATACTATATAAGGTGTCGTAAAGATACGACGCAAACTTCGCTCTCCTTACTGAAGTAGCTACTTAAGATGAACGGGTATAGGCCAGCTTCTTGCTACGCTGCTGCAAAGCCTAGTTAGCTTGAAGCGCCTATATACTATAAATAATAACGGCCAGCTAGCAGAATTTGCCTGTTATTCAACCGGCTCTTCGACCAGGCCAGAGCCATCCGCTTTCTTGCGCGGCCAAAACTTCTCCATCGACTGGTTGAAAAACTCCAGCACCTGAGCCCGCACTTCACCGGAACTGTTGCGCAATAGTTTGCCCAGCATGTAGCGGTACATCTCGGTAGTGACTTCAAGCCCCTTGGCGCTGACGAGGCCGTGGTGCAACAGGTCGCAGTTGGTGGCAACGGCATTGGCCATTGATTCGGTCAGCATTTCCCGAGCCTTGTCGGCTTCCTCAAATGATTTTTCCAAACGTGCGTTTAAGTCAGGATAATACTGCTGGTCCATTTTGCAACAGGCAAAGCCAGTAAGGTGAATTGCTGGCACCATAAACCGGAGGTAAAGCTAAAAAGGTTCAGTATATAGCAATAACCTATGTAACTTGTTGATTACAGGCCCAGTAGTGTTTGGTAGCATAAATTCCTGTCTACAAACAAGCTGTCTGGTGGGCTTCTCATGCGGCAGGCTGCTCTCCTTTAGGGTTCACAGTGTAGCGTATTGAGGTAGTTCTATTGTTGCATACTAGTATCTTCGTTCGCTTCTCGCAATAGAAGAACAAGTAAACTCTTGTAGCGTGGCAGGTTATTTGCCTGGTCAAGGACAAGCGTACAACTTCGTCAAGAAAACGGAGTCTATGACCTCAGTATATCACTTTTGTTCACTTCTACCCAACTCTTCCACACAACACTTATGCGTAACCAGTCCTTCAAGTTCCTGTTGCTTTTCATGTGGGCCGTGCTTCTTTCGGGCAGTGCTTTTGCTCAAGCCAAAATGCCCGAAGACAAGTCGAAGCGACCTAGCCCACCAGCCACTGTGGCGGGTCCTAACTTCACTATTGAGTATAGCAAGCCTTCCGTGAAAGGCCGAAAAATATTTGGGGAACTGGAGCCCTACGGTAAAGTGTGGCGCACGGGCGCCAATGAGGCTACCACCTTCGAAGTCAAGCAGGCAGTCAAGATCAACGGGCAGGCCCTACCGGCGGGTACATATGCTCTGTTCACTATTCCTGGCGAGCAGGAGTGGACCATCATCTTCAATAAGACGGCCAAGCAATGGGGCGCCTTCAAGTATGACGAGAAACAAGATGCCTTGCGCGTGAAAGTGAAGCCAACCAAGACGCCACAGCTAGTCGAGCAGTTTACCATTGCGGCCGATAAAGCCGGCACCGTTACGCTAGCTTGGGAAAATACGCAAGCCGCTTTTACGGTGAAGTAGTACCGACGACTCGATAAAGTAAAGCCGGGCTGTTCTTTTTAAACAAAGAGCAGCCCGGCTTTACTTTATTGAGTGGCCAAGCTATTTCTTGTAAGACATGCCTTGCTTTAACTCCTCTAGACTTTTTCCTGCAACGCTAAATTTAACAGGTACAGAAATCTTTTCAGGTTCACCGGGTATATCTACTTCAAAGTGAAGGTGAGGACCGGACGTCCAACCCGTATTACCGCTGTAACCGATAGGCTCCCCTTTGGTCACACGCTGACCAAGTTGCACAAGGCTGCCGTTCTGACGGAAGTGGAAATAAGTAGCGTAGCTACCATCTTCATGAAACACGATGATGTAGTTGCCCTGGTCTTTGCAGCTTTGATCGGAACAACCAGTACCAGAGTTTTGCTTAAGCTCTGATACAACACCGTCGCGAGCGGCACAAACGATGCTGTTTTCAGGCATTTGAAAGTCAACTGCCTGCTTATTAGTATGAGAGAAAGTGCCGTTATTACCCTGAATCACTCTGTATTCTTTTCCTCTTTCAAAGGGCAAAGAATATATGTAAGCTGCAGTTGAAGGAGGTGTTATCGTGTTGCCTAAGTAGTAGTGATAGTTGAAAGTGTATTTATATGCTTGGCCGGGTTCGGGAGTGAGACGAGCGAGGATAACTTTTTCGCGAGACGGCACTACTACTTTCCTAAGCGGTAGCTCCACACTAGAACGCATGTTCGTTAAGTCGCACGTCAGGAGGATTGTATAAGGGCAAAATCCATTATTTTGTGCTGCTAGAATAGTAGCTGTACCGTTATAATTTGTGGCTGTAACCAGTACAGGCTTTTCTTGACCATGTGCTGTTCCATATAGGAAGCAAAGCATAGCGCCTAAGAGAAAAAATTTCATACAGATAACAGAACGAACCCAAAAAAGATACAAGTTTCACGCAGCCTCTTCGCCTAATACACTTTCCACCCAGCCTTTACCCCAGTCTTCCAGCTCCTGCGCGCTCCAAAGCTGGGGGTAGAAGATGCGGCGCTGAAACTTGGGAGGCAGGTACTTCTTCCAGTTGGTGCCACCCGTAGCGGCAATGGCCGTGGGGTCCCGCTCCAGGTAGCGCACCGCCGACTTGAAGTGCATCAGCGGCCAGTTCACGTTTACGTTCACGTCGAGCTGCTTGAGTTGGCGCAGTAGGCGCGGGTGTTGCTGGTCGGCCTCGGGGAGGCGCTGCACCACGCTCCACACGTTGCGGTGGTGGTAGTGGGCGGCATGGGTAGCCAGCTGCTCGGTGTATTTTTCTTCGAACTGAATGAGGGTAAGGGCTTTGGCTCCATTCTCTTCAATGGTTGCTCCAGCTTTCCAGTAGATGCAGCCCAGCAGTTCATCGTGGGCGGCCGCCTCGCCTAGCAGGCGGCGCTTCTCCTTGTCTAGCAGGTTATCGAGGGAGGTGCTGGCAATTTCTATCATGCGGTACTGCACCGACTGAAAGCCCGACGCTGGCATTAGGGACATGCGGAACTGCAGAAACTGCTGCTTATCCATGCCGTCCACCATCACGTCGAACGAGTCGATCAGGTTCTCGAAGTAGCGGTTGATGCGGCCCACGCGTAAGACTATTTCCTGTAGGGTTGGGTGCTGCAGCTCGCCCATTTGCTCGTACTCGCAGAGGCAAAGCTTGAAGTACAGCTCCGTAATCTGGTGGTACATGATAAAGATCCGCTCGTCGGGAATTTTGGTGAGCGGGCGTTGCAAGCTCAGGAGCGTGTCGAGGTTGATGTAGTCCCAGTAATTAATATAATCGGCGAAGTACAGCCCTTCTAAGTAGGCAGCCAGATCTTGGCCGTCGGCGGCGTATCTTTCCTGTAGGCGCCGCAACTGCTGCCATACGGCAGGTGAAAACTCGTCCTCGGGAGTAGGCATAGAAAGATTAGGTGCGCGGTGAGTGATTCCGCCGCAAAGAACGAAAAAGGCAACGAATCGGTAGAGGCCGGGCAACCCCGGTCAAACCAATTGCATCTATACGTTTAGTCGTGCTGAAGAGTGCGCTACAGCCGGAGCAGGAACCGGTATTTGTCTGTTGGTATCCCCGTCGAATCTAATACCTTTACCCCGTCTTATGGCTGAGAAAAGCAGTATTTTCGACATGATAGGGCCAGTTATGATAGGGCCCAGCTCCTCGCATACGGCGGGCGTAGTACGCATTGCCCGGGCAGCTATTCGCATCCTAGGCAGCGTGCCGACCCACGCTGTTATTACGTTCTACAACTCGTTTGCCCGCACGTATGAAGGGCACGGCTCCGACCGCGCCATTGTGGGGGGGCTGCTTGGTATGAACACCGACGACGTGCGCATCCGCGAAGCCTTCGACCATGCCAAGGAAGCGGGCTTGCAGTACACGTTTCAGAGCGTCGGCAATGCCTCTACCATGCACCCCAACACCATCCGGCTGCAATTGCGCGACGAGCAAACTGGCCAAGCCGTGGAGGTCATCGGCCAGAGCCGGGGCGGCGGCGTGATTCGCATTGTGGAAGTAGATGGCTTTCCTTCCGACTTCTCGGGCAACTTGCACACGCTCATTGTTGATGCCGACGACGCCAAAGGCTCCATTGCTTTTATTGCCTCCGTCATTGCCCACGACGACTGTAACATTGCCACCATGCTGGTATCGCGCAAAGGCAAAAACGACGCCGCCCGGCAGTTTATCGAAATGGATTCTAGTATCAAAGACGTGACACTGGCTTACCTGCGCCAGCTGAGCTGGGTGCACCGCGTAACCTACATTCCTACAATAGATTAGTTTTTAGTGCTTCGTTGGTAGTGCTTCGTGCTTAAGCTGCTCAAATCAGAATAGCAATAGGACAACCTAAGCCCGAAGCACCACCAACGAAGCACCAATAAAGCACCAAGCACTAAAAGACATGAAGCCAACTGCTATGCTGCTGCCACGCTTGCTGACCCTGGCAGGAACTATTGCGCTGTTAACAGGACTGACGCAGCCTGTGGCGGCCCAAACGACAACGCCTGCGCAGCCCCCGGCCGGGGCGCTAATGCAGACCAACGCCGCCCCCGGGGTACCTTTCACCCTGCGGAGTGCCGTTGATTATGCGCTTGAGCACAACCTAACGGTGCGGCAGTCGCAGTTGAGCTCGGAGCTAAGCAACGTTACGCAACGAGCTGGCCGGGGAGCCTTACTGCCTACGGCCAATTTGAACGGCAGCCAGACCTGGAACTACGGTACCGGCCTCGACCCGCTCACCAACGACTTCGTTAGTCAGACGATCCGGTCCAACAACTTCTCGGCGTTTTCGCAACTGACGCTTTTCTCGGGCTTTCAATTGCGCAACACCGTGAAGCGCAACGCCCTCGACTATCAGGCCAGCCAGAACGACGTAGAGAAGGCGCGCAACGATTTATCGTTGAACGTAGCCTCGGCCTACTTGCAGCTGGTGTTGGCCGAAGAGCTGATTCGCAGCAACCAAACCCGCCTCAACAGTACGCAGCAGCAAGTAGAGCGTACACAAAAGCTGCTCAAAGCGGGTTCGGTAGCTGAAAGCAACCTGCTCGACAGCCGAGCGCAGCTTGCCTCCGACGAGTTGGCTGTTATTACGGCGCAGAACCAGCGCGACCTGGCCCGCCTTACGCTGGTGCAGCTGCTCAACCTGGACGCAGCCGGGGCAGCCGGTTTCCGCATCGATATGCCCTCCCTGCCTGACCCCGACGACGAAGCGCCCTTTAGTGCCGAACCGGCCAGTATCTACGAAACTGCGCTTGGCATGCAACCCGACGTGAAAGCTTCTGACTTGCGCGTGCGCTCCGCCAAGTTGGGCGTAGACGTCGCCAAGGGCGCTTACCTGCCCCGGCTTACGTTTGCAGCGGGCCTGTTCACGGGTTTCTCGTCGTCGCGTTTGGCCCGGGTCTTCAACGGCGACTCTACGGAGGCAATACCTATTCCGGTGGTGCAGTATCTGAACGGCCAGCCCGTACCCACCACATTTGCCGTGCTCCAGCCCAAGCAAGCTATTCCAGATTTGTTGCCTTCTGGTTTCACCAGCCAAGTAAAAGACAACCTTGGGCGTCAGCTGCAATTCAACCTGAGCATTCCTATTCTGAATGGTTTTCAGGCGCGTACCAACGTGCAGCGGGCCCAGGTAACGGCCCAGCAGGCCGAGCTGCAAGCCGAGCAAACCCGCCTCACGCTGCGCCAGAACATTCAGCAAGCCGCCGCCGATGCACTAGCGGCCCAGCGGCAGTTCACTTCCTCGAAGCGACAGGTGGAAGCCCTGACTACCGCTTACCGCAACGCGGAGATACGCTTCAACAACGGCTTGCTCAACGGCACTGAATTCAACATTGCGAAAAACAACCTCGCCTCCGCCGAATCAACCATGATTCAAAACAAGTATCAGTTCATCTTCCGGCGGAAGGTGTTGGATTTCTATCAAGGCCTGCCATTGGCGCTCTAAAGCAGTAACTATGTAGCGGAGTAATTGAGTGGCTGAGTACTTTTGCTTGGCATTTACTCGGGCACTCAGTTACTCTGCTACTCAGTTACTTTTCACTCAGTTTCTTTTTCATGAAGAACAACCGCTTATTATATATCCTACTGGGCATTCTGGTTATACTGACCATCGGCTTTGTGGTAGGAAAGAAGCAGGGATGGATAGGCAAGCCCGCCGGTACGGAAGTAACGGCGGCCAAGGCAACCACAGTCAATATTGTAGAGCAGGTGAGTGCTTCGGGCAAGGTGCAGCCCGAAACAGAAGTGAAGATTTCGCCCGACGTATCGGGCGAAATTATCGAGTTGTATGTGCACGAAGGCGACTCGGTGAAGAAGGGCCAGCTGCTGCTGCGCATCCGCCCCGACAACTACCAGGCAATGGTTAATCAGCAGTCGGCGGCCGTGAACTCGCAGCGGGCCAACGTGGGGCAGACGCAGGCGCGGCTGCAGCAGCTGATTGCCAACGCCCGGCAAACCGAGCTGACATATCGACGTAACGCTTCGCTTTACAAGCAGAAGGTGATTTCGCAGTCCGATTACGAGGCCGCCAAAGCTGCGTACGATGCCTCGCAGGAAGAACTAAACAGCGCCCGCCAGAGCATTCGGGCCGCGCAAAGCAACGTGCAGAGCGCGCAGGCTGGTTTGGAAGAAGCACGCAAAAACCTCAACAAAACCACCATCTACGCGCCCGTAAGTGGCACGGTAAGCAAGCTGAACGTAGAGAAAGGCGAGCGGGTAGTGGGCACTTCGCAGATGGCAGGTACCGAAATCATGCGCGTTGCCAACCTGAACTCCATGGAAGTGCGCGTCAACGTCAACGAAAACGACATCATCAACGTCCAGCTCGGCGACTCGGCCACGGTGGAAGTGGATTCGTATGCCAGCAAGGACGAGAAGTTTCGCGGCCTCGTGACCAGCATTGCCAACACCGCCAAAGACGCCCTGACGGCCGAAGCCGTTACCGAGTTTGAGGTACGCATCCGGCTGCTGCCCGAGTCGTACCGCCACCTGCTGCGCACCACCAATGGCCGCACCGTCGTGCCGTTCCGCCCTGGCATGACGGCTTCCGTCGACATCATCACCAACCGTAAATCAGGCGTCCTAAGCGTGCCGCTGGCTGCCGTTACCACCCGCACCGACAGTACCGCGGGCAAAGGTGGGCAGGCGGCGGCCGTGCCGGTAAGCCGCAGAAGCGGCGGTTCCGACGAGGACTCGCAAGCTTCCAAAGCTACCGATGTGCAGGAAGTGGTGTTCGTGGTTCGCAATGGTAAAGCCGTTATGACGCCGGTTAAGACCGGTATTAGCGACTTTCAGAACATTGAAATTCTGAGTGGTTTGCAGGCGGGCACTCAAGTGGTAAGCGGGCCATTCCGGGCCGTGGCCAAAACCCTGAAAGACGGGGCGCTGGTCGTGGTGAAGGATGCCAAGAGCCTCAACAAAGAAGCCCTGAAAGAAGGCCCCGGCGGCGACCAGTAACGTGCTATTGGCACGAGGTGAGTGTAAAGAAAACATCTTCCCTTGTGTTGTAAGCCTGAAAAGTAAGACAAGCCCTTGCCGTCGGTTCGCGCGGCAAGGGCTTGTCTGTTAAAGAAACTTCGCACATTTGAGTTCAAGATCAGCTTTTAGGTAGAAGCCGGTCCTGTCACCTGTTCTCTGCTACTTCCTCACTTGTCACCTGGAAATTGGAAAAAATAGCTATGCTTGGCGGCGGCTCCTGGGCCACTGCTCTCACCAAGATTTTATCGGAGAATGGGGCCCGGGTGGGCTGGTGGCTGCGCTCCAAAGACGACGTGCAGCACCTGCGCAACACCCGCCACAACCCCCGCTACCTGTCGTCGGTGGCCCACGACCTGACCCGCGTATTTCCGTCCACCAACCTGGAAGACGTAGTGCGCGAAGCCGACTGGCTGGTGCTGGCCGTGCCGGCCGCTTTCGTGCAGGCCGTACTCGACAAACTGGACCGCGACGCGCTGCGCAACAAGCGCGTCATATCGGCCATCAAAGGCATGATACCGGGCAAAAACGTGCTGGTAACCGACTACGTGGCCGACCGGTTCCGCTTGCCGCACGCGCAGGTGGGCGTGGTGGCAGGCCCTTGCCACGCCGAAGAAGTGGCGCTGGAAAAGCAAAGCTACCTCACCATCGGCTCGCCCGACTCGGTGCTGGCCGAGGACTTTTGCCGCCTGCTGCGCAACCGCTACGTGAAAGCCAATCCGGCCCCCGACCTCGATGGCATCGAGTATTTCTCGGTGATGAAGAACATCATTGCCCTCACGGCCGGCATTGCGCACGGCTTGGGCTACGGCGACAATTTTCAGGCGGTGCTCGTCAGCAACGCCATCCAGGAGATGCGCCGCTTCGTGCACGCCCTCAATCCCCAGCCCCGCGACCTATCCGGCTCAGCCTACCTCGGCGACTTGTTGGTGACGGCCTACTCGCAGTTTTCGCGCAACCGCTCCTTTGGCAACATGGTGGGCCGCGGCTACTCGGTGAAGTCGGCGCAGCTAGAAATGAACATGATAGCCGAGGGATATTACGCCGTGAAGAGCATTTACGAGCTAAACCGCAAGCTCATGGTGCCCATGCCCATTACGTCGGCCGCGTATCATATTCTCTACGAGAAGATTTCCCCGGCCGTGGAGATTGAGCTGTTAAAGGAGAAGTTCAGGTAATACAATTGAGTATCATGGAGAATAAATGGCGCTTTACTTGGCTTTTTGCGTTGGGTGCGGGTTGGTCCGGAGTTCTCATTGTTATCGCCTCCTATCTTTTTATAACTGAACCGATATGGGAGCAAATAATAGATGGCGGTAGTTCAGGGTGGACTATTTATCCGCCATTGTCGGCTTTGCCTCAGGCTATCCCGGGTACTAAGCAGGTAACTCAACTTCTATTGAGTACAATATTGTGCGGGAGCATTTTCTTGGGGTTTTGGCTGCTAGCTCTGTTGCAGCGTCGCCACCAAATTGATAAAAGATCAGGCCACTGGTTCTGGCTGTCTTTGTTGCTGCTTGTACCGATGGTGGTGCACATCGGGGGCAACATCTACCTGTACCGTTTGAAGCGCAATGCCACGGAAGAGATGTATCAAGACTATTTACAACGGCAACCGCAAGATTTGAAGGAGGACTCGTTGGACTACGAAGAGTGATCTGTTGTTTTAACTGCTGTGGTCGGAACAAATTACTCGCTCACACGTCTGCTGTCTAATACTACTTCATCTTCCTTCTAATAGCCAATTCGCATGAGCACTTGGGGCTACTACACATTCGACAACGACGCGGCGGCTGATTTCGCCGAGGATTTTCTGGAAAACCCCAACGAGGCCGTGCTCTACGAAGCCCTGGCAACGGCGGCCGAGGAAGAAGGCCAGCTGGAACTGGAAGATGCCAGCGTCGCCCTGGCCGCCGCCGAAATTGTAGCGGGCATATTAGGCAAACCTGCCCAGGATCTTCCTGCCGGCCTGGTACAAGCCATTACCCATCTCGATGCCGACGGTGACGACTTGCGCGAGTTGGCTGAGCAAGCCGTGCAGGTGGTACTGAAAAACTCGAAGCTGCAAGAGCAGCGCGCCACCGGCGACGAATACGACAACTGGCATCAGCTGCAACAAAACCTGCTAAGCCGCCTCCACGACGCCGACGAAGCATGAACTGGTTGCAGCTAGCCGCCTGCGCCGCGCTAGGTATGGCTTTTTACAACCTGTTTATCAAGGCAGCGGCGGGCCACATTCACCAGATGATAGGGGCTGTGGTGTTGCAAGTGGTGGCCGCTTTAATCGGAGCCGGGTTGCTGCTGGTGCTGTATCTGCGAGGTGGGTTACCAACGCACCTGGTCAGCGCCAGGGGCATTACGCTGGCCGCGTTGGCCGGCGTGAGCATTGGCGTAGCCGAAATCCTGACGTTTGTGGTGTACGGCAAAGGAGCGCCAGCCTCCGTAGGCACTCCGCTCATAGTGGGCGGCTCCGTACTACTCACTGCGTTGCTGGGCGTGCTAGTGCTGCGCGAAGCCATGGCATGGCCCCAGGCACTAGGGCTGCTGCTAGTGGTAAGCGGTATTGCCCTACTGGCCCGTGGACACTAAATGGGTGAAGTGGTGACTTACAGGTTCGGCTGATGTAGCAGGTGTTGCGGGGCGTTTGAAGTTACCAACTTACTGCCTCATTTCACGTCCGTAAATAATTACAGATTCGTTTTCGTAGACGGCGGTGTAGAGAGGCGGCTTCGCCCAGGCGGGCAGTGGGTCAGAGTTGCGGCGCTCATGCACGACATAGTCGTAAGATTGACTGGCGACCTGGGTGGAGTGCAGCAGCAGCGGCCGGTTTTCCTGTAGCGCATAGTGATGGAAAAACAACTCGTAGGAGGGAGCCGCCAGCAAAATCTTCTGGCCTCCCCAACCAGTCAGCCACGCGTAAGCGGCTTCCATCTGTTCTTCCTCGCGCACTTCCACTTGGTGCGGAGCCAGTTGCCGCTGGAACTGATACGTCCCGTACGCAAGTACTACCAACAAACTCAGCAGCGCTTGATAGAGAGTTGTTGCGCGTAAGCGCGTAAGGAGGGAAAAGGTCACCAAGCTACCCAGAACGCAGCCTAGGTAGCTGAGATAGAGCAGTACCCGTGGGGGCACCAGCACTTGTTGCACCGCCATCATAGCCATTGGTACTACCAGCAGCAGCCATGTCAATGCACCTAGTATCTTAGCCCGGCGCGGTAGCAGCAGCACTAGAAGAGGACCCGCTAGCATAAGGCCGCCACCAACTGCCAAGCCCAAGTATGTGTTTCCGGCGAGCATATCAGCCAAATAGCGCAGGTACTTATTATAATCGCGCCAAAATACAGTGGCGTCCATTTTGGCTACGTAGTGGTTACCTACCAACTGCGTGAAACCCGACACGCACATCACCGGTGAGTAGAGTAATGTGCTTACTGCTCCGACAATACTTCCCGCCAGCACCAGTTGCCCCAACTCCGACCACCGCCGCTGCCAGGCTAGTCCCAGCAGCAGCCCCAACCCCAACGACACGAACGGGTATACGAACGTAGGAATAGTGTAGAACCCTAAGATGCTAGCCACCACAAATAGCAGCCACGCTAGTCGCCGATACGTTGGGAGCTGCAGCAGCGCCACCGTCGCCGCAAAGGCGAACAGCAACAGCGTAATCTGCAGAAAATAGCCGCGGCCGGCTACCGAATAGTACAGCCCCAGCGGCGACAAGCCAAACAAGCCGGTGGCCATAGTAGCCGCCCAGAAACCACCGCTGCGTACTAAAAGCAGGTAGCCCAGGATAGTGCCCACCGCTGCCGCCGCAAATGTGGGTATGCGCATCACGACCCGCACATTGTTGGAGAGCAGGGATAGGGGCCAGCAGACGAAATTGAACAGCAGATGGTTGTTGGGGATAGGGTAGAAGCTGCTGATGCCGAGCGGCCCCTGCCGCACGAAATAGTCGTAAGAGGCTACTTCATCGGTGTTGAGCACATAGGCCACCAGATACCACACCCGCACCGTCAGAATCAAGGTCAGCATGCCCACAAACACGCCTCGCTCCAGCCCCGACAACCCGTGTGCAACCCGGCTCAGAGCTATTATTGCGCGCTGTATCTCGCCTCGTAGTTGGTGCACGTCTTCTTTTAGAGCCGCGTTTTGAAAGCGACGCAAGATTAAGAGTAAGCTGCCGCTCAGTCCCGCTACTACTGCCAAGCCAGCTCGCAGGAGTTGATAGGTAGTGGGTGTCACGGCCAGGGCGAGGTGTTTGTAGCCGCCTTCGTGGTACGTAACCTCACTCAGGGCCTGCACCTGCTGGTAGGAGGTGAAGCCGAAAATCAGCAAAAGGAACCCGCTGCCAATCAGCAAGCAAAACAACCCCAGCGCCACCAGAAACCGGGTTGACACGGGAGTGGAAACAGTAGCGGGAAGTACGGGAGCAGCAAGCAAGGGGTTAAGCATTAAGAGCAAAGCCTAGCTTCACCAGCTCGTCCCAGACCCGGTGCACGGGCAGGCCCATTACGTTGAAATAGGAGCCTTCGAGCCGGGTTACGGCCACCATGCCTATCCAGTCCTGCGCGCCGTAGGCACCGGCTTTGTCGAGAGGTTGGTACTCGCGCACGTAGTACTCGATTTCGGCTCTCGTGAGGGCGCGAAAAATCACCCGGGTTTGGTCGGAGAATAGCACTTGTCGGCCGTCGCCGCCGAGCAGGCACACCCCCGTGAATACGTCGTGGGCGCGGCCTTGCAGGCGGGAAAGCATTTGCACGGCTTCGGCCGCGTCGGCGGGTTTGTTGAGAACATTGTCGTCGAGGCAGACGATGGTATCGGCCGTCAGTACCACTTCATCCGGAGCCAGGCCCGCGCGGTAGACCGAGGCTTTGTGCGCCGCTAGATATTCGGCTACCTCGGCGCGGCGCAGGTGCTCCGGAAACGATTCGTCTACCTCCTGTAAACGCATGGTGTATGGCACGCCCAGGTCGGTGAGCAATTGCCGACGCCGCGGCGAATTAGAAGCTAGAATTAACTTCATAGGGTGATTGTTGATTGTTAGTTGGTGATTGCTGATTGTTGAATGGTTGATTGTTGAAATAAAACTGTTTAGAAAGTCGCCAGAATTTGTCAAAACGTCATGCTGAGCTTGTCGAAGCATCTCTACCGCTTCGCTGAACGGCTACAACGAAGCGGTAGAGATGCTGCGCCTGCGCTCAGCATGAACTGTGTTAAGAAACAAGGTTAAGATGAAACGCCGGGTCAAATTGGCGTTGATGGAAGACCAGGGCCCAGGCCTGGCGCAAGAGGCGGGCGGCCACGGCGCACAGGGCTTGGGGCTTGGCTTTGCC
>NZ_DASVSY010000053.1:0-16428 GCF_036387835.1 Hymenobacter sp. | reverse complement strand
TTCAACGTTCTATTGGCGCCAATAGAACATTGAACTCACTATTTCACAACTTCATTACCTCACCTCTTACTGCTGCTGCAAGTCGCGTTGGTGTTGCAGGTTGCGGGCCGCGTCGGTGAGGGCTTTGGACAGCTCGTCGAGCGAGTTGATGAAGCGCGGGTTGGCGTTATCGACGATGCTGTTGATGTGCTCGGCCAGGGTTTGGAGCGTGTCGCTGATGGGATTGGGGTCGGTGCCGCTGAGGTAGCCTTTTAGCTGCACCAGGTCGGCGGCGATGGTGGCGTGGGCCGTTTCGCCGGAAGCCCGGAGCATCTGAATCCAACCGTCGATGTTTTTGTGGGCGAGGTCGAGGGCTTGGGCGAGGTCGCCGCTGCGGAAAATACGGAGGGATGCTTCGAGTTGGTCGGCGCTGGCAGAATGAGAAACAGACATAGTATAAGGGGGTTCGGTGGAAAGAAAAGAAACCTTATCTACTGCATCCCTAACGTTAGGGTTGGCAACTGGCTGCTATTTTCACATACGGCTCAGCTTACGTTTCAAGGCACTTTATCGTACATCTGCGCCTCCAACAAAGCGGTACTTGCAGCGCCACTAGTGCCCTTGTGCTCACACACTACGCTTGATTTCCACACCTGATTGCTTAGGGTTAGCGGGCCCCACGCACTGCTATATTGCTAGTTCTACTCTGCTTTTCGGTTTTGATTATTATGCTATTGCCCATGCAACCTATTATCTATCAGGAGGCTCGTAGGCAAGTCAGGTTCTTTTTATTCGCATCGCTCTGAGAGTATCAACTACCCATTGAAAACAGATATACTTCCTCCTACAGCATGAAGACACTCTACTCCGCTAGCTCTAAATTGCTGCTGTTGCTACTGTTGCTGTCGGCGGCTTGCAGCAAAGAAGACTCACCTGAGTTGGTTGGTGCTGGCTCGGCCTGCACGGCGCCCTACGTAGCGCCCATTATCGCCGACGCCTACAACTTCCCGGTTCGACCGGGCACTGCAGCCTGGCAGCAGTTTACAACCGGCCAAGCCATGGTTGACGCCTGCCAGATACCGGCAACCACCCTGCAAACCATCTCCACTCCGGGCCTGCTGGCTACCTGCCTGGATTATCCGCTACTATTCGATGTCCTAGCCTTCAATTCGCTGCAACGAGGCACCCGTGCTCAACTAGAAGACTTCAATGGGTTCGGTGAGTTGCGCAAGCGCCCGGATGCAGCATCTCTACTACTAGAGCGCTACCAAAACATGGGACCGTCCTGTTTGCCGGCGGGGCAGCTGCAACGCGGAGACTATTCCTTCCGCTTCAGCTTCGTGGAAATGATTCTGGCCCAGGACGAGTATCTAGCTCAACTGTCAGCAAGCAAGCGCCGGACTTTACTGCGTGAGGCACTAACCAAGTACAACGAGAAAAAGCCTCTTACCAGCAGTTTTTATAGCACCTTTGGTCTTTCTACGTCTGTGTTTATCATGGCTCGTGTGATGCAGGCCGAACAGTACCAGCCCTTCCTAACAGCCATCCGCAACGACTCAGATTTAGAGGCCTTTGTCGCAGACGTGGTGGTAAAAGATAAGTCCCCGGTTCTAGATACAGTTATTGGATACGCACTGCGGTTTCAATAGCCTTCGTGCCAATCGGGTACGGCGAGTTGTATGAGCAGCGTGTACCATCAAAGTCCTACCTAACTACTGCGACATCAGCCAACAACAAAAAGGCTGCTCCAAGTACTGGAGCAGCCTTTTTGTTCGATCGAACGGAGAACTACGCTTTCAGCGAAGTAGCAGCCGAGCTAAGCGTTTGGCCGAGTTGCTGGAGCTTGGCGCTGGCATCGGGCGTGGCGCTTTGGGCCGCCTTAGTGGTATGCTCGCCGAGCGTTTTCAACGACTGCCCGATCTGGGCGCTGTCGCCGCTACCGATGGCGGTTTGCAGGTTTTCCAGCTCCGAGGCAATGGCGCTCAGGGAAGGATTACCGGCGCCGTTCAGCGTGGAAATCCAGCTCTGAATGTTGCCAGCAGCCGCTGGTGCGGCGGCGCTCAAGCCTCCATCAAGCGCTTGGAGGGTAGCATCGAGTTGACTAGTGGAAGTACTCATAGTGAAGTGGTTTTGGTTGGAAAGAAATGAACACTCCTAGTACTCCCGAAGCTGTTTAATGTTGATTTTCAAAAGCTTAAACAAACCACCGCAAAACATATTGCGCCTTAAACAGTAGCTCGTCAGATGGTGCGTAGCTGGACTATGCGCCACAAAACTAAGGCCGCTCCTGCTCCAGGGAAGAGCGGGACCGGCCTAAATTTTATACGCTACTATTTTATTCTTGAAAACTTAACAGCAAGGCTAGGACGCCTTCAGGTTGCCGGCGGCTATAATGAGGGCCTGACCCAGGTGGCGCAGATGGTCGCCGGTTTCGCCACGCAGATCACGCGCCATTACGGAAGTTTCCTGGCCTAACTGCTGCAACGACACGGCCGAGGCAGGATGGTCGTTGCGCTCCATGTGCCCCCGCAAGGTCCGTAGCTGCGACAGCGTGCCCGTAAGTGCTGAGCCGCCGAGACCATCGAGAGCGGCAATCCAGTTGTCGATACCAGTGAGGCGGGTGTCGAGCGGATGCTTGCCGGGGTGCTCGAAGGCAGCGTAGATGTCACGGATGGTTTCTTCGATGCGGGTGTTGTGGTTCATGGCAAACAGGGTTTAGGGAAACAACGGGAAAGTTACCCGCCTGTACGCCGCTCAGCTAACGGGCGTTGCAACAACTACTATGTAGGGCACTTTCAGGCGCCCGGTTATTCGCATTTTCTACGTCCCCGACCGGCCATTGCCTTGCAAGTCGTTCCGTGTTGCATAGCACCCGGTTTGGCCACGGCGCGCTGGTAGTTGGTCAAGGAGGAGGAGGCACGAATTCTGAGTTGCGTGCTAACGCTTGTTGCCCGCCGAAAGGGCGCCTTGCTTGGCGGGAGAGGCCACCAAATCGAATGTCAGCTGGAAGTCGTTGCGGATGGCATAGGAGCCCAAATTCTGAAAGAAGCTGCTGGAATTGTAATTCACGCCGAATTGCGTGCGGTCGAGGCTAGCGGTGCCTTTCACGCGCAGCTGACCATCGGGCAACTGCTCTACAACGACGGGAAACTGCACGGGCTTGGTAATGCCTTTGAGGGTGAGCTGGCCGACGACAGTACCAGCCCCGACTTCGCGCAGTACGAATACAGCCGTTGGGTATTTTTCGGCGTCGAAGAAATCGGTGCCGCGCAGGTGCTCGGTTAGCTTGGCGTCTTCGTGCTTGATGGTGCTCATGTCGAATTCAAAGCGGCCGTTGCGCAGGGTGCGGCCGTCGTAGTCGAAGGTACCGCGGCGCAATTGCAAAGTGCCGGTGGGGGCCCAGGTGCCAGCTTCGGCGTGGCCGGTCCAGGTTAGCCGGCTGCCAGCCAAACTGGCCTGGTAGGTAGTAGCGGCGGGCTTGAAGGCAACCAGCGCAACGAAAAGCAGGAAGGCGAGGATATTTTTCATGGGATTAGGCTTAAAGTATTTGCGGTGAAAGAGGTGACGAGGTGAGAGGCAACTAGAGAAGTGGGATGACGAGGTCGGTGGGGCTTGGCTTTGTAATCATTTTGCCTGTCCCCGGTCACTTCTTCACCGGCTCACCTCCTTCCGTTTCGATGAGGCCGGTGCCTTTGTAGAGCTTGCCGTTTTTGTCTTTGGCCAGGATGTACCACAGGGCGTCGCCGCCGTAGAGGCGCTGGGCGCTGTCGGCGTAGCGGTAGTTTTTCTCGAAGGTGTAGGTCTGGCCGGCTTGCAGGTGGGCGCCGGGGCAGCGAAATAGGTCGGCAAACTCGGCGGGCGTTTCCTTCATATTGGCTTTCCACCCCTCGGCGCTGTACCAAATGAAACTGCCGCATTCCACCACTTCCAACTCCCCTACTTCCGAGCGGATCATGGTGCTGTGCTTCCACACGTAGCCGCCCGGCTGCTCGGGGTTGGGCACCGGATACACCGGATTAGGTGTGTGCCAAAGCGTAATACCCACGGGTACCTGCCGCAGCTTATCAGGCAGCACGCGGCTATGGTTCGACCAGGCGGAAGAAGTAGCGGCCGGAGCCTGAGCCAGCAGCGGAGCGGCGGGGGCGGCCATCAGGGCGGCCAGCAGGAGTAGTGTTTTCATGACCATACTAGGTTGAAGTATGGCCCAAAGGTGCAGGTCCGAAATGCCCCAAACGCCCCGAATCCAGCATTGGAACGCCCCATATCATGATGTGGGCGCTGTTGGGCGTTAGGAGCTAGGAGGTCTGGTCTAGCTCCCCTCCTAGCTCCTGGCTCCTAACTCCTAGTTACCTTCTTGCCAGTCCCGGGGGGCTACGCCGGTGAACTGTTTGAAGATGCGGTTGAAGGTGGTTTTAGAGTTGAAGCCACTTTCGAAGGCGATGCCCAGCAGCGTCAGGCGCTGGGCGTCGGAGGTGGCGAGGCGGCGCTTCACTTCGGCCACCCGGTAGCTGTTGACCAGGTCGTTGAAGGGCTGGCCGAAGCCGTTGTTGACGGTGAAGGAAATTAGCCGGGGCGCCAAGCCGGTGTGCGCCGACAGCTCGGCCAGCGTGAGCGTGGGGTTCAGGTATAGTTGCTCTTCTTCCAGCGCCTGCCGGATGCGGGCTACCACGGCCGGGTCTACGGTAATAGCAGCGGACTTTGCGGTGGGCGCGGCTACGCTCACTTCGTTTGCAACACCTCCGGCGGCGGAAGCGGCAGCCACTTTCGTGGTTGTGTCATTGGCGGTGGCGTACACCTCCGGGAAGGGCACCGCCACGTTCAGCTCTGGCAATCTAGCTTCCACCGTGGTTAAGCTACTAGCCGCAACTGGCAACTCAGCGTATGGCTCCGCCTCTTCGGGCGCAAAACGGACGGCGTGCATATCAGCTTGGCGCAGGCCCACTACCCCGACCAGAAACACCACCACGCCAAGCAACTCCGTGGAGTAATCGTAGCGGTAGTAGAGGCCAAAAAACTCGCGCAGCACCAATTCAGCTAGCCACTGCACGCTCACCACGGCCACCAGCACCAGCAACGTGCGTAGCCACTGCAGCCGCAGCTGCGACGTCTCCGAAAAATTATCGAGTAGCCAGCGGCGGTACTGGCGCAGCAGGCGCAAACTCAGCACCAGGTAAAGCGTGAGCGAAAGCCAAGTGCCTACAAACTCCACGCGGTAGGTGTAGGGTTGGTGAATGGTCTGCCAAAACCAGTTGCGCGTCTCGTAGTTCTGCAACCGAAGCCAGCCATACAGGCCCGCCTGTATCAGCACCGGCACGAAGTGCCACCAATAGCGCGTCTCCCACCGAAAATCGTGATTGATCAGGCTGCGGACGTAGAAATAAAGCAGTGGCCCGAAAGCAAACGAGTAATAGATAGGGGCGAAGTACCAGTTCGGGTTTTGCGCGTAGATGTTGGCCACCCGAAAAAACCCATCGAGCAGCCACAAGGCAATGGCCAGCATGAGCAAGGCCAGAAAGCGGTTCGGCAACTGGTTGGCGCGGGCCGTCCCCAACAGCCCTGCTGCAAATACAGCCTGGGTTATCACCGCAAACAGGAGCACAACGAGGGGCGTAAGCGGGATTTGCATAGAATAGAACGGAAGGAAAGAAAGCGTACCGCAAGCTGCCGAACGGTAACTTGCCCTTACTGACGGTAAAATAGTAGTTTCTCTAGTGTCTCGCACCTGGCCCGTATGAAACAGAAAATCCGGGAATGGCTGCGCCGGTATCTGCCCGCCGAAGTGCTGTCGATGGCGGCTACGCTGTTGGGGGCTTGGCTGACGTTGCACGGCACGCATAGCCAGCTGAGCGTCGCGCTGGCGGGCACCTGGGCGGGCAACGTGGCGTATTTCGGATATCTGCTGGGGCAGGATGTGTTGTTGGCGCGGCGGGCCTGCCACGCGCAAAGCCGTCCATACACGCGCCGCACCTTTGGGCGCAATATGCGGGCACTGGCGGTGGAGTTTGGGTTAGCCGAAGTGCTTGATAGTCTGCTAATCAGGCCGGCGCTCATGTACTATTTGCCGCGCTGGCTGGGCAGCTTCGGGGCGGGCATTGTGCTGGCCAAGCTGCTGGCCGATGTTACGTTCTACGTTCCGGCCATTCTGAGCTACGAAATCAGCAAGAAGCGGCTCCGCAACTTCAGCGACGACTGAAGTGGGACAGTAGCAGGCACCTGTTCAAGGCAGACAGTAGCAGCAAATACAGTTGCAAACCTAGCTTCTTTGCCCTTTTCGAACGTAGTAGATTTCACTAGGGTATATAGAAACCAAAAGAACGTCATGCTGACGCCAGGAAGCATCTCGCGTGCTGACGCCAGAGTAGTAACCGGTTCTATCATGCCGGCCAGATGCTTTGGCGGCGCCTACGCAGGCGCTAGATCAAGCATGACAGGCTGACTCTCGCCAACTAGATTCTAAAAAAGCTCACCTCAGTGCTCGTACTATGTCAACAACAGATTCCTCGACGTTAGCGGCCTTGCAAAAGCGCTGTCCGCGCTGCCACCAAGGTCGGCTGTTCACGTATTCGGCCTTCAACCTTACCAAGTTTGCCGATATGCCCCCGGCCTGCCCGGTGTGCGGACAAACCTACGAGCCCGAGCCCGGCTTCTACTGGGGCGCCATGTACATCAGTTTTGCCTTCTCGACCGGGATTATGCTGGTAGTGGGCTTTGGCGTGTATTTTCTGCTCAACGACCCCGACACCTGGGTGTATATCGTGTCTGTGGCGGTAGTCTCGATACTGCTTACGCCGCTGAGCCTGCGGTACTCGCGCACCCTAATGCTGTATTGGTTTGGCGGTATCCACTACGACCCCGACCGCGCCAACCCATCGCACCGGACGGTGTAGCGCCCTGCCGCGTTGTTGGCGCCGCAGCTTGGCGCAGACAACAAAGGAGTATATTTCCGCATGTCGAAACCCTTGCTTTGTTTACTGGCTGGTTTGCTGGTGCTGCTAACTTCCTGCAACCAGAACGCCGCAGGAATTGCGGCCGAATGTGGGCCGGACTTGCCCGACGCCTACACCATTCGACACCCGGCCTGGGCCAGCAATGCCAGCATCTACGAAGTAAATATCCGGCAGTACACGCCTGAGGGCACATTTCGGGCTTTCGAGGCGCACCTGCCCCGTTTGCAGCAAATGGGCGTGGGTATTTTGTGGTTGATGCCGGTACAGCCCATCGGCCAGTTCAAGCGCAAAGGCACGCTGGGCAGTCAGTATTCCATCCAAAACTACCGAACCGTGAATGCGGAGTTTGGAACCATGGCCGACCTGCGCCACCTGGTTGATGCGGCCCACCAGCGCGGCATGCACGTAATTCTGGATTGGGTGGCCAACCACACCGCCTGGGACAGTCAGCTGGCCAAAGAGCATCCCGACTGGTTCACCAAAACCAAACAAGGCAATTTTCAACCGCCCGTTTCTGATTGGCAGGACGTCATCGACCTCGACTACAGCAAACCCGAACTGCGCCGCTACATGACCGAAAGCATGGCGTTCTGGCTGCGTGAGGCCCACTTCGACGGCTTCCGCTGCGACGTAGCCGGCCTCGTGCCCACCGATTTCTGGAACGATGCCCGCCAGCAGTTGCAACAGGTGAAGCCGGTGTTTATGCTGGCTGAATGGGACGAATTGTACCCACCAGCCTTTCTTCCCAAAGCCGCCTTCGACCCTAATACCAAGCTGCTGGAAAAGGCCTTCGATATGACCTATGGCCTGCGCCTGCACACGCTGCTCGACAGCATTGCCAAAGGCCAGAAAACCACCGCCCACCTCGACAAGTACCTGGCCGATGAGCGCCGCCGCTACCCCGCTCAAGTGTATTTGATGAACTTCACCAGCTCGCACGACGTGAACAGCTGGGACGGCACCGAATACGAGCGCCTCGGCAAAAACGCCCTGCCCTTTGCCGTGCTAACTGCCTTGCTGCCCGGCATGCCTATGGTGTACAGCGGCCAGGAAGCCGCCCTGAAAAAACGTCTGCGCTTCTTCGACAAGGATACCATTCCCTGGAACGACTACCCGCTGCAAGACTTTTACACCAAGCTGCTCCAACTCAAAAAAACCCACCCGGCCCTGCGCAACGGCGACCCGTGCAGTGAGTTCGAGCGGCTGCCCGTCTCCTCCGATCTGAAAACCTATGCCTTTGTGCGGCGGAAAGACGCGGCAGAGGTGCTAGTTGCCCTTAACCTCGATAACAAGCCGCACGAGTTGATGATGCGGGAGTTGGAACCAGGCAACTTCCGCGAGCTATTCACCGAGCAAAGCATCCGCCTGGGCGCCACCTCGAAAATGCTTTTAACCCCGCATAGCTACCGAGTGTACGAGCGGCTGCCAGAGCAAAAAAGGAGCTGGTTTTAGATACGTTACGCATTAGGAGGCTGTAGCGTGAAGCCTGCGCTTCGCGTATCGTTGAACGGCTGGTATTGCTAGCGTTGCAACCACCGCGTATGGTTGAACGATTGACGCCGCGCCGTAAAACCGATTATCGTTCAACGATACGCGAAGCGCAGGCTTCGCGCTACAGCCTCTGGCAGCAAGGCCAAGAAACCCACTTCGTGCTGTTCCGTTACGGGTTTTTCGGGCAGAAAATCGACGTGCCGCCCTCCTCCGTTGCGGTGAAAGCTGTAGCTTGCCGGCCTCATTTGCCCGCACGCAACCCATGAAAACAACTTCCTTTGCCCTGCTCGCGGCCTTGTGGCTGCCGGCCGGAATAGCAGCTGCCCAATCAGCTAAAAAATCAGCCACTGCTACCAAAGCGCTAATTCACACAACAACTTCCTCCTCAACCACGCTGGCCAAGCTGTTCGACACCTATTGGGAAGACCGGGGCAAGCTGTTTCCGCTTAACGCCACCAGCCAGGGCGACTACCGCTACAACGACCAGCTCCCCAACGACCAAACCCGCGCCTTCCGCCAGCAGCAACAGCAGTTCTACCAGCAGTACCTGACGTCCCTACAAAAGTTCGACCGCCCCAAGCTGTCGGCCGAGGACCGAGTGAGCTACGACATTTTCGAGTACGAAATGCAAAGCCGGCTCAACGGGTTGAAGCTCAATAGCTGGATGATGCCGTTTGCGCAGTTCTATAGCCTACCCAACACGCTCGGCCAGTTGGGGGCGGGCACGGGCGCGCAGCCGTTCAAAACCGTGAAAGACTACGACGACTGGCTGAAGCGCATCGGTCAGTTTCCGGTGTGGGCCGACTCGGCCGTCAGCAACTTCCGGCAGGGCATGAAAGCCGGTGTGGTGCTGCCGCGGGCGTTGGTCCTGAAAATGGTGCCGCAGCTTCAGGCCCAAATCACCACCGACGCTACCAAGAGCCTGTTCTACGGCCCTGTTACCCGCCTACCCGCCAGCTTCTCGGAAGCCGATAAAACTCGCCTCACGGCCGCCTACCAGCAAGCCATTCTCACGCAGCTAGTACCTACTTACCGCAAGCTGGCCGACTTCCTGCAAACCGAGTACCTGCCCAAGGCCCGCACCAGCACCGGCCTGGCCGCGGTGCCCGGCGGCGCCGAAATGTACGCCTACAACGTCCGGCTGATGACCACCACCGACCGCGCCCCCGACGCCATCTACCAAACCGGCCTGGCCGAAGTGAAGCGCATTCGGATCGAGATGGAAGCCGTGAAAAAGCAAGTAGCTTTTCAAGGCGACTTGCCGGCCTTTTTCACTTACCTGAACTCCGAGCCCAAGTTCACGCCCTACAAAACGCCCGAAGACGTGCTCAACGCCTTCCGCGCCATTCAGGCCCGCATCACGCCCAATCTGCCCAAGCTGTTTGGCCGCACGCCCAAGTCGCCGTTCGAGATTCGGCAGACCGAGGCGTTTCGGGCCGCCACCGCTTCGGCCGAGTACAACCGCGGCACGCCTGATGGCTCGCGGCCGGGTACTTTTTACGTGCCTATTCTGGATGCCACCAAGTTCAATACCACCTCGGGCATGGAGTCGCTGTTTGCGCACGAGGCCATTCCAGGCCACCACTACCAGTTATCGTTGCAGCAGGAAAACACTGGCTTGCCTAAGTTCCGCCGTTTCGCTTCGTATCCGGCCTTCAGCGAAGGGTGGGCGCTCTACTGCGAAAGCCTGGGGCCGGAACTCGGCCTCTACACCGACCCGTACCAGAAAATTGGCGCCCTCGGCGACGAAATTCACCGCGCCATTCGCTTGGTAGTGGACGTGGGCATGCATTCCAAGAACATGACCCGCGAAGAGGCCATTAAGTACATGATCAACAACGAGCCCATCAGTGAACAAGGCGCTACCGCCGAAATAGAGCGGTACATGGCCATTCCGGGGCAGGCGCTAGCCTACAAAACCGGCGCCCTCAAGCTCCGCGAACTGCGCGACCGATACGCCAAACAGCTCGGCTCGAAATTCGATCTGCGTGCCTTCCACGACGAAATACTGGCCGGCGGCAGCATGCCCCTGGCCGTGCTGGAGCGCAAAATGGATGCCTGGGCCGCCCGGCAGAAGTAGGCCTCGTTGTTGAAGTAGCCCTTCCTGCTTGATCTGGCAGCAATTGACAGGCGCAGTAAGATCGGCTGCGTTGTGCCACACCAACCAATTAGTCCCTTCACAACTCATGTCAAGTGTTCTTCTCGCTCAGTATGACTTGGTGAAAAGCACCCGTACCGCGCTACTGGACTACTGTGCGACACTTGGCCCGGCTGATTTCACGGCTCCCGTACCGGTCTTCAACAACAGCAGCTTGCGCGACCTACTTGTGCACGTAGCCAACGCGTATCGGCACTGGCTGAATATCGTGGCGCAAGGTCACCCCCGCTCCTACGTCGACCCGGCGACAATACCTGATGTGGAAGCAGTGCGTCAGCTCTTTCGGGAGGTGGATGAGTTGGTGACTGGTTACTGCGCCTGGGCCGAAAATCACTGGCAAACCACCCAACTCTTCACAGTTCCTAGTCGCCCCACGCCCCTATTGCTTACACCGCTGGCACTGTTTACCCACGTTGTTACGCACGAGTTTCACCACAAAGGCCAGCTGCTGAGCATGAGCCGGCAGCTAGGCTACACGCCCGTTGACACCGACGTTATCAGGTTTTAACCTATCTGGAATAGGTGAACTTGTGCAGTTTTTAGGTTAATGTTCTGCTGGTACAAGCAGCGCAGATAGCGTGGTTTGAACATCAATTTCACTTGTTCACTTCACCACATCACAATTTCACCACTTCACGTTAGGCCTCCTTGCTGTGCTTGAATCTGCTTCACACCCCGACTCGCATCTATTTCAAGTGCAGCACCCGGTCTGGGCGGCGCACGCCAGCATCTATGAGGTGAATGTGCGCCAGTACACGCCGGAGGGCACATTTCAAGCTTTCGAGGCGCACTTGCCGCGCCTGGCCGATATGGGCGTGGGCATTATCTGGCTGATGCCGATTCACCCGATTGGTGAAGTCAACCGCAAGGGTACGCTCGGCAGCCAATACGCGGTACAGGATTACTACGGCGTAAATCCGGAGTTCGGTACGCTCGACGATTTGCGCCACCTCGTGCAAGCGGCGCACGCGCTGGATCTCTACGTGCTCATTGATTGGGTGGCCAACCACACCGCCTGGGACAACCCGCTGGTGACCGAGCACCCCGACTGGTACACTCACGACGCGGCCGGCAACTTCGTGCCGCCCATCCCCGACTGGCACGACGTCATCGACCTCGACTACCACCAGCCCGCCCTGCGCCGCTACATGACCGATGCGCTGCTGTATTGGGTGCGCGAAGTGGACCTCGACGGCTACCGTTGCGACGTAGCCGGCCTCGTACCCACCGATTTCTGGGAGGCCGCCCGCCAGGAGCTAGATCAGGTAAAGCCGGTGTTCTTGCTGGCCGAATGGGACGAACTTTACCCCTCGGGCGGCCTCACATGGGAGCAGTTCGACGGCAACACCCGCCTGCTCGAACGCGCCTTCGACATGACCTTCGGTTTGCGCCTGCACTACCTGCTCGACCACATTGCCGAAGACAAGCAGCCACTCCACGACATTGACGTGTACCTGGCCGCCGAGCGGGCCAAATATCCGCCCAATGTGTACCTGATGCACTTCACTAGCAACCACGACGTGAATAGTTGGGACGGCACCGAATACGAGCGCCTCGGCCCCAATGTTCTGCCCTTCGCCGTATTGACTGCCTTGCTGCCGGGGATGCCGCTCGTATACAGCGGGCAGGAAGCGGCCCTGCAAAAGCGCTTAGCCTTCTTCGACCGAGACCCAATAGACTGGCAGGATTACCCATTGCAAGAGTTCTATACCAAGCTGCTGCAACTCAACAAACGCCACCCTGCCCTGCACAACGGCATCCTGGAAAGCCGCTTCGAGCGCTTTCCCACTACTCCCAATGTGTACGCCTTCATTCGTCGGCATGAGGAAACCGCTGTGCTTACGGCTATCAACATAGCTCCCACGCCACAACAACTTACCCTGCCTGTTGAAGCTGCCGGCATCTACCACGATGTATTCAGCGGCGAAAAGCTCCACCTGCAAGCCGACTCTGAACTGTCTATTTTGCCACACGACTGGCGGGTGCTGGAACGCATGTGATGGTTTCAGGGAAGAAAATAACAATCAACAATGAACTATCAGTTCCTCCTGCTGAGCAGGTGGCGCATCAAGCCAGGGTGCGCAGCCGAAGTCGAAGCATCTCGTTAGTGCGGTAAACCCCTTTACCGTTGCAACGGTTCGAGCGAGATGCTTCGACAAGTTCAGCCTGACGGCCTTCTGATTCTCTATTACCTCGCCTACAGCAGCTTCAATTCGGCTAGTATTTCCTCGGTGATGGCGCGGCGGGCGGGGACGAACTTGGTATCGGCGGCGGTGTGGCCGGGTTGGGGCTCGGCGTTGAGGGCAAAGTAGAACGTGCGGCCATCAGTGCGCGCCAACCAGCCCACAAACCAGCCGTTGTCGGGCCTGGTAGCGGTGCGGCCCGACCAGCCGGTTTTGCCGTAGAGACAATAATCGGGCGTTTTGCGGAGTTGCAACAACGCCTTCGTTGTTTGCTGGTGCTCAAGCGTGGCGAGCAGCTTATTAGCGTGTAGACGGCGCAGAAAGTCGATTTGCTCGAACTGTGTAATGCGCGAAGAGCCAGTTAGCCAGAAGCTGTCGACGGTAGCCTCCGTTACGCGCATCTGCCCGAATTTCAGCTTGGGTAGCTGCTCGTTATAACGCCTGCCGCCTATGTTGCGGGCTATCTGCTGGTAGCACGGCACGCAGGATACACGCAGGGCCCGACCTAAGGTCATGTCTTGGTTCCACTGCGGAAAACTGCGCTTGCGACCGTCCCACTTCATGATTTGGCTGGTATCCTGAATTACCCCGGTTTCCAGCCCGATAATGGTGTTGGGAATCTTGAAGGTGGAGGCGGGCAGGAAGCCCTGGCGGCAGCGTTTCAGGTTGTAAGCGGTGAAGCGGCCAGCTTGCTCGTCGTAAAGCAAAAATGAGCCCTGCACCCTATATGGGCTGAAATACCTTTGAAAATCCCGCTCTACTGTCGACGGCTCCGGAACCGCAGCCAAGTTGAGTAGCAGTAGGAAGATCAACCAGAACAAACGCATAGCTATACTGTCAAAAGAGAAAGAGCAGGCAAGTTAGGAGACTAGCTGCTATTTCCTTTTTCGCTACAGTCAGCGCTTGTTTGGACAGGAAACCACCATAATTCTAGCACACCAAGTAGCACGTGCTTCTACTTTCAGGCGGGCTGCTTCTCGTCCTACCATCTACTGGTCGCTAAGTAAATCAACGCGCTTTCTACCTCTCAGCATCTTCATTTCATAGCTAACTATATCTCAGTTTGAGATTCCTACAAATAGACTGTTCTCGATTTGATTCGGCCTGTGCTACACTCGCACACAAACTAGAGTTGCAGGAATTACCTCCTTAAACGTTTTAGCAAACTTATCTTAATGACATGTTATTAAAATAGTATGATGTGGTACGAAGAATGCAGAATAGTAACCAACTCCAATCCTCCCAAGTATGAAACTTACCCATCACGAATTTCTCACGTTGCCGGCTGAAGAGCAATGCGGCTACTTGTTTAGCCATGGCACCTACTTAGCCGGTCGGCCTGAAGGCAACTACAGCATCAACCTCTACCATTTGGGTACTTACTACTGTGAACTATGGATGGAACAAACTTGCCCGGAGCTCGACTTCTTTCGCACGTTCACCAATCAGCGTTGCCTAGAGCCTTATTTGCAGCAGCTAGATCTGCCGCAAGAGCACGTAACCATCAGCCGCAAGCAAGATAGAAACACCTAATTCAGGATTTTATTTAGTGTCGATTCCTATACAGCCTATTTAGTACAGCCCCGGAGGGTGGTAGCCAATAATAAGCTACCGACTTCCGGGGCTGCTTATTTATGGAATTTTGTAACCCAAGCCAGGTTTTACAGTTTGTAGCGTGTTTCGGCCACCTCCGAAAGTGGCTTTATTCATTCTACACCATATGCAACATCGTGAATTGGGCCGTTCGGGCCTGCATATTGCGCCCCTCGTGTTGGGTGGCAACGTTTTCGGCTGGACCGCCGATGAAGCCGCGTCTTTCAAAGTACTAGACGCTTTCGTAGCCGGTGGCGGCAATGCCATCGACACCGCCAATGTGTACTCGGCGTGGGTTCCCGGCCACAAGGGCGGTGAATCGGAAGCGGTGATTGGCAAGTGGCTAAAGCAGCGCGGCCGCCGCGACGACGTGCTGATCTTAACCAAGGTGGGCATGGAGATGGGCGACGGTAGCAAAGGCCTCGCCAAAGCCTACATCAAGCAGCAAGTAGAAGACTCGCTGCGCCGCCTCAACACCGATTATATCGACCTGTACCAGTCGCACAAGGACGACGAAAGTCTGCCCGTGACGGAGCCGCTGGAAGCCTACGCCGACCTTATCAAGGAAGGTAAAATCCGGGCCATTGGGGCTTCTAACTACTCGGCCAGCCGCTTGCGCGAAGCCCTCGATGCCAGTGCGCAACACAACCTGCCCCGCTACGAGTCGTTGCAGCCGGAGTACAACTTGTATGCGCGCGCCGGCCTGGAAAACGAGCTGCTGCCCCTCACGCAGGAGCGGCAGGTAGGCATCATTCCCTACTTCGGGCTGGCCTCGGGTTTTCTCACCGGCAAGTACCGCACCGAAGCCGACCTCAGCAAAAGCATCCGCGGCAGCAGCATCGGGCCAAAATACCTCAACGACCGGGGCCTGAAAATTCTGGCTGCCCTCGATGCCGTGGTGGCGCGTCAAGAGCAAGCTACGCCTGCCCAAGTAGCCCTGGCCTGGATTATGGCGCAGCCCGGCCTTACTGCTCCCATTGCCAGTGGCACCAGCCCCGAGCAGATTACAGAGCTGCTCCGCGCTACCGAGTTGCAGCTCAGCCCGCAGGATTTGCAGGAACTCGGGGAAGCCAGTTCCTAACGGCAGTGAGTTGTGGCAGCTGACAGAAATGTCACATCCTGCTACCCATAAAAATGCCAGTGCCTTTCATGAGGCACTGGCGTTTTTGTGAGCTATTCCTTGGCAGCCGCCTGAATGGGGTTGTCGGCAGCGGCCCGGGCATCTATAATCGTATTCTGACCAGCAGTGAAAAACCACTTGCCGCCCTTTTTTACAAATACCATTGTCCCCATTTCGTCTGACGCCGGCACCACATTCGTGCCGCGGTTTACCCCGTCGGGTGGGTAGAACTCCCCCACGTGCGACACCACCTTGGCAATAGCCACGTCCGGGGTTACGAAGCGGATGGTAGTGCTTTTACGCTCGAACTTGACGTCTTTGAACATATTGCGCTGGTTGAACATCCCGTTCAATGCCCGTCCCATAGTTTCGCGGCCACCCCAATACATACCCACTATGTTCACCCAACTGGCATCTTCGGTCGAGCGGGCTAACAGCTTGCTGAAATCAAACGTTTTGGTGCTGGCATCATAAATCATAAACTCGTTGACGATGCTCTTGATTTGTGCTTCATCGGCTTTGATTTGAGCGTGTGCCAGCGTACTGGTGGCGAATAGTGGGGCAAGCAGGAACCGTTTCATGTGGCAGGATGGCTTGGTGAATAATGCCCAAACTTACCCCCTCACCGTCCCTGATCAGAGGTAAAAAACCGACATTATAGGCGGTGAAGCAGTGAAATTGTGAAGTACTGGCGTGATGCCAGAAATTGCCCGCAGGACTTCGTGGTACCCCTCTCGTTGCTGAAGTCTGCTCGGTGTTATAGCGGTTTGGTGAACAGTGCACCCGCTTGTAGAGACACCTCTTGGCGTCTGATAGTCTGGTGCCGCCTGCCCAACGCTTGTTCAACAACGAGACGCCAAGAGGCGTCTCTACAGCAATGGGGGCACCGTTCACCAAACCGCTATAAGCAAGACGAGTCGTTCAACGATAGTGGTGCGACGACTCAAAAAGTCGTCG
>NZ_DASVSY010000052.1:0-57677 GCF_036387835.1 Hymenobacter sp. | reverse complement strand
CAGCGGCGAGAGGAATCTAAGTCCAAGCCGTTGAACGAGCTAAGTCAGATTCCTCTCGCCGCTGGAGGCGCGGAATGACGGAAGGACAGCTGGTTGTAGGTAGTAGAGTCTACTTAATTCAAGTGGTGGACTAGCCGCTACGCGCCTAGTCCACCACTTGAGGCGGCGCGTTAGGCCGCTAGTATTTTCTCGATGGAGGCTAGCTCTTCGGAACTGAACTGCAGGTTGTTCAGGCAGTGCAGCGAGTCGGTGAGTTGCTCGGGCTTGCTGGCACCGATGAGTACGGAGGTTACCCGTTCGTCTTTCAGAATCCAGGCCAGCGCCATTTGGGCCAGGCTTTGCTGGCGCGCTTGGGCTAAATCGTTGAGCTGCTTGATCTGGTCGAGCCGCTCAGGTGTCAGCTGGTTTTCTGTCAGGAAGCCGACGCCCTTGGCCACCCGCGAGTCGGCGGGAATGCCACCGAGGTATTTGTTGGTGAGCAGGCCTTGCGCCAACGGCGAGAAGGGAATGCACCCCACGCCTTCTTTCTCCAGCAAGTCGAGCAGGCCGCCTTCCACCCACCGCTCAAACATCGAGTACTTGGGTTGGTGAATCAGGCAGGGTGTGCCTAACTCCCGCAACAGCCGGATGGCTTCGGCGGCTTCGGCGGGTTGATAGTTGGAAAGACCCACGTACAAGGCTTTGCCCTGGCGCACCAGTAGGTCGAGGGCGCTCATGGTTTCTTCCAGGGGCGTATCGGGGTCGGGGCGGTGGTGGTAGAAAATATCCACGTACTCCAGGCCCATGCGCTTCAGGCTTTGGTCGAGGCTGGATACCAGGTACTTCTTCGAGCCCCATTCGCCGTACGGGCCTTCCCACATGTAGTAGCCGGCTTTGCTGGAAATGATTAGCTCGTCGCGGTAGTTGCTGAAGTCCTCGCGCAGAATCCGGCCGAAGTTGATTTCGGCGGAGCCGGGCGGCGGGCCGTAGTTGTTGGCCAGGTCGAAGTGCGTGACGCCACTATCAAAAGCCCGCCGCAGAATGGCGCGCTGGTTGGACAGCAGATCCACGTCGCCGAAGTTGTGCCACAGGCCGAGCGAAACGGCGGGCAGCTTCAGGCCACTGCGGCCACTGCGCCGGTACGGTATTTCCTGGTAACGAGTGGTGCTTGGTAGGTAGTGCATAGAAGAGGGGTTAGACAACGGCCGGCAACATAGCAAGGCTTTTCTACATCACCTCCAGATAAACCTCGAAGGGCTGCGCAAAATGCGCCAGCATTTCCGAAGACAGCAGGAAGCCCGTAGGATCATCGTCGATAATGCCCGGCGCTAGCTGTGAACGGTGGGCGGCAATGGCGCGTTGCTTCTGATTTAGCACCGGACTGATATCCAGCCGCCAACCTGTGGCTTCATTCGGTTGAGGCAAGTCGGCGGGCATGGCCCGTTCCCAAGCCCACACCACGTATTCGAGCAGGCGTGGCGCGGGCTCAAAGGTTAGCGCGGCCCGCACCAGCTGGCTGGTGGCGCGGTGGTCGGGGTGCGGGTCGCGGCGCCAGGGGCAAAGCACGGTAGCGGGTTGGGCCACCCATAGCACGGCCCGTAGTTGCGTTACGGCTTCCTGAAAGTGGGTGTGCCCTTCGCCCGGCACTTTGCTGTCTGGTAATCCGAGGCAAATAAGCGGTGCTTCAACCTCGAGTTCAACCAAAGCCTGCTGTAGCTCTGCTTCGCGCAAAGCTTGCCGGGCCGCGGGCGGAAACTTCCGCGAGTTGGGGTGCGACATGGTGCCGTCGCTAATCAGCACCACTTGCACCGGCACGGCAGCCCGCCGTAGCAACGCAATAAGGCCGCCGCACCCCAACGCTTCATCGTCGGGGTGCGGGGCGACAACCACTGTCGCGCCTAGTTCAGTTATTGAAGCGGCGGGGCGGAGGGGGAGCGTATGGAAATCGAAAGCAGTGCGGTTACTCATTCCACAGCTGGAAAGCCGGAACACTGCGGTCGAGGGCGAAGCGGCCGGCATCGGCTTGCGCGGCATCGGGGGCAGGCTGGCGCAGGTAGTGCGTTAGGTCGCGGTGCAGGCGCTCGAAGGGCTCGGGCTTTAGCAGGCCGCGGGCGCCTACGCAACGCTCGGCCAGTTGCAGCACACGCAGGCAGATGTCTTCCAGGGCCGTGCGCATCATGTTGGCGTAAGCCACGGTAGCTTCGGCATCGGTCTCGGCGCCGGGGCGGCTGGCGTGGTCGGCAGCCCCGCGCAGCCAGAGGTTGCCGCTTTCAACAAGCAAAGCCATTTCGCCGAGGCGTTGGCGCTGGTAGGGGTCGTCGGTGCGGCCCAGGGCTTGCAGGAAGCGGCGCGTTTCGTCGAATACGGCTTCGGCGCCGCCAAGCTGCACGGCTGCAAAACGGATAGCGCCGCCGCTGAACCACGGTTGCCGGTAATAGTCGCCGGGTTGGCCCAACAGGTCGTCGGCGCTTATTTCGAGGCCCGTGAAGTCAACTCGGCTGCTGGCGGTGCCGCGCATACCGAGGGGCCGCCAGAAGCTGGCATCATAGATTGGTTTGTTGTCGGCCGCAGGCAGCACCAGCATTTGCCAGCCGCCATCAGGCAAGGCTGCCGTGAGTAGTGGTCGGCTTAGGTAGCTCGCCCCCGACGCGAAAGTTTTGCTGCCGTGCAGGCGGTAGCGCCCATTGGCAAGTGGCTCTAGTTTCACACCATCGGCCGCTTCCGTGTTCCAGACCCCAAACCAATGACCGGCCTGCGCCTCGGCAGCCCAATGCGCCACTTGCGCGGGCGTACCAAGGCGTTGCAGCAGTTGCAGGGCATTCACGTGGCCTTCGTACAGCCGCCCCATTACCAGGTTGCCCCGGCCTATGTGCTTGAGCGTGTTCAGTAAGGGCAGGATTTGCTCGGCTTCGGCCAGGTCGGCACCTCCTAATGCAACTTGCAGCGGGGCCGTGAGCAATCCGGCTTCGTGCAGCCAGTTGAACTCCTGCTCGGGAAAGCCGCCTTCGAAATCGGAATGGACGGCTTGTGCCAGTAGGCGCGGCGCCAGGTTGGCCGCAGCTGCTTCAGGAGCAGGAAGCGGCGCAGAGAGAGGCCGGGCGCCAGTTGCCGGAGCTTGAGGAGACGAGATGAACGTAAGAGGCATAAGCAGAACAATAGATAGCACTGGCTAGTACTGCCGATCAAGTTTTATTGTTGAGGCTGTCAATTTCTAACAGACGAGGTAGGCTCTTGTTCAGGTAGGAGAGGATAAAAAGGCTTGGCGCGGCCCCGGCATTTGCCGCTTGTTCCCAACAATTACAAACGGGAACTTGGCATGGCCGACCTGATGGAAGTACCTTCGCGGCGTCGTTCGTTTTTCCATCTTAAAGCTTCCGCTATGTTGCAGCCCATTCGTTCCGCTCTGGTTTCCGTCTATTACAAAGACCGTTTAGAGCCACTGGTGGCACTGCTCAAAGAGCATGGGGTAACATTGTACTCCACTGGGGGCACGCAGCAGTTTTTGGAAGAGCAAGGCGCTGAAGTAACGGCCGTAGAAAGCCTAACAGGCTTCCCGGCCGTGTTCGGCGGCCGCGTCAAAACGCTGCACCCGAAAGTATTCGGCGGCATCTTGCACCGTCGGCACGAACCCGCCGATTTGGCCGAAGCCGAGCGCCACCAGATTCCGCCCATCGACCTAGTGATTGTCGACCTCTACCCCTTTGAGGAGACGGTAGCTTCCGGCGCCCCCGAAGCAGACATCATCGAGAAAATCGACATCGGCGGCATCTCCCTGCTGCGCGCCGCCGCCAAAAACTTCCGCGACGTGCTCGTCGTCAGCAGCCGCGACCAGTACCAGGCCGTGACGGAACTGCTCGGCCAGAAGAACTGCGCCACCGACCTCGAAGACCGTCGCCAGTATGCTGCCGCCGCCTTCGCTGCCACCGCGCACTACGACACCGCCATCGGGCAATTCTTTTCAAATTCTTCGACTGCGACAAACAACAAAAAACCAGAAACTAAAAACGAGCAACCTGCTACCCCGCTGCGCTACGGCGAGAACCCGCACCAGTCCGGTACTTTCCACGGCGACCTGGCAGCTCTCTTCGACCAGTTGCACGGCAAGCAGCTCAGCTACAACAACCTGGTAGACGTAGACGCGGCGGTGCTGCTGATGCAGGAGTTCCAGGTTGAAGGGCCCGCGGCCTGCGCCATTCTCAAGCACACCAATGCCTGCGGCGTAGCCCAGGCGGCCACGCTCCAGGAGGCCTACCTCAATGCCTTGGCCTGCGACCCGGTTTCCGCTTTCGGCGGCGTTATCATCGTCAATAAGCCCGTGGATGCTGCCACGGCCGCAGAGCTGAACAAGCTGTTTTTTGAAGTGCTGATTGCTCCCGAGTTTGAAGCCGATGCCTTGCCGGTGCTGCAAAGCAAGAAAAACCGCATTCTGCTGCGCCAAAAGCCGGTGGAGTTTCCCGCCAAGCAAATAAAGACCTTACTCAACGGCATCATCGAGCAGGACTTCGACCGGGCCACGGAAGGCGCCGCCAACTTCTGCACCGTTACCGAATCGGCGCCGACCACCGACGAAGTAGCGGCGCTGGAGTTTGCGCTTAAAGTTTGCAAGCACACCAAGAGCAACACCATTGTGCTGGCGCGGGCCGGGCAACTGCTGGCCTCGGGCGTGGGGCAAACCTCGCGGGTAGATGCGCTTCGCCAGGCCATCGACAAGGCCAAGTCGTTCAACTTCGACCTGAAAGGTGCAGTCATGGCCTCCGACGCTTTCTTCCCCTTCCCCGACTGCGTCGACATTGCCGGTGAAGCGGGCATTCGGGCTGTGGTGCAGCCTGGTGGCTCCATCAAAGACCAGGATTCTATCGACGCCTGCAACCGCCTCGGCATGGCCATGGTGCTGACCGGCGTGCGCCACTTCAAGCACTAGTAGGTGAAATTGTGAAGTTGTGAAATGGTTCGTTTAATGTTCTACAAGTGTTATCTGCGCATTATGCATAATTAGAACGTCAAACACACGTTTCACAACTTCACAATTTCACCACTTCGACCAGAACTTCCGTACTTTTGTCCCCACTTTTTGTACAAGTGAATCTTCGCTTGTACTCATTTTCTTGCCGTCAACCAATGGGTTTCTTCAACTTCCTTACCAGCGACATCGCCATCGACCTGGGTACGGCCAATACGCTCATCATTCATAACGACAAAATTGTTGTGGATGAGCCGAGCATCATCGCAAAAGATCGTACCACCAATAAAGTAATTGCCGTAGGTCGTCAGGCGCAGCAAATGCACGAGAAGACCCACGATAATATTCGAACTATTCGTCCCCTGAAAGACGGCGTAATTGCCGATTTCCACGCTGCCGAGGAAATGATTAAGGGCATGATTAAGATGATTGACACGCGGAACCGCCTGTTTCAGCCCTCGCACCGCATGGTCATCTGCATTCCATCGGGTATTACCGAAGTAGAGAAGCGCGCAGTGCGTGACTCCGCCGAACACGCTGGCGCCAAGGAAGTTTGGATGATTCAGGAGCCCATGGCCGCCGCCATCGGTATTGGTATCGACGTAGAGCAGCCCATCGGCTCGATGATTATCGATATTGGAGGCGGGACCACCGAAATTGCGGTTATCGCCCTGTCGGGTATCGTCTGCGACCAGTCCATCAAAACGGCTGGCGACGTGTTCAACCAGGACATTCTCGACTACATGCGCCGCCAGCACAACCTGCTGATTGGTGAGCGGAGCGCCGAGCGAATCAAGATAGAAGTAGGCGCCGCCCTCACCGAGTTGGAGTTCACCCCTCCCGACTACGAAGTGCGTGGCCGTGACCTGATGACGGGTATCCCGAAAGTTATCAAGGTAACCTCCTCGGAAATTGCCATTGCCCTCGATAAATCGGTGGCCAAGATCGAAGAAGCAGTTTTGAAAGCGCTGGAAATCAGCCCGCCCGAGCTGTCGGCCGATATCTACGAAAACGGCATTCATCTGACCGGCGGCGGCGCCTTGCTGCGCGGCCTCGACAAGCGCCTGGCTGTGAAAACCAAGCTGCCCATTCACATTGCCGAAGACCCGCTACGCGCCGTAGTACGCGGCACCGGTAAAGCCATCAAAGATATTCAGGCCTTTAGAGGCGTACTGCTGACGTAGTGTTTGGGAGTTAGGAGTTAGAAGCTAGAAGTTAGGAGTAACAGCGTAGCTAGTTCTCTTTGTCTGCTCCTAACTCCTAGCTTCTGACTTCTAGCTCCTTTTATGCGCAACCTGTTCGCTTTCCTGTTTCGCTACCGAGGCTTGCTCGTGTTTGCGCTGCTGGAAATAGCGAGCTTGTACTTGTTGGTTCGCAACAGCACCTACCAGCGGGCGGCATTTTTCAATTCTGCGAATACCTACGTGGGGGAGATTCTGGCTACCCGCAACCGCATCTACGACTACTTTCAACTGGAAAGCATCAACCAACGGCTGGTGCAGGAAAACGCCGCGCTGCGGCAGCAGCTTTACAGTAGCGACCTAAGCCACCGCGAATCCGACAGCCTATCGGTGCCTCAAGATAGCGCCTCGCAGGTACGACTGGCTCGTCTGAGCTACCCCGATTCGCTGCTGCTGGGGCTGCGCACCCTGCCCACCCGCGACCCGGACTATCCTCTTATTCCAGCTCGGGTTGTGAACAACACCATGCGCCGTGTGGATAACTACCTGACGTTGAACGTGGGTACCCGCGACGGAGTGCGTAGTGGCATGGGGGTGTTGTCGGTGGGCGGCGTGGTGGGTCGGGTGAAAGTAGCGAGCGAGCAATTTGCCACCGTTACGTCGCTGCTGCACTCGAAAACGTTTATCTCCGCCAAAATCAAGCGCGACAACACCTTCGGCAGTATCAAGTGGCTCGGCGACGACCCCACGCACGCGCTGCTCGACAACATTCCGCGCCAAAACAAGCTGCTGCGCGGCGACACCATTGTCACGTCGGGCTACAATGCGGTGTTTCCGGAAGGCATTCTGATTGGGATAGTCGACTCGTTTGTGAAGGAGCCCGACAAGAACTTCTGGACGGTGCGGGTGCGGCTGGCCGTGAATTTTTCGAACCTGGAGTATGTGTATGTAGTCAATCCGCGGCTGAAAGCCGAGCGCGATACGCTCGAAGCCCGCGCAGGCGTCAGACCAGAAGCAGCAGGGGAGGAGCGGCCATGAAAAGTGTAGGAGCTATACTGCTGCAACTGCTGCGCCTCGTCTTCTTTGCGGGCGTACACATGCTACTGGTAAGCCGGCTGGTGCTTTTCGAGCTGGGCTGGTGCTTTTTCTATCTAGGGTTCCTGCTGTTTCTGCCCATCGGCACCTCCATTGTGTTGCAGCTGGTGCTTGGCTTTGGCATGGGCTTGCTGATGGACATCTTCTACGATACCGGCGGGGTGCACGCCGCCGCCGCCGTGCTGCTGTGCTATTTGCGCCCCTGGGTGCTACGCCTGCTCACCCCCCGCGACGGGTACGAAGCCTCCGACTCGGTGAACGTGCATCAGATGGGCGGGCAGTGGTTTGTGGTCTATATCGTGCTGCTTGTCGGCCTGCACCACCTGGCCTTTTTCCTACTGGAACTCGGCAGCTTCCGGGCCTTCGGCCTCACGTTGGTAAAAGTGGTCGTGAGTACGCTTTTCACCGGCCTCACCTTGCTCATCATCCAGCTGATTTTCTTCCCCACCCGCCGCCGCGGGCGTTAGTGGTGAGACGGTGAGTTAGTAATTCACTGATTCAGTGAATTTGACGTTCGGACGGCGTGGGTGAGGTGGTGCCACCCGGCCCGCCGTCTACATCATTCGCGCAAGCCGAACAGCAAATTCACTCAATCACCACCTTACTCCTGTGTATCTTTGTGAATCCGGCCGGGTGGCCGCAAATGCTTTCTAATCAGAATATACGGCTTTGCAATACCTTGAAGGACGGCGGTATGTGGTGATGGCTATTTTTCTGGTAGTGGCTATCACCTTTGGCGCCCGTCTGTTTTACATCCAAGTACTTGACGGCAGCTATAAACTGGCCGCCGACCGCAATACGCTCCAGCGAATTGTGCAGGTGCCGTATCGTGGCCTGATCTATGACCGCAACAACCAACTGCTGGTCCAGAACACCCCGGTATACGACCTGATGGTGGTGCCGCGCGAAGTGAAACAGCTTGATACTCTGCGTTTCTGTGAACTGCTGCAACTGCCACTCGAGGAAGTGCGCGAAGGGTTGAAAGCAGCTCGCAGCTACAGCCGCGTGAAGGCGTCGCCGCTGGTGCAGAACTTAAGTACGCCCGAGCTAGCCGCTATTCAAGACAACCTGATCGACTTTCCCGGCTTCAGCATCAAGGCCCGCATGGCGCGCTCGTACCGCACCGAGAGCATGGCCCATGCGCTGGGCTACGTGGGTACCATTACGCCGGCTTTTCTGGAAAAAGAAAAGTACGCCAAGTATCTGCCCGGCGACTTTCTGGGTATCAGTGGCATAGAGGCATTCTACGAGCCGCAGCTGATGGGGCGGCGCGGGGTGCAGTACAAAATGGTAAACGTGCGCGGCATCGAGAAAGGCGCCTTCCGCAACGGCGAGTTCGATACGCTGTCGGTGGCGGGGCAAGACCTGCACACCAGCATTGACATTGAGCTGCAGAAGTACGGCGAGATGCTGATGAAGAACAAGCGCGGTTCTATTGTGGCCATCGACCCGAAAACCGGTGAAATTCTGGCCATGGTATCGTCGCCGGGCTTCGAGCCCTCGGTGCTGACGGGCAAGGGCATGGGCAACCGCTATATGGCGCTACTTCAGGATACGGCCAAGCCGCTCTTCAACCGCCCGCTGATGGCCACGTACCCGCCGGGTTCGGTTTTCAAGGTGGTGAACGAGCTAGTGGCATTGCAAATGGGCGTGGTTACGCCGCAAACCGCCTTCGACTGCAACTGGAAACTGGTGCGTTGCACCCACCGCCACGAGTACCCGAGCAACGTGGGCATTGCCATCAAGCAAAGCTGTAATCCTTACTTTTTTCAGGTGATGCGCGCCGCTGTTATGCGGGGTCGCTCTGCCAACCGGTTCGAAGACGCTCGCTTAGGATTAGGAGAATGGCGGCGCAAAGTGATGGCCTTTGGGCTCGGGGATAAGCTAGGCGTGGACATCTCGCAGGAAAAGAAAGGCCTTATTCCGTCGCCCGAGTTCTATGACAAGCACCTGGGCTATCACCGCTGGAATTACCGCACGGTGTATTCGCTCAGTATTGGGCAGGGCGAGTTGGGTATTACGGGTTTGCAAATGGCCAACATCATGGCCATTGTTGCCAACCGGGGCTGGTACTACACGCCGCACTTCGTCCGGGCCATCGGCAACGGCGGACCACTGCCGCAATACACCGTGCGCCATCCGGTGGGAGTTGAGGCTCAGCATTTCGAAGCGATAATTCCGGGGATGCAGGCCGTAGTAGATGGCCGCGGCGGCACCGGTAACAATGCCTCACTGCTCGATGTGGGCATCTCGGTGGCTGGCAAAACGGGTACCGTTCAGAACCGGCACGGCGAGGACCACGCTACTTTCGCTGCCTTTGCGCCGGCCGAAGACCCCAAGATTGCCATTGCGGTTTTCATCGAAAATGCCGGTTTCGGTGGTTCCTCCGCGGCGCCCATGGCTTCCTTGATGATGGAGAAGTATCTGCGCGGACACATAGCACCATGGCGCAAGCGTTGGGAAGTTTGGCTTCAAAGCCCCGCCAGCCGATTTATCAGGCGCCACCGCTAGCACGGTGCCGCAGACCATAGCATCGAAGAGCTAGCTCCCTATTTAAAGCAAAGCTGCAGAACAGTTGTGAGGAAGCATCTGCTGCTCACTCATCCCTAACATCTATTCAGAATGCCCACCTCTCCAGCTAGATATTCGCGCAGCCTCGATTGGGTGACTGTGCTCATCTACTTGCTGATGGTTGGCTTAGGTTGGCTTAGCGTGTACGCGGCCAGCTATTCACCCGACGCGCCCGCCGATCCGCTGCGCAACCTCAGCTTCTCGGAACTGATGGCTTTCAACTGGTTCAAGCAGATTCTCTGGATTGGCACCGCGCTAGCCCTCATTGTCGTGCTGGTGGTTATCGACTACAAGGCCTACGACACGTTTGCTTTTCTGCTTTACGGCGGTATGATTGTGCTGCTCATCGTCACGATGGTGGTGGCCCGACCGATTGCCGGGTCGCGCTCCTGGCTGGAGCTAGGACCCGTCCGTTTGCAGCCTGCCGAGTTTGCCAAATTCACAACGGCACTGGCTGTGTCGCGGTTTATGGCCAGCATTAACCTGCGCCAGCAAAACTTCCGCGACCAGCTGGTGCTGGCCGGGCTTACGCTGTTGCCGCCCCTGCTCATTCTGGCTTCCAACGAAACCGGACAGGCGCTGGTGTTCGGGGCCTTTCTGCTGGCTTATTTTCGGGAAGGTATGTCGCCGCTGATTCTGCTGATTTTGGCGGCGGCGGGCCTCATTCTGATTCTGGCGCTGCTGGTTCCCAAGCTCTGGCTAGTAGGCGTTTTCACGCTGATTTTGGGGTTGGTGCTTCTGTTCAATCGTAAGGCGCTGCGTCACCATCTGCCGCTTTCGTTGAGCGTGTGGGCGGTAGTTATCGGCATGGTGTTCGGGGTTGATTTCTTCTTCAACAACGTGCTCCAAGCGCACCAACGCAAGCGTATCGAGGTGCTCATCAACCCTTCGGCCGACCCCTTAGGCGTGGGCTGGAACGTGACGCAGTCTAAAATTGCCATCGGATCGGGCGGGTTTGTGGGCAAGGGCTTCCTGCAAGGCACGCAAACCAAGTTCGACTTTGTGCCCGAGCAAAGCACCGATTTCATTTTCTGCACGGTAGGCGAGGAGTGGGGCTGGTTGGGCTCTACCACCGTTATTATCTTGTTCATGGTTCTGCTCGGGCGCGTTCTGTACGTGGCAGAGCGACAAAAATCGGTGTTTGGGCGTACCTACGGGTACTGTGTGGCCAGCATTTTCTTTTTCCACTTTGCCATAAATGTCGGTATGACCATAGGGCTGGCGCCGGTAGTTGGTATTCCGCTGCCTTTCTTCAGCTACGGGGGCTCCTCGTTGTGGTCATTCACTACGCTTCTGTTTATTTTGCTAGGCATTGATGCCTACCGCAAGCAGGACTTGGAACGGTAGGCGCTGTAGCCCAAAACCTACAGTTTACCTCTACTTTGCGCTGCTGCCCTTGCCACTTGCTTCCTCTGCCATTGCCGCGCCTCGAAGTTCCACCCGCTCTAAGCGAGCAGAATGGGTGATTGCGGGGGTATTGACGGGTTTGTGTTTGTTGCTGCCCACCCGCAACTCCACCGTCGACGCCTGGTACTATGCCGCCTGCGTGCGGCACGGGCATGAGCTGTTTCAGCCGCACCACTTGCTCTACAATGCGGCGGGCTGGTTGTGGGTGCGCATACTGCCGGCTACAGTTGATGCACTGGCGGCTCTCAAGGTTCTCAACGCGGTGGCGTTTGGCGGCTGCCTGCTGGTGCTGCGCGACTTACTGCGGCGAGTGGGCGGTGCTGCGGCTCCGGTGGCGGGGTGGCTGCTAGTGGTAGGCAGCAGCTTCGGCATGCTGCGCTTTGCCACCGAAAACGAAACGTATATCCTGCCGCTGCTACTTTCCTTGCTGGCAAGCCGAAGCTGGTGGCAGGCTGTGCGGAAAGGTGGAAACCAACATTGGGTGGCGGCAGGCGCGTGGGCGGCACTGGCGGCGCTGTTCCACCAAATTCATGCGGGCTGGTGGCTGGCGCTGCTAGTAGGCACCATGGCCGCAAGTCCCGTTGGCCGCTGGCGGAAGATGAGCCTGTACGTGCTGCCCGCGCTGGTGGTGCCCTTGGCTTACGTGGCAGCTATGCCGAGTTGGAAGCTGGCCTTCACGCCCGTTGCCTTCTGGCACTTTGTATTTCACGACTTGTACGCCGGGCACGCCGGCGCCCGGCCTTCGGGCCGCACGTTGCTGCTAACGGTTATCAACTTAATCCGCACGTTTGGGCAAATGCACGGCTCCACATTGGCTTTGTTACGGCGCTGGCCAGCACTAGGCGGCTTCGCGGTACTGAGCGGAGGACTGATGCTGTTGGCAATTCGGAAGCTCTGGCAAAGCCGACGAGTAGATTCCACGTCTTCTTCAGCAGTAACACCAAGTGTTTTGTTTGCTTCGTCTGCGGCTTCTGAACGGCTGTTTTGGCTTACCCACTTGCTGGTGCTGCTCTTGCAGCTAGGCTGCGCGGTGTGGGCCGAAGGCAACGCCGAGTTTATGGTGATGCTACCGGCGTTGCTGGCGCTACTACTAGTGAACCGGCCAGAGGTAAGTACCGCCTTGCCGTGGATGGGTGCTTCGCTGCTGCTCTGGAACCTGACGTTTGGGCTGCTGCCAGCCTATACGCTGCGCCTTACCAACACCACCGCGCTGCTGGCTCGTATCCAGCAGGAGCCGGCTGCCTGGTGGCTGCTGGCCGACCCCAACCTGGTCCTAAACCAACTTCATTACATCACCGGCGAGCCTATAGGTCCCGCTAAGGTACTGCCCGCCCCCGCGCTGCTGGTGCAGCGGCGCGGCCAGTCGCCTGCCCGCTTTCGGGCGTGGCTGGCAACTCGCCGCGCCGCCGGCCAGCGCATCTACACCGACGCCCTCGGCGGCCCTAACCTGCTCGACCGCGCCCGCCTCACCCAAGGCGGCGACGATGCGCAACGGCAGCTACTAGCCGGCTACCGCCTCGCCCGCGTCGATTCTTTCCCCACTTCCTTCGGCCCGGTTTATCTAACCGAAATTCGGTAAAAATGGTCGGGACGATGATTTACGGAGCCCCCTGACTTCTGTCGGGGATGATTATTGTAACGGTTCTGTCATGCTTGATCTGGCGTCCCAAGAGGGAGTATCTCGTGTGCTGAGGCTGCCAAAGTATATACCACCTTGGCGAGATGCTTCGACAGGCGGACGCCAGATAGAATATGACGGGCGAGCACCTTCCCAAACAGCTTCGCTATATGGTGGATTCAATAGTGGAGTCAAGCGCCAACTGCTTCACGCCTAACTGCTGTGTGAGCACCAGGGCAAAAGCTACTGCAAAAACTGGTGCTGCGAGGTAGCCCATACGGCCTAGGTCGCTGGAAAGAAGCATGTGCACCACTACTACCGCTACGAATGCTCCGCCAGGCCACCCGAGCTGCCCAAGCCAGGAGGGCCGCTTCCCGCGGCGCCAGCCGAGTAGCAATGCCAGCCAAAAGAATCCGAATACACTGAATATCTCTCCCGCCCCTTTCACCGAAAGCAGCCGCCGTAGCGAATAGCTAAGGTTTTCAACATGGTTGAGCGCGTTTTGCACACTCGCGGCGGGCGGTGCTCCAATGCGGGCATCTATCCAATACCGCACCCCGAAAGCCAATGCCGCTCCCAAAAGCAGCCACGCTACCTGTGCGGGCCACGGCAGGGCCCGGCGGCCAAACAGCAACAGCCACGGCACCAGAAACACAAACGACTCCTTTGCCAGCCACCCTAGCAGGAGCACTGGTACCAGCGCAGCGCCCGAGCCGCTACGCGCTGCATAAAAAGCCAGCGCAAACACCAGTATGTACAGGCTATCGACGAGGGGTAGCCCGCTGGTATAGACCGCCCAACGGCTACACAGCACGGCTACCACAGCCAGCGCGGCAGCAGGCGGCGAGGCCCCATACAAGCGGCTGGTTTCATACAGCACTAGTCCGGTACCCGCCATAAGCAGTGTATTGAGTACATAAAAAGCCAGCCGCAGCGGCCAATCAGTGGCGGCGCGCTGCGACCAGATGCGGGCGTATACCTGCTCGAGCGGCCAGGCAATAGCCGCGGCGGCGGCAGGTACCAGCACCCGGTAGCGCCGCGTTACACTCGCATCCCGAAACTCGCCCCGCGCCATGCTCAGGTAGCTGCGCGTGTCAAGGGAGTGCGAAAAGTCGTAGTGCACATACATGGTGTAGGCTGGGCCAGCCAGCACCCCAAGCGCCAGCAGATACACCAATGCCAGTTCCTGCCACCGCGCTTTGCCTTTCGAGGGTGCTTGTTGGTTGTTGATTGCTGAAAAGTTAAATGGTTGATTGTTAGCTATTGACCTATTTAGGAACCCTACAGTCCGTCCGGCTCTATCTGACGTTTGCTTGCCGCAGCATCCCACGTGCTGAGGTTGAGGTGCTGTTGATTTACCACCCGAGCGAGATGCTGCGGCAAGCAAACGCCAGATAGAGTAGGACGAGCTAGAGGAGTTTAGCGGACTTCCTGAACAGCTTCACTAGTTTCTATCTAATTGATAGCTGAACATTCAACAATCAACTATTTAACAATCAGCAATTCACCAACCAAAAATCACCCAAATTTCCGGTCGATCAGCTTCAGTAGTTTGTTTACGTGCTCTTCCTTGCGCGTCCAATCGTACTTGCTAGCCAATTGCTGGCTCACGTAGTTCTTAGCCAATTCGGCGTTGGGTAGCGTGTCGAGGTGCTGGATGGCGGCGTGATATTCCATATTCTCGCCTCCAAATAGCTCATTGATAAAGCTGAAACGCTGGTTGATGGAAATAGCCTCGCGGAGCGTTTCCACTTTTGGCGCCTGCTCAGCCAGGGTGGCAGCGGGACGCTCGGGGCGTAGGGTTTCGCTTAGTGGCTGGCCAGCTGGCTGGTTAGCTTTCAGCTTCTCGTACAGTGGCACCACAGTTAACTGAGCGTCAGCCTTGGTTGCTGGCTCCTGTGCAAGTGTAGTGGGTTTGCTTTCGGGTACCAAAGCGGGTTTAGGTGCTGGCTTTTCCGGTTCCGGCGTGGGCACTACGGGTGCTTGTGCTGGCTCGGGTGCCGCCGGCGCCATTGGAGCGGCAGAAACTGCGGGAGTAACGGGAGCCGCCGGAGTAACCGGCTGCAAGTCCTCTTCGCGCAACGGCAGCAACGCATTAAACTCTGCTACTAGCGCAGCTAAGGGTTGTAGTAGCTTGTTGTTAGCTTCCTGATACCGACCAAACCGCTTCAATACGTCCTCCCGCTCTAGCGTGCCCTCAGCCGGCAGCGTGTCAACAAAGCCTTGATAGAGGGGCTTACTGAGGTCGAGGTAGCGAAGGGTATCGCGCAGCTGAGCTGTGGTTGCCGTGGGTTGCTGGTCGAGGAGCTTATCGTCGAAAGTACTCACCGGGTCGTGGGCCATGGCCAGCGTATCGGCAACGGCGCGCGCGAGTAACGGCTCGAAGGTTGGGCGGCTGAGCTTGATGCGGCGCGATAGTACGTTCATGAATTGGGTGAGGGCCGTGCGTACATCGTCTGCTTCGAAGTCGAAGTACGGACTGCGCAGGCGGGCCACTTCCTGTTTCCATTGGGAGAGCAGCTGCTGCACCACAAACAGGTTCACTTGCCGGATGGGGGTGAAACGGAGCACCGCCGGCCCGTCGAGGGTGGTCGTGGGGCGGGCGCCAAAATGCTGGTCGCAGAGGTGGGCGGCTAGCCTGCGGCCATAGTCTTCGCGTGGGGTCTTGCTATCTTTGTCGTTCATTGAAAAGCCAGATTCGGGCCTGAAAGTTAAGGAAAATGCCTACGCTCACCGTGCAAAACCTGCCGGCCACCGTGCCTGTACCAACTGGTAGTACGTTGCTGGCGGCCCTGCAAGCCGCTGGTTACGACTGGATGCACGCCTGCGGCGCCAAAGGCCGCTGCACCACTTGCCGCATCATTCTGGTGAGCGGCGCCGAGGCCTTAACGCCCCCCACGGCCGCCGAATTGCGCTATCGCACCGCCAACCGGCTGCAAGAAAACGAGCGCCTTACCTGCCAAACTTGCCTTCCTGCGGGTGATGTAGAAGGTCGCGTACCCGAAGCCACCAAGCTACCGCACCTGCATTACCAAGTGGAGTAATTGAGTTTCTGGTTTATAGTTGCTGGTTTCTGGTTTGCCTTAAAACCAACAACTATAAACCAGAAACTAAAAACCAGCAACTCAATTCCATCCAGGAAAACCGACGAGAAATGGTGGTGGCTTCCGGCGGTAAAGTTGTAATTTGGGCTGTCAAGCTGGAAGTGTAGCGGCCTTCAAGACCGTGAAATACTTCACTCAGTTACTCTGTCACTCAGTTACTCTCCACGAAGTTGTTTATAGAACCCCGCGGCGGCCATGGCCGCGACGTACCCCGCCGGGGCTGGATTGAAGTGGTGTGCGGCTCGATGTTTTCGGGCAAGACCGAAGAATTGATTCGTCGGCTCAACCGCGCCAAAATAGCCCGGCAGCGGGTCGAAATCTTCAAACCCGCCCTCGATACCCGCTACCACGTCGAAGACGTAGTGTCGCACAATGCCAACAGCATCCGCTCGACGCCGGTGCCCCTGGCGCAGGAAATGCTGCTGCTTGCCAGCGGCTCCGATGTCGTGGGCATCGACGAAGCGCAGTTCTTTGATGAGAGCCTGGTGGAAGTATGCGTGCAACTCGCCAACCGCGGTACCCGCGTTATCGTGGCCGGCCTCGATATGGATTTCCAAGGCCGTCCTTTCGGCCCCATGCCCGCGCTGATGGCCGTCGCCGAATTCGTAACCAAAGTGCACGCCGTGTGCGTGTGCTGCGGCGAAATAGCCTCGTATTCGTTTCGAGTGGCGGCTTCTGAGGATAAAATCTTGCTTGGGGAAACCGATGCCTATGAAGCCCGTTGCCGACCTTGTTTTTTGGGAGGAATGCAGGAAAAGTCGGGTACCGAAGCGGCGGGGCAGCGCAAACACTAAATGCCGAGCTCAGGCGTTGAACTACTATTTACTCTGTGTGCACATTAAAGGGCCGGGGAATTTCAAGTATAAGCTCTAACAAGCCATTCAATTTCTGCCTGATGCGCGGATGGTTGGAATAGCAGTTGATAGCCAAGTTGCTCTTTATCTTTCGTCTATGATACTTTTAGTACGCACGTTGCGCTATACCATTTTTGGGTTGGCGGTTTTGCTTCTGGTTACGCCTGCTGCACTGCAAGCGCAAAGCACAGTGGGCTTCGGCGACTGGCAGCTGCACTTGCCCAACAACCGGGCCCGGACTTTAGCCGATGCCGGCCAGCGCATCTATGTTACCACCGATGATGTCTTCTTCTATTTCGACAAGGAAACCAACACCACAACTATACTTTCCCGCCGCGACGGCCTCAGTAGTGTAGGGGCCAATGTGGTAGCCTACGATTCGGTGAGCCAGCAGGTGCTCGTGGCCTACCGCGACGCCAACCTCGACCTGCTAAGCGCCGACGGCACCCACGTCCGCAATGTTAACGACATTCAGCGCAAGCAGATAGCCGGCACCAAAACCATCAACCATATCTCGTTTAACGGCCGTTTTGCCTACTTGTCCTGCGACTTTGGCTTGGTGGTGCTGGACATGGTTAAACTGGAAGTGCGCGATACTTTCTCCAACATCGGGCCGCTTGGGACACAGGTAAAGGCCTATGCCAGTACCGTAGCAAATGGCTTTTTGTTTCTGGCCACCGACAAAGGCATTCTGCGCGCTCCTCTTACTGCCGATCAAGCTAACTACCGCAGCTGGACGTTGGATTTACCGGCTCCCGACAACACCTTCCGAACCCTCGCCACTTTTAATGGACAAGCCTATACGGGCCGTAATTTCAGCAATCCGCAGCGATATGTAGCGGGTAGGGGATGGGAACCAGTATATAGTGTTTACGCCAATCAGTACCAAGGTCTTACCGCTTCTAGAGCAGGTTTGCTGATTGCCGCCGACCAAAAAGTAACCATCTTGACTGCGTCGAATGCGATGAGTGTTCTGACCAATTCCACCTCTGCGCCCTTTCCCTTAGCCGCCCTTCGTTCGCGCGATGGAGCTTTCTACATTGCTGATTACCAGCGTGGCTTGTTGAAAACTACCGACCGGCAGAACTTCGAGTCTTTTGTTACTAACGCCCCGCAGGAAACTACCGCTTTTGGGGTGCTGGCCGATGCTCGTACTAATACGGTGGATATATTCAGTGGGGGGTTCACCGAAGCTTCTCCGCAGCGCGACTACCAAAAAGGATTCTACGAGTACCAGGACGGCCGCTGGACCAACTATACCAAGGAAAATTACCCGAGCATCACCCAATTCCCCAATATCAAAGACTTGATTCGGGGAGTTCGGGCGGCTGACGGAACCTTATACATTGCCAGCTACGGCGGCGGGTTGCTACGCTGGAAAGGTCCGGGCGATTTCAAGCAGTATACGCAGGGTACACCCGGGGTACCCTTGGTGAGTGCTATTGTAGATAATCCAAATTTCACACGGGTAATGGATGTAGCGGAAGCTACCAATGGCGATATATGGGTTTCTACCCGCCATCCTGAGCGCCCCGGCCCAAGTTTACACGTTCTTACTCCGAGTACGGACACGTGGCGCACTATTCCTTTTGCCACTCTCAACAACCTCAACCGCCTTGTGCTCGATGATTTTGGTGGCGTGTGGGTTGCGCAGGCAAGAAAAGATGGCGCTGGTCTTTTTGCGTACGACGATGTGTCGAAAGCTGCTCCAGTTTATTTTTCGTTCGGCAACCGTGGCTTACCCTCGAACCTGGTGTGGGCTATGGCCAAAGACCGAAAAGGCGCTATTTGGGTAGCCACGGGCAAAGGAGTAGCCTACTTAGATGACCCTAGCTCGGTGTTTATAGCCGGGAGTACTACCTCTTTCAACCAGCCTATTGTAAGCCGGGGAGAAGGCGTAGGTTATCCAGCGCTCGGTGATGATGTAGTAAAGGCCATGGCAGTAGATGGGGCCAACCGCAAGTGGTTTGGTACCGAGCGAGGGTTGTGGCTATTCAGCGAAAACGCCGACGAAGCCCTGCTACACTTCACCACCGATAATAGTCCTTTACCGTCCAACGACATCGTCGACATAGCCGTAAACGACCGGACCGGAGAGGTATTCATTGCTACCTCGGCAGGTGTGGCATCGTACCGAGGGTCGGCTACCGTGACGGAAGGAGTGCCGAAAGATTGTGCTAAAGTATCGCCCAATCCGGTGCGCACCAGTTTCACGGGGCAGGTAGGGGTAACCGGCTTGGCCAACAACGGTATCGTCAAAATCACCGACGTAACCGGTAAACTGGTGTATCAAACTACGGCCACGGGCGGGGGCGTTATCTGGAACCTAGCCGACTACAATGGTCGTAAGGTGCAGTCGGGGGTGTATTTAGTGCTTTCGTCGGATGCCGACGGCAAAAACGGCTGTATCAGCAAAATTGCCGTAGTGGAGAAGTAAGGTTCAGTTAACAGTTATCATTTAACAATTAGCAAGCGTGGCTGCCTAGTGAATCACTAGCTGAGCCGCTTGACAGCCCACGCTTGCTAATTGTTAAATGATAACTGTTAACTGTTAAATGACCAGCTATGCTAATTAAAACCCGCGGTATTGTGCTGAGTTACATCAAGTACCGCGAGACCAGTATCATTGCGCGTGTGTACACTGAGCGGCTTGGCGTGCAGAGCTACGTTGTGAACGGAGTGCGCAAGGCTAAGCCGCCGGGGCGCATTGCGCTGTTTCAACCGCTCACGCTGCTGGAACTGGTAGCGTACACTTCCCGAAACGGCGGACTCACTCGTCTTTCCGAATTCCGGTGCTCGGAATCGTATCGTAGCATTCCTTACGAGGTGCAAAAAAGCAGCGTGGCGCTGGTGCTATCTGAAATTATAAACCATTCGGTGCTGGAGGAAGAAGAAAACGAACCGCTGTTCAACTTTCTCCACGACAGCTTGCTAGCCTTCGATCAGCAAACGAAAGGGTACGAAAACTTCGCGCTGTATTTTCTGCTCAACCTGGCTAACTACCTGGGTTTTGGGGTTGAGAAAGGCGAAGAAATTATAACGCAAGTGGCCTTTGCGGCTACGGTGCCAACAGCGCAGGGCGGCGGCCCAATGGTATTGCGGCTACAAGAGTTCGAGCAATACATCGACGAGCTGTTGACCGACCCTACTCGCAGCACCATTCCCAACGGCCGGGTACGCCGCGAACTGCTCGACGTTATTATCCGCTACTACCAGCTCCACGTTGAGCGGCTAGGCGAAGTACGCTCGCTTGCCATTCTATCAGAAGTGTTAGCTGAATAGATAGGGAGTTGATGATTTAGCGACTTAGAGGCTATTTGAACAGGCAACGCCCTTGTCATTCCGACATTCCCTATTCGAATAGCCTCTAAGTGAAGTGGCACCACTCCGCCACTTCCACGCCGACAGAACAGCCAGTTTATTTAATCACTTCTTCACTTCTACTAGTTCCACTTCAAAGCGTAGGATGGCGTTGGCCGGGATATCGGCGCCGGCGCCGCGGGGACCGTAGGCTAACGAGGAGGGAATGAGTAGAATGGCTTGCGTGCCTTGCGTAAGGGCCGCCAGACCTTGGTCCCACCCCGGAATCACTTGGCCAGTGCCCAAGGCAAAGGAGATAGGGCGTCCGCCTTGCTTCTCCGACGAGTCGAATACTTTGCCGTCCAGCAGCATCCCTTTGTAGAGCACCGAAATGGTTTGGCCACTCAGGGGCTTAGGACCAGTGCCTGGCTTTGTCACAACATAGTAGGTGCCGCCAGTTGTTTTCAGCCCTTCCAAGTTGTTCTTTTTCAAATATGCCTGAATCTGTAGATCTTCTTTCTGTGAGAGGCGGGCGGCATCCGCAGCCGCCTTTTTCTGGGCCAGCTCCATCATTTTTTGCTGGTCGGCCGCGGCTTCTTCCGGTGTCATTACTTTTTGGGCCTTGGCCAGCAGGGTCATGGTGTTGCCAGCCTTCTTCATGAAAGGTGGCACCGGCTGCCGAAACGACTTACCAAACACACTGTCCACATTGAAACGGAACACGGCCGAGTCGCCAGGCTGCAGCATCGCCACGGCGTCTTCTATGCCGCCACGTACTTTCAACTCTGTCAGCGGCAACTGAGCAGGCATGCCAAGCAAGTCTTTGCGTGAATTGAACAGCACGGAATCCTTGGCGGTACGGTACTGAAGATGCGCCGCCAGGATTTTGCCCACCCGGCTCGCGTACGTCGGATCACCGGCCGGATTTACATCGGTACGCAATAGGTAACGGCCATTAGTCTTGCGGTAAATTCTGTATTCGATGCCCGAAGCGGTTCGGCCGAAGGTTGGTGCCGGGGCTTTTACCGGGGCTTTCGTCTGCGCTTTTACCGGTGCCTTAGCCTGGGCATAGGCCGACTGTTCAAGTAGCCCGGTTGCCGCCAATAAAACAGCTAAAAACAATGAGGAGCGAATCAATAAAGGCTTCATAAGGATAAAAGACTTTCGGGGAAGCAGAAATTTACAACAAGCGGAAGGCAATTGCAGGAAGAAGGGCGTGCCAACTTCAGAACGAACGATAAAATGACTATTCTTTGATCAGGCGTTGCTCTTATAAAAAGTTATAGGTGCCGAACTGCTTGATGCCCGGAACGTAAATCGGCGGTGACAGAACCAACTATTTGGTTCATGCCACCGCCGACACACAAATCTAGTTACGTTTGACCATTAAGCTATGCAAATGGCTCAAGGCAACGTGTGCTTACTTCACATCTAGTATAGTCATGTCAAAAACCAGGGGCTCATAAGGATCAAAGACGCGCCTGCCCTGGTCGTCTACACCTGATCCATAGGCTAAGTACGACGGAATGAGAACTAGCTTCCGGTCGCCTTTCTTCATGAAGAACAGTCCTTCGTTCCAGCCCTTAATGTATCCTGTGGCACCAGCCGTTGCAGGAAGACAGCCGCAGGGTGTACCCTTTTCTGTTGAGTTATCGAAGATATCATCCTCCTTGTTCTTTGAAACGGCATCACCAATTATGACGCCACCTACATACCGTCCAACGTAGCGTACATCTACCGAATTGCCCTTGATGATGTTCACGCTACTAGTTGGTCCCTCAACCAAGTCAACAATATAGATGCCGTTGTTGGTCTCACCATTTAAGCGCCGAAACTTGTTGATACCAGTTCCTTCCGTGATGCCGCGGCGGGTTAAGTAATCCCGAATCAGAACGTCATCTTTGACTTTGGATTCTTCTAGTAAAATGGCCGCTGCCTGGGTGCCATCATCTGTGTCGTCCTTACAGCCTGACAAAATAGGCATAGCTAGCACGAGCAGCAGCGCAGCCATGCGGAACAGTGAAAAGCGTTTGAAACTGTTTTTCATAAGAATAAGCGGCAAAAAGGTAAAATGCCGCGCCGGCAAACCGGCGCGGCTCAGGCTTTACTTTACATCCACCAACTCCACATCGAAGCGCAGGGGCGCATCGGCGGGGATGTCGGTACCAGCGCCGCGCTGACCATAGGCCAGCGGCGACGGAATCAGCAGCGTGGCTTTGCTGCCTTTGTTGAGCAACGGTATGGCACGGTCCCATCCCGGAATTACCTGGCCTACGCCAATTGCAAAATCAATAGGCTTGCCGTTTTGAGGCGCTTTCTCCGAGGAGTCAAACACTTTGCCGTCTAGCAGCGTGCCCTTGTACTTGACGGATACCGTCTGGCCCGTTTTCGGCTTAGGGCCCGTGCCGGGTGAGGTAACCACGTAGTAAACTCCCGATGTGTCTTTCTGCACATTCAGGTTGTTTTTCTTTACATACTCCTGCAGAATCGCGTCGTCTTTCTTGCTCTGTTCGGCGGCGTGTGCCACCATTGTCTGCTGCTGCTTCACCATGGCTTGCTGCTGGTCGGCCATAGCCTCTTCGCGGGTTTGCACCTTCTGCGCTTTCACCAGCATAGTCATGGTGTTGCCGGCTTTCTTCATGAAAGGTGGTACCGGCTGGCGGAACGACTTGGCAAAGATGGTATCGACGTTGAAGCGGAACACGGCCGAGTCGCCGGGTTGCAGCAAGGCAATGGCTTCTTCCAGACCGCCCTTTATCTTCACTTCCTGCAACTCGATGCGCATTGGAATGCCCATTTGCTGCTTACGCGAGTTAAAAAGGATCGAATCTTTAGCGGTGCGGTATTCTACGTCCAGCGCCAGAATCTTGCCGACCCGGCTCTTATAAGTGGCGTCGCCTTCAGCACTCACCTCACGCGGAGAATAGCTCTTGCCTTCGTTCTTGAAGACTTTATACTCGATGCCAGACTTAGTTTTTGCGAAGTCGCCGCCTTTGTTGCAGGAGGCCAGGCTCAGAACGCTGGCCGCTACGGCCAAGCTTAGAATGTTGCGATGCAAATGCATGAAGCGGGAAAGGTGGTGAAAAAGAAATTTCAGGCAAGTTACACCGTAGGCGGCGCAACTGCCAGAGGGGCCGTCACCAGTTGGCTCTGGTATTGAGGCAATAAATCGAGGAAACGTTGCACGGTGTTGTCGAGTGCGTCGTAACTAATGCCGCCCGCCGCGTTGTGGTGGCCGCCACCGTTGAAGTGGTCGCGCGAGAAACTGCTCACCGAGAAGTCGCCAACCGAGCGGAAAGATATCTTGATGGCCTGCCCGCGGTCGATAAGTACGGCCGCGAAAACGATGCCTTCGATGCTAAGCGCAAAATTTACGAGACCTTCGGTGTCACCGGTTTTCGAGTCGTACTCTTTTAGCTCGTCCTGCGTGATGGCAATGTAGGCCGTGTTGTACTCGCGTAATACGCGTAGCTTGTCTTTGAGCACGAACCCCAGAAAGCGCAGGCGCATTTCAGAGTGCGAGTCGTAGATGCGGCGGTGCACATCGGAGAGGTTGATATCGGCGTTGAGCAGCTCGGCAATAATGAGGTGCACGTTGCGTGAGGTGCTCGGGTGCCGGAACGAGCCTGTGTCGGTCATGATGCCGGCGTAGAGGCACTCGCCAATGCCCGCGTCGATCAGGCTCTGGTCGCCCATGTCGCGGATCACTTCAAACACTAGCTCGGCGGTAGCAGCAGCTTTCGAGTTCGAGAAGTCGAGGTCGGCGAACTGCTCGGGCTCCTGGTGGTGGTCGATGAGCACCTTGGTGCCGGGCGCTTGGCGAATGTACTCGCCCATCTCGTTGATGCGGCCCAAACACGAGAAATCGAGGCAGAACAGCACCTCAGCCGTTCCAATTATTTCGCGCACTTGCGCGTCGTTGCGGCGCGAATCGTACACGACTACGTCGCTGTTGCCGGGCATCCACGCCAGAAAATCCGGGTAGTCGGAAGGCGTGACGACGGTTACGGTGTGGCCTTTTTTGCGAAGGTAGCCTGCCAGTCCCAACGACGAGCCGAGAGCGTCGGCGTCGGGCTTGTGGTGGGTGGTGATGAAAACCTGCCGGGGTTGCGATAGCAGCTCCTGCAGCTCAGAGATTGTGGACATTGCCTACTGATAGGTGGCTGAAATTCGGGATTTTATGCCGGGAGCAAGGCGGCAAAAGTCGGAAATATTCCGGGTTCCAACAAAACAGCTTTGGGTTTGGTGCAACGGCAGCAGTAATCGCCTGAACAGGACGACTATAGTTCCGCTGTTATTTCAAGAAAGTACTTTCCTTGGATTTTGTTTCACAGCTGTCCTGCTGCTGAAAGAACACTGTTTTCACTGAAAAAATTGCGGCAAAGGTTTCCTTGTCTGCTGATGCGTTGGTCGGCCATCACCAACAAAAAAGAAGGCAGAAATTTTAATTGGTGGCTTCTGGAAACTGCAACTCTCGGTCCTGCTGCCTGGCGGGTGGCTGCTTCCAAGTCGAGCCATATCGAGCCACGATTCGCAAAGCCGAAGACGGTTCTTATAAAGCTGTTTTGCCGGCAACTTCTGACGCAGCTAGCAACTTCCCGCCCAAACCGTCTACTTTTGCGCCCGCAAGCTCTTTGCACTTCCCAACAGGAATTTGTTTTAACCCAACCCATAGAATAAGATGGCCACGAACCGCACGTTCACCATGATTAAGCCCGACGCCACGCAGGAAAACCACATCGGTGGAATTCTGAGCATGATCGAAGAGGGCGGCTTCCGCATTGTTGCGCTCAAGAAAGTGAAGCTGACTCCCGAGCGCGCCGGCCAGTTCTACGAGGTGCACAAAGAGCGGCCCTTCTACGGCGACCTGGTGAAGTACATGTCGTCGGGGGCAATTGTAGCCGCCATTCTCGAGAAAGAAAATGCCGTAGCTGACTTCCGCACCCTCATCGGCGCTACCAACCCTGCCCAGGCCGCCGAAGGTACCATCCGGAAAAAGTACGCCAAGAGCATCGAAGCCAACGCCGTTCACGGTTCCGACTCCGACGAAAACGCGCAGATTGAAGGCAGCTTCTTCTTCGGTCCCGACGAGCAATTCTAAATCCACAGATTTAGCGAGTTTTGTCGAACTGTACGGATTCAGATTTCTCTGATCTGTCGCCTGCACTCCGATATAAGCGCTGAGTTAAAGCACTATGTACTGTGCTTTAACTCAGCCAGCTTTTTCCTATCTTAGAACAAGCACAAAACCCCGCTTTGCAGCCTGCAAAGCGGGGTTTTGTGTATGCTGGAAACAGACTTTTTATAAACTATTTTTATGCTGACGAGCTAGCGAACTTGTCCAAAACCGATGCGGCCGGTGGCGGGAGAAGCGTCAAAAGCCGGCGCATCGCGGTTGTAGACGTCGGTGAGAGCCAGGGGGCCGTCTACGGGAGCTGATTGACCGAGCGTGATAGCCAAGGCCTGCGCTTTTTCCTGAGTTAGCGGCTGGAAATGGTAGGCGGCAATCAAGCGGCCTTTGCGGAGTAGGGCGCTGTCGATGCGGGCTAATTCCGTGTTGAAGGTGCACACCACCTGAATGTGGAAGCAGTCGGCAAGCAAGCCATCGGAGAGGTTGAGCAGGTTGCTGACCGCGCTACCGCCCCGGCCGCCTTCGCGCTTCAAAAGCAGTTCTTCGGCATCCTCGATGATGAGGATGGAATTGGTGTTGTCGTGGAGCAGGTTGATGAACTCGGGGTCGGCAATGCGGGCCGCGAGGTTGGGCGGAATAAACAGCTTGGGCTTGTCGAGCAGGCCGCACAGATGGCGGATGTAGCTGGTTTTGCCGGTGCCGGGCGGGCCGTGCAGAATCACGATGCCTTTGTCTTGCGGCTGGCGCAGGCGCTCCACAATAATGTCGTGCACCGGGAGTAAGTCGTCGTTGTAGTGGGTGCTCAGGTCCAGCTCCGGTACTTTGATGGAGAGTGGCGTGAACTCCAGGTCATTGTAGGCCAGGCGCAGCACATGAATCCGGTGGCGCTCTTGTTCGCCAATTTCCAGCAGCGCCTGGAGCAGCCCCACAAGCTGATCGAGCGCGGCCTTATCGGTGGCGGCCGAGTAGTAAACAAAGGCACCCCGGTCGCCGTACCCGCTCCGGTCGTCGATGTACAAAAGCAACTCAGGCGCCAGCAGTAACGCGTAGGTCACGAGTTCGGGTGCCGCTTCTGATTTCTCATAGGCCCGTACATGCGCCACCGTGGAGGCTTCCAAGTCGTAGAGCTTCGCCAACTGCTCCAGCAACTTGTGGCGTTCGTCTTTACTGGAGAGCTGAAAATTGAGGCGCCGCGGGAGCTTCCCGTAGGATTGGTAGAACCAGGTATTAGGCTGGAAGTAGTAAGCGGTTTCGAACATGGGCAGCAGATTGGGCACCTCGGACGGGGTATCGACCGGGCACGCAGCTGCGGGAGCTTTAGGCATATGAAAAAGACTGATGCAATGGGAGCTTACGACCGGGAATGTACATGATCCATAGCGCAGAAAAAAGTCCGAACTGTGCAGTTCGGACTTTTCGTAGGGTTTACCTGAAGTTCACACGCTCAAGCTGATGCCGCTCGTGTTTTTTGACTCGATTGCAGAACGAAACCCAGGCTGCGTTCCACTTAATCAGCAATCACCCACGGCTACACTTTGCTTGGCGCTTATGCCTGTTCGGCTGTCAAGAGGTGCTCGCTATGCACGCTGGCTATTTCCTGCGGGTTATGCTCATGTTTGAAGAGAATCATAAACAAAACCGCAATAACCAGGGAGTACAAGGCAAAGGTTATCCAGATGCTATGCCAGTCCTTGGTGTTGTCGGCGTTGGTGAAGTACTCTTGAATAATAATGCCACTGAGCGAGCTACCTAGCACGGCGCCGAAGCCATTGGTCATCATCATGAACAACCCTTGCGCGCTGGCTCTGATAGTAGGCTCGGTTTGAGTTTCGACAAACAACGAGCCCGAAATGTTAAAGAAGTCGAAGGCCATGCCGTACACGATGCACGAGAGAATAATCATCCATAAGCCGTCGCCAGGATTGCCGTAGGCGAACAGCCCGAACCGCAACACCCAGGCAATCATGCTAAAGAGCATTACCTGCTTGATGCCAAACCTTCTGAGAAAGAAAGGAATTGCCAGAATAAACAGCGTTTCCGATATCTGCGAAATAGACATGATGATGGCGGGATTCTTCACCGCAACCGAATTCTTGTACTCGGCAATTTGGTCGAAGTCGTGCAGGAAGACGTCGCCGTAGGCATTGGTTAACTGCAAAGCCGCCCCGAGCAACAGCGCAAACAGGAAAAAGACCGCCATTTTGGGGTTGCGTAGCAGCGTAAACGACTGCAGCCCGAGGGCATCAACCACACTTTTCTTTGGACCGGCCTGCGCCATTGGCGGGCACTTGGGCAGCGTAAAGGAATAAAAACCAAGCAATATGGCCGCGCCGCCCGCCACAACAAACTGGCTGGACGAGGTTTCGAAGCCGAGTAAGCTCACCACCCACAACGCCACGATGAAGCCCACCGTGCCCCACACCCGAATGGGGGGATAGTCCTTCACGACGTCGCCGCCTCTGCTTTTGAGCACCGAGTAGGAAACTGCAATGGAGAGAGCCAGCGTGGGCATGTAGAAAATCATGTTCAGCAGCATCACCCAGAACATCGTACCCGGATTATCGACCAGCGGGACCGTGAACAGCACGATGCCCCCCAGAATGTGGAGGATGCCGTACAGCTTTTCGGCGTTCATATACTTATCGGCCACGATGCCCATCAGCGAAGGCATAAAAATCGAGGCGATGCCCATGGTCGAAAAGATGGCGCCAAACTGCCCCCCCGACCACTCTTTGGTTTTAAACCAATAAGCGCCAATAGTTATCAGCCACGAGCCCCAGATAAAAAACTGGAGGAAGCTCATGATAATAAGACGCAGCTTGATATTCATGCAGGGTTGAGTTAGAAATGGGTTTGCAGAGAAAGGACAAGCTTTTCCAGCTTCGGAATAAAAGAGATACACCAGATACCTGCGACACCCAGCGCCCCAACTCGGCCAAGAGGCCGCCACAGCACGCTGCCAACCAGGAAACCTGGCGCTGGAAAAGAAGTTAACCCGAGGAGAAAAAGAACAACCCGGCCACTTGCGCAGACCAGGCATCCAAAGATAACTAAAATCGGAAAGGGGAAAAGCAGAGAAAAGCGGATGGAAAATCCTGTAAATAAGTTTATGAAATGATTTGGTTTACAGTATAAACTAGTTTACGTTTGTATCATTCTGACACTCAAATATGCTACCGCCATGAAAAACCTTGCCAGCCTCGCCCTCCGTTCTGCTTCGACCAACGCATTCAATGCGCAGCCGCTGGAAGAAGCAGCCAACCTGAACACCTATGCCTTTACCTATCTGTTTCGGGGTTCGGTGGTGCTAACGGCTGCGCTGAGCAACTATGCGCTGGAGCAGGTTGGGTTTGCCGCGCCCTGGCTGCCCTGGATGGTGCTCATGCCGCTGATGGGCATGGTGCAGGGCATTCGGGGGCGGCGGCAGCGCCAGCTGGGGCAGGCCGACGCTACGGCCGCCAGCAACGCCATGCGCCTGCTGCAAAAGAGCTTTGTGCTGATTATTCTCTTGTCGGTGGCCTGCGCTTGCGTGGTGGGCTGGGCGGTGGTGCACCCGCTGCTATTGGTGCTGTATGGCGTAACTACTTACATAGCCGGCCGGGTGCTGCACTTCCGCCCGCTGCAACTTGGCGGCGTAGTCTGCGGGGTGCTTGGTGCTGCTGCCGCCACTGTCCCCGCCGATACGCAGCTGCTATTGATTGCCGCTGCCATGCTATTGAGCTACATCATCCCCGGCTATTTGCTTCGCCGGGTGGCTTAGCAACTGGTTTGCCGTTGTTTGTTTTGCTTTGCGTCGATGCTGTCTTGAAAAGGCTAACTAGCAGCAAAAAACGAAAACCAGACAGCGATAAACGAATCGGAAATCAGCAACGACAAACGAAAAGCAAACAACGAACCATGGAACCGACCGAAAAACCGTTTTCCGCGCCCGAAAGCTTACTGCTGATCCAGCAGATGATACAAGCGGCCAAGCAAGACCTGAGCGACCATTCCTTTGATCTGCTGTTGTGGGGCTGGTTGGTGCTGGTGGCGGCGCTGTCGCACTACATTCTGCTGCAGGCAGGCTACAACAAGCCCTGGCTGGCCTGGCCGGTGCTGATGGGGATTGGGACGGTGGTGGCTTTCGTGAACGGGGCCCGTCGGGGGCGGCGCGAGCGGGTGCGCACTGCCCAGAGCGACTTTATGCTGTTTTTGTGGGCTGGCTTTGGCATCCTGATGCTGATGCTGATTGGCGTGGGGGTTGCCTCAGGCTGGCGCACGGTCTATCCGCTTATTATTGCGCTTTACGGCCTGAGCACCTTTGCTACGGGCGGCGCGTTGCGGTTCAGGCCGCTGATTTGGGGCGGGGCCGCCTGCTGGCTGCTGGCCACGGTAGCATTTCGGGCGGCTTTCGACACGCAATTGTTGCTGGTAGTCGCCGCCGTGCTGGTGGCTTACGTACTACCCGGACACATGCTGAGAAGCCAATACCGCCGTGGCCGCGCCCTTTGAAGACCTGGATCCGCTGCTGCACTCGCAGCTGCGGCTCGCGGTAATGTCGCTCTTGCTGAGTGTGCGGGAAGCTGAATTCAACTTTCTGAAAGAGAAAACCGGCGCCACCGCCGGCAATCTGAGCACCCAGATTAGCAAGCTGAAAGACGCTGGCTACCTTACCATGACCAAGGAGTTCAACGGCTCCTACCCGCTCACGCGCTGCGCCATCACGCCGGAAGGCGTCAAGGCCTTCGAGAACTACGTAAGCAGCTTGCAGCGCTACCTCAAGCCGGAATAGCCAGTCGCACTTGCTCTTGCCAAAATTCTGTTTCCCTGTCTATTCAGCTGCTTTTGGTGGCTCACTGGGCCGCGCTTTGTCTGTTTTTCCACCTCTCTTCGTTTCTTGCTCATGAAAAAGTATCTGCTTCCGCTCTTGTTGCTTGTGTTGCTGATGCCGGGCCGGCTGCTGGCCCAAAGCCGCGGCCAGAACGTGCTGACCCACATTCAAAGCAAGCTTACCTGGCACACGCCCACCGACTCCCTGCAACTAGTAGCCAAAGCCTTGGACGAGCTGCGCACCGCCCAGCCCAACGCCTACCTCAACTATTGGGGCGCCTTCGCGCAATACCACCTCTACTTCCGGGCCGGGCCGGACAAGGCGCGGGCCGAGGCGTGTCTGGAAAAAGGCATCGACTTGCTGGAAGCCGTGCCCACCAAAACCGCCGAGCATTACGCCCTGCTTTCGTTGCTGCAAGGCCTAAACCTGGAATTCGCGAGCTTCCTGACCGTAGCCTTCAAAGCCAATACCACTAAGGAAAACGCGGAAAAAGCCGTGACACTGGCGCCTGGCAACCTGCGTGCCCACTATGCCCGCGGCGTCAACGACTTCTACACGCCCAAGCAGTACGGTGGGGGCAAAGTGGCCGTTGCGCAGTTACTGAAAGCCGTTGCCGCCCCCGAAAAGCCCGACCCAAATCCTTACGCTCCTAACTGGGGCAAAGCCGACGCCTACTGCTACCTCGCCCAAGCCTACCAGGCCGCCGGCCAGCTTGATTTGGCCCGCAAGTATGCCACCGAAGGCCTCGCCAAATACCCCGGCCACGGCCGTCTGAAAGGTTTGCTGGCTAAAATGTAGCAGCTGAAGCGTATGCTACAGTTCTTTCCTTAACTCCCATGACCTTTCTCTACTTGCATTGCACGCGGCAACTGCTGCGTAGCCTGGCCTTGCTGTGTCTGCTGACTTCCGCTGCGCTGGCCCAAACTCCGGCTACGGTGCGCGGCACCGTGGCCGACCATAGCACCGGCGAAAAGCTGCTCGGGGCCACCGTACGCTTGACCGGGCAGCCTGCCAGCACAACGGCCACCGACCTCGACGGCGCATTTGTGCTGCCTTTTGCAGCCGGCCAACCCGATACCCTGGTGGTGAGCTACGTGGGCTACCGGTCGTTTCGGCTGGTGCTGCGGACAGTGCCGATGGCGGTAGTGGTGGTGCGGCTGGTACCGGCCGGGGGCCTCACGCTGACCCAGGTGGAAGTAACGGCCAAGCGGCCTATTGCCGAAGATTTTATTGTGCGGGAGCTGGATTTCCTAAGCATCGTCACCAACCCGGCCGCCGCGGCCGACCCCCTGCTGGCCGTGCGCACCCTGCCCGCCGCTACTACCCTCGACGAGTCGGCCAGCATCAGTTTGCGCGGTTCCGACCCTAGCCAGACCGGCATCTACCTCAACAACGTACCGATTTATGACGCCGTGAAGTTCGCGCAACTCACCGGCATCGGCACGTTCGGCATCTTCAGCGTCGATTTGGTGAAGTCGGTGCTGGTGTTTCCAACCAATCCGCCGCTGGAGTTTGGCAACGCGGGGGCGGGTCTTATCAGCTTGAGTACCGATGAGCGGCGGCGCAGCAACTTCGTGCAGGCCTCGTTGGGGCTAGCCAACTCGGGGCTGCTGGCTGGGCGGCCGGTGGGGCAGCGGGGCATGCTGAAAGCGTACCTGAACGCGCAGGACGGGCTGCTGCTGCGGGCCGTGAACCCGGCTTCGTTCCGGCAATTGCCCCGCTTTGGGCTGGTCGATGGCGGAGTGCATTTTGCCACCAAAGTAGGGGGGTACGGCACCGTCAAGGCATTTGGCTACGGCCTGAGTGAACGGTACGCCTACCGCCCCGCCACCGGCGGCCCCACCAACTACCAGTACCGCAACCTGCGCGGCTTCTACGCGCTGAGCTACGAGCAGGCCTGGCCCGGCGCCGACCTGGCGCTCAGCCACGGCCTCAGCCAGCGCCGCGCCCACGATGCTTTCGGTAGCTACAACACCACCTGCCGCTTCGCCGACTACTACGCTGCCGCCCACTACCGCCGCTACTGGTCTGGCACCCTCAGCACCCGCGCCGGCCTCAGCTACGACGAGCGGCGCCTGCACCTGGCCGGCCGGTTTCCGGTGCGCCGCGACGAGTTAAGCGCCACGGCGCCCACCTACGCCGCTGCTTTCGGGCAGGGCCGCACGCTGTGGGAAACGTATCAGTACACCAAATACAGCCGCGGCCCGTGGGTGCTGGGGGTGGGGCTGCGCCTAAATGCGGTGCCACACCTCGCGCAGCCCGGCTACGGTAGCGCGCAGCTCAACGTGCGCCGCAACCTGAGCGTCCACCGCTTCCTCAACCTCTCCGGTGGGCAGTATATCTCCTTTACCTCGCCCGATCCCACCTACTACGGCTTCCTGCGCACCCGCATCCGCCAGCTGGCCCTCGACTACTCCGCCACCAGTGCCACCCCCGATGGACCCATGCTCACGGCCGCCATCTACGCCAAGCAAGAGCGCTCGATACTCCGCACCAATCTGGTAGGCGCCGAAGTATTTGGGCAGCGCACCTTCTTCAGCTGCCTGCGCGCCGACCTGGCCGCCGCCACCGTGCACGCCAGTCCCGCCCGCTACGACGCCACCACCCCCGATGCCCGCGCCCTGGCTTTAGCCCAACGCCGCTACGACGTGCGCTTTCAGCTGAAAAGCACCCTCAAGCTGGTGGGTAAGTGGGGTGAGCTAGGCCTGTTTGCGCAGTACCGCGCCGGCGCCCCCTTCACACCCGTGCTCGGCACCACCCCCGACCCCGCCACCGGCGGCGTGCTACCCCAATATCCAACGGATTTCAACGCCTCGTACCTGCCCAACTACTTCCGCGCCGACCTTACGGCCAGCAAGTTTATCCGCCGCCCCACCAACGGCAATACGCTGGTACTCTACGCCGTGTGCAGCAACCTCTTCAACGCCCGCAACGTGAGCGGCTACGCCTACACGCCTGATTACACGCAGACCGTGCCCGAATATTTCCAGCGGCGCCTGCTGTATTTCGGGGTGGTGAAAACTTGGCAGTAACGCCAGTCGGGAACAATAGAAGTAAAGAAATTCAATAGAATACTGCTGCTTGATTTTCTTGCCATTACCTTGAATCATCCTCCTTTCGCTTAGTTTATGCCCGCAGGCGCCACCGCATGCTCATCCGCTCCATCACCCACCTAGTGCTAAATGCGTCGTGCGTGTACATTACCGCCTTTCTGCTGACGGTGCTGCTGCACGGCTGGTGCACGCCCTCATAGCCCTGGCGCTGGGCGGCCACCCCACGCTCTACAACACCTCAGTCCGCAACGTCAACGACCTGTCCGAATTCCGGCAGGCGCTGGTGGCTTTGGCCGGGCCCGTGTTCAGTTTGCTGCAGGGACTGGTGGTCCTGGCTTTCGTGCGCCAGCGTCGGGCCACCGGACTGGCAGCTTTGTTTGCGTTGTTTTTCGGCGTGTTCGGGGTTATCAATTTCCTCGGCTACCTCATGATTACGCCCTTCGTGCCCTACGGCGACCTGGGCCAGGTGGCGGCTATCTGGCACCTGCCCCTGCCGCTCGGGGTGGCCGTGGCAGCGGGTATCGTCCTTACCATCAGTGTCCGGCGCACGGCTCCGTTGTTTATGCGCTTCGTACCGGCCGAGGTAGCCACGCCCGCCGCGCGGGTGGAGAAGGGTAGGGCGTTGCGGGCGCTTACTGCCTGGCCCTGGCTGATTGGGTCAATAGTGATTACGGCGCTGTCGTGGCCGGTGCCTACGTTAGCAAACTTGCTGGTTGCGCCCATGAGCAGTATGGTACTAGGCGCTGCCTGGGGCGCCGCTATGTGCCAGCCAGAACTGTCCGGCTCCACCGCGCCGGTCGTTTTCCGGTGGTCGTGGGGCGCGGTAGTGGGGTTGGTGCTGATGGCCCTCGTGTTTCGCAGCCTGCAAAACGGGGTGGTGTTGTGAGTGGTAAAGGCTGAGTAGTGCGCTGGCCCCTAAACAAAAAGCCTTTCCTGTGCCAGGAGAGGCTTTTTGTTTAGGGGCCAGGAAGCCGCTTTACTTGGCCGCAGCCTCGGCTTCAGCCAGGGCCGGATAGTCGGTGTAGCCTTGGTGGAAGCCTTCGGGGCCAGGAGCGTAGAAGGTGTCGGGGTCGTAAGGGGCCAACTCGGCGCCCTGCTGGAGGCGAGCTACCAGATCAGGGTTGGAAATGAACGGGCGGCCGATGGCCACTAAGCCGGCCCGGCCACTATCCAGAGCAGCCTCAATTTCTTGAACCGTGTTGTAGCCGCCGCTCAGAATCAGGGTGTTTGTGAACTTCTTACGGACGGTGGCTACCGTTTCGGCTGGTACGGTAGGAGCGCCCATGCTCTCGTGGTCGACCAGATGCAGATACACCAGGTTCAGCTTCTGCAGCTCCTCGGCCAGGTAAGCGTAAGTTTCGTCGATTTCCGGGTAGTGGGCCATGTCGCTGGCCATGCCCCAAGGTGAAAGCCGAATGCCGGTGCGCTCGGCGCCAATGGCTTCTGCTACGGCTTTGGCGGTTTCCAGCACAAAGCGGGCCCGGTTTTGCACGCTACCGCCGTACTCGTCAGTACGCACATTGCTGTTCGGGTTTAGAAACTGCTCCAGCAGGTAGCCGTTGGCCCCGTGCAGCTCCACGCCATCGAAACCAGCTTCTATGGCCAGCTTGGCGGCTTGCACATGCTCCTGAATGACGCTCCGTACTTCCTCGGTGCTGAGGGCGCGGGGCGTGGGGTGGTCCTGCATCTGCTGCTGATCGGTCCACATCTGGCCCGCGGCTACCACGGCCGAAGGACCTACGCCTTCAGCCCCTGCTGGTAGATTCAGGGGGTGAAAAATGCGGCCCGAGTGCATGAGTTGCACGAAAATGTGGCCGCCTTTAGCATGTACGGCATCCGTAATCAGTTTCCAGCCGGCTACGTGCTCGGCATTGAATAGGCCCGGAATACGAGCATAGCCCAAGCCGCTCGGCGAGGGCGACGTGCCCTCCGTGATAATGAGGCCCACCGATGCGCGTTGCGCATAATACTCGGCCATCAGGGTGTTAGGCACATTGCCGAGCGCGCGGCTGCGCGTCATCGGGGCCATGGCGAGGTGGTTTTGAAGGGTTAGCGAGCCAAGCTGCGTTGGCGAAAAAATCTTAGAAGCCATGATACGTCAAAAAAGGGTTAAGAGTAAAACGCTTTGACGGGCTTATAAAGAATTAATTTATTGAAATGTTTAAATGATTTCAAGCAAGTTTCTACCGCAGATTAACTAGAAAAGAAGCAAACTGACCCATGGCCTCCCGGTTAAGTGTCAAGCTCAAACAACGGCCGCATTTACGCGTCCGCACCAAGCCACTATCGGTTAAAATTTTTAAATGGTGCGATACGCAGGGCTGCGAAAGCCCCGTTAGTTGCTGCACATCAGCAAAAGGCATAGACTCTTGCTGGCTGAGCGCCAACACAATGTTTAGCCGATATCTATCAGACAGGGCACTAGCAGATTTCGCAGCAAGTAGGGCGTCCATATAAGTAACTAGTAAAATCTATGTGGGTAAAATCAATATAACTGCTTGAAAATAAGTGGTTAATAAATGGATGGCCACTTAGTCCGTAGCTGTTGCCCGTATACTAAAATCGGTCGGCCCAATGCCTGAAGAGGCACTAAACCGACCGATAGAAGGGTCGGGAAACTACTGCGAGGCAGTTTCCCTGATAATCAACCAAAAACTATGCCGCTGCTGCGAAGCGCTTGTTCACTTCGTCCCAGTTGATGGCGTTATAGAAAGCCGCAATGTAATCGGGGCGGCGGTTCTGATACTTCAGGTAATAGGAGTGCTCCCACACGTCGAGGCCGAGTACGGGCGTGCCGCTGCAGCCTGCGTCGGGCATCAGCGGGTTGTCTTGGTTAGGCGTCGAGCAGATTTTCAGGGAGCCGTCGGCTTGCTTGCACAGCCACGCCCAACCCGAGCCGAAGCGCGTAGTGGCGGCTTTAGTGAATTCTTCCTTGAACTTCTCGTAGCTGCCAAACGACTGCGTAATGGCCTCACCGATAGCGCCGGTTGGTTCGCCACCGCCGTTGGGGCCCAGCACCGTCCAGAACAGCGAGTGGTTCCAGTGGCCGCCGCCGTTGTTGCGCACGGCCGCCGGGGCCGAGGCAATATTCTGCATTAGGTCTTCGAGGCTCTTGCCCTCCAGCTCCGTGCCCGCAATGGCATTGTTCAGGTTGGTTACGTAGGCCTGATGGTGCTTGGTGTGGTGGATTTCCATGGTTTGCGCATCAATATGCGGCTCCAGGGCATCATAAGCGTAAGGCAGTTGGGGCAGTTCGAAAGCCATGATTTTGGGATTTGAAAAAGTGAAAGTTAACTCGCCTAATTACCCCCGCGGGGCCTCACCCCCTAGCCTCCTTTCCCCGAAGAATGGGGACTAGGGGTGAGGCCCCGCCAAGGGAAACATTGCGGGTAGTATAACCACCATAGCCCCGGTAGGGTTACGGAAGCGGCCAAAAGTAGCTTATTTCCGCTTCCGTGCGAAAAACTCCTGCATCAGGGTCGCGCACTCCTCGGCCAGCACGCCCCGCACTAGTTCAGCTTTGGGGTGCAGCAAATTGCCGTGGCGTCGGAACCCGACTTTCAACTCATCGGCCCCGTACACCACGCGCCGTATTTGGGCCCAGGCGGTGGCGCCGGCGCACATTACGCACGGTTCTATAGTTACGTAGAGTGTACAGTCGGTCAGGTACTTGTTGCCGACGTGGTTGGCGGCGGCCGTTAGGGCCAGCATTTCGGCGTGGGCCGTTACGTCGCGCAGCCGTTCGGTTTGGTTGTAGGCCCGCGCAATTATCTGCTTGTCCAGTACCACCACCGCCCCAATCGGAATTTCTTCTTCCTCCAAGGCATACCGCGCCTGCTTGAGAGCTTCGCGCATGTACTGCTCGTGCGACATAGTGCTGACCTGCTGCTCTTTGATAGATAGGTTGTTGTAGTTGCACCCCGGCTGATTGCCGTTCAACAAGCAACTACTACCAATCACCAATCAAGCTGTTTACTTCATCGAAATACTTTGCATCACGGCGCGGGCAGTGGGCTGCCACTGCGCTTGCTCGTCGGCGGGCGCCACAAACGTGAACACCGTGAGCTGGTCGCCCTCAATGGTGTATTGCACCATCTGGTAGCGGCGGATGGGCGCCAGGTTGCTGCCCCGGCGGTTGTCAGCCACCGACGACACGAATTCCAGCATCACAAAATCGCGCTTATTGACGGTGCGAATGTCCTCGGCTAGGAACTCCACCTTGGAATACATGTTCTGGATGCTGGCTTTGTAAATCTTAAGCAGCAGCGCATAATCTCGGTTGCTGAAGGTACTTGGCTTCTGCGCCACGCTGAAATCGACGCGGCCGTTGGGGTTGCTGAACACGGCCAAAGGCTTGCGCGGGGCCGGATATTTCACCGCAATGCCGTCGTCGGGTAGCGCCTGAAAGCCTTCGGGAACCCCCACGGTGATATTTTTACTAACCGAGGTTTTCTTGAGCTTGGGCCCCGCAAACGCTGCTAGTAGCAACACGGCCAGCAGAAGCGGAGCAAATCGGAAAAAGCGAGAGGTGGTTTTCATAGGAATGGCGGCAAGGTACGCAGGATGCAGCGCGAAGCTGAAGCTTTGCGTTTCGTTGCAAAGGTTGAACGATGGCGCTGGTACAACACCAGTCGCTCAACGAAGCACAAAGCGCAGATTTGTGCTACAGCTAATAAATGCAAAGCTCCGAAGCTAGATAACTTCGGAGCTGCGAAAAAAAGTCAACGAATAACTACCAAAGCTGAGGCACGGCAGTACGCGGCTATCAAAAAAATCGGTGTAATCCGAAGAATCGGCTTGATCCGTGATTTAGCGGCGCTTTTTCTTGGCTACCGCGGCGGCCGGATACGTGACCTTCACTTTCTTCCAGTATACGTAGTTGCCGGTTTTTGCTTCAATCATATAGCTGCCGGCCGGAATCCGCCCTAGGTCCACTGGCTCGCCGGTGTTGTTGGCGGGGTCGAGGGCGGTGGTGTAAACCGGCTGGTTTTTATAGTTGGTCATCACCAGCGTGCCGGGCTTGGTGAACTGCTGCGTGAAGCTAAGCATGATGCTCTGCCCGCCGCTAGCCGGGAAAATGTCGATGCCCGACAAAGTTTCGATGCGCTTGATGGGGCCGTTCAGCGTAACGGGCTCCGCCTCCGATTTGGTTTTTACTGCGGTACCGTCGGCCGCCTTGGCTTTGGTTTTGATCTTGGTTTGAGCCTGCGAGGAGAAGGAAAACAGGACGGCAACGAGAGCGAGGAGAACGGAGCGTTTCATGAGCGAAGCAAGAGTAAGAAAAGTCGAGTCGGTTGAGAGCATAGTTGGATCAGCAGTTTGCATACTCCGTGCCGAACTTACAGCAAGGCAATGAAAAAGGCTCCATTTTCATTTAAAACAGGCATTTTTCACAAATCATTGTAAGTTTCTTTACAATCCGAACCTGGCTTTTTTAGTACCCCACTGATTTTTCCTGTCTACCTTCGCCTTTAATCAGCACGAAGTAGCGGGTGGTGAGCAGGGAGGTTTTTCTGCTCCTGCTCGGCTACCCGCAAACGGCTAGATACTCCCTACTAAGTACTCCATACTCACTACTGTAAAGATGCTCCGGACTCACACTTGCGGCGAATTGCGCCTCGAACACGTTGGTTTAACCGTTACCCTCTGCGGTTGGGTGCAGCGCACCCGCGACAAAGGCGGCATTCTGTGGGTTGATTTGCGTGACCGGTATGGCCTCACGCAGCTAGCGCTGGAAGAAGGCGTGGAAACCACCGAAGTGCGCGAGCAGGCCCGCCAACTCGGCCGCGAGTTTGTGTTGCAAGTAACCGGCCGCGTGTCGGAGCGCCACTCCAAAAACGACAAGATTCCTACCGGAGGCATCGAAATCCGGGTCGAGAAGCTGGACGTGCTCAACCCGGCCAAGCTGCCGCCCTTCCTCATCGAAGACGAAACCGACGGCGGCGACGACCTGCGGCTGAAGTACCGCTACCTCGACCTGCGTCGCAACACCGTGCGCCAGAACCTGATGCTGCGCCACCGCGTGGCCCAGGCCACCCGCCGCTACCTCGACGGCCAGGATTTCATTGAAGTGGAAACGCCGGTGCTCATCAAAAGCACGCCGGAAGGTGCCCGCGACTTTGTGGTGCCCTCCCGCATGAACCCCGGCGAGTTCTACGCCCTGCCCCAGTCGCCCCAGACCTTCAAGCAGCTGCTCATGGTATCGGGCTTCGATAGGTATTTCCAAATCGTGAAATGCTTCCGCGATGAAGACCTGCGCGCCGACCGCCAGCCCGAGTTCACCCAAATCGACTGCGAAATGTCGTTTGTGGAGCAGGAAGACATTCTTAACACCTTCGAGGGTCTGGTGCAATACCTGTTTCGCGAGGTGAAAGGCGTCGAAATCGGGACGCTGCCCCGCATGACTTATGCCGATGCCATGCGCCTCTATGGCAACGACAAGCCGGATACACGCTTCGGAATGCCGTTCGTGGAGTTGAACGAGCTGGTAAAAGGCCACAGTTTCCCGGTATTCGAGGCGGCCGGTTTGGTGATTGGTATCTGCGCTACCGGCGCGGCGACTTACACCCGCAAGCAGCTCGACGAGCTAACTGACTACGTGAAGCGCCCTCAGATTGGTGCTACTGGCCTGGTATACGCCCGCGTGGAAGCTGACGGTCAGGTTAAGTCGTCGGTAGATAAGTTTTACGCCCAGGAAGAGTTGCAGAAGTGGAAAGTTGCCTTCAACGCCCAGCCCGGCGACTTGCTGCTGGTGCTGGCCGGTGAGCCCAACAAAACCCGCAAAGCCCTATCGGAGCTGCGTCTGGAAATGGGTAGCCGCCTCGGTTTGCGCGACAAAGACACCTTCTCGGCGCTGTGGGTGGTGGACTTCCCGCTGCTCGAATTCAACGAGGAAGAAGGTCGCTACTTCGCCATGCACCACCCCTTCACCTCGCCCAAGCCCGAAGACGTGCCCCTGCTCGACTCGCCTGATACCATCGGCGAGGTGCGGGCCAACGCCTACGACATGGTAGTCAACGGGGTAGAAGTGGGCGGCGGCTCTATCCGTATCCATGACCGGGGCGTGCAGGCCCGCATGTTCAGCCTCCTCGGTTTCAGTGATGAAGAAGCGAAAGCGCAGTTCGGCTTCCTGCTCGACGCCTTCGAGTACGGCGCCCCGCCCCACGGCGGCATTGCCTTCGGCTTCGACCGGCTCTGCAGCCTCTTCGGCGGCGCCGACTCCATCCGCGACTTCATCGCCTTCCCGAAAAACAACTCCGGCCGCGACGTCATGATAGATTCGCCCTCCCCCATTTCCGAAGTGCAGCTCAAGGAACTGAGCATTAAGACAGCAGTAGTAGGAAAGTAGAACTCCTGCTACGATAAACCCCAAACAAAAGCAGCGCCTGATGCATCAGGCGCTGCTTTTGTTTGGGGTTTATGTCTTACACAATTTCAACTCGGGAGCACAACAAGTAAAAGATGTAACGCGAAGTTATACTTCGCGACGCGTTGAACGATACTACTGCTAGCACGGACAGGACCGTTCAACGCGTCGCGAAGTATAACTTCGCGTTACATTTAGGGATGAACCTGCAGGATTAGCAACGCAATTTGCCGCATTTGCTGCCACCAGGGGAGACGGTGTTTATTACTTTCCGGCTGGCGGGTTCTCTACCGGAAAAAGTATTGGAGGAATTGCGAATCGAATACGGGGCGGTTGCTGGTGAAAGTTGGGAAGCTTCTTATGCGCGGCAGAAGCGCTATTTCGGTAAGTTCGATAAGTTGCTGGAGAGGTTGGACTGCGGGCCAACATGGCTGCAAGAGCCGGCTATAGCGGCGTTGGTGGTTTGGCACTGCAGTATTTTGAGAGGCAGGCATACGAACTGGTTTGCTATTGCATTATGCCCAATCATGTACACGTAGTGGCCACGTTATTTGAAGATGGACTGCCTATGATGCGCGCATTACAGTCTATCAAAGCACACACTGCCCGCGAGGCTAATCGACTATTAGGCCGCACCGGTCAGTTCGGGCACCGGGAAAGCTATGACCACGTAGTGCGCAACGCGGAAGAGATGCGTAACATTATAGCCTACACTCTGGAAAATCCCGTGCGGGCTGGCATGGTAGATAACTGGCTACAATGGCCGTATTCCTGGTGGCATGAAATGTAACGCGAAATTGCACTTCGCGAGGTGTACGCACCGATGTAATATGATTGCTTGTGGCGCGGCTGCCTCGCGAAGTGCAATTTCACGTTACATTCTTCCTGAGGCGAGAGTGCTCAGTAAACCAACGAAGCTCAGGCTACAGCTTCACGTCCTTGCGGTTGTCTTCCAGGTCACGGTCTACCAGCTCGTGGTAGGGGTCGACGGCGACGTTGGCGGGCTTTTGGGCCACGATGAAGCGCAACTTGTTGGAGCCGGGGTGCAGGCGTTGCTTCACTAGCAGCAAGGGCGCGGGCGGGCGCTTGTCTTTGCCGGTTTCCGGGAATACGGCCACGGGCAGCGTTTCGCGGATAGGAGCAGGGCGCTGCGTGCCGAGGCTGTCGGAGTAGAACTTGCTGCTCGTGACGGTCATGTCCACCTGGTAGCGACCGTCGGGCAGCTTTTTGGCGGTGGCGTCGGTTACGCGGTTGTCGTAGAGCGTAATCCGGTCGAACAGGTCGGTGAGCAGGGGCTGGAGCGAATCGGGGGCGGCGCGGCGGATGTAGCCGACGAACTCCGGCGAGTTGGTGTAGGGCGGGTTCTGGAAGGCCACGGCTTGCACGTACTGCTTGAGGGCACCGTTCAGCTGTTTTTCACCGAGGTAATCCTGTAAGGCATACATCGTTACGGAGCCTTTGCCGTAGTGGATGTACTGCTGATTTTCAACTAACGCCAGTGGTACCTCCTTTTTTTGCTCTACACTACGGCCGCTCAAGTAGCGGTTCATATTGATTTTCATCCACCGCTCCATGGCATTGGCTCCGTAGCGCTGGCGCATCACCATCAGGGCTGAAGCAGCACAATCACCACGAACGGCCACAAGTAGCTGCCCGCCGGCAGAAACCGGTCGGCTTCCACCCAGGGCATCACGCTGGCCAGCGCCGCGCCCACCCCAATACCGGTGAACACCAGCACGGCAATGGCATGCGAGCCCAGAAATCGGCCGCCCAGATAGCCCCATTTGCTGATGGGCTTGGTGTAGAACAGCGGGTGCGCCTGGTACTCAACGTCGCGGTACACCGGATTGCCCCCATTAGCGAGGAGGCGATGATGATGCTGAACACGCTCAAAATGCTGATAATCACACTAAGCGAGTAAGGAGTATTGACCTTCACGGCTTGCCCATCGCCGCCCAGCGCGATAGTTACGCCCGAACCGAAGCCACCGCCTGCCGCCGTTACCAGCAACCCGGCCATCAGGGCCAGCAGCCCGAAGTAAATCCAGGTGGCTGGCCGCCGCAGCCGGTATTTTATTTCGAAAAGGAATATGGGAGGAACATTTCAATTAAGAATTATGAATTAATTAAGTAGGAATTGGGCGGGTGCTTGGGTAGGTGCCAGGTGCTAGCTGCGGCGTGAAATGCCGCCTGCGCCGGGCAGCTGAAACCTGCTGCTAGGCCAGCGGAACCCCAGGCCTGATTTTCAATTCATAATTTTTAATTGCTGAAAAGTAGACGTCTTCCAAATCCGGCGTTACGCTTTCGGAACTATTGTCGGGGGCGGCATCGGCCAGCACGTGCACCACAGTTTTGCCCGCGAACAAGCGCGAGCTGATGACGTTGTGGGTGGCCTGCAACGCGGGTAGCTGCGTTTTCTCGACCAGCTTGCGCCATACTTTACCTTGCAGCGCGTCTATTACCATGAGCGGGTAGCACGACCGTCGCTGCCAGGAAGACGACCGCCACCGCGAGGAGCTGGAAAAGCAGCACTTGGCCGCCGAACTGTCGTTGCTGAAGGCCAAGATCAACCCGCACTTCCTCTTCAACACGCTCAACAATATCTACTCGCTCACCAGTCAGGAGTCGCCGGAGGCGCCGGCTGCGGTGGCCGTCTTGCAGCTGGCCGAACTGATGCGCTATTTACTGTATGAATCGGCCGCCGATACGGTACCGCTTTCCAAGGAGGTTTCGCACCTGCAAAGCTTTCTGAGCTTACAGCGTCTCCGCCTGCCCGGCGCCAGTGCCGAAAGCCTGCGCTTCAACATTGCCACCGACATTCCCCCGCACTACCCCATAGCGCCTATGCTGCTGTTGCCGCTGGTCGAAAATGCCTTCAAGCACGGCGACCTGACGGCCCGGCCCTACGTGGTGGATATGCGCCTGGCTTTGCACCAAGACCGGCTGGAGTTTAACATGCGCAACGGCATCCGCCGCGCAATACTGCCCGAAGCCAAAAGCCCCGGTGGCGTCGGCCTGGTTAACCTGCGCCGCCGCTTGCAGCTGCTCTACCCCGAGCGCCACGAGCTGCGTGTCGACGAGTCGGCTACTCACTACCACGTTACTCTCATGCTGCTGGCGCCCACGCCCGCCTAGCTTTTGCTCTGCCTCATGGACCCTTCTCTGGCTTCCTCCCGCCCCCTTACCTGCGTCATCATCGACGATGAGCCGCTGGCCACGGCGGTGTTGCAGCGCTACTGCGCTCAGCTGCCGTTTCTTCAACTGGTCAAAACCTTACACGATGCTGTTTCAGCCTTGACTTTCCTGCAAGCCACGCCGGTTGATCTGCTGTTTCTCGACATCGAAATGCCCGGCCTGACGGGTATGCAGCTAGCCCAAATCCTGCCGGCCAACCGTGGCCCCCGCATCATTCTCACCACTGCCTACGACCAATACGCCGTGCAAGGCTACGAGCTCGGCGTGGCCGATTACCTGCTCAAGCCCACTGCTTTCCAGCGCTTTATACAGGCTGTTACCCGCGTGCACCAAAGCTTTGCCGCCGCCCCGCCCGCTCTTAGCCTCACTCCGGTGCCCGCCCCGGCCGAGCCCCCCGCCCCCACTACCTCCTCCGCTGCCATGTTCGTCAAAAACGAGCACCGCTTGCAGCGCGTCGCCTTCGACGATCTGCTCTACATCAAAGGCATGAAAGAGTACTTGCTGCTCTACACCGCCGATGGCGGCAAAATCCTGACGCTGCAGTCTTTCCGACGAGTAGAAGAGGTACTGCCGCCGCAGCGCTTCGCCCGCATTCACAAGTCCTACATCGTTTCCCTAAACCGCATCGAGCACCTAGAGCGCACCAAAGTGCAAGTGGCAGGCCGCCTGTTGCCCGTAGGCGACGCGTACCGCGAACCGTTTATGGCACTGATTCGGGCTTACAATCAGCTCTAGCTTTAGGGAAGTGTCGTTAAAGCATCGTAATCGTAGCGCGGAAGCCATAGGAAATCCGTTCCGCGACGAGCAGCGCGAGTATCCGGTACTGCACCGAGCGGCTCCTACGCGTAGGAACTCGCTGCGCTCGTCGCGGAACGGATTTCCTGTGGCTTCCGCGCTACGATGCCTAAGTTACCACCTATGCCGCGCCTGCTTCATTGAAGGAATTTGCCTAGAGATGGCGGGCTTGTACCTTAACTATAGAATCCAGGTTAATTGATTTTCAGATCGTTGTTTCAATAGATAGCATTTCTTCGATGTAATTCGGTACATTCAGCCATCAGGTCCGTACCGACCATGAAAAGAACTGCTGACATCTGGCTCCTCCTGATCGGGCTGTTGGAACTGCTAGGCCACGATGGGATAGCGCAGCCAACTGCGCCGCTTTTCCGGACGCTCACCGCTACTGATGGGCTTGCCGAGAATAGCGTGTACGCCATTGTGCAGGATCGCCGCGGCTTTCTGTGGGTCGGTACCCAAGACGGCTTGAGCCGCTACGACGGCGTCGGGTTCCGCACCTTCCGCAACGACGCCCAACAATCGACCAGCCTTGGCAGCAACTTTGTGCTGGCGCTTTGCCAGGACCGGGCTGGTAACCTGTGGGCGGGCACCGGCGGCGGCCTCTCTTGCTACAACCCCTGCACCAACCAGTTCCGCACTTACCGCGCCGCCCCCGGCGATTCTAGTGGCCTGAGCGACAACTTTGTTCGTACCGTGTTGTGCGACCGGCAGGGGCAGGTATGGGCCGGCACCGAAAGTGGCTTGCACCGCTTCGAGCCCGCCACGCAGCGCTTCACGGTCTTCCGTCATCAGCCCTTGCGTGGGGTTAGCATTCGCTACAATGCCGTGCGGGCCCTGGCTCAAGACCAGGCCGGCACGATATGGGTGGGTACGGGCGAAGGGCGCGTTAGCCGCTTCGATGCCAGCCTTAGCCGACTAGTACCCGATGCCCGCCTGCAGCCCGCTGGGCCCATTACCACGCTGTACGCCGACCGGCGCGGGGGCCTGTGGGTGGGCACCGAAGCGCAGGGACTATGCTACCTGCCCGCTGCGGGCGGCGCTGTTCGCTGGTATATGCCGGGCAGCCAACCTGGTAGCCTGCCCGTGGGCCGCATCAAAGCGATACTGGAAGACCGGAACGGAACTGTGTGGGTGGGAACCACCGAGGGCCTGTGCCGCTACGATGCTGCAACGGGTACCTTCCACCCGCTTCAGCACCAACCACGCAACTCTCGCAGCCTCCCCGAAAACACCGTGCAAGCACTTGGGCAAGATCAGTCGGGGCTGCTGTGGGTGGGCACCGAGGCGGGCCTGAGCTGCGCCAGTCTGCGGCCTACCACCTTTCGTACCCTCGATACCAATACTCCCGGGCCGGTGTGGGCCATCACCTCCGACGCCGCGAGCCGGGTATGGGTCGGCACCGAAGAGCACGGGCTAATTTGCTACGACCCGGCCACCGGCAAGCGCCAGCAGTTCCGCCACAATTCCGCCAACGCTGGTAGTTTAGCACAGGACTACATTCGAGCCCTCTGCTTCGATAAACAAGGTCGGCTGTGGATCGGCACCCAGGACCAGGGCCTCGATTGTCTGGAGCCAGGCAGCTCCCGTTTCGTGCACTACCGCCACAACAGCGCGCAGCCCAACAGCCTAGCCGACGACCTTGTTCTGTCGGTCTCTGAAGATTCGCAGGGTAAGATGTGGATAGGATTGAACGGCGGGGGGCTTAGCCGCTACGATCCGGCCACCAAACGCTTCACCACGTTTCGCCACAACCCCGCCGATCCGCGCAGCCTTCCCAACAACTACGTCCGCACCGTATATGAAGACCGGCAAGGACGGCTGTGGATTGCCACCGGTGGGGGTGGCCTCTCCCGCTTCGATGCGCGTACGGGCCTATTCACCACCTTCCGCGCCGATGGGCGCAACCCGCGTAGCCTGAGCAGCAATTCGGTCCGTTCTATTTTGCAGGACCGCCAAGGTACGCTGTGGGTTGGCACCGAAGGCGGCGGTTTTTCCCGGATAGATGACCCCGACGCCGGCCGCTTTACCACGTTTCGGGAAGACGATGGCTTGCCCAACGACGTGGTATACGGCATACTCGAAGACAACCAAAGCTGCCTGTGGCTTGCCACCAACAAAGGTCTGGCCCGTTTCTCGCTGCACACCCAAAAGTTTCATACGTTCGACGCCCGCGACGGCTTACTGCAGGACGAGTTCAATGCCGCGGCCTGCCACCGCACCCTGGCGGGCGTTTTCTACTTTGGCGGGGTCAATGGAGTTGTTGCCTTCTGCCCCGAGACAGTACGTACCAATCCGGTGCCGCCGCCCGTGGTGCTCACGGCGTTCCGCAAGTTCAACAAGCCCGTTGAGCTACCCGACACCGTTATTACCGAGCGGCACGTGCTCCGTCTCTCGCCCGAAGACAATGTTTTCTCGCTGGAATTTGCGGCGCTCAACTTTCAGCTACCCGAAAAAAACCGCTATCTGTATCAACTCAAAGGCTTCGATGAGCAGTGGGTGCCAGCCGGCGACCGTCGGGAAGCCACCTATACCAACCTCGACCCGGGCACCTATACCTTCCGGGTCATAGCAACCAACAACGACGGCGTATTGAACCCAAACGGCACGGCGCTGACTATTATCGTAGATCCGCCCTGGAACCGCACGTGGTGGTTTCAGGTGGGTATAAGTTGGGTGCTATTTGGGCTGCTGTTCCTGGCCTACCGGGTGCGGGTGGGGCAGTTGCTGGCGTTAGAGCGTATCCGCCACGGCATTGCCCGCGACTTGCACGACGACATGGGCTCCACGCTCAGCAGTATTTCCATCCTCAGCCAGATTGCCCGCAACCACCAGCGCCAGCAGCGCCCCGAGCTGGCTGGCGCCATCCTCGAGCAAATCGGCGACTCCTCGCGCCGTATGCTCGACGCCATGGACGACATTGTGTGGGCCATCAATCCCGACCACGATTCCCTCGACGATGTAACGGCCCGGATGCGCCGCTTTGCCTCCGAAGTGCTGGAAGCCCGCGGCATCGAATTCACTTTCCGCGCCGATCCGTCGGTGCAGGGCTTGAAGCTCGGGATGCAGGCGCGCCGCGAGTTCTTTTTGTTGTTTAAAGAAGCTGTAAACAATCTGGCCAAATATGCTGACTGCCAGCACGCCAGCATTCTACTGGCCTATCATCACGGGCAACTGCACCTTACAGTGGAAGACGACGGCGTTGGGTTCGACCCTGCCAGCCCGGCCCAAGGCGGTGGCAACGGCTTGGCCAACATGCACACCCGAGCTGCTAGCCTCTCCGGCCAGCTCACCATCGACACCGCTCCCGGCCAAGGCACCAAGCTGCACCTGAGCATGCCGCTTGGGAGTGGATGAGTGAAGAGGTGAATAAGTGAACGAGTGAAGTAGCCTACGGCGCGGATGGCACAGCTCCTTGCTGACGTAGGCTACTTCACTTCACGAAGTTCCTCACATCATTATGTGGTCTAAACAGCTAGCAACAGCCCGTATATTCGCTGTATTATATACCCTGTTTTACCCGGCGAATGGAAACGGCTACTCGCGTACTGATTTACGAAGATAACGTTGACCTGCGGACTAGCTTAAGCCAGTTGTTGTCGGGCTCAGTAGGCATGGAACTGGCGGGCGCGTTAGGCAACTGCACCCAAGCCGAAGCCGATATGAAGCGCCTGCGACCCGACGTAGTGCTCATGGATATTGACATGCCAGGCTGCACGGGCATTGAGGGCTTGCGCCGCATCAAGGCCATAGCTCCCAACATAAATGTGGTCATGCTAACGGTATTCGAGGAAAACGACCGAGTGTTCGATGCTATTTGTGCTGGGGCTGATGGCTACCTGTTGAAAAAAACTTCCCCAAGTCGCCTGCTCGATGCTATTGGGGAAGTGCGGGCCGGTGGGGCTCCTATGACGCCCGCTATTGCCCGGCAAGTGCTGCGTCTGTTCCCGAAAGTGCCGCCCCGCCGGCCTAGCGAGGATTCGCACGCCAACCTGAGCGCCCGGGAGCAGGAAATTCTGGGCTTGCTGGTAGAAGGCTACAGCTACAAAATGATTGCCGCCGACCGTAACATCAGCATCGATACCGTTCGCTCGCACATCAAGAAAATCTACGAAAAGCTGCACGTGCGTTCCATGACCGAAGCCGTGAGCAAAGCCCTGCGCGAAGGTTTGACATAAAGGGGTGGCTGGTTTCCAATTACTGTTTGAACTGACAAGCTATAGGGGCCTGCGAAGCAGATAGTTTTTAGCCCGCAGAAGGCGCGGAGACTTGCGCAGAGGACGCAGAAGCAGACGGCTACGTGTGTAAGCTGGTTGAGCTTGTTAGTTCATATATATAGCAGAAACTGGTACCTTAAAGGCAGTTGCCGTTCCTACCAGAGCAACAACCAGCAACCAGAAACTGCCAACCTATGCGCCTGCTCCGCAACCTCCCGCTCGACCAGATTTTTGTACTCGACATCGAAACTGTGCCCTGCGTCGGTTGCCACGATGATTTGGAGGAAATGCTACAGCATCTGTGGGAGCATAAGTGCCACTCGTTGCGCCGCGAGAAAGGCTGGATTTCGCACGCTTCGCACATCGACCCCTTGCCCGACCACCTTCATGCCGCCGCGCTGTTCGAGCAGGCCGGCATCTACGCCGAGTTCGGCAAAGTGGTCTGCATCTCGCTCGGCTGCTTCTACTACGACAAGCAGGAGCAGCTACGCTTCTACGTAAAGTCCTTCGCCAGCCACGACGAAGCCCAACTGCTGCGCGACTTCTCGGCCATTCTCGAAAAAAAGCCGCAGCACCTACTTTGCGGCCACAACAGCAAGGAGTTCGACATTCCGTACATCTCGCGCCGCCTGCTCATCAATGGCCTGACCCTACCGCCGCAACTCGACACAGCCGGTAAAAAGCCATGGGAGGTCAACCACCTCGATACCCTCGAACTCTGGAAGTTCGGCGACCGGAAATCCTTCACGTCCCTGTCGTTGCTGGCCGCTATGTTCGGCATTCCCACCCCCAAAGACGACATCACCGGCGCCGACGTAGCCCGCGTTTATTACGAAGACCAGGACCTGCCGCGCATCATCCACTACTGCCAGAAAGACGTCATCACCACCGCCCGCTTGCTGCTGAAGTTTCGCGGCGAAGAGCCGTTTGGGGATGCTGCGGTGCAGTACGCTGATGAGGCCAGCGTGCTGATGCGGCGGGTGTAGGGCCTCACCCCCCGGCCCCCTCTCCCGCGGAGAGGGGGAGCCAGACGAGAGTAGCGCCGCCCGTTCGGCTTACGCCTCACCAACGGCTACCGTCATTGGTGTAGTGGCTAGTTTTCAAACAACAAAGGCCCGCAACTTCTCAACTGCGGGCCTTTGGATAAGTACTTTTTTGATAAAAGTATTCGGTGGTAGCCGTTCGTGAGGCGTGAGCCGAGCGGGCGGCGCTACTCTCGTCTGGCTCCCCCTCTCCGCGGGAGAGGGGGCCGGGGGGTGAGGCCCTACAGGATTCCACTCAAAATTCCTGGCAGTACACCGAGCACCACCGTCAGCAGCGCCAGCAGCAGCAGCGCGCCCGACTGAAACGTGCTAATTACTATCGGTTCAGTGGCCGTATCGGAATCAGCATCACGCATGTACATGGCAATGATGGGGCGGAGGTAGTAGTAGATGCTGATCATCGACATCACCACGGCAAATACAATGAGGCCAATGTGCCCGTTTTCTACCGCCGCCGAGAAGACAAAGAACTTCCCGAAGAAACCACCTGTGAGCGGGATGCCCGCCAGGGAAAGCATAGCTACTGTTAGCACGAAGGCCAGCAGCGGATTGGTTTTGGCGAGGCCGTTGAAGCCGTCGTAGTCTTCGCGCTTGCGTTGGTCGGCTACCAGCTTCACCACGCCGAAAGCGGCAACCGTAGCCACTGAGTAGGCCAGCGAATAGAAGAAGATACCGTTAGCGGAAGCACCTTCCAACTGCCCGTTGAACGCCACCAGACCGATAAGCAAATAGCCTGCGTGCGACACGCTCGAGTAAGCCAGCATCCGCTTGACACTAGTTTGCGCCACGGCGCCCACGTTACCGATGGCAAGGGTGAGCACGCACATGGCGGTAAGCGTGGGTAGCCACAGGCCTTGAGCCGAGGCGGCAGGGAAAGCCTGCACCAGTAGTTTCAGGAAAGCGGCAAAACCAGCCGTCTTCACTACGGTGCTCATAAAGGCCGCGAAGAACGTAGGTGTGCCCTCATACACGTCGGGCGTCCAGAAGTGGAACGGCGCCGCCGACACTTTGAAGCCGATACCAATCAGCATCAGCAGCATCCCGATGTAAAGCATCGGCGTGAGCGAAGCATTGATGGGGTTCTGCACCGCGAAACTGATGTTTTTTAACTCGAACGTGCCGGTAGCACCGTACACCAGCGCCATGCCGAAGAGGAGGATGCCCGTGGCAAACGCGCCCATCAGGAAGTACTTCAGCGCGGCCTCGTTGGAGCGCAGGTTGGTTTTCTCGGCTCCGGCCACCACGTACATGGCTACACTCAGAATCTCAATGCCCAAGAACAGCATCAGTAGGTGGTTGTAGGCGACCATCATGATGGCCCCAACCAGCGAGAAGATCAGCAGCGAGTAGTATTCGGCCAGATTGGCTTGACCATCACGCACGTATTTCTCGGAGAAGGGAATCAGCAGCAGCGCCGTCAACACCACAATGCCCGTGAAGGCCACCGAGAAGTTGTCGACCACCAGCATGTCGTTGAAAAACGACTGCGGGCCGCCGTTCCAGTCGATGAAGTTCACGGTTAGTACCGTGCCCAACATGAGCATGGCGGCCGGCAGCAAAATCCGGTTGGAGCGCAGGAACCCTAGAAAGAGGTTGCCGAGGCCGAAAACAGAGAGAAGAACGATTGAAATCATGTGTCGTTAGATGTAGCGCGAAGCTCCAGCTTCGCGTATCGTTGAACGATGTCGTTGAACGATAATCGTTAAGACGGCGCGGCCAATGCGCGAAGCTGGAGCGTCGCGCTACAAGCAGTTTACCGCTTCACCACCTCACTTAGAATATTCATCACGCTGCCTTCCGACAGGTGCAGGAACGTGTTCGGGAACAAGCCAATCCAGAAGACCAGCACGATGAGCGGCACCAGCACCATCAGTTCGGCGCCAGTCAAGTCGGTAATAGTTTCGGAGAAAGACGAGTCGGGGCCGAGCATTACGCGCTGGAACATGCGCAGCAAGTACACCGCGGCCAGGATGATGGTGATACCCGCTACGGCGCCCATCCAGGCATTGTACTGGTACACGCCGCCGAGCAGCAGGAACTCGCCCACAAATCCGTTGGTGAGCGGCAAGGCCACCGTCCCGAGCAGCAGCACCAGGAAGCACACCGTCAGGATGGGGGTGTTGCGGGTGAGGCCGCCGAGGTCAGGAATCAGGCGGGTATTGGTGCGGCGCTCGATGCAGTCGGCAATGAAGAACATGCCTACCACGTTCACACCGTGCGCCAACATCTGGATGCTAGCGCCTTGCAAGCCAATTTGGGTAAGCGAAAACACGCCAGCAATCATCAGGCCCACGTGGGAGAGGGAGGAGTAGGCAATAAGCCGCTTCACATCCTGCTGCCGAATGGCGATAATAGCGCCGTAGATGATGCCGATGATAGATAGAATCAGCACCAGGTTCTGCCACTGACTTACGCCCAACGGCACGACAGGAAGCAGCCACCGCATGCAGCCATAAATACCCATCTTCAGCATGATACCCGAAAGCAGCATGGTAGCCGGCGCCGGCGACTCGGTGTAGGTATCGGGCTGCCAGGTGTGAAACGGGAAAATGGGCATTTTCACGGCAAAGGCCGCAAAAATCAGCCAGAACAGCCACGACTGCTCCTGGGCGCTAAGGCTCAGGTTGTAGAACGAGGCCAGGTCGGAGTTGTGCGCCGCGAGGCCATTGGCGGCCGGGCCGGTCTGGAAGTAGAGATACACGAAGCCGGCCAGCATAAACAGCGAACCGACGATGGTATACAGGAAGAACTTGAACGTAACCTTGGCCCGGTTCACGCCGCCCCACACACCAGCCAGGAAGTAAATTGGAATCAGCGCCACTTCCCAAAAGAAGTAGAACAGAAACGCATCCTGCGCCGTGAACACGCCCACCAAGCCCGTTTCCATGAACAGCACCAGCGCATAAAATGCCGAGGCATTCTCGAAGCTGCGACGGTACGAGGCCAGCAGAATCAGCGGCACCAGGAACGTGGTAAGCAGCACCAGCAGCAAGCTGAGCCCGTCCATCCCCACGTGGAAGTTAATACCCGCCGAGGCTATCCAGGGCAGGTTCAACGAGAATTGTCCGGAGTTGCCGCCGTTGAACGTAACGGCCGCGAAAATTGCCAGCACAAATTCAATCAGCGCCGCGCCAAACGCTGCCACCCGGGCAGCACTGCCTTTGAAGAAGTGCAGGAGCAGGGCGGCCGCCACGGGCCAGAGTAGAAGAAGGACTGTAAGCATTATTTGATTAGCAGGTTGTTCTTAGGTTGCTCAAAAGACGGAGCTACAGAAGCGGAAATAATAGGTGTCTTTCTCAAGGATAAATACAGCGCATAAAGCCACCCGATGATTGTCCAGCTTAGGAATAGATTTAATATGAAAATGACAAAGACATTGTTCTTCTTTCTTCCAAGGATAGTAGGCAGAAAGTTTACAAGAATCATGACAGAGTAAAGGGCAATAATAATTATCGTTTCTCCAGCGGTAACATTTTCTACCCTGGTATAAGGACCAGTATAAGGTGTGAATAGAAGGGCCGCGTGACTCATACTATTCAAGTGTCAGATTCTTAAAACTTCACGAAGTTCAGAGCCAGCACTACCACAATGCCGATTACCATCAGAATAAGGTAGGTTTCTACGGAGCCGGTTTGCACGAAGCGCAACAACTGCCCGCCGCCCATGGTAATGCGGCCGAAGCCGTTTACTACCGGGTCGATGATGCCTTGCTCCACGTAGCGGTACAAGCCTTTCGAGAGCCACATGGTTGGGCGCACGAACAGGGCGTTGTATAGCTCATCGACGTAGTATTTGTGGTAGACCACGTTTTCCGGAGTTGAGCGTTGGGCGGAATCTTCGGCCGGCCGGACGCCGCGGCTCACGTATTGCACGTACGCCAGGATGATGCCTAGCACGCCGGCACCTACCGAGAGGCCGATGAGCATGTATTCCGTGGCGTGGTCGACTTCGGCGTTGAAGGCGGCCGGGTTGAGGCGTTGCGAGTAGGTGAAGAGCGGCGCGAGGTAGTCGGCGAGGTAGCCGCGGCCTAATACCAGCGGCGCGTTTAGGAAACCGCCCACCGCTGCCAGGATGGCGAGGATGATAAGCGGCAGCGTCATAGAAGCCGGCGACTCGTGCAGGTGGTGCTTCTGTTCCTCAGTGCCCCGGAACTCGCCGAAGAAGGTCAGGAACAGCAGACGGAACATGTAGAAAGCCGTCAGGAAGGCCGTGAACAAGCCGATGGCGTACAGCACCTTGCTGTGCTCGTAGACATGCAGCAGGATTTCATCTTTCGAGAAGAAGCCCGAGAAAGGCGGAATGCCGGCAATGGCGAGGCAACCAATCAGGAAGGTGATGAACGTAATGGGCAGCGCCTTGCGCAGGCCACCCATGCGGCGCATGTCCTGCTCGTTGCTCATGGCGTGTATCACGGAGCCCGCCCCCAAGAACATCAAAGCCTTGAAGAAAGCGTGGGTCAGCACGTGGAATAGGCTGGTACTGTAGCCCATAACGCCCAAGGCCAAGAACATGTAGCCCAACTGCGAAACGGTGGAGTAAGCCAGTACCTTCTTGATGTCGTTTTGCGCCAGACCGATGGTGGCCGCAAACAGTGCCGTAGCCGCCCCAATAATGGCTATAACCTCCAGCGTTTGGGGTGCCAGCGTGAACAGCACATTGGCGCGCAGAATCATATAGATACCCGCCGTTACCATGGTAGCCGCGTGAATCAGGGCCGAAACCGGGGTGGGGCCGGCCATAGCATCAGGCAGCCAGGTGTAGAGCGGCAACTGCGCCGACTTACCCATAGCACCCACGAACAGCAGCAGCGTGATGGCCGTTACCACCGTCGTGCCGATTTGCATGGCCGAGGCCTTCTGGAACACTTCGGCGTATTGCACGGAATCGAAGGTGAGATAAATCAGGAAGATGCCGAGCAGGAAGCCAAGGTCACCAACGCGGTTGATGATGAAGGCTTTCTTGGCGGCGTTGTTGTAGCTGGTGTTCTTGTTCCAGAAACCGATGAGCAGGTAGGAGCAGAGCCCCACGCCTTCCCAACCAATAAACAGAATCACGAAGTTGGCACCGAGCACTAGTACCAGCATGCTGAATACGAACAGGTTCAGGAAGCTGAAAAACTTGCCTACGTTCTCGTCGTGGTGCATGTAGCCGATGCTGTACACGTGAATCAGGAACCCGACGCCCGTCACGAGCAGCAGCATAATCAGGCTGAGCTGGTCGATTTGGTAGGAGAACGGAATCTGCATCGAGCCCACCGAAATCCAGTCGAACAGCGTGACGGTGTACTGGTACTGGAAGTTCAGAAACAGAAACACCGAAATCAGGAACGAGCCGAGTACCGTAGCGCTGCCCAACACGCCGGCCACGGTACCGGACAGGCGCTTGTTCAGCAGCCCATTAATGAGAAAGCCCAGGAAAGGCAGCAGCGGAATCAGTACGTATAAAAACGTAGAGTATGGGGCGCTGGCGGCAGGTAGAACGGTTTCTTGCATCTAGTTAATGGCTAAATGGCTTAATGGTTGGATTGTTAAGGGATTGGCTGTTCTCGTAAGTCGTTGAACAACTAGCCATTTAACAATTCAACCATTAAGCCATCAACTTAGAACTTCAGTCGATTTAACAGATTGACGTCGGTGTTTTGCAGGTTGCGATAAATCATGACGATGATGGCCAAACCTACGGCCACCTCGGCGGCGGCAACGGCCATAATGAAGAACACGAAAACCTGCCCATTCGGGTCGGAACGGTAAGCTGCGAAGGCAGTCAGCAACACGTTTACGGCGTTGAGCATCAGCTCTACGCACATAAATATGATAATGGCATTACGCCGGGTGAGCACCCCAAGTACGCCGATGGCGAACAGCGCCGTGGCGAAGAAGACGTAGTATTGAAGAGGAACCGTTTGAATAACCTGCGGTATGTTGTGGTCCATGCGGGGCGGTTGACGGCGAAACGAAGCGGCGCGCCGAAGCGCAGCCGTAGTGAATTGGCTGGCAAAGGTATCCTGAAAATCGGAAAACGCCACCCTTAAATCAGGGGGCAAGCTCTGGCAACTGAGGGATAAGCACGCTTTTAATCTGTATTTAAGGGGTAAAGTGGTTCTAGTGTCAAAGTAGTTGCCAAAAGACCTGCTCTCTGCCGAGGCGGAGATGATGTAGGACATCTGTCGCGTATTTCAAAAAGTGCCGTGACAATCAAGTATTTTCCAGCTTCGTTCGTCTGTGTTAGCAGAATGGAAACGCTACCCCTCACCATGACGCTACCGATGACGGCCGGCCATCAGGACCAGCAGATACAGGAAGCTGTGCGCGCACAGCGCGGCCGGCTGCTGCAGTTCATCCGTCGCCGCATCCCCGACCCCGCCGAGGCGGAAGACGTTTTGCAAGACGTCTTTGCCGAACTCGTAGAAAGCTACCGCGTGCTCAAGCCGGTAGAGCAAGCCGCGGCCTGGCTGTTCCGCGTGGCCCGCAACAAAATCACGGACCTCTACCGCCGCAAGAAAACCACTTCCCTCGAAGACGAGCTGACGCGCAACTTCTCTGCCGACGAGGAAAACTCCCTGCTGCTAGCCGACATTCTGCCCGCCCCCGACGATGCCCCGGAAAACCGTTTGCTTCGCGAGACGCTGATGGAAGCTCTGTCGGACGCACTGGCCGAACTGCCCGCTGCCCAGCGGCAAGTCTTCATCTGGCATGAGCTGGAAGAAAAAACCTTCCGCGAAATGGAGGAGGAAACGGGCGTACCCCTCAAAACCCTAATTTCCCGTAAGCACTACGCGGTTCAACACCTGCGCAAGCGCTTACAAAAGCTTTACACAGAACTGTTCACTGATTAACGAACATACAAGTTCTTCCTGTTGAAAAGCGCGTGTGAAGTATCTAGTTGGTATGGGTAGAATCACATGCCACTGCGACGTCAACTTGCGAGATACTTCGGCTCCGTTGCACTCTGCTCAGGATGACAGTCTTTTAAAATAATTTCCCCATGAATCGCTCTTCTTGGCTGCTTCGCGGCCTCAAATTCGCTCTCTTAGCTGTCTTATTCGTGGCCGCTATTGGCTTCATTACGATGAGCCTTTGGAACTGGCTCGTCCCGGACCTTTTCCGAGGCCCCGAGATTAGTTTCCCTCAAACCCTAGGCTTGCTGCTGCTGTCCCGCATCCTATTCGGCGGTTTCCACAAAGGCGCCCGTGCCGAGGCCTGGAGCCGCCGCCGCAAAATGATGCGCGAAAAGATGGAATCCCGCATGGCCAGTCTCTCCCCCGAAGAACAAGAGAAGTTCCGCCAGAAAATGCGTGCCACCTGCAGCGGCCCCGCCTGGATGCGCCGCGCTGCGCCTGATGAGGCGCAGAAAGTCTCACTGTAACACAGAAACAAATCGGCTCCTGATGCATCAGGAGCCGATTTGTTTCTGTGTTATTTATACTTTATCTGATGTACCATTACTGTAGTCCCTAAGTTATTGCCAGCTAGAATCATGTAGTATACAGTTTTGATTTTATCAGGCTTGCCTTCTAAATCAATAGTATTCCCTTGAGGCGCAATCCGATATCTATTGTTCCAAGTGATATAATCAGTTTTATTCTCTTCCATGTCATCCTCTTTAGCAATTGAAGTAACCTTTCGAAAATTGTTCAGTTTTCCCGCTGAAATAATAGCTCCAGAGTTCAATCGCCAGCCTGGTATTTGATCCATTGTTAAGTTTTTGCGGTCAATTCTCAATGTTACTTCAAGGGTGTCTTCTCTAGTTATATGCGGAAGAACAAACGTACCAGAGCTGTCTTTGAGAACAAGACGCTTATTGTTCAAATAGATGAAGACATTGTTGGCTTTAATCGCTGAACGCCTTTTTCTATTATTAACTGATGTTACGCACTAAGTAGACGGAGTTGCTGATACATGGCTTTGAGGCCGATGGTGTAGAGTTGGGCTTTGAGGCGAAAATGGCCGATGCCGCACTTGACCTTGAGCACTTCGAGCTTGGTGTAGGCCAGTACGGC
>NZ_DASVSY010000051.1:0-27286 GCF_036387835.1 Hymenobacter sp. | reverse complement strand
GCGGGTGCGGCCGGGACAGCGTGGGTCCGGTAGCGTGGCAAAAGAAGCAATAAGTTGATTGAGCATGAAGAGTTTAACAATGTCTAACCAGACAAAGGTCAGCTCTTATTACAGCGTCTTGGATTTGATGCGTAAGCCCTGGCCTTTTGGCAGCAACAGGACGACGAAACCGCTTAGCGTAATTTTTCGCCCCGTTGTAACGAGAACCCCGCTAACAACAGCAGGCTGGCATCCGGGCAGGTGCGTCATCACTCTGGGCTATCGGCTATCGCTGTCGATAGAAGGTTATCCTTGGTTTCCAGCGGTGGAAAAGTTCTTACAAGCGTTTGGCGGGCTACAGGTTTCGTTTGCTAGAGCGGGAGGCAACGACACGTTTCACTTCCACGCGCGCAAAGCGGCGGGTGACGTAGATAGCTCCTGGGTGCGCCAATATTTCATACGGCTGTATGATGCCGAATAGAAATCCAGAACAAAGCTTATACTACTCCGCCATAAATCGTGCAACTAAGAGGTAATTGAAACTCTAGCCTCTTATCAGATGACTAAATAGCTCCGAGTATTTGATTATCTAGCTTGAAGCCAACTATTCACCAAAGCCAATTTGCTTTCTAAATAGTGACAAATAAGAATATTCGTTTTGTAACTGCTTCGGAAAATATCCCTCAGATCGGTTAAATAGCTCCTTTGCTGCTCCACCAGTTGAGGCGACTGGTAAGACTAGCGCATTTGGCTGTCGTTCCCGAAACAGTTCGAACTCCTCTTCAACGCCTTCCATTCCTCCTATAAATACGCCAGCAGTATAAATATGCTCACTTAGCATATGCTGCCTCATCAACACAAGGCTGTCTTCTCTCGTCTCCAGTTTCGGAGTTACAACGATGCGTTCGAATACGTCATTGCTGGCAGGAAATTGTTCCGCAAAAAAAGCAGACTGATAAAGCACAATTCTTTCAGTGACGCTGGTCTCTAAACTTTCGGCGACTACGCGTATCATGGGCGTGATGGCAGGATGCCCGCCCCAAACCAACGAGCCATTCTGTAATACAAGCGTCGCTAAAGCTCGGACAGCCTCACGAATAGCAGTTACATCCGCTGTTTCGTAGTATTTTGGATTGCGACGCGGGTCGGGGACACTGGCGGACAAAAATATAGTATGGGTCATTGAGAAATATCTGTAAGCCAGCGCTTTGAATCAATCACGCGCACGGATTTTATCGGCAAGTGTTCATTAAGCCACGATAAATGCGCTTGCCACCGCTTTCGCATATTGCGATTATCGTAAAGAAGAACGGCACTTGTAACCGCCAATTCTTTTATTGTTTCCAACAATTCCGCGATTTCTTGATAACGCACAGCTTCCGGCAGCCCGACGGTTGGGATAACGGCGATACGTACGGTTCCTGTATCAACAATAGCATAACGATAGGGCTGGATGGCTAAATCCATGGAGAGCTCTTGCACCACACTCCCTAACTCACCGACAATATTGCTGTATCGGGCAGACAAGGCTCGGGCTCGAAGAGACTCGACGTTACGCGTTATTTCGCTAACTGCCCCATCACGTAACAACCGGTGAATGGGGTCTTGGCCATCTAACTTGAAATCAGCATCTGATAAATAATAACGTTCGCACAGCCCCGACGCCGGTTCTGGGTTATGTTCTGGCCAAATAACTTGGATAATGCCAATTGACATTGCAGAAGCTCGGGCTAATTCTTCACTGGTCCATCGACTAGCTAAAAAGCCGGGTGTATCCAACAGTACAACAACATCAGTGTCGCTAAGGCGATGCCAAAGCGTTTCCTGAAACGTTTCAGCAGGCCGAATACTGATGGTATCGATAAATACATCGAAGCCGCATCCATCCAAATGCTCGTACAACTGAATGGCAATGGCCCGCGATTCCTGTCGCCGATAGCTGATAAAGAGCTTTCGAGTCTTTCGCAACAGGCTCAAAACCTCCAAAGCAGTGTTGGTAATGTTGTCAATGCCCCCAATAGCAGCCTGTACTTCTAAGCCATTAATGTCGTACAAACACGATGGCACCAGCTGCTGGTACTGGCCTAAGTCTTCAACTACTGGGATGACGACGACGTCTTCTGAAACTAATTGATTGACGGCCGCAATGTCAGCGGCAGAAATAGTCGCACCCCCAAAAAATATTCCAACTATTGGCGCTTTCCTAGAAAATGAAGCAACCTCAGTTGCTTCAAGTACAGTGACATGTTCGTCCGTATTCAGGCCTAACTCTTGAATTTTAAGGAGCAGGTCTTGATGAACCAACTGCTTGAGACCGGTTTCGTTTTCTCCCAAAAGAACAATTTGATACGGAACCGTTTGCATATAAAATCAAATTGAAAATGGTAGGACCCAGCCAGAGATTTAATACAATAGAAACGTGAAAGTAGCAGTCACCAGCTCTTTTTAGTTTGTTTCAGTTGTACACCTGTATTCAATGGCCATTCGGAGAGGCTATAAAAATGAGGCCGTGGTACGTCTGAGGTGGTCCGATTAGGCCGGACAGTTTAGGAGTGTATTTTTAATTGTCGAAGGTAAGAGGTTTGTGGACTTTGGTAGGCAAGGGACGAGTGGCGGCGTTCGTGATAGTAATAGTCAAAATAGGTAGCCACGCTTTACTGGGCGGCGGTCAAGTCGCGAAAAACGGGCCACTCGCGGGCTTAGAGTTCTTCTGTTTTGAGGCGGGACTACAAGCTGTCGGCCTGCGCATTGGCGAGGACTCGCCCCGGGGACTCTGTGAGCGTAGACCACCGTATCTGCTCAGCAGAGCCCGGTAGGCGTTGCCACCGCACTGTCCGCCGCGGTCGGAATGCACCAGCATGCCGGGAGCGGGTGCCCTGGCCAGCAAGGCCTGGCGCTAATCACTGACCACCAGCGCTCCGGGCACTTGTATCGCGTGCCTGCCAGCTCACCATCTGCCGGGTAAAGCGGTCCTGAAAGGCACACCGGTACGCCCATGTCCCCGAGGCCAGCGGCAAATCAGGTAATGTCTCTGGTACTCTAGCCTGTTTCTTTGCTGATCGTCGTCCATGTCCCCGAGGCCAGCGGCAAATCAGGTAATGTCGCTAACCCACACTTGATTCGGCCGCGTCGGCGCGGGCTGGTCGAGCAGGCGGTTGGGGGCGCAACGCAGCCCATGGGTGGAGTCAGTGATGCGTGAGGTGAAGGCGCGCGGTTGTAGGGCCGTCAGCGCTTGCGCGCCCACATGGCGGTGCGCAAGCCTTGACGGCCGACGCGGTAGCCTTCCTCCTGCCGTTCGACCCGTAGGCGCCGGGTCCCGTAGCGCTTCTGGTGGCGCGTGAAAGCCTTTTCCAACGCTTCTTTCCAGGCAACTGGCGCGGGGTGCGGGCGGCCCGCCGTTCGCTGTTTACGGCAGGCATAATTTCGGGCTGACACACGCTGAAGCTTTCGGCAGAGCAGGCAGAGCAGATAGCTATCACGCTGCTGGTCAATAAATTCGTAGCAGCTCATAAGGTTGGTGGGCTGGTCGAAAAAATGGCGATGGCTTTTTTAACATCTCCAGTTTCTAGGCCCGCTGACCTGGCCATGGCAGCCCGCAGCTGACGTGCTTACGCTGCCATGGCCAGGTCAGCGGGCAAGGCGGGCTGCGCATCGCGCTGCCACTTATAGAGCAGTTTGGGATCCAAGTTCAGGGTCCGGGCCGTGGCCACAGTCGAACGACTCTCGGCTACTAGCTGTAAGGCTTCAGCGCGGAGGACCGCCAAATACTTACGGCATTTATCAGGGTTTTCCTTAGGCGGAAAATACCACCCAATTCTGTTTCACTCACCTGAACCACCTCGGTCTTCATCAATCATTAAAAGGCGCTGCCGTCTACCAAAACACGACGCATGCAGTACCTTCAAGCACTTGCTCCTTACATTAAAGTAGCCGCGACTGGCTAACTACCATTTTCTATTCCATATGACTCTTCAAGAATATCAAGAACGGGCCGTTTCAACAGTCCAGAAGTACATTTCTGCTGATCAGGAACATTTTTTCATGGGTTATCTAGGCCTGGCAGGCGAAGCTGGCTCAGTGCTTACGCTTTTAAAAAAGGCAATTCGTGATGGAAAAGGCTTCGGCAGCTTTCCGGATAAGCTTGCCGAAGAACTGGGGGATGTTCTGTGGTACATCTCCGCAATCGCTTCTCATTATCAGCTCTCCTTAGATGAGATAGCCGAGCGCAACCTTACCAAAACAACTGACCGGTTCCAAGAAATTAACTTGTTGGACATTACACGATTTGACGAGCAATACGCGGAGCAATTCCCGAACTCCTTCGTCATCAACTTTATTGAAGAAGTACAGGACACTCTGTTGACAGTAAGAATGGTCTGGGAGAAAGAACCACCTGCCGAATCAGTGGATCTAGGCGATGCCTTGACTGACAACGCCCGAATTCCCAATCAATATCGGTACCACGACGTGTTTCACTTGGGGCACATTGCGTTTCTGGGCTGGTCTCCCGTATTGCGGCATTTGATGAAATTAAAACGCAAAAGCGACCCCCTAACCCTTGATGCAGAAGACAGAGGCCGTCCACAAGTAGCCGAAGAGGCAATAACCCTAATCATTTATAATTATGCAAAAGGCAATAAAATGCTTCGTGAAAGTGACAGAATGGACACCGATTTGCTCAATAGCATCAGGCAACTGGTAGTTGACTTAGAGGTTGCGACGGTTACTTCGTTTCAATGGGAGAAAACAATAATCGAATCCTATAAGGTATTCCATCAGGTAGTTGAGAACCATGGGGGCCGAGTACTGGTGTCACCCGCAGAACGTAAGCTTATCTATTTAGGAAAATAATGCCAACTCATTTCACGCGCCTTTCAAAACCGAAAAAATCGGTTCTTTACCCCATTTATTGGCAGTTTGCGGTAAAGCGCAACGATATCTTCACCCGCCGTCTTAATATGTCTCAAGGTCCTTGGACCGATGACCCAGTGCTGTCAGCCAATCGTTTTACCAATATTTTCCGCGCTTCGGACCGTGTAAGTCAATACTTGATTAATCTACAGTATGAGGAAGATTATGATGCTAGAAATGTCTTTTTCAAGACGCTGCTTTTCAAAATTTTTAATCGAATCGAAACATATAAATACCTGGAAAAGGAAACGGGCGGCATAAATATCAACTCGTTCACCATTGACCACTACGACCACTTGCTCACCACTCGGATGGCAATGAAATACAAGGTGTATTCCGCCGCTTACATCATGCCTTCTGCGGGGAATGTGTTCGGCTATAAATTAAAGCATAGCAATCATCTAGCCTTACTAGACCGCATGATAAAAGATAAGCTCTACGACTCTTTGGAAAGTTGCCAAAGCTTGCAAGCAGTCTATGAAATGCTTTTGTCCTACCCTTCTTTGGGGCCTTTCTTAGCTTTTCAATATGCAATTGATCTAAATTACAGCCCACTTACCAATTTTTCTGAAATGGATTTCGTCATTGCGGGTCCAGGTGCTAAAAGCGGCATTTTAAAATGCTTTGATACTCTCGGAGATTATTCTTTTGAGGACGCCATTAAAATGATGACGGATGAGCAAGGCGAAGCGTGTAATCAGTTGCACCTGCCGTTGCCGACATTGTGGGGTAGAAACCTGCAACTAATTGATTGCCAAAATTTGTTTTGTGAAGTAGACAAGTACCTGCGGGGCACTAATCCAGATATCACGGGAAAATCTGGCCGGACCCGAATCAAGCAAAAGTTTACGGCCAGTAGCGCTCCTTTGCCCCTCTTCTTTCCACCTAAGTGGGAACTTAATAACAAACTCCCCCAGCAATGCCCACAGGAAGCAAACGTCGCCATGTTTTCATAAGTCATCATCACCAGGACGATGCCAAAGTCACTGAACTCACCAATCTGCTTGCTGGAAGCGGGCACGACATTCGAAACAGTTCTGTTCGGCTAAAACCCGAAAACCAGCGCAGGATGGACGAAAAACGGGTGAGCGATGCCACAATTGCACGTATCCTGCGCATGAAAATCTCTTGGGCTGGAACTGTAGTGGTCTTAATTGGCAAAGACACGCACACCCGACCCTGGGTTAATTGGGAGATTGACAAAGCCAATGAGCAAGGTAAGCGCATTGTGGGGGTCTATCTGCGTGGTGGAACCGAAGCCGACATTCCTCCAAGCCTCGCAAAGTATAGTTCCACTATTGTTAAATGGAATACCGCCAGCATCATGGGAGCTATTGATGGGTCTAATACTTTCCAGACACCAGCCGGAGCTCTCCGTAGTTCCTCGCCGGGTGATACTTATAAGTGCTAACTGTCAATACATTACTCAATGCCACGCAAAACACCACAGGCCTATCTTTATGTCGTTGACCGCGATTTAGGGTTCGCGCCCAATCCTTTCCACGGGGTGTGCACATTGGCCACTTGCAAGCCTCGAATTCGGAGTACGGCCCAGGTCGGTGACTGGGTTATCGGTTTAGGTGGTCAACGATTAAAAGCGACCGGCAAATGCATTTTTGCCATGAAAGTCACTAAAAAGCTAACGTTCAATCAATACTGGCTTGACCCTGAATTTCATGACAAGAAGCCTGTGCGCAATGGCAGCAGGAAAATGATGGTGGGAGACAATATATATTACTTGGATGATGATGCTTTATGGCATCAAGCACTATCTCACCATAGTGCGCCCGATGGCAGCGTTGGAGAGGACAACCTAGTGCTCGATACCAGTTCTAAGAACGTCTTGGTATCTAACCACTTTTATTACTTTGGGAGTGCGGCCATTGCAATACCTGACGGAATGCTTTCGGCGATTGGCTACGTGAATGCGATAGACCATCGGGTCTTTCCACACCCTGCTGCGGAGCCTATTATCCAATGGATTGAACAGGAATATGCTGATTCGCTCAATTTAGTATTAGCCGACCCATTTAATTTTGATAAGAGTACTGGCCATTATTCCGTGAAAACGAACCGCATGAGTTAGCTCTCATATCCTGACCGGAAAGGCTTTTCGGCTGTTATCATTTCAAGTTATGATATCGATTTATGACAGCCCAGCGGTTATCCTTTTATTAGTTGCAGACTTGAATTTCCGCTTCCCTGGAGCCAGGTTCGGATTGGTACATTTTTGGACTCTTGCTGGCTGTTGAGCAAGAGCTTTCCACTTTCATCATCGTCAACATATGGATAAATTCCCATGAATTCCTGCCCTTCATAGGCTGTCACCAATTTGTTTTCATCCGCGAGTGGCAGGATAGCAACACGGCCATGGAATGCATCACTGTAGCCCAATTCCCAAGGCATCCATTTAGATGCGGAAGCATTTACAGATGCTGCGTAAATTAAGCTTGTACTGCGACGCATTGCGGCACGTAGTTTAGCAGCTGTTGCTGGTGTCACGTGTGCACGATTTAACTGAGGATCATCAATCCAATCAACGTATACCGTCAGGTTGTGGGATTCTAGGAACTCCTTAATTGCCTCCACATATTGCGCATCTTTGAATGCGTGACACAAAAAAATGTCGTAGTGCTCAGTGATGCTGAAAGCTTTGGTAGCTGACCTTTTGAGTCTAGTCGCAGCTGCTTCGCTCACAGACTCATTCATAGATTTTGCAAACGGTGGGTTATAGCTTCGCAAAATTTGTTGCTGCGTGATTAGTGCCATGTTTAATCAGGTGATAGTTTCCCGTTGTGGTGCTGATGGCAACGGAATGGAAAAGGTTAGGTAATACTGTACACCATGTGCAAAGGCCGGTTAGAATTGGTGAGTCTTCTTGGCTAGTGCACCTTCTGCCCAAGAGGCTAGGTTATTATAGCCATCATCCGTTTTCCAACAAAATGTGTCGAATAGGGCTGAAAAGCGAATCTTTCGGTCTTGGTCGCCAACCATACCCAAGTAAGCTCTCAAGGACTTTTCGAAATAAATAGAATTGCTTTTACGGTTTAGTACCTGGGGTAAGAGCGCAAAAGTTTGCCAGCGCCCATTCACTAATTCAAGAAATGTGAGGGTCCTGTAATCGTCAGGCACATAGATGGCTAGACGGTCCAATGGATTGAGTCCTTTGGGGGTGATGGTGCTGGTTTCCCGCTCACGGATGCGGTTCAGGTTTACCCCCAGAATGGCGTTGCCGTTCACAAAGCTTTTAACTAGCTCATATTTAACCCAGCGGCGGCTATGCGTCTCTGTGCCAATCAACACGGCCGTTACACTTGTTCCAACCAGATTTTCATTCACCAACCTGATAAGCGCCGCATCCCCTTTCAGCTCGGCCTCTTCCCAAATAGAACCATCGATGACCTTTGAGGTATCTCCCGGCTTTTTGAACATACTACTATTGCGTACGACGTTGACGCGAAACGACTCAACGTCCTTGTAGTGAAAGCTGAAAAATGTGGTGCGAGCCATTTTGACAAACATTAATTGGGTGATTCTGCTGGCCTATTTCCACGCTCGCAAAATCATTTATGCAGAAAACAAGCAGAGAAACTACTTATCTAAAATCACATCAACGTCCCGCCCTTACGGCAGCGGCCTCTACCCAAGCGCCAAAATTTCGGTATCCCTGGTCGTGTACCCAGTCATAAATCGGCACCTCGTAGGCCGTGCGGAGACTGTTGCCAGAATAAGGGCCGTAGGCATTGAATGGATTGACGCCCGCGTAGTCGATACCTCTTCCCATGGAATCGATATTGTTGATGCGGATGCCTACCAGTCCTTTGCCCAACTCGATGCTGCGCCGGATTTCATAGTCGACCCATTGGCGGCTGGCCGTTTCTGCTCCGATGAGCACCACCGTTACGCCTGTCTGCTGCATGCCTTCGTCAATCATTTTACGGATGACGGCAGCTCCTTTGGTTTTTGCTTCTTCCCAAAGGCCATGATCGAAATAGCCTGCGTGCCGGTTGGATGGATAACAAACCCAGGCGTTGCGCACTGTTTGCACCCGGAAGATGTCGCGCTGGTAATGAAAGCTGAAGTAAACGTTGCGTGCCATATTAGCTCGGGCGATTGAATAGGGTCAAAATCAGCTTAATGGTATCGATGTGGGCCGGCAGAGGCAGCGACTCGTCGCCCAGCTTTTCCAGCATGGGCCGGAACTCAGCTGGCGCAGTGGGGTAGTACTTCGCGTAATCGGCCATTACTTCTTCCCACAGGGTGTGAGCCATATAGCCAGTCGCCCCTACGGGTAATAGCACGAGGCCTTGCGCGTGGGCAATGTCAAATTCCTTGCGTACCCCGTCAGCCGAAACGACCGCTCCGTCCACTGCCTTGTTGCCGAACAGAAAAACAACGACGCCTGCGTAGGTCGTCATGCGCACCCGGTAGTCGTGCCACAGCTCTGGCAGCTTCTGTTTCCCCGTTTCAAATTGAGGAAACGGCCGCATCACCAATTGGCTCTCGCTGAATTTGCCAGGCTGTTTATGGATTACTTCCAGCGCTCCGTTGATAACCGCGCTGCCTACTCCCCAGCCAAAGCCATTCACAATCGTGAAGTTGCTTTTCACCAACTCGCCGCTGAGCTTGTGAATGAAGCCAATGGCTTCGTTGCGGTCGTAAGTGCCGTACTCTTCCGCACTACCCGAAATAAGTACAGTTTTGCGTTTGTACTGCCGCTCCACTTCATTTAGGATGGCCGTGATATCTGCGTACTCATCAATGAGGATGGCTTCGATATGAAACCGCTTCAAATCGTTTATCATCAATGCCTGCCGCCGGCTATTGTACTTGAAATCCGCTTCCTCTTCCGATCCCTTTTCTCCCATCTTCACCTTGCGAATGAAGCAGTAATGGTTCTTGAAGTTCTTTTCAAAATTCATCCGAACCCGGCTCAGAATGTAATCCAGATTGGGGTCGGTGAAGCTGAAACCAAGGAATAGGAATGTTTTTGTAATAAGGTCGCTGCTTAGCGCCGTCACATAGGGCTGGTACTTGACATGATAGGTCTCGTAATCATCTTTCGTGATGATGGCATCGTTCGGATGGTTTACGTCGCCGTGCATTTTATACACCGTCACGTCCTTTTTGGGCTTGCTGTTGGCCAGTTGCGGTACGGTATGCTTAACGTCGGCGAGCTTGCCCGCTTTTTTGATGGAATCCTCAATCAGCGTATCGTAGTTGGTGGTCCAGATAGTGCCAATAGGCAATCGGGCCAGAATACGATGGTTCTCTGTCTCCTCTACCTCAGCAGTGAATTCTTCGAGAATCTTCTGGTTTATCTTATTGCGCCCTTTGGCGTTGATGTGAAACTGAGCCAGCGAAATAAGGTCTGTTTCGCGGTCAATCTGTAGCTCCAAGTCCTCGGCAACATCAGCCAGTAGGCCCGCCCAATTCACAAAGCCGGCCCCAGCCGATAAGCCAGCCCCAGCAAAAACGCCGGCATCACCTGCGAATAGGTGCTCGACGAAATCCTTGACAAATCGTTCTTGTTCGTGTGTCATCATTCTATGGATGCGTTAGCGTTGAATCGGCTGTTGGTTTTTAGCTAGCCAGTCGTCGTATACCACATACTTGCTGCTGGTTTCGCGCACCCACAATCGTCGTTTGCCGGTGGTGTCGTTCTCAACGGTGATGTAGTGATAAAGTCCTAGGTACTCGGTACCACGGAACTCGGTCGTGGCCTGGCTACCGGTAGCAATGGGCAATACTGCGGCCCGCTGCTTGATGCCATCAAAGTATCCCAACTCCCACGGCATCCATTTGGAACCTGATGAATTTTCAGAGAAGGCATAAAAAAGTGACTTGCAAGAGTGCATTCGCGCTTTTAATACAGCCGCGGTGGCCTTAGTGACATTCGACCGGTTCATCTGGGGGTCTTCAATCCAGTCCACGTATACACTGAAGCCTAAGTCTTCCAAGAGTAGCTTCAGCCCCGCTACCTTGGGGGCATCGTTGGTGCTGTGAGACAAAAAAATGTCGTAAGTCTTTTGCACTCCCTGAGTGCTGTTCTGAAAGGTGCGAGCCTCGCTTAAAAGCACGTTGGCTTTGACGCTTTCGTTGACGCTGCCCAAGCCACTTACACTCTGGCTGCGTACACGATTAAGGATTTGTTGCTCGGTGAAAAGAGCCATAATGCAAGAGGGTGTTTTGAAAAAAGAAGTGATGAAGTGCCAGCATTGGGGCAAAAAAAGCCCCCGCTACATATTGTGGCAGTAACGGGGGCTTCCACTTTATCCCTTGCTGCGCGTCGGGTCGTTGCCGTAGCTGTTCCGGGCTCGGATGCGGCCGTTTTCGCCGTGAACCAGCATTTCACTGCCCCGGTTAATGGACAGTTGGCGAGCTATTTCAATAGCTTCAGCTTGGGTGCGGGTTACCGTGCCGGCACGGCTGGCCCCTTCGGTGATGACGCCCCAGCCAGTTGGGCGGGGCACCACATGTGTGTTTTTGGGCATGTTACGTATAGGCAAAAGGGTCTCTGCCCACCCGGTAACGGGGGGTGTGCAACGCCGGGCCTCGCAACAGGGCAAAGTCTTGTTCCGTAACGAGATGCCGCTACCTTTGCGCCCTCACTTAAAAACGAAGGGAGAAGATGCCGGGGAGCAATTCCCGGCCACAGTAACCACGGGTCCAATCGTAAATTACTTTTCTCTTCGTCAGCCGCCGCGGCCTGCGGCGGCTGTTTTTTATTTAATACGCAGCCATTAATCAAAGCTAAAGGGTGAATCAAAACGCCTACTCCAACGGCAATGATCGCAAGTCGTAGGCGTATTCTTGGTAGCTGATGCGCCCGTTTTGGGCTTTATTCTCTTTCCAGGCCCGCTCTGTATGGCTCAGGTTTTCCAATTCCAGCCGGCTTTTCTTGCCTAGCTTCTGGTACACCAGCTCAATTACCTCGCGCTCCGACGCGCTGAAAATATCCAGGTTGGCCTTGCGCTTAGGCTTGTACACCAGCACTGGACTGCCGTTATCGCTCTGTACCAGGCTTTCGTGGAAGCTGGCTGCCAGCAGGTCCTGCTGCACCATCTCCTGCAGCCGCTGCCCGTACTCTTGCGGCACCGGCCCATGCTGAATGGCACGGTACCGCTGCCCCGTAATGGCATGGGCTGTAAGCCGGTAATGCTGAAAATCGCAATAAAACAGCAGCTTCAACAGCTTTACTTTAAACAAGTTGTCGATGTGTTGGAAGAAAAACAGCACCAACTCGGCAAACTTCTCCGCGTCAGGCACCACATAGCCGGTGAATTGGTCGGGGTCTGATTCTAGTTGGGGTGTGCTCCGTACTATTAAGCCGCCAACCCGTCGTACTTGAGACTCGTCAATTAGCGTATCCAACAACCGGCGCAGCTTCTCGTATTCGTTGGGCCGTAACTCGTCTTTCTTGTCGCGCACAATGCTTAGAAACGTCACCGGGTCACTGGCTAGCCGCAGAATCTTGGCATTAGAAGCACTCGGCATCTCGCCCGCCTCGTAGTTGCTGAGCTGGTTGGGGCCAAAATCCAGCAGGAGTGCCAGGCGGGCCGCCGTGAGGCCGTACCGTTCGCGCAACTGCGCAATCTGCTCGGGAAACAAAAACTGGTGCTTCTCTCGGTACTGGTTATAAATCTGCGCCGTGTTGAGGTTATCCAGCTCAGGAGTGGTAAACCGCTCCTGCGTGACTTGGCACTCATAGCAGTGGTACATATAGCTAAACTCTTCCTTGCGAAAGGCCTGCGTGTCGGGCTCCTGGCGCAGCAGCGCGTAACCGTCGGCCAGGGGACTTGGAATCCGGGTCTGAATCATGGGTTAGGGGTTGCGGAAGGGGTGGATGATTTATGCGGGTAGCTGAGCGGATGCTCGGCTACGTGAAAGGAAATGCACAAGACCGAGCCGTTGGGCCGGCCCAGGGTCACTTTGATATAGATTTCGTGCCGTCGGATGGTGCGGCCAAATACCCACAGTGGTGCCTCCGTGGGCTGCTGATTGGGAATTGGTCCCTGTACGTAGTCGGTTGGCTCCAACTCGCGCAGACAAGCCAAGCGGTTGTCACCTGAGATGCCCAGCTTAAGAAGTGTTTTGGTGCTGTTTTTATCACGGTCGAGGAAAACGACGCTGAAAACACTGAGTTTGGTCTGGAACGCCTGTAAATAGCTTTCCACCTCCCGTAGGGTAGTTGAGGGGGCTTCGGGTATCAAAGATAATACGCTGTACGTAAAGTTCCACTTTTTGGTGGATGTTTTGACAAAATGCTTGCTAATGGTTCTTGGAAGGGGAAACCGACAAACAAGTTACGGGGTTAATCTGCCACTACTACTTCGCTTAAGCACTGTACCCCTGCCTCCCCGTCGTGCCCCTTACCAACGCCAGTTCGGCTAGCGACTCCAGCAGCGGTTGTACCTGCTTCGCCTTCACCTTTCTCGAAAATCGCAGCGCTACTTCCGCTGCGGTAACAGGCGCCCCGACGCCTTCCACCACTTACCGCCCCCTCGCATTTGCTGCGTCAGCGACAGCCGCCATAACCAGCCACAGACGTCACTATTTGCCGCCGGACTTGTAACTAGTGCTTTGCCCATCGATAGCTGCTCTGCGCTCACCGCTGGGGCCTGATAAGCCGGCCGCAGGTAGCGCACCTAGCCAGTTGCTTCGGCGGCCCGCTGCCCGAAGGTCTTGTTCATAGTGTCAGAAAGCTAGGGCCAGAAAGACAATCCCCTTTTTCTTTCTGGCCCTACTTCTTAGCCCCAGTTTTTACCTGCTTTGTAGTGAAAACGGTAAGGAAGTAGGATAGGCCAGGAAGTTATCATTTGTTACGCTTTCCCTAGGTCCTCAAACTGTCTGTTTTACTAGACCACCTCACTACTTCCACTACGCAGAATGCTGGAGCCGGCATAAGTCTAGTAGGGCGACGTTATGGTGCGCGAAGCCGCACGCCGTAGTCATACCCTTGCCCCCGATACCGGTGACGATGTGAATCCGTGGGTCAGGTGAGTGCTGAAAAATTTCCCGGGATTTGCTCTGGGAATAATAGCCGTTCCAGACGCGCTGAATGCGCCAGTCCGGAAGATCAAGGATGCGTTGTGCCTCACGGATCATCAGCTGATTGAGCAGGTTAACGTTATTGAAATCCAGGCTGTCGGCCGCGGCTACGTCGGCGTACTCGTGGGTGTCGCCGATGATGATAGAGCCATCCAGGGCCTGTTTGAATAGGATGTGAATGCCCCACTGCCGCAACGCGGGGTCGATATCTTCGGGCCGCAGCTGCGCAAACGACGGACAGGAATGAAAAGCGTGGTAGCGCCGGATCGACAAGCCCGTCAGGACAGAGCCTGGTAGGTGTACCTGCGGCAACGGATAAGTGGCCAGCATCTGGAGCTTGCAGAGCTGCAAATCGCTTTGCGCGAAGACGTCAGGAAACAGAAACTTGAAGTCGCGGCCGCTGCACACGAGCACCTGCGCGGCCTGGTAGCGTTGGCCGTGGGTGTCGAGCACCTCGCAGCCGCTAGCGTGCGCCGTAACTTCCCGTACGGGGGTAGCGGGACGGTAGTCCAGCTGCCAGCGCTCCACGAGGTAGGCCAGCACGCGGTGAATCATCTGGTCGGGCTCGGCCGTGACTTCCTGCGCGAACAACAAGCCGCCGGCGCAATACTCGGCGCGAACGGCGGGCAGGCGCTGCCGGCACTCGGCGGCGGTGAGTAGCTGCGAAGGGTAGCCTAAGGCTTGGTAGCGGCCGTGTTTTTCCTCTAGCACCTGCATTTCCATCGCCGACGAAGCCAGATACAACGAGCCGCTGCTGCGAATTGAAATGTCGTAGTCGGCCTGAATCGTTTTGTAGGTGTCCAGGCTCACGCGGGCATAGTCGAACCACTCGTCTTCGGCCATGCCCGAGGGAATTATCTGGCCGAAGTTGCGCACGGTGGCTTCCCTGGGCTGGTCGTCTTTTTCGAGCAGCAACACCTTCAGCCCGTTTTTCAGGGCGAAATAGGCGTGAAAAGTCCCTAGTGCCCCCGCACCTACTATTATCAAGTCATACGAGTTTGCCATAGCGCTTCGCTTGTTGGGAATAAGTCAGGCTAAACTTACTAGCAGTTTACTTATATGAAACTACTGCTGCTGTTACCAATACGTTATTTGTGCCTAACAGAAGCCCGACGACCCACCCAGGCGAAACTCAGTTGCCACGCAGTTAAGCGTAGCACAGCGCACCAGCCTACGCCGTTGCCACTGCTAATCGGTGTGGCGCAACAGGTATATTTTCAGCATGCGGGCGGGCTGCTCGGTGGCGTTGCGCACCGAGTGAGCCACTATGCCATCGAAGTACAGCGTGTCGCCAACGGTTACGGCCACCTCCTGGTCTTTGAATCCGTAGTGCACCGTGCCTTCTAGCACGTGTACTAACTCCAGGGCGTTGGTAGACAACGGCTTGCGGTATGTATGAGGGCTGATGTGCACTTCATTGACGCGCAAGCTGTAGTTGGCCAGATCCTGAGAAAGCAGGTACTTGTAGAGTAATCCCTTCGAATCGTCCCGCTTTTCAACGCGGCCCTCGTTGGCCCTGACCAGCAAATACGGCGCGGCCGTCTCGCCATTGATGTTCTTGACCAGCACCGACACATCCACTTCCAGGGAGTTGGCGATTTCAATCAGGACGGAGAGCGAGGGCACCGTCCGGAAGTTCTCGATCTTCGAGAGCAAGCCCGCCGACAAGTTGCTGCGCTTGGCCAGCTCGCGCAGACTCATCTTTTTTGCTTTGCGCATCTCTAAGATCCGAAGACCAATCAAACTCAGCTTATCGTGCTTCATGCGGGCAAGGTCGGAACGAAAAACGTAACATAAACATGACCAGGATACAATAAATGGAGGAGCAGGAATACTATTTTTGTTTCATATTTGTAAACATCATATCCTTATCCGTATGACACCTTTACAACTTGTAGTGCTGGACATGGCCGGTACCACCGTCCGCGACCAGCATGAGGTGGAAGCTTGTTTCACCCAAGCCGCCGCCGCCACTGGTTTGCAGGCGCCGGCCGAGCGGATTCTGGCCGTGCAGGGACAAGCCAAGCGGTTTGTGTTCGAGATGCTGTGGCGGGAACAACTCGGGCCGGCGGCCGCTACCCTGCTCCCAATTCGGGTGGAACACTCATACCGCGTGTTCCGCGACATTCTGGAAGCGCACTACCGCACTCAGCCCGTGGTGCCGACGGAGGGCTGCCTCGAGCTATTTGCTTTCCTGCGCAGCCAGGGCATCCGTATCGCCCTGACTACCGGCTTTTACCGCGAAGTCACCGACTTAATTTTGCAGCGCCTCGGCTGGGACGCGGGCCTCGACAGCCAGCACCGCGGCGCGTCTTGTTCCCTTATCGACCTCTCCATTGCCAGCGACGAAGTAGCGGAAGGGCGCCCCGCCCCGCTGCTCATTCAGAAAGCCATGCGCACCTTCGGCATTACCGATCCGCAGCACGTCTACAATGTGGGCGATACGCCCTCGGATCTGGAATCGGCGCGCCGCGCCGGTTGCGCCCGCAGCCTGGGCGTCACGAATGGCACCCACTCGCGGCAACAACTGGCGCAGTGCCCCAACGACGGCCTGTTCAACTCCCTGACGGAGCTAACCGCTCATTTGCAGGCTCAGCTAGTGCTCGCTTAACAAAAGGTCTTGCCGAACAGCGCCACTCTGCTGAAAACAGACTGGTGCTGTTCGGCAAGGCTTGTAGCGTAACTCAGGACGCTGGAAAGAAACTTTCGCTGCTTCGGAAAGCCTGTTTCCAGGTAACCAGCCGATTGGGTGCGTAACTACAGCGCGTATCTTACCTTCATTCGAGCAGTAGCGCTACGGCATCAGCCACTGATTGACGGTGTTGTGCTCGCCTTCCAGCACGATTTTGTAGAACGAGGCCGGATAGCGGCGGCGGTTTACGAGCAGACTTTGCTGCGCCAGTGGCACGGTGGCCAGCAGCGTGTAGGTGTCGGGCTGGCCTTGTTTGAAGTTATTGGTCGTGGCGAGCCATACCTTCACTTGCTCGGTTTTCTGGCCCAACGCCACCCAACTGATGCGCAGACTGTCGCCGGCTGGCTGCACCTTGGGCTCCGCCAATGATACCGGCCCGAGCAGGGGCACCCCGTCCAGCTCCCGCGCAACGGGCACCGGAACCGGCAGCCGCATGAAACGGGCCACCGTGGGGAAAATATCCACGACGCCGGGCTGGACGCGCTGCGCGTACGTGTTGGTGTTTTTAGCGCTGAGTACCAGCCACGTCGTACGTTCCCGCTCTGATTGGCCGCCGTGATTTTTGCCGGTGGCGGCGTCGCGGCCATGGTCGGTGGTAAGAATCAGCAGCCAGTCCTCCTTGAAGCTGGCGCTGCGGTAAGCCAGCGCCTCTTCCACCTTTCCAATCTGCACATCAAGGTAGCCCACGGCCGTACGTAACTGCTCACTGTCGCCGTGGCGGTGGCCGATGTCGTCGGTGTGCTCCAAGTAAATCCACGACAAATCGGGGCCGTTGGCACGCAGGCACCTGGCGGCCTCCTCGATTACCCGGTCGTCGATGGCGTGGGTGTAGCGGCTCTGCTTGTCGTGCGGAAACGCGACGGTATCCAGCTCGTAGCCGTCGAACTTGTAGTCGAAGGTGAGGTTGCCGGCGGCGGGCAGTCCTTCCCCTACCAGCTTGGTACGGTTGTCGGTCCAGGTGGAAAACAAAGCTATTTTCTTGGTGGGCTGTACCTCTTTCAGCACCCGGAAGATGCTTGGGTAATGGTAGTTGGGCGCTTTGATGGCATTGTCCCACACGTTGTGCTTGTAGCCCCAGGTGCCGGTCAGTAAATTGTTGTAGCCGGGGGCCGAGATGGTAGGCGTTTCGGTGTAGGTGCCTTTGGTGCCGCCTACGTGAGCCCGCAGGTAGGTGCCGGCGGCTATTATTTTGCGGATGTTGGGCGTGGGGGCTTGTTCGAGCACGTCGGCCGGAATTCCATCAGCAATAATGAACACCACCTTGCGCTGCTGCGCTTCCGCCAGGCCACTTAGCAGCAGCGCCAGCAGCAGTAGCCCGCAATTTCTAGCCTGACTGAAGAAATTAATGCCGTACCGGACGCATGGTAACTGACTACGCATATCGGCACTTATTTTTTGCCCAGAATAGCTCCCACAGCCGCCCCGGCCGGTGTGGCAGGAGCATACGGGACGCCCAATAGCTGCGCTACCGTGGCCGCTACCTGGTTTTGGTAGAGCTGCCCCGTCCGGGCTTCGCCGGTTGGCGCGGTATCCGGCCCGATGGCGGCCATCCAGATCTGGTCGGCGCCGGGCACTTTCGCGCCGTGGTCGCGCCACTTGTTGTTGGCCGCCGCGCCGCGGCCGTGGTCGGTGGTGATGAGCAGTGTGGTTTTGCCGCGGTACTGCGCGTCACTTTGCAGGTATTCCCAAAGCTGCCGGATCAAATCGTCGGTGTAGCGGGCCGAGTGCAGATACGCCCCGTACTCGCCCTCGTGGGCAAACTCATCGGTGTCGCCAAAGCTGACATACAGCACCTTGGGTTTCTTGCGCTTAAGGTATTCCAGCGCGTAGTGGCCCGTGAACGAGTCGAGCCGCTCGTCGCCGAAGGGGCTCGGCGTGGCGGCCATTAGGCCGTTGAGTAACTGCTCTTGCGGGGTTAGGTTGGGGCCAGTGGCGCGGCGGGTGCCGGCATTCACGGGCACGCCGCTGCGCTTCTCGTTGATGATGTAAGGAAACACCTGCCATGAGCCCAGCGCGGCCACTTTGCCCCGAAACGCGGGCTGCTGGTTCAGTACTTCCAGCACCGTTACGTTGGGGTTTTGCAGCGTGTCGTTGCTGTGGATACGGGCGTTGTCGGCGGCGCCGGTCAGGATTTCGTTGTAGCCGGGGTAGGAAAACCACTGATTGTTGGTCACGTTCACTAGGCTGCCGGCTGTGCGGTTACCATACAGCTGGCCCTGCTTAGCTACGGTGTTCCACAAAAAGGGCATCAGGGTTTGCCGACGCTGCGCGGCCGAACCCTGGCCAAATTCGCGCTGCAATACTGCCCGGTTGGCATAATAGTGCTTACTATCCCGAAACAGCGCCGAGTCGGCCCCTCCGAAAACCTCCTGCCAACGCATGCCGTCCAAGGTGACCAGCACAACGTTTTCCGTTTGGGGTTTGCGCGTTTGGGCGGCGGTGGTTCCCCCAACGGCGCAGGCGAGCAGCAACAGAGAAATTCTTTTCATTAGGCAAACGAAGGGGAATAGCTGGCAAAGGGAAACTGAAAGGCGAAACATAGAACATCATACCAATACATTGTCATGCTACTAGAACGTCATGCTGAGGAATCGAAGCATCTCTACCGCTTCGTTGTAGAGCAATTCAGACGAAGCAGTAGAGATGCTTCGATTCCTCAGCATGACGTTCTATTACTAGCAACATAATATTCCAGTAGGCTGGTGGGCCGTTACTGAAGCAGCCAGAGGTCCCGGTTGATATCGTCCTGGCCCTCGAACTGGCGCTGCACCGCGTCCTGATAGTTGGCGGCGTTGGTGGTGCGCTCGTTGGTGGGATACTGCCAGCGGCGCGGAATCCGGCCGCTGTTGCCCGTGCCGGGCCCGGTAAGGAAAGTGGGCACCCCGGTACGACGCTGGTTGTAGAAAGCTTCCCAACCCGAATTCTGGAAGAAGGCCAGGTACTTCTGCTGCAATATTTTCTCGAGGCCGGCCGGGTTGTTGGCGTACGTCACGGCGGGCTGCGCCAGGTAATCCGTTACGTTGGTGATGCCGTAGAAGCCCATCGAAGCCGTAATGCCCTGCTGATAGTACGTGTTGGCGTTGCCGGTAGCCCAGCCGCGGTGCAGGCCCTCGGCAATATTGAAGCATAGCTCGGGATAGCCGATGATGAAGGTGGGCTCGCCGGTGTAGGTGCTGGCATAGCGCTGCCGGTTCGAGAAGGAATACTCGCCGCGCAGGGCCTTGGTCGACATTTCCGCCAAATCCTCGCCCGAGCTGGCACCTACGTAGGCCGCGTAATCGGTGGCACTTAAACCGGTGGCCAACCGGGCCGCGGCCGGCTCGGCTACCACAAACGTGCGCGGGTCGCGCAACTCCACCAGCTTGTTGAGGTAAGTGGCCGCCATGTTCTCGCGGGTGGCATTGTTGCCGAAGTTGTCGGGGTTGCGCGGATATTTATTGAACGACGTATTATAGACGTATTGCAGGTTGTCGCTCATCCCGGTCATAACAGGGAACCGGGTGGGGTCGGCCAGCATTTCCGCAAAGCGCTGCGGCACCCGCAAATCAGGGTCGGCGGCTTTTTTGCTCAAACTGATCAGTACGCGCAGCTTGAAGGTATTCACCGTGCGCTGCCACTTCACCAGGTCCCCGTTAAAATAAATGTCGCCTTCGAGGCGGGTGCCGGGCACGGCGGCCAGCGCGGCCAGCTCGGTATTGGCTTCGTCCAGCCAGGTCAGGCATTGCAGATACACGGCTTTCTGCGAATCGTAAATGGGCGTCAGATTGGCCAGCCCTTGCACGGCTTCGGTCAAAGGCAAGTCCCCTACGCGCTGCGTCATTTGCACGTAGTAGTAGGCCCGGAAAAACTTCCCCATGGCCGAGTACTGGTTGGGAGTCGGCAAGCCGGTGCGGGCGGCTTCCAGCTCCATGCGGGTCACGTCTTTGAGGGTGGTGTAGCGCAGGCCAGTAGCTGTCCAGGTGTATTCCTGGTTGCCGTAGTAGTTGTAGTTGAGGGCGTAGAACTGGTTCCAGCGCATCACCTCGTTCCAGGCGCCCTCGTACATGGCATTCAGCACCCCGTTGACCACCAGGGAAGGCGGCACGTTGGTAGGCTGGTTGGGATTTACTTCCAGCTCCTCGAAGTCCTGGCAGCCACTCAGGGCGCCATTAACCAGCAGCAGCAGGCCGCAGGCAATTGTTGAGAGTTTCATCGTCTTGTTGAAATAAAGTCCGGCCGACTAAAAGGTCAAATTCAGGTTGATGCCGTAGCGGCGTAGCGTGGGAGTCTGCAAATCCGAAGAGCCCTGGCGGCCAGCAAACTGGTCGATGTCGATGTCTTTCTTCTCGGCGAAATACAGCAGGTTGCGGCCCACCACCGACACGCTGGCCTGGCGAATAAAGCGGCCTTCCAACCACTGATGGGGCACCTGGTAGCCGATAGTTACCTCGCGCAGCTTGGCAAACGAGCGGCTGATAACGTTGGCTTCCAGCGTGGAATAATAGCGGCTGATGTAGTCTTGCAGGAAGGTAGCCGTGGTGTTGGGCGCGAACTGCAGTTCGCCGTAGTTGGTCACGTTGCCGTTGACATCGTAGTTGATGGCCGCCCCGTTGGCCACTACCACGCCCGGGCCCACGTACGAACGCACCCCGAGCACGTCCTGGGCGCGGGCGACGCCCATAGCGCCCTCGGTCGTTTCGATGTGGCGGCCGCCGCGGAAGGTCTGGCGCTGCACGTAGTCTTCAATCACGCCGCCTACGCGGCCATCAAACTGAAAGCTGAAAGTCAGGGCCTTGTAGCGGAACCGGTTGTTGATGCCCCACACCCAATCCGGGTCCACGAAGCCTAAACGCTGCGCCACGGGCGTGTTCAGGGGCCGGCCGCCGGCATCGTTGATGAGCTGCCCGTCGGGGGTGCGCACGAAGGCAGAGCTGAAGTACTGGTCGACCCGCTCGCCTACTTTGATGGTGCGCGCCCCCGAGCTGCCCAACACGAATACGCTGGAGGGCAGCTCCGTTACGCCCGGATAGATTTCCTGGAGCCGCTCCCGGTACGTCGACCAGTTCACCAGCACGTCCCAGTTCAGGCCGTTGGGGTTGCTGAGCACGGAGCCAGTCAGGGACACTTCCCAGCCTTTCTTGCGGGTGGTAATAGCGTTTACCAGCTGGCTGGTATAGCCCGCAGTTTCCGAAGTGGGCAGGTTATAGATGCGCGGCCCGTTGTCGGTGACGAAATAAGTGCCGCTCAACCCCAGCCGGTTCTGCAAAAAGCGCACGTCCAGGCCGGCTTCTATGGCCGAGCTTTCTTCAGGCTTGATGTTGGGGTTGTTGAGGGTGTTGGTGTAGTAGGCCGCGGGCTGGTTGTTGTACACCAGCGGGGTAGAATAGAACGAGGAGTTGGCGTAGCTCGGGCCATCGTACGACGACTGGTACTGGTCGCCGTAACCAAGCGGATAGCTGCCGGCCGGCGTAGCCCCAATGGTGTTGCTGGTCAAGCCCGATTTCACGTTGGCATACGAGGCGCGGGCTTTCAAGAACGATACTGGCCCCATGGTGGGCAGGTAATCCGACAACACCGTACTCAGCGCCACCGAGGGGTAGAAGTAGGTGTCGTTCTTCGAGGGCAGCGTGGACAGCTGGTCGACGCGGCCGGTGGTGGAAAGCGTTACGGCCTTGCGGAACGTCAGGTCGGCCGAGTAATAGGCCGAGCGCACGCCCATTTCCGACTGGAAGCTGGCCGCTCGTAGCGGGTTGCGCGAGTTGTTGAAGTTGTAGAGGCCGGGCACGTTCAGGTAATCGGTGCTCACGTAGCTGGAATTGTAGCGGTACGTGCGCAGGTTAGCTCCCACCAATGCTTGCAAACTAAAGGCCGACGATATATCCTGGTTGTAGGTGGCCAACACGTCGGTGTTGTTCTCGAAGAGCGTGCGTTTGTCTTCGCGGTAGTCGCCCCGGGCTTCCTCGCGGCCGTAGGTGGTAGCCGAGTACGGCAGCTTTTCGGTACGCAGCAAGTCCCAGGTGGTAATCTGGGTGCGGCCCGTTATGGAGAGGTGGTCGTTGAACTTGTACCGCAGCGACGAGTAGCCGTACACGTCGGTTTTGTAGTGCCCGCGCAGCCACTCGTAGGCCACAAAGTACGGGTTGTTGTAGCGCTGATACTCGGCGTAAATCTGCTGGGTGCCTTCCTTGCCCGGCTGCCAGTAGTTGCGCATGTCGTCCATGCTCCAGTCAGCCCCACCCCAAATCACGGTGTTATAAATCAAGCTGTTGGGCCCGTAATTCACGTCGGGGAAGTTGGGCGTGAACTGGCGGTTGTAGTTGATATTGGACTCCCAGCGCAGCTTGGGCGTGAAGTTGACGCCGGTCGTGACGTTGAAGTTGACGATGTTGAGTTTGGTGTTGGGCACGATGCCCCGCTGAAAAGAGTGTGAACCCGACACGCGCAAATCGTACTTCTCGTTGCCCACCCCAATGGCGATGTTGTTGGTGGTGAGCACCCCAGTTTGCAGAAAACGCGTGAGGTTGTCTTTGCCCCGGGCGGTCCAGGGCGTGGGAATGCGCTTGCCGGTAGCCGGGTCGATGGGGCTGTCGTACTGCGGCAGCAGGCGGCCGTCGAGGGCTGGGCCCCAAACGTCGTAGTCGCCGTCGTTTTGCCCGGCCCCGCGGCCGTCCACAAACGAATACACACCGTGGTCACCGGGGCCGTACTGGTCCTGCACCTTCGGAATAGCCAGGAAACTTTGGTCGAGCATGGTGCTGGAATTCACTTCCAGCGAAAAGCCGCGGGCATCTTTGGTACCGCGCTTGGTGGTAATGAGAATAGCGCCGTTGCGGCCCCGAAAACCGTAGAGCGCCGAGGCCGTGGGGCCTTTGAGCACCGTGTAGGTTTCGATATCGTCGGGGCTCAGATTCCAGGTGTCGGAGTTGATGGGCACCCCGTCCACCACGTACAGAATGTCGGAGTTGCCGCGCAGCAGCACCTGCGGGCGGCGCAGAATCTCGGCCGACGGCGCTACCGTCAACCCCGCTACTTTGCCGGTCAGCCCGTTGATGGGGTTTGGCTCGCGGGCTTTCACTAAGTCCTGGCCCTGCACTTCCTGGGTGGCATAGCCTAGCGTACGCGCCTCTTTTTTGACGCCGAGCGCCGTTACGACCACCTCATTCAGCGCCTGCGTATTGGTTACCAACACCACGGACAGCGTGGTCTGGTCGCCAACGGTTACTTCTTTCGGCAACGAACCCACAAACTGAAACACAAGCACATCGGCGGGGCTGGCGGCTATCGAAAATCGACCGTCGGTGTCAGTGGTCGTGCCGCGGGTGGTGCCCTTTATTAGGATACTGACCCCCGGCATGGCCTGCTTGGTTTCGTCGTTGACCACGCCGCCGACGGTGCCCTGTGCTAGTAGTAACCGGGGCAGCAGTCCCAGCAGCAGTACCAGCAAAACCACGTTGAGTTGCCTGTAAAAATTGCTCATAGTGAAGAGGGAAGAAGTGAAAAGAGTAGGCGGAAATAGCCCGGCTAGATGTCTTTTAAGGAAGTATGGGCCTGAAGGCTCAGGCACGCTGGTGCAGCAGATGCCGGAGAGCCATCCGTTCCAAATGTTCCAACTCACCGATTGGCTGGCCTTCCTGCTTGGCCAGATCATCCCAGTGCCGCAACCGCAGGATGATTTCCGCGTCCGGATTGCGGAGGAAGGCTGCCGCCTCACTGGCGGTCATTACGCCGCCTTGGAAAGCTAGCGTTGCCTGGCTGGCTGGGGAAAGGCGGTGCAGATACTCCGGGTATTGGTAAGTGAGGTAGCGCTTGGCTTGCACGTGGCTTTCTACCAGCATGGTCAGCCGCTCGGAAAAGCCGCAGTGCCGCAAATAGTCAGCCCCCAGCTTCTCGTGGTTCATAGCGCCAAAGTTGTCCATTGAGGCTACAGCGGCGGGTTGCTGTTGCGCGCACAAGTGGCCGAAATCGTGGAAGAAAGCGGCCAGCACCACTTCTTCCTCGTAGCCCTCAGCTTCGGCCAGCGCGGCGGCCTGCCACATGTGCTCGAACTGCGAAACCGGCTCGCCAATGTAATCAGCGGCGCCGTGCGCCCGGTACAGGGCAAAAATATCCGCTACCGTTTGCCACGGCGTTGCAGGGTCCGGATTCATGGGTAGAAATCGGAGAGGAATAGAAAGATGAACACTCAGTAGGCAGGCCACATGGGCCCGCAGATAGGCACTCTCTGACTGGTTGACGACTGCTACCCCCAGTGCGCGGCCGGGGTAGCAGAAAGCAGCATGTAGGCACTGGCCGCTAATGAATGAGAATATTCGCGGCGGAAGTCCAAAAGAATCACAACAAAGGACTGATTTACTTCAGGGAAAACCGCAGCTAAGCAGTTACCAAATAGTTAACTGAATATGATGTTTTGTTTCATATAAGGAAACGCATGGCACTTCACACGGCGGCGGCAGCGGCAGTTATCGGGCGCTCCTGCGTGCGGTAAAAAATTAGGGCCGCGCCAGCCGTGGCCGCGGCTATCAAAGCCAAAGCCAAAAAGGCATATCCCCAGCCTTGGTGCTCGGCAAGGGTGCCCGTCAGCCACAAGGCCAGCGTACCGCCCACATAGCCCACCGCGTCCACCAGCCCGGCGGCCGTAGCTGCCCCTTGCCGCCCCCCGGCATCCAACGACATGGCGCCCGCCAAAAACGAGTAGGGACCTAACAGCAGCAAGCCCGTGCCCGAAATCAGCAGGACCGGCAGCCAGGAGTTGCTGTTGGGTTGGGTCATGAGCAGCAGCACGGGTACCAGCAGCACGCAGGCCGCCAGAATCAGCAAGCCGCGCTGCCCCCGCAACCACCCACCTGAAAGGTAGCCGGCTCCCAGAATGGACACCATACCCAGCAGCGGATACAGCGCACTGTACTGCGAGGCGGCGCTTTCCGAAAGGTGCGCGGCTTCTACCAGATAGGTAGGAATCCAGAAGCTGAAGGCTTCGCGCAAGGCCGTCAAACCGAACGACATGACCAGCATGAGGCGGAAAGCGGAACTTCTGAAATACGGCTGCAGCAACGTGGCCAACGATGCGGGCGATGTGGCCGTTTGCGACCTGGAGCCAGCAAAAAGGCTTTCCGGGCTTACGGGCGGCGCTTCCAGACCGACGCTCTCGGGCGTATTTTTCAGCGTGAACCAGGTGATAAGCGCCGTGGCGGCCAGTACGCCCGCTGCCACCATAAACAGCCCGCGCCAGCCGAGTCCGAAGCCCAGCAATTGCCCCAGCAGCAGCTTGGCCACAATATCGCCGAACAGGTAGCTCAAACTCAGCAGCCCCATTATCTTACCGTATGTCTGGTAGGAAAACCAGTTGGCTACGGTTTTCACTAGCCCCGCCCAGCCCATCGACTGCACCAGCCGATTGAGAGCCCAGGCAATAAAGAACACGACTACCCCCTGCCCTAAGCCAAACAGCACCGTGGCCGCTGCCGCCCCCACCATACCCAGCAAAAACACTTTCTTCCCACCCAGAAAGTCGCCCAGAATTCCGTTTACAACCTTGCCTGCCGCATAAAACAGGACCCCTACCGAAGCAATCTGACCTAGTACTTCCTTGTTGAGTCCCTGGCTACCAAACTCCCGGATCAGCAGCGGCGCGACAATTGAGAGATTAGAGCGACATAGATAGTAGGCGCTGTAGCCTATAAATAAGCTAAGGGTTATCTGGATTTGCCAGCGGTGTTGAGAAGGCGAAACGGAGGGTATGGCCACAGCGGAGAAACTAATACTGAAATGGAGCCAGGTGAGCCAGGCCGTTTCTGAACTCCTTGCATCACGTCCAGCAAGCAATCAAGTTTGCTGTGTAATTTCTAGTGTTTTCGAAAGACAAAGTTGCCTTTTACTTAGTATACTAGTGTTGTTGATAGATTATATGTTTGTTAATAAATAATATCTATTTGTATACTTTAAGTAAACGTTCCGATAGTTCTCTTAAGGGGTCTTGTCCTGGAATAGGTTGTCTTGTCTTGAAATGAGTTGACAGTCTGATAACTCTTAATCTATTTCAGGACAAGGTACTCGGGCCAGGTGCTTCGTAAATCGAGACTTTGAGTAAGCAAGTTATTGGACACTGGTGCAATTGCTGAGTTGGCTTTTCAGGCTTGCTCTGGTAAGTGCCCAAAATAGCGGATGTAATCCGAGCGTTGTTTGTCTTGGTCTTCGCCTTGGGGTTCCAGGGACACAAAGTGACAGGTATTGAAGTGCACCCCGGGCACTTCTTCGAAACCTATCGATGAAATCGAATTTGAACGACAAACCATGCCCGGGATTATTAATGCGCGTGGCACGTGTATTATTACATAAACGCACTCTCAAAGTTTGATACGCTAGGGGTGCGTGCGCAACTGTTCTGGCTGTATCTTCGGCTAAATGAATGATGCTACTTTTCCGGCGCTAGCCGATCAACTCAGCCAGCTCCACACGCAAGCGCAACAGGCGGCTCTGCAACAAGTCAACTACTGGCTGACAGCCCGCAACTGGCTAGTGCTTAGTCAAAGGAATTAGCTAACCCAAGTTGCAGCCTATAGGCCGGCTTGGTGCAGAGCGTGAGCAAAAATGAAGAGGGCAATTTTTAACGCAAATCCAGCAGCCGTTACGGCGTGGATTTGTTTGGGAAAGCGCGCTGTAAGTTGGCTGAAGCAC